>NZ_JALOCF010000047.1 GCF_023227905.1 Methylobacter sp. | reverse complement strand
GGATTTGCACCATTGAGCACCACCAAAAGAGGAAATTGACTGACCTGCGCCGAAAAATGGCTGGAGTTAGGCTCAGTGAGTTGGCAGAATCATGAAAAAAAGCGAGTTTTCTTTCAGGCACTAAGTAAGATTATGCCAAGTACAAATCCGACAGGTATTGAAGCAATTAGCCAATTGAACATCAGAGTAACCAATGATCCTATGGATAAATCTATGCCTTTGATTCGAGAACGAAAATGGTACACTTTTTCATTCTCTTTTTCTAAACTATAAGACAGAAGGCTCTGAATACTGGCTAAAATTTCGTACTGTTTTCGCAACATTTCAAGGATTGCGTCATCATTTCCTGGTATTGTTGGTTCGTTCAATTGCGGTTGAGTAGCTGTCTCTTGATGAATGTTGTCTGGAATGATCTGAAGCTTGTTTATAACATTCTTGGCAGTTGTTCTTACCTCAGCAGACGGATCGCTTGTTATCAAACTCTTAAGTCGCTCAATAATTTGAGGATGAGATACTCCAATTTCGCCTAGTCGTTTAATAGCCTCAAGTCGGAGTGAGACATTTTGCTCATTAAGTGCCTTGAGCGCATTGGCAATCTCATGTTTTGTTTGTTGGTCAATCATTATGTTCCTCTATTTCTAATGACTCGTTGTATGATATGCCTTGCCACGTAATGATGAATTGTTGTGTTTCGACATTCGTCCTCCTTATTGTGTTTTTGATGTCGAGCACCTAACGTAAAGCTCAGCTGGAGATTGGAGCGTAGTGGAAAACGGTCGGCTTAAGCGAAATGTTGCGTGAGTTACTCATTTTGTCACACCAAGAATCTTACGAAATTCTTTTTCAATGGCAATTCTCGCCTCTGGTACATTTTCTTCGACTTCTTCCCATACTTCCATAAACTTTGTTTGAAGATCTTCTTGCAATCTTTTGTTACTTCCTTCTGGGTCTTGCATTGACGTCTGCTCGGCCAATTTATAAAAACTTATGGGATTTTTGGATTGAGTTAAAAATTTGTCTATCATCTGACATATGTTATCGGGAAAGTATATACGCGTTTTATTGTATTTTTCGTATAATCGATAGTACGAGCTGGCAGTGCTTTTATAAGTTTCGTTCCTCGGCGGCTCTCCATTTTCCATTGCTGGAGTAGCAAGCAGTCGAGCCTGATTTTCTACAGCACTGAGCAATTCATATATTTCTGCTATTATTTCCGCTCGTTTTGAATGGAGGCTAGAAAAACGAACTGAGTGTTCCAACGCGATCTTTTCAAGATCACTCTTATATCATTCAACTCTTCCAGCGATGAAAGCTTCAATTGCCTTTCTACCGAGATAGCCTAAGGTTAAGGCGATTGTTGTTGCACTTCCTAGAAATTTAATTATTTCCTGCCAATCCATTTTGATTTCCTTAAAACGTATTTAGACATCAAAATCACGCAATATTTTGCGTGATTTTGATGTCTACGAGCAATTTACGTATAAATACTTATAGCGAAAGCGGATAATAAACCTAACCCCTAGGCATCGCAATCTTCTAAGACTAACATTAAATCCCTTCCTCCTTATCATCCTCCTCCAGCGCCATATCCGAAATCTCCTTCAAACGGGAGATCGCTTTACAATTAATACTGCCTTCCGGATACAGGCCTTCTTTATCTAACACACCTGCCGATTCTCCAGTCAATAATTCCAATGTTTCATCGACGCAGCACACCGCGTAAACGGCGAACTTGCCTGCCGCCACCGCGTCGATCACTTCCTGTTTCAACATCAGGTTGCGTTTGTTGGCCGTAGGGATGATCACAGCATGCTCGCCGTTCAGGCCGCGCGCTTGGCATAGCCTGAAGAAGCCTTCTATTTTCTCGTTAACGCCGCCCACCGCCTGGACTTCGCCGTACTGGTTGATGGAACCGGTCACCGCAAAACTGTGCTTGATCGGCGTCCGGGTCAGCGCCGAAATCAAGCAGCACAGCTCGGCCAGCGAGGCGCTGTCGCCGTCGATATAGCCGTAGGATTGCTCAATCGCGATGCTGCCGGATATGGCTAGCGGGAATTGCTGGGCATAGGTGTGTCCCAGATAGCCGGTCAAAATCATCACGCCTTTGGAATGAATGGCCTGGCCCAGTTCCACTTCCCGCTCAACATCGACGATGCCTCTAGAGCCAGGATAAACGCTGGCGGTAATGCGCACCGGCGCGCCAAAACTGCTGCCGCCGACTTCCAGTACGGTCAGTCCGTTGACCTTGCCTATCGCCTCGCCTTCGGTATTGATCAGGATGGTGCCGGCCAGCATTTCTTCGAGTATGTTCTCGGGCAGTCTGCCGTTGCGGTGTTCTCTTGCGCCCAAGGCTTGTTCGATATGCTTCCGGTCGCAAATCGGTTGATTGTCCCGCTTGCAGAACAGGTTGGCTTCGCCGATGATTTCCAGCGAATCCTTGATGCGGGCGGAAAAATGATGCTGGTTTTCGGCAATGCGGCAGCTGTATTCGATCAGGCATTCGATGGCTGCTTTCGTTAACGGCCTGGCTCCGGAGTCTTCGGCCTGCTTGATCATCAGCAGTATAAAGCGCTGCATCGTCTCATCGGTGCGCGGAATGTACTCGTCAAAATCGGCAAGGATTTTGAACATCTCGTTAAATTCATCATCCATTTCTTCCAGCAAATAATAGATATCTCTGGAGCCGACCAGTATCACTTTAACGTTCAGCGGAATGACTTCGGGTTTTAGGGTAATGGTATTAATGCCCAAGTCCGAATAAGGCGATTCGATTTCAATAAAACCGGATTGCAATGCGCGTTTCAGGCCTTCCCAGACGAAGGGGTTAGTCAGTAGTTTTTCGGCTTCGAGAATCAAATAACCGCCGTTGGCCCTGTGCAGGGAACCTGCGCAAATCCGCCGGTAATTGGTGACCAGCGCGCCTTGATCGCTGACATACTCGATGCGCCCGAACAGGTTTTGGTAAATCGGGTGCGGTTCGTAAATAACCGGCGCGCCGCCTTCCTGCTTGTTATCGACCAGAATGTTGGGCGCATACAGTTCGGTCAGTAGCTGCCGTTTAATGGTGGTAGTGTCTTGCGGTTCTGGCGTCCGGCTCGGCATCAGGTAGTCGGCAATGGTGCTGCAAAGGTTCTTTTTGATTTCCGCCAGATAGGTGATGACGTCATCGATATTCTGGTAGCTGTCGTTCAGTTCGGCAAACAGCGGCTCTATCGCCAGACTGATGGTGTCATTATCCAGCTCCCTGATTTTTTCGACCATCTCCCTGCGCCACTGGGGCAATTCCAGCAATACGTCGCCCAGGTATTCTTCGAGTTCCGCGACATGTTTGTGAAAGATTTCTCGTTCCGGGAGCGACAATTGGCTAAATTGATCGTCATTCAGCGCCTTGTTGTTTTTGATAGGCGCAAATGAAATCGTTTCATTCTCCCTGAACAATGCGGTATTTAATGATTGAGCTTTCTTATCGACCAGATCGATGGCAGCGTTATAGCGCTGGCTAAACTGACGTTCGATAGCGCTCTTTTTTTGTTGGTAGGTAGGGCTTTCAAAGGCGGCGGGAAAGGTCGCCAGCAGGTTGTCGATCAGTTTCTCAATGTCCTTGCTGAGCACCTGCCCATACTCTGCGGGCAGCTCAACGGCCAGCGGCTCTCTCGGATTATCGAAATTATCGACATAAGCATAGGATGACGGCGCGGGCAGCGTTTTGGCCTGGGCATTCAGGTGGTTGGTAATCATCGATAACCGGCCCAAGCCCGGCTCGCCCATCACAAAAATATTGTAGCCCGGATTGCTCATCGCAATGCCAAACTCCAGCGCAGACTGGGCCCTGTCCTGGCCTAAAATGGTGTCGGGCAATTCAGGTGCGGTTGGGAACTCAAAGCCAGTTAAATCGACATTCAGTTTCAGTGATTCAAGGGGAAGCTTTGAGTGATTAGACATGGTTAAGAGATATTCTCAGGTTACAGGAAACGGCGATTCTACCATTTTTTGCCGCATTGTCCGATATGGGCCCAATAGAGCCGGAGCAGTGTAGAAAAATCGACGCTTTGCTTGGATTCAGAATTGCTGGCGCTGCAATACCATTGAGACAGCTGCGGCGCGGGTAGCAACGCCCAACTTTTCGAAAATATGTTCGAGATGCTTATTGATGGTACGCGGGCTGCTGCCCAGAATAAGGCCCACTTCTTTATTAGTTTTACCTCTGGATATCCACATCAATATTTCCGCTTCACGCACGGTAAGCCCCAGAGAGCTTCTTACCCAATCGATATTCCACTCCGCTGAATGCTTTTCCAAAACCAGCAGATACTCGCCTGTACCTTGGCACGGCGTTATTTTTGCTAAAAAAACGGCTCCCATTCGGCTGCTTTCAAAGGTTGCAGATTTATCACCAAGCTCTAAACGTTGTATAACCCATTCGAGTATTGGCTTGGGTAACGGCATACCGACTTCATGTTTGCCGGTTAATGCGTGCTTTTGCAGAAACTCGTCCAGCCAGCGGATGCCGCCT
The DNA here is from genome assembly GCF_023227905.1 of Methylobacter sp. Lineage (GTDB taxonomy): Bacteria > Pseudomonadota > Gammaproteobacteria > Methylococcales > Methylomonadaceae > Methylobacter_A. Next base: position 33,485 of record NZ_JALOCF010000047.1, on the reverse strand, counting down.
GGTGTTAACCAGGTAATAATGCCCGATGAATCGACTGCCAGCGCGGAAAATGGGCTATGGTTTAAAGCATCTTCAACACGGCGCAGATTTCTGGCCTGAGTCAGCTGCACTTCCACTCTGGCCAGCACTTCAGGAGGACGAATCGGCTTGACGATGTAATCGGCGGCGCCTTCATCGAAGCCGCGTAACAGATTGTCCAACTCGCTTAACGCAGTCATAAATAAAACCGGAATATCGGCCGTTTTAGGCGAGGATTTGAGTCGATTGCAGGTTTCAAACCCGTCGATACCCGGCATCATAATATCCAGCAAAATAATGTCCGGCTTCAGGTAAGCGATTTGTTCCAATGCCGATAAGCCATCGGTTGCGACAAGCACCCGGTAACCGGCTTCCGAAAGAGTGTCGGATAACAAAGCCAGATTGCCGGGGGTATCATCGACAATCATCGCGATACCGCTATGAGAAAACTTGCTCGCCATTGCCGTTTAGCTCCTCAGTAGTAAGATGCAAAAGTTTTTTGATTTCAACTATATGAAATTCACTGGCAAGCGTCATAATCCTCTGCGCAAAATAAGTGTATTCCGGGTGGTACTGAATCAGCTGAGTCAGGTATAGATTCAATCCTTGTAAGTCGCCGATCCGGACATAGCCGGTTAACTCCTTAATAATATCCAGTGAAGGCGGTTGGCTGGAACTGTGCTGTTCGCTTTCATCGTCCCGATAAATCCAGTCCAAAGTCAGGTGCAGTTTAAGTTTGTAAAGCAATTCGCTGACTTGTATAGGCTTGACTAAAAAATCGTTACAACCGGCGTTAATGGCATTGAGCCGGTCGGACGGGTAGGCGTTGGCGCTTAACACAACAATCGGCATCGTATAGCCTTGTTGGCGTAGTTGATGCGCCGCTGCGGCGCCATCGAGCCGAGGCATCGATAAATCCAGCAAAATAAGATCCGGCGCTTCCTTGTTAACTTTATCCAGACATTCTTCACCGCAACCGGCTCCAATCAAATCGAAACCTAAGGGTTCCAGAATAGACACAATCAATTGTCGATGATCCGGCTGATCATCGACAATAAGAATTCTCCGGCGTTTGCCGCAGTGACCGATAATATCTTCTTCCTGGATATATTGGTGTTCGCCGCCCAAATTGGGCAGCAACAGCCTTACGGTAAAAGTCGAACCTTTGTCCAGCTCACTGACGACAGCGAGTTCGCCGCCCATGATTTCGCATAAAATTTTACTGATGGTTAAGCCCAAGCCGCTGCCGGAGTCCAGGTTCTCATTCGGTAATTGGGTAAAAGGCTGGAATATAGTGTCCAGTTGGTCTTTATGTATGCCGGGGCCGGTATCGGTGACCTGAAACGTGGTCACGCCGCAACTGTAACCGATACGGAATACGACTTCACCGTCCGCGGTAAATTTGATCGCATTGCCGAGCAGGTTGATCAAAATTTGCCCGACCCGCTTTTCGTCGCCGCTCACCCGCTGGGGCAAGGTATTTAGGATTTGACAGTAAAAAGACAGCCCCTTCTGTTCGGCTTGCGGCTTAAAAGTACTGCTTAAATGTTCAATAAGTCCCGGAAAATCGATAGGTTCCCGGCGCAGTTCGAATTTACGCGCTTCGATACGGGCAATGTCCAGAATGTCTTCGATCAGCGCCGACAAATGTTCGCCATTGCGCTTTAAAATATCCACGGCTTGGCGTCTATGCGCCGGTATGGTCGGGTCTTTTTGTAAAATATACGCATAGCCGACAATACTGTTTAACGGCGTGCGTATTTCGTGGCTCATGCTGCTAAGGAAACGGCTTTTCGCACTGTTGGCGCGATCCGCCATTTTGGTGGCTTGCTGTAATTTTGCGTCGGTCTTTTTATGTTCATCGATTTCCATTAACAAACGCTGGGTTTGCTTGGCAATTTCTTCATGCGCAACGCGCCGGCTCTCGTCATTCAAAACCAGCCACCAAGTACACAAACCGATAAATACCAACAATGAAGCGTAAACCTTAACAAAATTCGCCAGCAACAGATTGAACGAAGCCGGTTGGTGCTCGGCAATCAACAAATCCTGATAGTAAATAATCCCGACGAATACGCCGGTTAAAACGGCCAGAAACAAAAACAACAGGCTAAAGCGTATCAGGCGCAGTCTGAGGCTTAAATTCATCCAGCCCGGCAAACAGTATTGTGCAAGGCTTTGCAGATAATCGCCCAGGCGCAGGCCCGGCTTGCAGGCATCCATGCACCGCGAATCCAGCGAACAGCAAAGCGAGCAAATGCCGCCCTCATAAACCGGGCAATAGGCCATATCTTCGCGCTCGAAATGATTTTCGCAGATCGTGCACCGGCTGACCGGAGCCTGATTATTAAAGCCGGTCTCGCGGGCAAGATAACGCTGGCTGCCGTAGAGCAGGGCGATGCACGGAACCAGCAGAAAGGCCAGACTCAGCGCTATAAACGCTGAAAATGCCTGGGCGAACGTACCGAAACAACCCAAATAAGCCAGTATCGACACTATCGAGGCGCATAAAGTCGACAGAATGCCGACCGGATTCAAGTCCGGCAGGTAAGCGCGTTTGAATTCCACCGCTTTAGTGCTCAAGCCCAGAGGTTTGTTGATCAGCAATTCGGCCGCAACCGCGCTGATCCAGGCTATCGATATATTGGAGAATAAGCCCAATACTTTTTCCAACGCACCGAATACGCCAAACTCCATCAGCAACAGGGCGATAGACACATTAAAAACCAGCCATACCACCCGGCCGGGATGGCTATGCGTCAGGCGCGAAAAAAAGTTCGACCAAGCCAACGAACCGGCATAAGCGTTGGTGACATTGATTTTGATCTGGGAAATCACCACAAACAACGTCGTGACAGTTAACGCCAATTCGGCATTGTTGAATAAGTCGCCGTAAGCCACCAGATACATTTGCGTGGGCTCATGCGCATGGATCGGCGCTATGCCGTGACGAACGGCAAGATGCGCCAGCAACGCGCCGCCCAATTGCCGGGCCATGCCGAACAAAATCCATCCGGGGCCTGCGCTAATCGTAGCCAGCCACCAGCGCAGCCGGTTTTTATCGGTCAGTTCGGGCATGAAGCGCAAGAAATCCACCTGTTCGCCGATTTGCGCGACCATCGAAAAGGCTATGGTTGTCGCGCTGCCGAACAGCAGCCAGTTAAAGCCCTGGCCGCTGCCCGCGATCCAGAAGTAGGTTTGCACCGTCATCAACGCATCCGGCTCGCGAATGAATACGGCAATATAAGGCGCAATCAACAGCACCAGCCACAGCGGCTGCGTCCACATCTGCAAACGGCTGATCGTGGTAATCCCGAACGTTACCAGAGGGATGACAGTAACCGCGCTGATGATATGCGCGATGAAAATAGGAATGTGGAAATACAGCTCGATAGCCAGCGACATGATCGATGCTTCGAGCGCGAACAACGTGAACGTAAACGACGCATAAATCAGAGAGGTTACTGTCGACCCGATGTAGCCGAAACCCGCGCTGCGGGTCATCAGGTCGATATCGATGTTATAGCGGGCAGCGTAATAACTGATCGGAAAACCGGTGATAAAAATAATCAGGCCGACAGCCAGAATGGCCCAGAACGCGTTGGTAAAGCCGTAATTGATCGACAGAAAGCCGCCTATCGCTTCCAGAACCAGGAATGAGGTAGAGCCGAACGCGGTATTGGCTACCTGGAATTCCGACCATTTGCGGAATGTGCGCGGAGCAAACCTGAGCGCATAGTCTTCCAGCGTTTCGTTGGCGACCCAGGCGTTATAGTCGCGACGGATTTTTGAGACACTTTGTCGGATACTGGTTTCCTCAATAACTTTTATAAAATGAATGACAGCCCGCTCATTGCATTTGTTTAATCGCTCTTCTTTGTAAGCATCTGTAATGCATTTGTAAGCAATAACTACACCAGAGATTGTTAGAAAGGCCGACGCGCTAAACACCGGCGCAACAAAAAAAAGCATTGATCTAAGTTGGTGCAATGAGCCCTAACTACGCACAATAACGGCCGCTTGTTTTGAAATTTTGCAGGTTCCGATGCGGCGAATCCAGCCATTGCCTCAATAAGACAAGACACCGTAGGAGCGGGCCATGCCCGTGATCGAAGCGCTGCTCAACTGTCGCGGGCATGGCCCGCTCCTACAACGCATGGCAGTCATGCAGCGTGCGGAATCGAGAGATAAAAACCGCATGTGCAAGCGCTCATATCGCCTTTTTATAACCTTTCATGGCCGAACTTCAAAATCACCGGGCTTCCCTGGTTGTGAATGATGATCTGTTTACGGCCTTCATCGGTCTTGCCTGGAGCATCGGCTTTGGCCGCTTCGTCCGGGCTGGCGACGGTTTCGATACGCACCTCCGGTATCCAGCTCGGCTTAAGGCTTGATGACGGCTGGTTTTGCGATTTATCCGGCCAGTTAAGTTCGCTCAACAAATTGAAACAAACGGTGCTGATGTGATCGATTAATTTCGCTTGGCTGGCCGCATCTCCGGCAACAAAATGCATGTGCAGATAAGTCGATTGCGTCGGTTGTGCGATAGAAGCCAGCTCGCAGCCAATCGGCAGCACCTTGGCTTTTTGAAAATCGAGCGCTCTTGGATCGGAATTCCCGGAAGAAAATGAAAAACCGGGCGGCGTCTGACTGTGCTCAACCAAGCCGATCTCGGCAGTTAAGGTATGGCTAAAAGCCTGATTGTCTTTAGCCCCTACCGGATAGCCCCAAGCGGCCAGATTTTGGCTAATCCGGGCCGCCACATCCTGCCCGGCCACTATCGGTTTCAACGACGATTGCTTGATCGCACCGATTTTAAATTCAATCCGTCCAATCGATGCCGTATCGATTTGCATCGGCTTTTTTTCCAGGCCCGGCGCGCAAGCCGTTAACAGCCCGGCAATGACGATAGCTTTGAAAAACAGGTTCCTGGCAGGGTCTTGTATGAGCTCATTCATGCGAATCCGGATTATGTAACACAGGTTTCGCAACTATATGTAAATTATCGCTTACCGAAAATACGTCATTTGACTGATGAGTCAGATGACGCATTGTGCAAATTCCCCCCGGACAAAATAATGATTCCGAGCCAACTTCCTGGCTGCATCCGGATAACCCGGATGCCTTATCAAATCACCTTTTAAATTCTGGGGCACCTGACATGAGTGATTCTACAAAAACAACGGCCGGGGTACGAAGCAAGCAACTTCTTCCGGCACTGGGCCTGCTGACACTGGCAGCCGGATATACGCCGGTAAGCCAAGCCGGGGCGACATTTAAAATCGACGACACCAAATGGGTCAGCATCGGCGCGGGTTTACGCACCAGCTTTCAGTCCGCCGAAAGCGCAGCCGGCGCCAGCGGCAACAAATGGAGCAACGATTTTAACCTGGACAATATCCGTTTGTACCTCAACGGCCAAATCCACAAATATTTGAAAGTCGAGTTCAACACCGATTGCCAAACCTGTAGCAACGGCGGCGAAGTACGGGTATTGGATGCAATCGGCAAGTTCGAGTACAACCCGTACGTTAATCTTTGGGTAGGCCGCATGCTGGTTCCGGCCGAACGCCGGGAAATGAACGGCCCGTTTTACAGCGCCATTTACAATATTTTTAGTTCAGGCACCCCGTTCGAGCCGGCCGATTACAATTTGACGATCAAGTCGGACGGTACTTCGGCCGGTTCTTTCGGCCGTGACGACGGTGCGACTTTCTGGGGCGCGGCGTTTGACGGCCGCTTCCAATATGCGTTCGGTTTCTTTCGCGGCTTAAGAGGCGGCGCCAATATCGACGACAATATTCTGTACAGCCAGCGTTTCGCCTACAACTTCTGGGAAGTGGAAAAAAATCCCGGCTATTACACTTCGGGTACTTACTACGGTAAAGGCGGCGACATCCTGACTGTCGCGGTGTCCAATCAATATCAGGAAGACGGCGCGGGAACCGCTTTGGATCATGGTAACTTTCGCGGCACCTCAGTCGATGTGTTGATGGAAAAAGTGCTGCCCAACAGCGGCGTGGTGACGGTAAACGGCGAATACAAAAACTACGGCATTTCCGACGGCTACAGCCAGGCGTCCAGGGACGCGGGCGGCGGTTTCTCGATGTTCGAAGGCAATGCTTATGACGTCAGCGGCATGTACCTGTTCCCGCAAAAAGTCGGCATCGGCCAATTCCAGCCTTATTTGCGTTACGTGAATGTGATGCCCGGCGGCAGCTCGGACCGTAATTCCTACGAAGGCGGTGTGAATTACGTCATCGACGGCCATAACGCCCGCGTGTCTTTGAGCTGGGAATACGGCGATCTTATGACTAAAGGCCTGGATTACACATCGACAGCCGCAGGCGAAAAAACTAATGCCGTTAAAGTCGGCTTTCAGTGGCAAATCTAAACTCCCTTTAACTATTGGATGACTAATATGAACAGATTATCTTCAAAACTACGCAAGCTCGGTATTGCCGGCGCAATAGCGGCATTGACTTTTGCGACAGGCGCGGCAAACGCCGAAGACACCATCAAAGTCGGCGTGCTGCACTCACTGTCCGGCACCATGGCGATCAGCGAAACCACGCTGAAAGACACCATGCTGATGTTGATTGACGAGCAAAACAAAAAAGGCGGATTGCTCGGCAAAAAACTCGAAGCGGTGGTCGTCGATCCGGCTTCCAACTGGCCGCTGTTTGCCGAAAAAGCCCGTGAATTGCTGACCAAGGATAAAGTCGCGTCGATCTTCGGCTGCTGGACATCGGTATCGCGCAAATCCGTACTACCGGTTATAGAAGAACTGAACGGCCTGCTTTTTTACCCGGTTCAGTACGAAGGCGAAGAGTCGTCCAAAAATGTGTTTTATACCGGCGCGGCGCCGAACCAGCAGGCGATTCCGGCAGTCGATTATCTGATGAACGATTTAAAAGCAAAACGTTGGGTATTGGCAGGCACGGACTACGTTTATCCGCGCACCACCAACAAGATTCTTGAAGCTTACCTGCTGTCTAAAGGCGTAGCCAAAAAAGACATTATGATCAACTACACGCCGTTCGGGCATTCCGATTGGCAAGGCATTGTCGCCGACATCAAAAAATTCGGCTCGGCCGGCAAGAAAACCGCCGTTGTTTCAACCATTAACGGCGACGCCAACATCCCGTTCTACAAAGAATTGGGTAACCAAGGCATTTCAGCCGAGCAGATTCCTGTGATCGCATTTTCGGTCGGTGAAGAAGAACTGTCGGGCATGGACACCAAACCGCTGGTCGGGCATTTGGCCGCGTGGAACTATTTCATGAGCATCGACACCACTAAAAATGCCGCGTTTATCAGCCAATGGCATGACTTTATCAAGAACCCGAAACGCGTCACTAACGACCCGATGGAAGCGCACTATATCGGCTTCAATATGTGGGTCAAAGCGGTTGAAAAAGCAGGAACGACCGATCCTGACGCGGTACAAAAAGCCATTATCGGCGTTGAGTTTCCGAACCTGACCGGCGGAACCTCGAAAATGTTGCCTAACCATCACATCAGCAAACCGGTATTGATCGGCGAAATCCAGGACGACGGCCAATTGCAGACGGTTTGGCAAACCAACAAACTGGTCGATGGCGATGCCTGGTCCGACTTTTTGGCGGAAAGTAAACCGATTATCGCCGACTGGACAGCGCCTATCAGTTGCGGCAATTACAACACCAAAACCAAGAAGTGCTCCGGGCAGAATTTTTGATCGGTAATTATTAGAGAAATAGGACACGGATTGGACTGATAAACACGGGTATGTGATTGTTAACTATGGAACTGGAGTGCAGGCTTTGCCTGCAAGCGCAAGCAAAGCTTGCACTCCGGTTAACGCGTCTTCTTAAGAACTTAACAAAACCGTTATAAAGATCCGTTTAAATCCGTCCAATCAGTGCCATCCGTGTTCCATTTATTAAACTACGGAGTTGTTATGAAACCGAATTCTTTCAGATGGTGTTGCAGGGTAATCCTGGGTTTTATCCTGATGTCGCCAACCTTGAGTATCGGTCAGGAAAACGCCGCCGAGGATGCGTTCCCGGCCGCTTTAGCCAATCTTAAAGCCGGGTCGATGCAAGAGCGCGGCCGAGCTATCGAACAACTGGCCGCCGTGCAAAAGCCGCAGGCCATTACCATATTACAAGCCCTGCTCGATGGGCGCTTATTGATACTTAAAGCCGATCAGAAACTCGTCATCGGCGAAGAAGTCGAAACGGACTACAAGCTTACCGACGCCGAAAGCGGAGAAAGTATGGGCATGGCGGATCGCTCCGCTACGCAAAAAATCACCGTTAATAACAGCCTGCGAACATCGCTACGGAAAATCATCGGCCGCTTGCAACTGAATGACGACGATCCTGAGGTAAGGCTCGCAGCCGTCGGCGCGATGGCTAAGGCAATCGACGACCAGAGTTTGGCGATACTACGCGGCCATCTGCCAATGGAACAGGACGAGAATGTACAAAATGCGATCAAGCTTGTTTTAGGGCTGGAGCAATTAAACAGCGCCGACAAAACCGTCCGTTTGGCCGCGATTGAATTATTAAAAGATCAGGCCAGCCAGGATGTGGTTAACCGCTTGAATGAACTGGTCGAAAAAGACGGCGAAGGCCATTACCTGGAAGCCGACAGCGATGTGCGCAATCAGGCCGAAGCCGCGCTAGCGAAAATCAATTCCAAGCTGCAAGCCTATGCCGCTATCGAAACCCTGTTTTTCGGTTTAAGCCTCGGCGCGGTGCTGGTCTTGGCCGCCATCGGGCTGGCGATTACCTTCGGGGTGATGGGCGTAATCAATATGGCGCATGGCGAGCTGATGATGCTCGGCGCTTATACCACTTATGTAACACAACAACTGATGCCGAATCATTTGGGACTGTCGCTGGCGATTGCGGTACCGGCCGCGTTCATTATTTCGGCATTGACCGGGATTGTCATTGAGCGCGGCATTATCCGCTTTTTATACGGCCGCCCGCTGGAAACGCTGTTGGCGACTTTCGGCGTCAGCCTGTTCCTGCAACAAACCGTGCGCTCGATTTTTTCGCCGTTAAACCGTAGCGTCGCGACGCCGGAATGGATGAGCGGCACTTTGCAAATCAATGACTTTTTGTCGCTGACCTGGAACCGCCTGTACATATTGATTTTCTGCTTGTTGGTGTTCGTGTTGTTGCTGCAAATCCTCAAGCGCACCCGCCTGGGCCTTGAAGTGCGCGCCGTTGCGCAGAATCGCAATATGGCCAAAGCCGTGGGCATTCCGACCGGCCGGGTCGATGCCTTGACTTTCGGACTCGGTTCGGGCATCGCCGGAGTCGCCGGGGTTGCACTAAGCCAGATCACCAATGTCGGCCCGAATTTGGGACAGGCTTATATTGTCGATTCGTTTATGGTCGTGGTGTTCGGCGGCGTCGGCAATTTGTGGGGCACGCTGGTGGCCGGATTTTCGCTGGGCATTGCCAATAAATTGCTCGAACCTTATGCGGGTGCGGTTTTAGCGAAAATACTGGTTCTGGTGTTTATCATTTTATTCATTCAAAAACGCCCGCGCGGATTATTTCCGCAACAGGGCCGGGCAGTGGAGGGCTAAGCGATGCTGTTCAAAAACGATAAAGCCGCGCTCTCAGTGCTGGCTGTGCTGGCCGCAATCAGCCTGATTGTTCCGCTGTGCAACTTGGTATTTGCGCCGGGCTCGCCGCTGTATTTCTCCGCTTATACGGTGTCGCTGCTGGGCAAATATATCACCTTCGCATTGCTCGGCATGTCGCTGGATTTGGTGTGGGGTTATTGCGGTATTCTGGCCTTGGGTCACGGCGCTTTTTTTGCGCTGGGCGGCTACGCGATGGGCATGTATTTAATGCGCCAGATTGGTAATCGCGGCGTTTACGGCGACCCGCTGCTGCCGGATTTCATGGTGTTCCTCGATTGGAAAGCACTGCCCTGGTATTGGCACGGCTTTGATCAGTTCTGGTTTGCCGCGATCATGATTGTGCTGGCGCCCGGCGCGCTGGCTTTTTTATTCGGCTGGCTGGCGTTCCGCTCGCGAGTGACCGGGGTTTATTTGTCGATCATTACCCAAGCCTTGACTTACGCGCTGTTATTGGCTTTTTTCAGGAATGAAATGGGTTTTGGCGGCAACAACGGCTTGACCGATTTCAAGGAAATCCTCGGCTTTAACAGCCAGTCCGATGCCGTGCGCGCCTGTTTGCTGATGGCCTCGGGCATGATCCTGATACTGGCTTTCCTGCTCAGCCGGTGGGTAGTCAACAGTAAACTGGGCCGGGTGGTGACCGCGATTCGCGACCAGGAAATGCGAGCGCGCTTTCTGGGTTATCGCGTTGAGTTGTTCAAATTATGGATTTTCGTGTTTGCCGCGATGCTGGCAGGAATTGCCGGGGCTCTGTATGTACCGCAAGTCGGCATTATCAATCCCAGCGAATTTTCGCCGTTGAACTCATTGGAAATCGTCATCTGGGTCGCTATCGGCGGGCGCGGCACGCTGTACGGCGCCATCGTCGGCGCGGTGCTGGTCAATTACACCAAAACCTTGCTGACCGGCTGGGCGCCGGAAATCTGGCTGTTTTTCCTGGGCGCGACTTTTATTCTGGTGACCGTGCTATTGCCTGACGGCCTGCTCGGATTCTGGCAACGCCGTTTGCAGGAGCAAAAACAATGAACGGCTTGGCGCTTAAGCCGGGCCAGGTGGATGTCAGTCACGGCCCGATTCTTTATCTTGAAGATGTCAGCGTCAGTTTCGACGGCTTCAAAGCTTTAAATAAGCTATCGCTGTATATCGACGCCGGGGAATTGCGCTGTTTGATCGGCCCGAACGGTGCCGGTAAAACCACGCTGATGGATGTGATTACCGGCAAAACCCGCCCCGATACCGGCTCGGTGTTTTTCGGGCAAACCATCGATCTCTTGGAAATGGACGAACCGGCCATTGCCCAGGCCGGCATTTGCCGTAAATTCCAGAAACCCAGCGTGTTTGAAAAGCTCAACGTCTTTGAAAACCTGGAGCTGGCTTTAGCCGTCAACAAGGGCGTCTGGGCGACATTATTCGCGAAGTTGAACGGCGCGCAACGCGACCGCATCGAGCAAGTCATGGAAACGATAGGGCTTGTCGAACATCGCGCGCAACCGGCCGGGATCTTGTCGCACGGGCAGAAACAATGGCTGGAGATCGGCATGTTGCTGATGCAGGAACCTAAAGTCATGTTGGTCGATGAACCGATAGCGGGCATGACCCATCAGGAAGTGGAACGCACCGCGCAGTTGTTATTGTCGTTGCAGGGCGAGCGCTCGATTGTTGTGGTTGAGCATGATATGGAATTCGTCCGCTCGATTGCCAAGCATGTGACGGTATTGCATGAAGGCTCGGTGTTGACGGAAGGCACGATGGACGAGGTACAAAACGATCCACGCGTGATCCAGGTTTATTTGGGGGACTGATGCTGAAAATTACAGGCTTAAATCAATTTTACGGCGGCAGCCATACCTTGTGGGATGTGAATCTCGAGTTACCGGCCGGTTCCTGCCTTTGTTTAATGGGTCGCAACGGGGTCGGCAAAACTACATTGCTTAAATCCATCATGGGACTGATCGAAGTGCGCGACGGCGCTATCGACTACAGCGGCGAGGCGCTAAGCCTTGCCAAACCGGAGCATCGAGCCGAACTGGGCATCGGTTTTGTGCCGCAGGGCAGGGAGATTTTTCCGCTGCTGACGGTCGAGGAAAACCTGAAAACCGGTCTGCGCGCGGTGCGCAAACAGGGCATCAAAAAAATCCCGGAACATATCTACGAGATTTTTCCGGTGCTGAAACAAATGCTCAAACGGCGCGGCGGCGATTTGTCCGGCGGCCAGCAGCAGCAACTCGCTATCGGCCGGGCTTTGGTGTTGAATCCTAAATTGCTGATTCTGGACGAACCGACCGAAGGCATACAGCCGAATATCGTCAGCGAAATCGGCGATGTAATTATTCGTTTGAACCGCGCCAAAGGCATAACTACGCCCCTGCTTAAACAAGGCGACGAAGCGAAAGACGACGTGCGCGAAGGCATTATCAAAATCAAAAACGAATTGGGTGTGACCGTGTTGCTGGTCGAACAGAAACTGCCGTTCGCGCGAAAGGTCGCGGACCGGTTTTATATTATGGATCGAGGCCGGGGCGTGGCTGCCGGGGCGATGGATGAATTGAGCGACGACATGGTTAAGCGGTATTTGACGGTTTAAACAATGAGGCATTTATGAAAACAAGCAGCGTAAAAAATTTAGGTTCGGCATTATTGTTGTTTACTTTGGCCGCTCCGGCATCAGCGCATACCGCTCTCGGTACAGCATATAGTTTTATCGATGGTTTTACGCACCCTTGGTTTGGCATTGATCATCTATTGGTGATGCTTGCTGTCGGTCTTTGGAGTAGTGCTCAGGCCGGAAAAATACTTGGGTCTATTCCTTTGAGTTTTTTATTGATGATGACGGCAGGTGCAGGGTTGCACTTTGCGGGTTTTACCCTGCTTGCCGCCGAGCAATGGGTGGCTCTGTCGGTGCCGGTTTTCGGGATGATTGTATGGCGAAACTTTCACGCCTCGACCGCTTGGGCGATTGGCTTACTGGCCGTGTTTGCTTTGAGTCACGGCTATGTCCATGCCTTGGAAATCGATGCGGGAGTGGATCAAGCCGGTTATGCATTAGGCTTTTTGTTAGCGACAGCGCTACTGCATGGTTTGGGCATTGTTACCGGATTGCTTGGCGTCAAGACGGTTAACGTGGTGCGGATTAGCTTTGGCTTGGTTTGCACGGTAGTCGGCGTGGTTTTGTTGACTGGGTGAAGCCATCTTGACCGCCCACGCCGCAACTGTAAACGCTAAAGGTTGGCAAGCCCACTTGCAGCTGGGCTTTGCGCAAAGCCGCGACAAAACCCTGCTGGTAAATCGCCGGCACGTCGGCCCCTTAACCGTGCAGCGGCCGTTTTACCCGGAAGGCGATGTGTGTCATGTGTATATCCTGCATCCGCCGGGCGGCATTGTCGGCGGCGACCAACTAAGTCTTTGCATTAATGCCGGACAACACAGTCACGCGCTGATCACCACACCCGCCGCCGGAAAGTTTTATCGCAGTAGCGGCGAGCAGGCCGTTCAGACCGTTTCGATAAAAGTGGAGGGCGGCGCGGCTCTGGAATGGCTGCCGCAGGAAACCATTATTTATCAAGGCGCGCAGTTAAGATCGACGGTTAAAGTCGAATTGGCGGCAGGCGCGCGTTTTATCGGTTGGGAGATGTTATCTTTGGGGCGGCCTGCTTCGGGGGAAGGTTTCGATGAAGGGTTGGCGGATTTGAGCTGGCAGGTTTATCGCGAAAATCGGCCTTTATTTTTGGAACGCCTGCATCTGGACGCCAAGGCTTTTGCGGCGCGCTGGGGATTGCAGGGCTTTTCGGCTTGCGGAACCCTGTTTGCCAGCCCGGCCAATGCCGGAAGCTTGGATGCCGTTCGGCAATTAATCGGCGATAGCCAAGGCTGCGGCGTGACGCTGATTGACGATCTGCTGGTGTGCAGGGCTATCGACACTCGAAGCGATAGGCTGCGCGGTTTTTTCGAGCAGGTTTGGGCGATTGCGCGGCCGGACTCTGTACAACGCAAAGCTTGCGCGCCGCGAATTTGGGCGACTTGAATTTTATTCACCCCGAAGACACGAAGGACACGAAGAGAAAATTTAATATGCGGGTTCCCAAGCTTCTGCTTGGGAACCCATATAGCGAAGCTCTAACTTCGCGAGACAGGAAGCTAGAGCTTCCTTACTGAATTCCCAAGCAGGAGCTTGGGAACTAGCAAACAAGCAAACTTCGTGCTCTTCGTGTCTTCGTGGTGAACAAATTAAAAACTGGACTAAAACAATGCAATTAACACCACGCGAAAAAGACAAACTGCTGATATTCACCGCCGGCCTGCTGGCCGAACGCCGCAAGGTCAGGGGCTTGAAACTTAATTACCCGGAAGCCGTAGCCTTTATCAGCGCCGCGATTATGGAAGGCGCGCGCGACGGCCGCACGGTCGCGGAACTGATGGAATACGGCCGCACTCTGCTTGACCGCGACGATGTGATGGAAGGCGTCGCGGAAATGCTGCCCGATGTGCAGGTTGAAGCGACCTTCCCGGACGGCACCAAGCTGGTTACGGTACATAATCCGATTGAATAGCAAACTAGGAACATCATCATGATACCCGGAGAAATCATCCCCGCCGATGGCGACATCGAACTGAACGCAGGCCGTGCGACGATTCGCATGGTGGTTGCGAACAGCGGCGACCGGCCGATCCAAGTCGGCTCGCATTATCATTTTTTTGAAACCAATCCGGCTTTACAGTTCGACCGCGCGGCAACGCGCGGCTTCCGGCCGGATATTCCGGCCGGTACCGCAGTGCGTTTCGAGCCCGGCCAGCAACGCGAAATACAGTTGGTGGCGTTTGCCGGATTGCGCCGGATTTACGGTTTCCGCCAGGACGTGATGGGCGATTTGGAGGAAAATCTATGAGCAGGATCAGCAGGCAAGCCTATGCCGATATGTTCGGACCGACTACTGGCGACCGGGTACGTTTGGGCGACAGTGGTTTGTTTTTAGAAGTCGAAGGCGACCGCACGGTGTACGGCGACGAGGTCAAATTCGGCGGCGGTAAAGTCATCCGCGACGGCATGGGCCAAAGCCAGGTCGATTCCACGGTGGCGATGGATCTGGTTATCACCAACGCATTGATCGTCGATCACTGGGGCATTATTAAAGCCGATGTCGGCATCAAAAACGGCCGCATTGCCGGTATCGGCAAAGCTGGAAATCCCGATACGCAACAGGGCGTCGATATAATCATCGGCCCCGGCACCGAAATTATCGCCGGGGAAGGACAAATCCTGACCGCGGGCGGCATCGACGCGCATATCCATTTTATTTGTCCGCAGCAAATCGATGAAGCGCTGATGTCCGGCGTGACCACGATGATCGGCGGCGGCACCGGGCCCGCGACCGGCACCAATGCGACGACCTGTACGCCGGGCCCGTGGAATATCTACAGCATGCTGCAATCATTGGACGGGTTTCCGATGAACTTCGGCTTGCTCGGCAAAGGCAACGCCAGTCTACCGGGTGCGTTGGAAGAACAGGTTCGTGCCGGTGCGATGGGCTTGAAGCTTCACGAAGACTGGGGAACCACGCCGGCGGCTATCGATTGCTGTCTTTCGGTGGCCGACCGCTTCGATGTGCAGGTCGCGATTCATACCGATACCTTGAATGAATCCGGCTTTGTCGAAGACACCTTTGCCGCGTTCAAAGGCCGAACCATCCACACTTATCACACCGAAGGCGCGGGCGGCGGCCATGCCCCGGATATTATCAGGGCTTGCGGTGAGGCTAATGTACTGCCGTCGTCAACCAATCCGACCCGGCCTTATACGATCAATACCATCGACGAGCATTTGGACATGCTGATGGTGTGCCACCACCTTGATCCGGGCATTGCCGAAGACGTGGCGTTTGCCGAATCGCGGATTCGCCGCGAAACCATCGCCGCAGAAGATATTCTGCATGACTTGGGCGCGTTTTCGATGATTTCCTCCGATTCGCAAGCGATGGGCCGGGTCGGCGAAGTGATTATCCGTACCTGGCAGACCGCGCATAAAATGAAAGCGCAACGCGGCAGTCTGGCGGAAGATTCGCCCGGCAACGACAATTTCCGCATCAAGCGTTATATCGCCAAGTACACGATTAACCCGGCCATCAGCCACGGCATCGCACATGAAGTCGGCTCCGTCGAGGTCGGCAAATTGGCCGACTTGGTGTTGTGGAATCCGGCTTTTTTCGCGGTCAAGCCCAGCCTGATTCTTAAAGGCGGGTTTATCGCCGCCGCGCCGATGGGCGATCCCAATGCCTCGATTCCAACGCCGCAACCGGTACATTACCGGCCGATGTTCGGGGCGTTCGGAACAACCGCTTCGGCGACTTCGATGTTCTTTTTGCCTAAAGTCGCGGTCGAGTCCGATGTTGCAAGAACTTTAGGGCTTAACAAAAGAGTTGGCGTGGTCGCGAACACCCGCGCCATCGGCAAAAAGGATTTGATCCATAACAGTTACCAACCGCATATCGAAGTCGATCCGCAGACTTATTCGGTCCGCGCCGACGGCCTGCTGCTGACTTGCGAACCGGCCGATGTGCTGCCTTTTGCCCAACGTTATTTTTTGTTTTGATTATGCTGAAATTGACTGAACTGGCTCCTCTGGAGACCGCCCCGGACGACGTGGTCACGTTGCCGTATGAATCGCGCCAAAAAAGCCGCTTGCTGCTAAAAACCGACAGCGGCGCAAAAATCGGGCTGTTTTTGCCGCGCGGCCAAGTGCTGCGCAAAGGCTCGGTGCTGACCGGCCCCGACCGTTACCGGGTGCTGGTCGATGCGGCACCGGAGCCGCTATCGGTGGTGCGCACCGATGACGCGCTACACTTCGCCAAGGCTTGTTATCACTTGGGCAACCGCCATGTCGCGTTGCAGATTCTGCCGGGCGAACTTCGCTTCCTGACCGATCATGTGCTGGATCATATGTTGGAAGGGCTGGGCCTGACGGTAACGCATGAAGTGTTGCCTTTCGAACCGGAGCAAGGCGCGTATTACGGCCATGGTCACTGATCTGGCCTTATTGCGTTTGCTGCAACTGGTCAGCCCCGGCTTGCCGATAGGCATGTTCTGTTATTCGCAGGGCCTGGAACGGGCGGTCGACGATGGCTGGATAAGCAATGCAAGCGATACCGATGAATGGCTTAACGGCTTGATGGCGATTTGTTTGACGCGCATCGATTTGCCGATTCTGGCGCGGCTTTACGACGCCTGGGAATGCGGCAATGTTGAAAGCGTTGAATATTGGAGCAGAACCCTGATTGCATGCCGGGAAACGTCGGAATTAAGGGCTGAAGACCGGCATACCGGTCAAGCCTTGGCGCGCTTGCTGGATTCGATGGACATAGCCGGGATGCAGCCCTGGATACGCAAGCCTGAAGCTACGCTCGCTACGGTATTCGCTTTTGCCGCAGTCAATTGGGGCGTTCCGAAACGCGAAACCGTCATCGGTTATTTGTGGAGCTGGCTGGAAAACCAAGTGTTATGCGCGGTCAAGCTGGTGCCGTTAGGACAAGTCGCCGGGCAGCGGTTATTGATCGAGTTGGCCGGAAAAATCCCGGCTTTAGTTAACGAAGCGTTGAGTATTGCCGATCATGACATCGGCGGCAGCGCGTTCGGCCTGACTTTAGCCAGCAGCCGTCATGAAATGCAGTATTCCCGGTTATTTCGTTCTTGAGGAGTTGTATGAGTGCTAAACAGATATTAAGAGTAGGTATCGGCGGTCCGGTCGGTTCCGGTAAAACGGCGTTGGTAGACGCGTTATGCAAGCAAATGCGCGATAATTTTGAAATCGGCGTGGTGACCAATGACATTTACACCAAGGAAGATCAGCAGTTTTTGATTCGCAGCCAGGCGCTGCCGGAGGAACGCATCGTGGGCGTCGAAACCGGCGGCTGTCCGCATACAGCGATTCGGGAAGATGCGTCGATGAATCTGGCGGCGGTCGATGAATTAAGCCAGCGTTTTGAAAATTTGGACTTTATCATGGTCGAAAGCGGCGGCGATAATCTCAGCGCGACATTCAGTCCGGAGCTGGCCGACCTGACGATTTACGTGATCGACGTATCGGCAGGCGACAAAATCCCGCGTAAAGGCGGGCCGGGCATTACCCGTTCGGATTTGCTGGTCATCAACAAAATCGATTTAGCGCCTTATGTCGGCGCATCGCTGGAAGTCATGGATCAGGATGCACGAAAAATGCGGGGAGAGCGGCCGTTTGTGTTTACCAATTTAAAGACCAAACAAGGTCTTAAAGCGGTTGAAGAGTTTATTATTCAAGCGGGAATGCTGGATTAGACGTGTCGAACCGGACTGTCGTTAGGCAGACCTTCCAGGTTTTTACTGGAGCCATCCATGGCAGTCGTAAAACCTGGAAGGTCTAACTTGCAGCGTTCTGAACAGGTGGGACGGTAACATGCTCCGTCCGACTTAGTTCGAAAGCCGCTGAAACTTTAATGTCACATTATTGTCATCTACCTGTCATATAAATTTAATTGTAATGTCGCATAATCGGCCTGATCTTAATAAACGAAAAGGCATTGCGATGATTATCAATTGGGTCACGGCCAAGGCGCGGCAATTTTTACCGGGACAAGATGCCGGACTCGACGAGCTTAACGTCAGCTTCGACTTTGCATTAAGCCCTGAAATTATGGATTTGCTGTATGCGCAAAATGATGACTGCATGGATGCATCTGTTGCCGAAGCAGACCAACCACCGGCCAAAGACGCCGACGCGGCCGCTATAACGCAATTTGAACTGGATGAGCATGAGCTGGCGTTAACCTGATATAAGCCGGGCTAACGCTATATAGAAAAGACTGTTGGAGCAAACGCTTTCACCACGTCCTTGTGGGTCAGGCAATTTCTACTGCTTTACAATCAAGCTGTTGTTAACTGTCTTGACGCCTTTAACCGTTCTTGCCAATTCCACCGCTCTGGTGGCTGCGGCTGCTGAATCCACAAACCCGCTTAGCTGCACAACGCCCTTAAAAGTTTCTACGTTGATTTGCATCAATTTAAGCCTGGAATCACCCAGTATTGACGCCTGAACCTTGGTGGTCAACACAGAATCATCCAGATATTCCCCAGTGCTTTCATGTTTAGCGCCTCCAGCACAACCCACAATTAGCATTGTCAATAAAAAAACCATTATTAGCTTGAATTTACTCATTATATTTAACCTTTATAAGTCTAGGCTTAAGTTTAAAAACCGATTGTTCTGGCGTTAAATTTTATATTCGACGCACCGCTACATGTGCCGGCAATTGCTTCCTGCATTGCACTATCTATTACATGACCTGCAAAGATGCGGGAATGCGGATTTTGCAGAAAGCATTATATCTGCCCATGCAGCCATCATCTGTTAATCGCGGCACGGATCCTAATCTACTAACGCTGAACTATCCCTGAAAGTAACCTCGCCCATAAATAATACAATAATATCGGGTAGATGTATCCATACGCTCAATGCGGATGGCTGTGTGACTTTGACGGAGCAAAAAGCAATTTAAAGGCCGACCGGTTTTGTTCCTGTTTAAAGTTCTCAAAGCATGATGCAAAGTCTTTGCGGGCACGGCATTTATGAGCATCAAGCTCCTGGACTAGCACGCCCATAGCTAAAAAGGTATTGGCGGACGTATTAAGCGCCATCATTTCTTCGCTAAACAATTTCAGGCTTTGCTCTTGAACGGCATAATCCTGAAAGTCGCCCAAAACTTCCTGAAGCCCTTTCAGGCTTTTAACCAGGCCCTTTATTTGCTGCTCCGGATAAAGGCTTTGGAAGAACTCCATTAAATAGCGCAGTTTTTTACAGGTTTTTCTTAAGTCATGTAATGCCTCAGACGGCGATAAGTCGGTAATTGCATCACCCTCCTCCAGCACACGGGTAAAGACCTTCCATATTCTCCGGTCCGCCAGTTCTTTAATGGTCAGCCTGGCATTTTGCTCAAGCGGTTTGCTGTATGAGGGCTCTTTTAGATATTGCTCCCATTCAGCCAGGGTAGACAGATACTTGGGGGATTGAAGTTTTTTTGCCAACTCCTTGCGGGCTTTTTGCTGCTTGGCAAGCAAAAAGTCATATAAAGGATGGATGTCTTCCCTGATTGAAGTCGGCAGGCTGTCTTTGTAACGCTCAAAATTCAGCAGATAAACATCCAGGTCCCGGGTTGGCCCGGTGATCTGACCCAGCCAGGAGAAAAAATCGACATAATAGGCGCTGATGTCGGCAGGCAGTATGCCTTTAATCTGGCTGAGTCCGGCACGGGTTCTTCTGACCGCAACCCTGAAGTCGTGCAAAAATTCGCTGTCGGTGTTCGCAATAGTGCCCTGCTGGTTGGCCTTGATGGCTTTTAGCAGGTGGCTGTAAATATACTTGCCGGCAATATCGGCGCGCATATCAGGGTCCAGATTGATATTCAGCTTTGACGAATAATCTTTAGGCTTGCGCCCCTGGGATTGCAGGGCTGTTAACAGAATGGGGTTATCTGTAGCGGTTAAGCCCAATGTCGCGGTCAATATCTTAACAATATGTTTAGCGGCCTTATCGTAGCCTTTTACCGGTTGCAACAAAACACGGTTATTGAACTGGTTGTATTCCTCGATTACCAGCCGGAGTATGATCTTCTCATCTTTATTAGTAACATTCAGATGATAAATGTAACAATCGAGAGTACATACAGATAACAATGCGCGCATTTCCAACAGCGGAGCCAGTGTGTCGCGTATTAATCCGGGCTCGAATTCTTTGCTGAATAAAGGAACCTTGTTAAGCTCGGAACCGACAACTAATCCACTTTTAAACGATTTTAACGTTAAGGATGAAGCGGAACTTGTTTGATTAAACTCGCAAGTGATATCGCTTGAGTACAAACGCCAGTCAAAGCTGTCATAATAAGTTTTGCAGGAAGACCGTCTTGAAATCGTTTGTATGCTTACCTTATGACTTAGTCCGGCAATAAACTGTTCAGCCGTTAAATTCGCAGGAAGTTCAAATTCTAAGGTCATATTTTTCCATGCATGTAAGTTAAGAACTGATCTGATCGCTAAACCATTAAGCGTAACAGGCCAGTATTAATTTTTGATGACACAGAATAGGAGTTGACTGACATAACTCCGACTGCAAAAAGCAATTGTTCCTGCAAACGGCTATCTTGTATCGCAAGCCGAGCATAGCAAAAAATGCGCTGTAATACTCCTGTCATATTGTATTTAGATAATAGCGCTACTTTAAATTATTTGGAGGCTTGATCATGAAACTATTTAAAACTAAATCGCTGATTACTGCGATGGGTTTTGGTATTGCGGCATTAACCAGCAGCGTTGCAGGCGCCGTACAAACTGTTGACGCTGGGATTCCCGAATACCAAAAAGCCAGCGGCATTTCCGGCAACCTGTCCAGCGTCGGTTCCGATACGTTGGCCAACCTGATGACTTTATGGGCTGAAGAATTCAACCGAGCTTATCCCAACGTCAACATTCAAATTCAGGCTGCCGGCTCTTCCACTGCGCCTCCTGCGCTGACCGAAGGCACGTCAAACCTCGGCCCTATGAGCCGCGAAATGAAGGATGACGAACTCGAAGCCTTCGAAAGTAAATACGGCTATAAGCCTACCGCTATCCCGGTCGCTGTCGACGCATTAGCGGTTATGGTTAACAAGGACAACCCGGTTAAGGGCTTAACCATGGAACAAGTCGATGCGATTTTTTCTTCTACCAATAAATGCGGCGGCGAAAAGAGCATTGAAACATGGGGCGACGCAGGCGTTACCGCCTGGGGCTCAAAAAGCATCCAGTTATACGGACGTAACTCGGTTTCCGGCACTTACGGTTATTTTAAAGAACACGCTTTATGCAAAGGCGACTTCAAAAACAACGTAAATGAACAACCTGGTTCAGCCTCCGTAGTTCAATCAGTCACTTCATCGGTTAACGGTATCGGTTACTCCGGCTTGGGTTATACAACATCTGGCGTCAAGATGGTGGCTTTGGCAAAAAAAGGCAGCAAGACTTTTGTTGATACAAAGACCGAAAATGCAGTTGCCGGCACCTATCCTTTGACACGCTACTTGTATATTTATGTCAACAAGAAGCCAAACCAACCGCTGGCACCGTTAGACAATGAGTTTATCAAAATGGTACTGTCCAAAACCGGCCAGCAAGTGGTTATAAAAGACGGCTATATTCCTCTGCCTGCTAAAGTTGTTGACAAGGTACTGGCCACTCTTAAATAAAAGATTAAGGATTGGATTTGATGTTGCGCAAGGATGCGTAACAGGGATGTTGATTTTTAATGTGTCGCCTAAAAGCGCCTACTGTTGGTGTTATCCTCCCCCTCAGAGGTAAAGCACATCGGACAACAATACGGCTGGGATTCGCAAGACGAATCCCAGCCGTATTGTTGTTTTTTTGTTATATCATAACCACATTTAATTTCTCGTATCTCCAGCATGTCAGAAATAAACATTCCCAAAAAACACCCCCCTTCGACCGCCACAGACGATGAAAGTGTCGCAACCGGTACGACTGCAAGGATGCAGGACGACAGCAAAGATACAGGAGCGGTTGCCGAGACAGAGCAATGCAGGGAGCAGTTATCGATGGGTTCTACGCGATCCATAAAAATCGGTTCTGGCGAATATTACCAGCGCTGGCGGCTCATAAAAGATATCTTAGCTCGCTATGGTGTGAAGATAGGCGGCCTGAGTGTGATCGTCGCAATCGTACTGATTTTCTTTTATTTACTGTATGTGGTTTATCCGCTGTTTATATCAGCTTCCGCGGAGCCGGTCAGTGAATACGCCGTGCCGGAGCAGGCGCTGGGCAACACCTTGTTGCTGGAGATGGAAGAGCAAAATGAGATGGCGGCCCGGTTTACCGATAGCGGGCAAGTGGTGTTTTTTGAGGCCGCTACCGGCAAAACCGTATTGACGCAAGCCGTGGCAATACCTGAGGGCGCGCATATCACCAGCTTTGCGCAAGGCAGCCCTATCAATGAGGGCGCCGTTATTTACGGTTTATCCGATGGCCGGGCCGTCATCGTTAAACATCAATACAAAGTCACTTATCCAAACAATAAACGGGCTATCACTCCATCGCTTAAATACCCGTTGGGTGAGCAACCTTTGGTGCTGGAAGAGTCCGGCGCAGCTTTGGAAAAAATCGCGGTTAAAGTGGGCGAGAATGCGACGACGATAGCCGCAAAAACAGCCGATACCCCACAAGGCCCCGGTAAAGTCCGCTTAATTAATTTTCAAAAAGAACAATCCTTATTTGCCGATGAGGCTGCCTTAACGCGTACGGATTCAATTCTGGAACAATCGGCAGCAGGCATTGCGGATATCTTAATCGATAAGGACGAGTCTAATCTGTACCTGATCAGCAATGACGGACAGTTGGGTTTTTTTAATATTTCCGACAAGGGCAGCCCGTCTATCAGGCAACAGCAGAATGTGGTTGACGCCGGTCAAAAAATCACCAGCGTGGCTTTTTTAAATGGCGATATTTCACTGATGATCGGCGATTCCAGCGGCCTGGTTTCGCAATGGAGCATGGTTAAGGACAATTTGAACCGTCCTGCCATGCAAAAGATCAGATCCTTTAAAGTGTCTGATAAAGCGGTCGTTGCGATCAATTCCGAACAGCGCCGCAAAGGCTTTATGACTACCGATGCCGACGGGATCATGGGCATTTATCATTCAACCGCCGAACGGGAAATGATTAAAGAGCGCGTCAGCGATGCCTTGCCAAGCGCAGCGGTGTTATCGCCAAGAGCCAATGCGTTGTTGATGCAGTCAGCAGACGGCAAAATGCATTTCTGGCATATCGATAATGAGCATCCCGAAGTTTCGATCAAATCGCTTTGGCAGAAAGTCTGGTATGAGAGCTATCCGAAACCCGATTACATCTGGCAATCTTCTTCGGCAAACAATGATTTTGAGCCTAAATACAGCTTAACGCCGCTGGTTTTCGGCACATTGAAGGCGGCGTTTTATGCCATGTTGGTTGCCATCCCGCTGGCGCTGATGGGAGCGATTTACACGGCCTACTTTATGGCTCCGCAGATGCGCCAGTACGTGAAGCCCTCGATTGAAATCATGGGCGCATTGCCAACGGTTATTTTGGGATTTCTTGCCGGTCTTTGGCTGGCACCGTTTCTGGAAGAGAATCTGGCCGGTTTTTTTGCCATGCTGATAATTGTCCCTATCGGCGTCTTGCTGTTTGCCTTCGCTTGGCAATTTATCCCTAAGACCATTGCCCATAATCTCCCGGCAGGCTGGGACGCGGCGATATTGATTCCAGTCATTTTGCTGAGCGGATGGTTTGCCTTTAAGGTGAGCGTGCCTTTGGAAACGTTTTTGTTCCACGGTACCCTGCGCGACTGGTTCAAGGCTGAACTGGGCATAGGCTACGACCAACGCAATGCTTTGGTTGTCGGTGTGGCGATGGGCTTTGCGGTTATTCCGACTATTTTTTCAATCGCTGAAGATGCCATTTTCAGCGTACCCAAACACTTGACCGTCGGTTCTTTGGCACTGGGCGCTACGCCCTGGCAGACCATGACCCGGGTTGTGCTGTTGACCGCAAGTCCGGGAATTTTTTCCGCCATTATGATCGGTTTCGGCCGTGCAGTCGGAGAGACCATGATTGTATTAATGGCAACGGGCAATACGCCGGTGATGGATTTAAGCGTTTTCCAGGGCTTGCGCACCCTGGCTGCAAACATTGCCGTGGAAATGCCTGAATCGGAAGTAGACAGTACGCATTACCGGGTCTTGTTTTTAGCGGCTCTGGTGTTGTTTATGTTTACCTTTGTTTTTAATACGCTGGCCGAAGTCATTCGTCAGCGCTTACGTGAAAAATACAGCTCATTATGATCAGATTATGGTTTAAAAGCGGTACTCCCTGGGTATGGCTCAATGCAGCGGCAGTCAGTGCCAGCCTTATTATGGTGATTGGCGTACTGGGCTTGATTTTGGTACGCGGAGCGGGGCACTTCTGGCCGTCCGAAGTTGTACAGTTCAGCTACCAGGAAACAAATGGGGAGATCCAGACAATTATCGGTGAACATGTCGATACCAGCATTACCCCGGCCGCGATGGCCAAATCATCCGGCCATGTCATGGCTGATGACGAAGATACCCTGGTGCAATACCTGATTAAAGTCGGCAACCGGGACATTACCGGCACCGATTTTCGCTGGATACTGGAACGCAATATCAGGCAGCAACAGACTCCTGCCGAGCTGATAGTGATCGAGCGCCGCGAATGGGGTAATTTTTACGGCCGACTGACTGCGGTTAAGGAGAACGGCAATATTATCGCTGAAGGCGATCAAGCTTGGCCTGCTGTTCAGGCCAGGATCGATGAAGCTTTATCCGTTTTTGAGAAAATAGCTCATCTGGAAAAAAAGGAAGTCGGCTCAATTAACTACAGCCTGGAACAATTACGGCTTAAACAGAAGAAATTGCAGCTGGAAAATCGCTGGGATGCGACAGCAGAACAACAGATGGCTTCTGAAAAAGCCGAACTGGAAGCTGAATATAAACAATATCAAGTGCAATTAAGCGGGCTGTACCAACAAATAAGGCGGGATAGCCTGGTCGCAAAGACTGAAAACGGCACTGAAGTAGAAATACCTTTAAACAAAGTGGTCAGGGTTTTCCAGCCGAACACTATGAGCATGTTCGATAAAACCGTGCATTATGGCGTTAAGGTGGTTGAATTTTTAACCGACGAGCCGCGTGAGGCCAATACTGAAGGGGGAATTTTCCCGGCTATTTTCGGTACCGTCCTGATGGTGATGATGATGTCGGTTATCGTGACCCCGTTTGGCGTTATTGCGGCGGTCTATTTGCGGGAATATGCCAAACAGGGTTTTATCACCCGCTTGATCAGGATTTCAGTTAACAATCTGGCCGGCGTACCTTCCATTGTTTACGGCGTATTCGGCTTGGGCTTTTTCGTCTATATCCTCGGCGGCAACATCGATCATCTGTTTTTTCCGGAAGCGGCCCCTGCGCCGGTCTTCGGCACGCCGGGCTTGCTGTGGGCATCCATCACGCTGGCGTTGCTGACCTTGCCGGTGGTCATTGTTTCAACAGAAGAAGGTTTGGCGCGCATTCCCAGATCCATCCGCGAAGGCAGTCTGGCGCTGGGCGCTACCAAACTGGAAACCTTATGGCTGACCGTATTGCCGATGGCAAGCCCTGCGATGATGACCGGATTGATTCTGGCGGTAGCGCGGGCGGCGGGCGAAGTGGCGCCGTTGATGCTGGTGGGCGTGGTTAAACTGGCGCCCACATTGCCGCTGGACGGCAATTATCCGTTTTTGCATTTAGACAGAAAATTTATGCATTTAGGATTTCATATCTATGATGTCGGCTTTCAAAGCCCGAATGTTGAGGCGGCGAGACCCTTGGTTTATGCGACATCATTACTGTTGGTACTGGTCATTATTGGGCTGAATTTATCGGCCATTTTAATCAGAAACCATCTGCGAGAAAAATACCGGGCACTGGAAGGTTAAACAAATGACAGCACAACACACACGTACACATGCCATTGATGTAAGTTCGATTTTACGCGATCAGAAAAGAACGGATGAGCCGAACGAGCCCTGCATCAAAGTAGAAAATTTGAATCTTTTCTATGGAGAAAAACAGGCCTTACACAACGTTAGCATGGAAATGCCCAAGAAAAAGGTAACCGCCTACATCGGCCCCAGCGGCTGCGGCAAATCAACACTGCTGCGTTGCATTAACCGGATGAATGATCTGGTCGATAACGTGACTATCGAGGGCAAAATCCTGCTGGATAATGAAAATATCTATGACAAGGCCGTTAATGTGGCTGCGCTGCGCAGACGGGTCGGCATGGTGTTTCAAAAGCCCAATCCTTTCCCCAAGTCCATCTTTGAAAATGTCACGTACGGGCTTAGAATTCAGGGCATTAACGACAAGCGGATCTTGGAAGAAACGGTTGAAAATTCACTGCGCGGCGCGGCGCTGTGGGATGAAGTCAAAGACCGCCTGAATGACAATGCCTTGGGCTTGTCAGGCGGACAGCAGCAGCGTCTGGTGATTGCCCGGGCAATTGCGATTGAACCTGAAGTACTGTTGCTAGATGAACCGGCGTCGGCGCTGGACCCTATTTCAACCTTAAAAATTGAAGAGCTGATCAACGAGCTTAAAGAGAAATACACGATCGTTATCGTGACGCATAACATGCAACAGGCCGCGCGGGTTTCGGACTACACGGCGTTTATGTTTATGGGCGAATTGATCGAGATGGGTACGACCAGCGAGTTGTTTACCAATCCAAGAAAAAAGCAGACCGAAGATTACATTACCGGTCGATACGGCTAACAGGAGCAGGCAATGGATAACAGCAAGATAGGACAGCACATATCGGGCCAGTTTAATAAAGAACTGGAAGACGTGCGCAACAAGGTTTTAACCATGGGTGGGCTGGTTGAGCAGCAGATAGAGCAGGCGGTAACGGCTTTTTCCACCGGAGATATGGAAATGGCCGAGCTGGTCATTAAACAGGACAATCAGGTCGATGCGCTGGAAATGGCTATCGATCAGGAATGCATGCAGATTTTAGCCCTTAGGCAACCTGCGGCATTCGATTTAAGATTGCTGATCACGATCATCAAGGTGGTCAATGATCTTGAACGCGTCGGCGACATGGCCGAACGCATCGCCGAGATGGCAATCCAATTGTCCAGCACTGACAGCAAACGCGATCAATATTATGAGCTGGAACACATGGCGGAACTGGTTCAGGGCATGCTGCATGGCGCTCTGGACGTATTTGCGCGCATGAATGTAGAAGACGTGACCTCGATTACCGGCCTGGATGAAAATGTCGATCGCGAATACGGCAGCATTATCCGCCAGCTGATTACGAAGATGATGGAAGATCCGAGAAACATTACCCGTATGCTGGATGTGCTGTGGATTGCCCGTTCACTGGAAAGAATCGGCGATCATGCCTGCAATATCTGTGAACATTTGATTTACATGGTCAAGGGCGAAGATGTGCGGCATTTGACCCAGGAAGAACTGGAAAGGAAAATGAAGGGATCGTAGGAGCGTAGGCCTCGAATAAACCGGTTCGAGCGACTGCGAGAACCGGTGTTGCCTATGCACAGGTATTTGCCGCAATATTTGTATTGACCTCCACGGATGGAGCAACCGCGGCCACCATGTTCCTGCGGATTATGTAGGCAATGCTGGAGCTGTTGCTTTTCCAGCGCATCTCAGATTTTGAACTTATCAACCAACCCGGTAACTCTTTCTATCTTTTGCCTGACGGTTTCGGCAAATACCGCCTCTTCGGCCACCAGTTTGATGGTTTTCTTTGCCCGGGTAATTGCGGTATACAGTAATTCTTTGGTTAACACCGGATTGATGGCTTCGGGCAGCACGATCAACACTTCCTCGAATTCAGAACCCTGGCTTTTATGGATGGTCATCGCAAAAACGGTTTCGCAGGGCGGCACGCGCGCAGGCAGGTATTTTTTAACACTGCCGTCGGGACGTTGAAAATAGACCATCAGTTTTCCTGCGGAAAAACCGTCCTGCATGCAAATGCCGATATCGCCGTTATAAAGATTCAGCGACGGATTGTTTTGCGTGACCATGACCGGCCGCCCCGGATACCATAAACCTGACAAATCAATCCGCTTTTGCTCGGCAAGCTTTTGTTCAACCCGATAATTGATGTCGGCAACGCTGTTTTTTCCCTGCCGGTTGGAACACAACACCTGAAATCGGCTAAACGCCTGAAAAACCTTATCAAATTCGGCATCGGCTTTAATCAGCTGCAAATAATCCGCTTGCTGTGCCGCTACATAATCGATTAAATCTTCATTGAGACATTGCACGGCGCTGTCTCCTCCGCCGGATAAAACTTGCCAGGCGACCTGATCCCGCTGAAGGTTGACCGCCTCGGCCAGCTCTTTTATGGCGCCGCCGAAACGATGCGATTTGTTTAAGATATAAACATTATTTTGCAGGGTTTCCGCCATGGCTAAATCGGCTAACACCGCACCGGATTCCACCGAGGCCAGCTGATCCTTGTCACCCAGCAGGATTAGACGCGCACCGGGTTTTAAGGCGTCAAGCAGCTTGCTCATCAAGGCCAGATCGACCATCGACGCTTCATCAACCACGACCAAGTCATGAACCAGCGGTTTATTTCTGTCATGCCGGAAATACGGGGATGGCGGCATCGCACCCAACAGGCGATGCAAGGTGGTCACTGTTTCCGGGATGCGATTTTTTATTGTCTCCGAACACGGCAGCTTCGCCTTGCTAAAACCGATCGATTCCTGAAGACGCATGGCGGCCTTTCCGGTCGGTGCCGCCAGGGCAATATGCAGCGGATGTTCGGCCAATTCCTGCAACAGCGCCAGAATTTTAACGACGGTAAAGGTTTTGCCGGTTCCCGGCCCGCCGGTAATGATGCAAAACGACTGCTGGACTGCCATCTTGGCCGCCTCGCGCTGGTCGTCTGTCTCTTCACTCGCTTCGAAATAACGATCCAACATCGCGCCGAGTTGTTCGGCAGGATGTTCGGCCTGAATCATCGCCTTGACCTGCATCGCCAGCTGGTTCTCATAATTCCAATAACGGTGCAGATACAGGCGATCCTGTTCTATAACCAACGGTAAGGGCTTGGATTGATTGTCCGGCGTTGCTGCCACCAGTCCGGAAGCGAGTAGCAACGCTCGCGCATTGTCGTCTATTTTAATGCAACTGTGTCCCTGGTTTTGCTCGTAAGAGGCCATCATTCCGATGGCTTCAAAAGCTTGTTTTTGCAGGGGATCAAAGCGGGTGCGCTGGCTAAGAAAACTGGCAAAGGCCATGTCCAGCCTACTGAACGATCTAGGTACGGTCTGCTCTCCTGCATCCAAGTCGTCTGTCATTTAACACCTCCAAACAATGCCGCCAATGCTTCAACCCGCTCCAGGTCGGGCCTATCCTTATAAACGCCGCTCAGTGGCTGGTCCGGCTTCATGCCGCGCACGAATAAATAGCGCACGCCTCCAAAATGGTTTTCATAATCGTAATCCGGCAAGCGTGTTTGCAAATAGCGATGCAGCACGACAGTGTAAATCCAGTATTGCAGACCGTAGTTATGTTCGCGCATCGCATGGGTTAAGTTGTCCGGGCTGTAATCCGGAAGAGCATTGGTTTTGTAATCCATCACGTAATAACGGCTCTCGGAACCTGGAAACGCGCAGATAAGATCGATAAATCCGGTCAGATAACCGCACATCTGCTTGGCAGTCAATGGCTGGAAAGCCGGTGTATCTTGCAAGATATGGTTAATTTGCGCGGCATCCATCGCTTGCATGGATAAATAAAACGGCATTTCCTTTAGGCACTGATGATCCGCTAAATTCATCAGGCAAAAATCAGCATTGGTTGCGGACAGCGGCGTTGTGACTACAGCTTGCAATAGCTCATCAAGCAAAGCCGGCCGCTCCAGTTTTAAGCCATAGTGTTGACAAGCCTTGTCCCTTTGCGTAGCAATATCCTTGCGGCGTGACAAGTCGATAAACGCGTTGTTTTCAAGCAGATCATGCACAACATTACCGGTATGCGCACCTCTGGGCAATTCCATTACTGCGCTGCCGGGCTCGGACTTGGCAATAAGCATTTGCTCTCCGGCCTTATCTTCCGGCAGCTCCGGCGCATCGTGCAGGCTTAGTGCCGACAAACCCGTGTAACTGCTCATTTGCCAGGTGGTATATAGTGAGCGCTTGCGTTTTTTTGCCTGTAATGGAGTGTCTGCAACCGCTTTTTGATAACGGCCGTTTAACTCGCCCGGCACCTCTAGCAACCGGTAAGCGGCTTTATCCTGTAAAGCTTGCAGTCTTGCCTGTTGCGCGGAAAAATCGGCATCCACAAATTCAAGCAGCCAAGCCATTGCTGAATCGTTTGCTGTGTCTTGTGACCGCACATCGCCCCAAGCAATGTAACAACGGTATTTGGCGCGGGTAACCGCTACGTAAAATACCCGCAAATCCTCGGCCAGTTCTTCTTTTAATGCCATCTCGCGGTATCGTTCAAAATCTTCCGACCCCAAATCGACTATCGTTCTGCCGTTTTCATGACATCTAATCAACAGCTTCTCACTGTTTAACCGATCGCTACGCTGCCAAAGATAGGGGCAAAAAACGACTGAATATTCCAGGCCTTTAGATCGGTGCATGGTGACAATTTTGACCGCATCGTCATCGCTTTCAAGACGCAATTGCTGATCTTCAGCGCTGCTCGCTTTAACAATCGCATTACCCAGCCAGTCCAGCGTTTTATTGATGCCCAGATGCTCATCAACGGCGGCCTGTTGTACCAGCTCGAT
The DNA here is from genome assembly GCF_023227905.1 of Methylobacter sp. Taxonomy (GTDB): domain Bacteria; phylum Pseudomonadota; class Gammaproteobacteria; order Methylococcales; family Methylomonadaceae; genus Methylobacter_A. The sequence continues at coordinate 2,437 of NZ_JALOCF010000047.1, read as the reverse complement.
AAGATGATACAGGTTGGTGAGTTGCCTTTCCGCCATCAGCGTTTTGGATATACCGGTCCTGATTTTTTCTTGACGAAGCAAATGCTGCATCATCGTCATCAATCCGGCTTGTTGCCAAGTCTGAAAATAGTCGAGAAACCGCGACGTCCAGGCATCAAGCTCGGTTTCGTTATTGATAAGCTGGTAGAGCGTTTGTCCATCCAAACCAAACCAGTCCAGCGTCAGCGCTTGTTTAAGCAGTCCGCTGTCACCGGGGTGAGCCACGGCCTGCAACAGGCTGTATAAATCGGCCGCTTCCTGCGAAACAAAAACCGACTCCGTGCTGTTTAGCACAGAAGGTATGCCGACTAAGCGCAGTGCCGCTTGATATTCCCTGGCCTGCGTATTGGTTCTTACCAGAATGGCGATGTCTTTGGGGTGCAAGGTCCGGTTCACCGGTTGCAAGGTGCAATCGCCAGTCAGTAGTTCAATGACTTCATTGACAACGGCAATCCTGATCTCCTCAGCCGCCTTGCCTGCCGTCCAGTACCCTGTTTTGCTGTCAGCCTCCGGTAATTGCCACAGCACCATCGGCGCAGCAACCTGTCCTGCATGGTGCAATTCGCCGTTATCTGCCAACAAGCCAGGCTCTACGTTGATAAACTCCAGGCCATCCAGCAAAAATGCCCGATCTCTTTGAAACAACGCGTTCACCGCCTCGACCAACTGCGGATGCGAACGCCAGTTTTTGCCCAAGGTAAATTGATGCTCGGCCTGTTGTTGCGCACTTAGGTAGGAATAAATATCCGCACCGCGAAATTTATAGATTGCCTGCTTGGGGTCGCCGATTAGGTATAAATAGTGGCTGGGAGCGGCAAATAGCGAGGAAAAAATAAACCACTGGCTGTCATCAGTGTCCTGAAATTCATCGATCAAGGCAACTTCAAAACGCTGTTGCAATTCAGCTGCCAGCAATTCGCCTTTCTCGTTTTGCAACGCCTCAGACAAACGGCTGATTAAATCATCGAACGACAACACATTCAGCTGGTGCAAGTGTTTATCCAGTTCCTCACGCAAGTGATCGAGCAGGGATTTGCGAAATACCAAGGCGACTTGTCTAAATGCCAAAGCCAACGCATCGAAAGCGGAGGTATCTATAGCCAATTCAGCTAGATATTCAGCTTTACGTTGCTCACTGGTCTGAGTCTTATTGGCTCTGAATTTGCCGCCATGCAAAGCGTCCATTAATCCGTTTTCAGTCAGCAAAACAAATGCTTCTGCATCGGGAATGCATGTGGTGGCGCCATGCAGCCATGCATTTAATGCGCCATAGTGATAGTCAAAAGTATCTGAATAACCGGTCTTGAATTTTTCGTCTGCAAAGCAACTACGCAAAGCATGTGCATACACTTCAGCGGATGCTTTTGCCAAGTCCACTTGCATCTGCAGTTCTTTTAATGCGTCATCCAAGCCACCACAAACTGGATAAACTTCAATTTGCGCGCCGTTGCCGGGAAATGAAACGATGCTGGCGAGCAATGCATCCGGGGTTTTAAAGACCCCTGTTAATACTTCGACTTCCCACGCTGGACGTTGGTAGATCTGCTTGCGCCAGAAATCATCTGCGCAAGCCTGTTTAATATCTGCCAAGTCGCTGGTTAATTCGGCATCGAATAATTGCCCGCTTTCCAACGCATGTTCTCTTAATACGCGTTGACAGAAACCATGAATGGTAAAAATTCCGGCTTGGTCTATATCCAGCAATGCCATTTGAAGGCGTTGCTGGATCAGTTCCGGTTCTACGTCCAGATTAGCCAGCCAATTGACAATATTGTCATCAATATTTTCAGTATGACCATCCAAAGCCTGTCTGGCTTCAGCCAACCTGCAACGCACACGGTCTTTAAGTTCTTCTGTTGCCGCTTTGGTAAACGTGACCACCAGCAATTTTTCAATCGCAATGCCTTGTTCGACCACAAAACGCAACACCAACATCGCTATAGCATAGGTTTTTCCTGTTCCAGCGCTGGCTTCAATCAGGTTTAGACCTTTTAATAATATGGTTTGAACCGGATCAAAATTGTTAATTTTCATGCCTAAACTCAGCGTCATTATCGATGTTATTTTCCAGGCTCAACGGCTCTGCCCATTAAACTCTTAAAATGGAGCTTACGTGTTTTTTCAAATGACAAACCCCGGATTGTGAGCGCCTACGCCCGATTCACGCTCAGCCCAGGACTTTTTTCACATGGCTCGCGCGGTTAGCGTGCCATCTATCGCGCGGCTTAACCGCGACATCATAGCTCATCTACGGAATCCCTGCGATTTCTTGGGCAAAAAAAAACCCAGGGGTTTGAGTCCTGGGTTTTTGGATAAAGCGCTTGGCGATTCCCTACTTTCACATGGCAACGTGCCACACTATCATCGGCGCTAAACGGTTTCACTTCCGAGTTCGGGA
>NZ_JALOCF010000046.1 GCF_023227905.1 Methylobacter sp. | reverse complement strand
TCGCGGCGTGGGTCTTTGAGGTCTTCGAAATACGGCAGCGGATTGGGTAACATTCTTGTTATCTCTGCAAATTGCCAATTCTATACTTCTTGTCCTGTCAATGGCGAGATAGCGCGATTGCCCTGGGGGGTCTGGAACAAATCATAATTTTTTCCGTTATTATATTTAGGCGGTAGGGTTCTTTGTCCAAGCTTGCGCACCAGTATGATGCTTCGAGTGACCGTCAATCCAATCGATACACCTCCCGAGAGCAGGGCGGTGGTCACATTCGGAAGCCGTGCATGTGCCCAGTCAGCGCCTGTTCCCGCAAGCACCGGCCTGGACTCGGCTTTATAAATAGCAGATCCAAGATGTTTTTTGTTCATTTTCCGTAATTTTAGATGAATCATATGCCGACCAATTTATTTAATGAATAGATATAAATACTTATATCGGCTTAAAAAACACTTAAAAATCCTTATGGGACTAAGTTTAAAAGCGTAGGCCGCACGTCGGTTTTATAGAGTAGCTTTACGAACCCGACGCTTTACAATCGGTAGCGTTACTGGTCAAGCTAAATTCAATCGCTTGCCGAAGATGGCATATCGCGCCCGGCAGGAGGCAAAAATGAATTCAGTGCGACAAGCCCAAACGCCACCTCGCGGCTACGCTTGGATGGCCTTACCCCGACCTGCTCAAAAGGCGTGTAATCTACCATTACTAGCTTTTCGTGCCTTTTGTGGACGACGCTTTTTCTATCCTCTGCCCGCGTAACATCAGTGTCCGATAAATCCGCTACTTGGAAATTGAAGTCGTTCAAGTCTTTATGTGTGATGCCGGACAGACCCGCCATGCCTATCTGACTATGATGAATTATGCGGCTTTTAAAACGCATACATGACTTAACAAAAACCGTTAAGCAATTTCAATCTTATCAAGCTCAAGAGGAACCGGTTCCTTAATTGAAGCCAAGCGGCTGCCTAACAATCGCATATCTGTAGTCTGGGTCGGCTTTTGCTCATGGCGGCTTTCGCTTTTCAGTCCTGACTACAGCGGTTAATTGAAGATAACGAGACCCTAAAGTTCGCGTTGTCCTTATTGAGCGCGCTATCGGCTTTTTCATAGAAGTTCAATTCATATCCAGAGGAGATTAACAATGGCACTTAATATTTTTGAAGATCGGGGAGTCTCGATCGATAAACAACTTTTGACTTGGCGGGATATGGTTCAGGTTCCGATCAGCAAGCTCGATGACGATGCCTTTACTCGGGTAATGATTATCTTAATGAACGGCATCGAACTTGAATCGATCCAGTTTTCCAGAGCCTGCGCGCGAATGAATAAACATCTTCAGCTGCCTCTGGCTCAGCTTCGGCGAATAGATCAGCAGCAAGCGACCACGATTAACTGGATGCTCGGCGCCGATCACTCTCCGCTTGAAACTACCATCGCCTATGAGCAGGTCGCCATCGAAGTGACTGCGGCTGTCGCGCAAACCGAACCGGACCCGTATCTGGCCCAGGTTTACCGCTTTGGCCTGTTGGAGGATTTTGATCATATGTACCGCTATTCGGCTTTGTTGGATCGTCTTGAAGGCAAAGACTCAAACAATATTTTGCAAAGTTACACCGACGTGCTGCCGGGCAGGCCGACTATTTACGAGCATCGCGCTCCGGAAGACGACTTGCGCGAATGCTACGATCGCCACAACGCCCAGCCACTGACAAAAATGCATGCGCTGACGATCACGTCTGCCGAGCAACAGACCTGGAATTACTACATGAATATCGGGCCACTGTTTAGCGACCCGCTGGCCCGGCAACTCTATGCGGAAATTGCCCATATCGAAGAGCAGCACGTGACCCAATATCAATGCATCATGGATCCTAGCGAGTCGTGGCTTGAAAAGTGGCTGCTGCACAAGGCCAACGAAGTTTATAACTACTATGGCTGTGTCCAGCAGGAAAAAAATTCCCGTATTAAAGCTATTTGGGAGCAGTTTTTGGATTATGAGCTTGGCCAGTTCCATGTCGTGCGCGGTCTTTTCGAGCAACATGAAAACCGAGATGCTCAAAGCGTTGTTCCGGCAATGCTGCCTGAACCGATTGCTTTTGAGAGCCAACGGGATTTTGTCCGCGAAGTTTTGCGCAAGGAAGTCAATTTACGTACCAAAGGCACAGCCTTTGTCGATATATCGGAAGAAAGCGAAGCTTCGAGAATCTATCGGCAACGAATAAACGCCGATGGCGTGCCATCCGAAATCGTTGCGCTTAATTATATGTGGATACCGGGAGGCGAGGTTAACAAGCTCCAGCATCCTATGAATGTCAGTCACCTTCAACACTGAGGAAAAAGCTATGAAAGACGCTGCTGAATTTGGTATGAACAAAACACCGACTCAACTTCATCCGGTTATGACCCAGGCAATGATTGAAGGTTATGAAGAATTTCCGCCGCATGCCGAAGACACGGCATGCGATGCCTTTATGATGCGGAGAAGCTATATTCAAGACTCGGAGCAACTAGGCGCAGTTCCTCTTCCCAGTACGCTTCGTGGCGCTGTCAGTACAGGCGTACAAGCTATCCAGGGCAATAGTCCGTCTGTGTTGATTGATAAGCTTGGCGAGCGCATGGCTTTTGAGCGTAGCGGTATTCGGCTTTACGATGCCCTCATCACAAAATGCAAAGCTGCCGAGCCTGATTTAGATGTTGATACGCTTGAGCAATTCCGCAACGATGAAACGGAGCATTTTTCTTTAGTGCGGGATTGTATCGCGTCAATGGGCGGAGATCCGACCGCACAAACCCCTTGCGCCGATTCGGCAGGAATGGCCGCCATGGGCTTGATGCAGGTTCTTAATGATCCCCGCAGTTCTATTCCGCAATGCGTGGAAGCTATTTTAATGGCTGAGTTAGCGGATGCGGCCGCATGGGAATTGCTTATTGTACTTGCGGACGAAGCAGGTCTTAGCGATTATGTCGACAGGTTTCAGAGTGCAAAACGCACTGAAGACCATCACATGCATATGATCAAGAGATGGCTTGAACAACTGACTTTAAATAATGAGCTCAGAGCGGTGGATTAAATTGAAGCTGCAAATTGATCAGCAAGCTTTGTGTATGGTAAATCACAGGATAGGTGAAATACGGCTTGATCCATCGTCAGACAAATGAACTTTGAAGCGGTCGATCTTCCTATATCATCGCCCAATATTAGCGGACCGAAATTGGACGATGATGATCTTTTAAAATTGCGCTTCCAATAGCTGGACTGCTCGCGTTACTCCGTCGTGGCGTTGCATGGCTCGGCTTGCCTGCTTGGCGTTGCCTTGCAGTGATGTTGACTCCAATACTGTCCGTATGCCTTTGGACAAAGCAATGGCGGTGACTTTTTTTGCCGGTAAAGGCTTTCCTGCCAAACCCAGCAATTGCAATTGCCCGGCCCAGAATAACTGCTCATCCATAAACGGCACCACGACGGATGGGCAGCCTGATAAAGTGGCGGCATGGGTTGTGCCTGCTCCGCCGTGATGAACAATGGCTGCACAGCGTTTAAACAACGGCTGATGCGGATGCCTGCCAATGAAATAAACCTGGCCGGTTTGGCTGCCGTCAGGGTAATGCCGGGAACTGGTCTGGATAATCGCCCGGCACCCGGCCAAGTTCACCGCTTCCAAAAACAGTTCCATACTCCAGTCGGGCACTGCCTGTTGCAGGCTGCCGAAAGTCATATAGACCGGTGCTTCGCCAGCATCAAGAAACTCAGCCAGTTTGGCCGGAATTGCCCAATGCCGGTTATCTTCCGTTAGATTCAGAAAGCCGCAGACTTGATGGTACGGTTGCAGATTATCAAATGAACGGCAAAACCACGGGTCGACTGCTATCAAGTTAAGTTGCTGCGAGGTCAGCAGTTCGGTCAGCACGTTAGCGGGTGGTGTTTGACCGGCTTCAAGCCATAAACGGGTCAACGGTTTTTTCAATGCCCAATTGAATACCCTGTCTAACAGCCGCCAGCTAAGCTTATTGATATGGCTGCCCAGGTCAGGAAAGCTGAAAGGTGCGACTGCGGGATTGGGTATCGCGGCATGGCACAAGGTTACGCTGAAAAAAGGTTTCTGCTGTTGCAGCGCTGCCAATTTTAGCGGGTATAGAAAATGATGGCCGATCACAGCGTCGTTATCCGCGACTAATTGTTGCGCGGCTTGATACAGGGTCTGCTCGTAAGGAAAAAACGCTTCATCAAGCAATGCCCGCAGCCATTGCAAAGCATTCATCCGAAACGAACGCTGGGCAAAACCCTGCATATCGAAATCAATAAACTCCGGCACTTGCCGGTAGCTTATCTCTAATTGTTCGCAGATTTTGTGATAACTGTGGTTATCGATACTGCTTGCCACCAGCGTTACTGAGTGACCGGCTTTTTTCAAGCCGTCGGCCAATGCCAGCATCGGACGAATGTCCCCGTTAGAGCCCCAGGTTTGTATGCCTATCTTCATGCGTTTTAATCAAACAAATTATTTTAACAGAGCGGATTTATAGCTACTTAATGGCTTACGGTCAATTTTGAAGCTTTTCAGTAGTAAGTTCTTAACGTCCCCCGGCTATAGAGATCGGCGGCATGCAAAAATAAATAGCTCGAAAGCCAACTTCGGTTCACGCAGAACTTCGACTGACAGGGACACTGGCTGCGTTTGGCTTGCTGTGTATGTGTGATATCGGACAGACGCGCATAGCGCAGCTATTTAGCATAAGTTATGCGACTTTGTAGCCGCATGTAGCACTTAACAGAAACTGTTAGGAAACTTCAGTCCGATCAAACTCAAGAGGAATCGATATGAAATATTCAATCTCATTACGCTCAAGAGGAACTTTTATGAAACATTTAATGTCTTTGGTTTTGGTAGTTGGAGTGCTCGCGTTAGGCTCATGGAAAGAAGGGCATGCGCAGGCTGGAAGCGAAGAAGGGAGCACGGAGTCTGCCGGCATGACAGGCACTGAAGGTAGAGAAAGCGGCACCCGAAGCCGGGAAGATGCCGGTGATGTCGGCACGATGGGCACAGAAGGCAGTGAAAGCGGTGCCCGAAGCCAGGGAGATACCGGTTCTTCCGGTGTGACAGGTTCTGAAAGCGGTGCCCAAAAACCAGGCAATAAAAATGGTACGGGCAGCGAAGGTAAAAGCGGTTCAGGCACTGGTACGAGATCTGGAACCGGATCCGGGGCTGGAACGGGTGGCAAACCCCGTTCTCCAGAATAAGCCGGCATTCGGCTGATGCGGGACGGAAGGTTTGGTTCTGATTGCAAAAGTACGGACAGAGCCGCCGTTTGAAAAGGCCGGCGGGTTTTCAACAAGCCAACCATTGCGGATGGCGGCGCTAAGTAGGGTCATCCAGGCTTTCCTGTGTTCCTGCAAACGTTAATACAGGATGTTTCATATAGAGTGCCGGTATTGTGGCACTCTATAACTTAATACCGGCTTTGTCCCAAGGCTTTGGATAGTCGAGGTCGCCAGACTGCGGATGATCTCTCGCTGCCGATGCTGCAACTTGTGGCTCCTGATCATAATGTCCTGCTGCATTTGCCAAGCTGAGAATCCTGAATCCCCGGTTAACCTGTTCGCTCTTACCGCGCTATTGAAGAACGCCCTTGGCAACTGCCGTTCAGGGCTGAGATAAACCGGTTTATCCCCGTGATTTACCCTTGCGTTGAAATCAAAACTTCGACTTGAAGACCGCTGCGACCGCTTAGAAGAAACATAAGCTACCGAAATCCCTGCCAAATTGTCGGTTTGTAAGCCAATAGCTAATGCCGATATGGGTAGTAATGCGTATATTACTGATTTTATTGATATGTTATAAATCATTCCGCTCCGACATATCGTCAGGGGCGCGAGTCATCACTTAAGTTTATGAATGAGCAGCTCATGGCCGACCCCGCAGATCGATAGATGTCATGTTGGTTATGAAGTAAGTTCTTACCGTTGGGCGGCTATCACGGTTAAAAATGATTCACGTAACCGTCAACTTTTAGCCTGAAAAGCAGTGAGTCCATGAAAACCATTTGGCGGGCCGACATTGGGGTGACACAAAAGCGTGGAAATGTTTAACCCGCTTTATAAGTCATTGTCCAAAGGGCGAGTGCTTTGAGTCCGGTGCTGATAGTGGTTTATTGGCTGTGTTTGTGTTTTGGATAAGCCGCCGGTTTTAGTTCAAGGACGAATAGCAGAAAGACCGAAAACGACAGAACGTTTTTGTTGCCTTGATCCCGTAATTCAAGCGTTGATTTGGAAACTCAAGAGGAGAAACCCATATGAAAATCGATAAAGTATTGGTAGGCGAGGCCCTGGTCGGCGAAGGCAAGGAAGTAGCCCATATTGACCTGATCATGGGGCCGCGAGGCAGTTCCGCGGAAATTGCATTTTGCATTACGCTGACTAACCAAAAGCGGGGCGATAACTCCTTATTGGCGCTGGTCGCTCCTAATCTTATGGCTAAGCCTAATACCGTAATGTTCAATAAAGTCGAAATCAAGGACGAGAAACAGGCAACCCAAATGTTCGGACCGGCCGAACGGGGTGTGGCCAAGGCGGTGGTCGATTGCGTTAAAGAGGGTGTCATACCCATGGAAGAAGCCAGCGATGTTTTTATCTGTGTAGGTGTATTTATCCACTGGGATGCCAATGACAACGATAAAATCCAGGACTGGAATTATGAGGCCACCAAGCTCGCGATTAAGCGTGCTGTGGCAGGGGAACCAACTCTATCCGAAGTGATTGCTCAGGAAGACGTGAAGCATCATCCGCTTGCCGCGCATGATTAAAAGTAAAGCTGTAGGCCATGAATTTCAAGAGGGCAAAAAAGTTGCATGAACAAAGAAGATGATTGGAGAGGGGATTCAGTCTTATTTGAGTGATTTGTGGTTGTAGTAGCGCATCAATGAATGTTGGGCTCCGGATTCAATGGTGCAAATTATAAGAGCCTGATCTTTGATATGGTCTCGCTAATAGCCGGATCGATCAAAACCAAATGGACAGTTTAAATTCTATTTCATCTTAGTATCTGACGAATGCAACCATTGATTAATATTTTTGATATTGAAAACCTCATGCCTCATGGCTATTGCTTGTCTTGGAGCCCGATATTACTTTGGCTGCACGTCATCGCGGACCTGCTGATTGCTGTTGCTTACTATTCCATTCCGCCGGTTCTCATTTATTTTATCGGGCGGCGCAAGGATTTTCCTTATCCGTGGCTGGTTTTCATGTTTGCGGTGTTTGTCATTGCTTGCGGCACCACGCATTTAATGTCGGCTATCACCGTCTGGATGCCTTTATATTGGCTGGACGGCGCGCTTAAAATAATTACTGCGGTTGTTTCGCTCGCCACCGCGATGCTGATGATATGGATTGTTCCCCGCGCCTTGTCTGTGCCTACCGTCGAACAATTGCAAGCGGAAATACAACAAAGAAAAACGGCGGAAGATGCGTTTCGGGAAAGTGAAAATAAACTCGCCGCTATTCTCGATAGCGTCGAAGCTTTTATTTACATCAAGGATTGCGATTATCGATACCGGTATGTCAATCAGCCGGTGCGGCAAGTGTTCGGCAAAACGTTGAACAATATCATCGGTCAATCGGACAATGCCTTTTTCGATGAGGCTACGGCGGCAAAATTGCGTGAATATGATCGCCGTGTCATTGAGCTGGGTGAGCGTGTAACTACCGAGAGCATTTGTATCGATAAGGATAACAACATTGCCCACGCCTACTTTACCGTTAATCACCCGCTGCGCCATGAAGACGGCAGCATTTACGGCTTGTGCGGTATTTCTACGGATATCAGTGAGCGGAAAAACCGGGAACAGCAAGACAGGAAACATCTGGACGAGTTAGCCCATGTCACCCGCCTTGGGCTGATGGGCGAAATGGCGTCCGGCATTGCGCATGAAGTCAATCAGCCCTTGGCTGCGATCTCCAGCTATACGCAAGTCAGCTTGAATCTGATCAATATTGAAAGTCCCGATATGGTAAAGCTTACCGATGTACTGCACAAAACCCAGCAGCAGGCTTTAAGGGCAGGAAGGATCATCCATCGGATGAGGGATTTTGTAAGAACCCACTCAAAACACCGTACCAGCACCGATATTAATGTTTTGGTACATGATGCTGTCGGTTTGTGTATTGCTGAACTCAAACAAAACGGCATAAAGGTGACATTTGAGCTGGAAAACAACCTTTCGCCGGTCTATGTGGATCAGATACAAATTGAGCAGGTCATCATAAATCTGATCAGGAACAGCATTGAAGCTTTGCAAAACCTGCCCGCAAAACAGCAGCGCCAGTTGGTCATCAGTACTCGTTTGACGCTCAATAACAGCATACAGGTCAGTGTGACGGACAATGGGCCGGGGCTTGATGCCGACGAACAACAAAAAATATTAACCCCTTTTTATACCACCAAAGCGGACGGCATGGGCATGGGTTTATCCATCAGTCGCTCGCTTATCGATGCTCATGAAGGGAGCTTGGGTTTTAACGGCGAACCAGGAAAAGGCGCCACGTTTTACTTTTCTCTGCCGATACAGAAAAAATCTGATAAGTGCTAAAACTTAAAATGTTTAGCCTGTTATGAAGCAATAAATTCGTAGTGCTGAATATTGGTTTTTTAGGTTTGGTGAGCTGCATGGCTGTCGGTTGCGATCTGCGCACTCATATCCTACGGCTGACTTAAACTGATGTTATGCAAGCCCCACAAAACTACGAAGACCAGAAGAATGAATCAAAACTTCGGGATCTTCGCAGCCTTAGTGGCAATAAAACTATTATTTGTCTATTTTAATCGCCAGGAATACCGGATTGCCCTGACGCTGTATTAAAACAGCGACTGATTTACCGGCCGGTAGCTTTTTAACGGTTTTCTCAAAATCATCGGCATCACTGATTACATTGTTCTGAAGGCGTAAAATCACGTCGCCGCGTTGAATTCCCGCTTCCTTGGCGGTGCCTTTGCCAACATCCTGAACTAACACGCCGTTTTTAGGGATCTGCAAGGTTTCTCTTTGCAGTTCGGTCAAATCGGTGACACTAATACCCAGTCGATTGTGGGCGGGCTTTGGTGTCGGCGCTTTAGCATCTGCCAATTTATCGACTTCGTCCGGCAAAAGCCCTACTGTAAAATCGATAGTTTTAGTCTCGCCTTGCCGGATGATTTTTAACTTAGCCTTGTTATTGATAGGCGTAATGCCCACCATGGGCGGCAAATCACCTGAAGCTTCAACGGGCTGACCGTTAAACTCGGTAATAATATCGCCAATCTGCAAACCGGCTTTTTCGGCAGGACTGTTGGGCAACACTTTTGAAACCAATGCCCCTTGCGGTTTTTTCATGCCGAACGATTCGGCCAGGGGCCGCGTTACATCCTGTATCTGTACGCCCAGCCAGCCATGCGCCGCTTTGCCGGTAGCTTTTATCTGGTCGACGACATTCATCACGACATCCATCGGGATGGCGAATGACAGCCCCATAAAACCGCCGGTACGGCTGTAAATCTGTGAGTTTATACCGACGACCTTGCCTTCCATATTAAATAATGGCCCGCCTGAATTACCCGGATTTATCGCTACATCTGTCTGTATGAACGGTACGTAGTTCCCGCCGGGCAAGCTGCGGCCTTTGGCGCTGACGATGCCGGCCGTTACCGATTGCTCAAAGCCAAAAGGCGACCCTATCGCCAGTACCCACTCGCCGACCTGTAGCTTGTTCGGCTCACCAATGGTAACGGCCGGCAAGTCTTTAGCCTCGACCTTTAATAGCGCAACATCGGTGCGCGCATCGCTGCCGATCACTTTGGCTAAAAGTTCCCGACGATCGGATAATTTAACCACGATTTCATCGGCATCTTTTACTACATGACTATTGGTTAACACGTAACCATCCGGGGAAATAACAAAGCCCGAGCCCAATGACGTAGTATCCCTTGGCACATACCCGCCACCCTGTTCATCCAGGAAGCGCTTAAAAAATTCTTCCATTTCGGGAGGCATTCCCTCCGGTAGCTGCGGCTGTTCGGGAGCGTCTTCAGCCTCAGGCGGCGCTTTTTGCGTGGTGCTGATGTTGACCACGGCAACGCCGTTGGTCTTTACCATCTCGGTAAAATCCGGTAGTTGTGCTAATGCGCTTTGATTAAATAAAACTATCAGGAAAAAACACCACTTAATTTTCTTGAACATAAAAACCTCCATTTAATATCATTAATAAAATAACCAATGTTAAAAACAACAACCAAGATAATAGGTATAAGCTTTCCAGAAAAATTTCGCCCTATTTTTAAGGCTGCAACACTCTCTAGCCTTGATAGTAACAGAGACAAAATATATCTGGATAGCGATATAAAAAAAATTGCTATCATGTTAAAAAGCTATATTATCCATTAACTACTTTTAAGCATCTTAACACCAAAACTTTATCTCATTTACTCTGCTCACTACCCTTACCTGATGCCTTATTCCCAAAATTACGATGTCCTTATTATTGGCAGCGGCGGTGCGGGCTTAAGCCTGGCGCTTAAGCTGGCGAATCATTCAATGCGTATTGCCGTTTTGTCAAAGTTCGCCTTGACGGCAGGTAGCACTTACTATGCGCAAGGCGGTATATCCGCTGTTTTCGGCGCTGATGATTCCATCGAGTCGCACATTGAAGATACGCTGGATGCCGGTGCCGGACTCTGCGATCCTGAAATAGTGAGATTGACCGTAACGCATGGTAAAAGTTCTATAGACTGGCTGAGGGAACAAGGTGTTGTTTTTACCGAGGAGCAGACCGCATCCGGGGAAATAAAGCTGCATTTAAACAAGGAAGGCGGCCATTCTCACCGCCGTATTGTGCACACCGCCGATGCTACGGGTAAGGCGGTGTCCTTATCGCTGATTGAACGCGCTCGGGAACACGTCAATATCGAGCTGTTCGAACACCATAATGTAGTGGAGTTAATTACCAGTGCCAAGGATGCGGGAAAACGTATTTTGGGCGCTTATGTGCTCGATTCAAAAAGGCAGCAGGTCAAAACCATAGCGGCTCGCGCCGTGGTTCTGGCAACCGGAGGCGCAAGCAAGGCCTATCTTTACAGTACCAACCCGCAAAGCGCAACCGGCGATGGCATAGCCTTGGCTTGGCGTGCCGGTTGCCGCGTCAGCAATATGGAATTCATGCAATTCCATCCGACTTGCCTGTATCATCCGCATGCACAGTCGTTCCTGATCAGCGAAGCGGTAAGAGGCGAGGGCGGCAAGCTCATTCTGCCGGATGGCTCATCTTTTATGCATCATTTTGATTCGAGAGAGGAATTGGCGCCTAGGGATATTGTCGCCCGAGCCATTGATCATGAAATGAAAAAACGCGGCATAGACTGTGTTTATCTTGATATCAGCCACAAGCCGGAGCAGTTTATACGCGAGCATTTTCCAACGATCTATCAGCAATGCCTTGAGTTTGATATAGACATCACCAAGCAGCCTATTCCCGTCGTTCCGGCCGCGCATTACACCTGCGGCGGCGTGTTGACCGACAGTTATGCGCGCACGGATATTGCCAACCTTTATGCGATAGGGGAGGTTGCCTGTACCGGCCTGCACGGCGCCAATCGCATGGCCAGCAACTCGTTACTGGAATGTCTGGTGTTTGCAGAACGGGCCAGCGAGGATATTTTGCAGAAACTGCCCGGCATTCTACCGCCACCGCCTATCCCGGATTGGGATGAATCGCAAGTCAGCGATTCCGATGAAGAAGTGGTCGTTTCCCACAACTGGGATGAATTGCGCCGCTTTATGTGGGACTATGTCGGCATCGTCAGAACCGACAAGCGCTTAAGCCGGGCAATGAGTCGTGTGGAATTGCTTAAAAAGGAAATCGCCGAATATTACAGTAACTTCCGTGTTACCAGCGATTTACTGGAACTACGCAATCTGGTCATTGCCGCCGAACTCATCATTCGCTGCGCACAGCAACGCAAAGAAAGCCGTGGTTTGCATTACACGCTCGATTATCCTCACACCGATAACAGCAAACCTGCGCAAAATACTGTTTTGACACCAGGGACGACCAACCACCGTTGATGCGCTAAAAGGTCAGCATCGGCTTGATAGCCATTGCCGCTTGCTCGCAATCTATGGCTGATTTTTCAACCCGTTGACGCAAAAAAAACCCGCTGCTTAAGCCATCAATATCACGAGAAACATATTCGTTAAGATCAGCGCAGACCCGTTGCATATGCTGCTCAGCCTGCATTAAGGTCTCAGGATTTTTTGCTTCCTCATTTTCCAGCAACATCATGACCTCGCTGGTCATTTGGTTTTGTAGCCGGAAAATCTCTTCTACATGGCGCTCAAATTCTTCAAGTGACTGGCCATTTGCGCCATAACCACCAAAAAACGGAACAGCACAGCCGGATATTAACGCGGCAATTGCAAGCGCCGCAAAGCTTCGAAGAACAATCAGACTCGTCACCTTCATCATTTTATTTTTTAAACCACATTTACAAAGCTCATTAATTAACGCCCAATATTACTATAAACCCACTTAATTTGAGTATGAAAAAGAACAATATTTACTGAACATTTTTTTATTTTACAGCAATAAAACAGCGTTATTTGATTCCTTGTTTTTTTGCATTACTCTTCCATTCTGGGTGTATACTTCGCTACCCTCTTATTGAAAATTCCAACGAATAAGGTGTCAAACTGATGACTGAAAAGACAGTGAGCAAATACCTGCTTAACCTTGAAAAACAATTCGCCGCAGATAATCCGGTATTATTGAAAGCATCAAGAACCTTTCAGGAACTCGATCAGATTGAATTCGATTTGGGGCTTATCGAAATGGATGAAACGACTGCCAGTAAAAGCTCATGGTGGCCTATTATCAGCCTGATTGGCGGTAATTCAACAGCCAAAGCCAGATTCATTAATCATTATTTAGGCTTGGATAATTTATTTTCAGGGGTTCAAACATCCAGCCACAAGTTTACCGTCTTATTGCATAACAATCAGTCCGTCCCGGCGACTCTGCCTGGCACAGCGCTGGACGTAGACCACCGCTTCCCGTTTTATCAAATCAGCGGCAAAATCGAGCAGCAGCAACAAGGCGAAGGGGATCGCATTAACTCCTATTTGGAATTAAAAACACTCGATAGCGATCACCTGAAAAGCAAGCTTTTCATCGATGCGCCAAACATCAGCGCCGCCCCAGCAAATCCGGTCACGTCCTTATTAGTAAAATATACCATTGAGAACTCCGATCTGGCTTTGATTTTTACCGATATCTTTGATTCAACATCGCCGCTGGTTGATGAAATAATAGAAAGCATCATTCTCCACCAGGACACCAATAAATTTGTTTATCTGATAGATAGGCCGGCAACAATGCTGAGTTCGACTACCAACAGCGAGATCATCTCTTCATGGCAAAGAAAGCTTGCCGGATTGGGGTTAAATACCGGCCAGTTTATTGTTCTGTCCAGCCAGGAAGACAGCGTTACGCCTCAATCTTCGGCGGACTTTACCTTAATAGACCAGCGCATAGCTAATGTCGGGTATAACCGTACATATCGCGTGTTGGATTCGCTGGAAAAAAACGTTCGTGAAATTAACAACGTAGTGATTCCGGAAGTGAAAAAAGCTATCGGGCAATGGAAAGATCGATCAGCCTTTTCCAGTCTGATTGTCCTTGGATTTATTGCTACGCTCGCCATTTTTGCTGAAATACAATTCGGCATTCTGGAACTCTTGATAGACCCGATTATCGGGCCGGTAATCATTGTTGTGCTGTTGATTGTTATGACACCGCTGCATATCCTTTTCAGTAAACTCCAGGCGAAAGTAACAATAGGCCAACTTAACGAGCGACAAAAAGAGCTTCATTTAATGGAAAATTTAGCCGGTAATTTTGAAAAAAGCCTGACTTTCGGCCGTATGTTACTGCCGATTTCCGAACCCGTCGGCTGGAATAAAAAAACCAAACTCCGTCTGGCTCAGATCTCCAGTAAAACCAAAGAACTGGTTCAGTTGCTGAATGACAATTTCAGTACCTATGATGGACAGCCTTCAACCAGCCTTTCCGATTCGTCGGATTTTAAATAATATTCATATGTCCACAGTAATTGGCCGTTGCGGTTATGAATAGATTGTAAAATAAACTCTGGGTAACTATGGATGTTTTAAAACAATACTTGCCACTATGCTGGTTAAGACATAACCCGCTAGAGCTACCTAGATCAATCGATTTTTTCAAACAAAATCTGCTGTTTTATTTTGTTATTGAATATTTCATGCAGGCCAATATGACTGACGACCCGATAGAATCATTTACCGAGGTCAGTATAGAGACATTGTTAACGCTTATGTTTATAGGCGTTATGTTATTTTTTAACAGGACGTTATACGCCTATGTGCAAGTAACAACAGCCGTCATATTTTGCGGGAATATTGTCGCTGTGTGCGTCATGCCGGTTTTGATTTGGCTGACCATTAGCGAAGAGCCTTTAAGTTATTACCTTCTGACCCTGCTTTTGTTATGGGATTACATATTGGTAACCTACATTATCAGGCAGGTTCTATCGGTCAATATCTTGGCCAGTATTGTTTTGTCTTTGGTGTACTTTATAGTTACTTATTTTGGCGCGTTTGCGCTGGGACAATTGATATAGTTCCCGGCAAACAAGCCGGTTGCAGAAAATGCCTGGCGCCAGCAAAATCCATTTGATACCCAAAGCAGGCCTACAGCCTAGCCAAGGCTGGGGCAACTAGCTGAACAGATACTAACGCTGTTCATCCAGTTGCTAAACGCCGCTGGCGTTATAGAGAAATCCGGGAAATTCCGACAGCTTTGCGTAATTCCTTGATAAACGGCACGCTGACTGCGCGCGCTTTTTCAGCGCCTTCCTGCAATTGTTGTTCGATATGTTCCGGTGCCTGTATCAATGCTTCATACCGTTCTCTTGCCGGAGTGATGTGCTCATTAATATGCTCAAACAGCACCTGCTTCATTTCACCCCACGCGATGCCGTCTGCGTAGCGTTGCCGCACTTCAGCCACTTCTGCCGGGGTGGCAAAAGCCTGATAAATGCTGAATAAAGTGCACCCTTCGGGGTCTTTGGGTTCGCCGGGTTCCAATGAGTTGGTTTTAATCTTGTTAATGAGTTTTCTCAGTTTTTTTTCAGACTCGAATAATGGAATCGTATTGTTGTAGCTTTTACTCATCTTGCGTCCGTCCAGGCCCGCTAACGTTGATGCATGTTCTTCAATAACCGCCTCCGGCAGTACAAAATGTTCGCCGTAAATGTGATTAAAGCGCCCCGCCATATCCCTGGCCATTTCAATGTGCTGAATCTGATCCTTGCCGACCGGTACTTTATTGGCATTAAACATCAGGATATCGGCCGCCATTAAGATCGGGTAGCTGAACAAGCCCATGGTGATGCCCTTATCGGCATCGCTCTCGCCGCCCTGCTCATTTTCGGCAACCGCCGCCTTATAAGCATGGGCACGGTTCATCAAACCTTTCGCCGCGACGCAGGTCAACATCCAGGACAATTCCAAAATTTCAGGCACGTCCGATTGTCGATAGAAAACCGCGTTGGATGTGTCCAGTCCTAAAGCCAGCCATGTTGCAGCAATTTCAAGGCTCGATTGCCTGACTCTTTCCGGTTCCTGGCATTTAATCAGCGCGTGATAGTCGGCCAGAAAGTAAAAAGGCGCAACATTCGCGTCTTTGCTGGCTGCAATGGCTGGTCTGACGGCGCCGACATAATTGCCCAAATGCGGAGTGCCTGTAGTTGTAATGCCGGTTAGAACGATCGCTTTAGTCATTAGGTGATACTCGGAAGTCTGTTTAGTTAAGATGTGAAAATTGGCGTCATATTACATAAATTCAGGCTAATATCCAGCGGAATAGCTCAATTGATGGCGCCGTTGCAATTCATGCCCATTTATTGTGCTTTTTATAGTAAACTTTGCAGTTAAGGCTATGCGGCTCGCAACAATTGCAAACTTGACTGGAGAAATAGCATGTTGGAATATGATGAAAAGCGCAATTATATTCGAATGGAAATAGACTGCGACGTTACCTATAGGCTTGCGGATTCAGCTGAATTGCACCATGGGCGATGTTCATCAATCAGCGGCGCCGGTGTTTCATTTATTGCCGACCGTGCTTTTGATCCCGGCAAAGCGATGGAAATCAACGTGATTCCGCAAAATACACTGACTCCTTCAATGACCGCTTTTATCGAGGTTATCAGAAGTACCCAGCAAGGCAATGGCAACTATGAGATTGCCGCCACCATAAAAAGCATAAAAGGGGACTGATGATTCCTCTCCTGCCGGCCTCCATGTAGCGACGCTCCTTATTTGAATTGCTCGAACTGCTTATATTTTTATTATGTATACGATTACCAAAGAGGTGTATTTCTGTTACGGACACCGACTAATGAATCACCCCGGAAAATGCCGGAATTTACACGGGCATAGCGTTAAGGCCTCGATTTCCATAGAGCAGGAACAACTCAACGACCAAGGCATGGTCTGCGATTTTTCCGATATTAGAGACTGTGTTGACGCCTACATTGACCAGCACCTTGATCATAATTTCCTGCTGCATAAGGACGACCCGATCATCCCTATGCTTACAGCAAATCAGGAGCGCTTCCTTGCTCTTGACGAACACCCCACCGCGGAAGTCCTGAGTAAAATGATTTATCAGCATCTGAAACAATCCGGCTTTAACGTTGCCCAGGTGGTGTTATGGGAAACCTCCAGCGCCCACGCCTGTTACCGGGAAAATTGATATCGGTTATGAGTTTTGTAAATCCGGTCAACAAATCAATCTGCCTCGAACAAGTCTGCGAATCAAACTATCAAAAATTGTTAAAGCTAATTCCGGATTTAATGGCGTTTAAGGAAGCCGCCATCGGGCATGCCCCTCACCATACCACGCTGCATCTTGAGATCATCGAACGCACGCCTTATACCATGACCGTGGAGCTTAGCCATTGCTTCAGCAGAAATCAGGACGAATTTCTGGAACCGGCTGTAAGAATAAGAATATACCTGGATGCGCATCTGGCCGAAGTGCTAAGCGACCATGCCCGTGCCGGTGTTGCACAGGTTTTTAAAGATCCCGGTTTGAGCCGCGAAATTATGAATTACAAATGGCGATTAAACTATTTTCTGCAAAAATGGCTGGATCACTGTTTAAAAAAGGATTATTTATTCAGCTCCTATGCCGGGCAAGCGGAGATAGTGGTTTAACCTGTTCGAGAGCAAATGCCGTATAGGCTGGCGTAAAGCGAAAAAGCCTAGATTTTACGGCACTTCGTTGTCTTTTTATCCTCAGTTTTTTTCTTAAAGTCCACCATTAATGCGCAGAAAATCATCCCTACCAGGCCTGCTTAGATTGCTGTTGGGATTATTCCGCTTAAGCCGCAAGCATCCCGTGTTGCTAGTAATTGTTGCCGGGCTGAGTTTGGGCGGGTATGGCTATGAAGTTAAAATCGCCCGCCCCGCGCTACTTTATCAAGGCGCACCGCAACCCCGTGACGGCAAGGATTTTAATACCTGGTTTCGCATACTGCGCAATCATGGCTTTATTCTGGGTTACTCGGATTTACGGGGTAATCCGCTATGGGTCGAATATGCGTTGACCTTTGCGGAAAATACCCCGTCATTGAAACGCCCCAACCGCTTTGAAACCGACTGGCGAGGCATTAACCGTGTCAGCCACGACAGTTTTAAAAAAAGCGATTACGACCGTGGACATATGGCACCAAATTACGCGATGAGCCATCTTTACGGTAGGGAAGGCCAGGCAGACAGTTTTTTGATGACCAACATCACGCCGCAAAAAGCCAAGCTCAATCAGCAGTTGTGGCAGCGTTTGGAGGAAACGGAAATCAAGCATTTTGCCAAAGTATTCGGCAAAGTCTGGGTCGTCACCGGGCCGGTTTTTAGCGGTACGGTTGAGCGGTTAAGTTCTGATTGGACAGTGGAAATACCGGATGCCTTTTTCAAAATCTATATTACCGAAGCGGCTCCCGGCAAACCGCTTATGGCGCTGGCTTTTTTAGTGCCGCAAACGGTTAACGGCCACGAACCGTTGACCCAGTTCGTAACCAGTATCGACAACATAGAAATGCAAACCGGCATTGATTTTTTTGCCGGATTGGATGACCGCACTGAAGCCCGGGTGGAAGCGGCTATTGAGCCTCAGCCATGGAATTTACCGGCTGCCAACAAGCTGTTGGCACACCATTAAAGGCAGGTTTGCCTTAACCCCAGCCCTTAACTTTCGGCTTAGAACTCGATAAAGAAACATTTGTTGATCTGGCTCAATTTTTTTATTCCGCACTTTGCTTAAATAGCCACGCGTTGATGCAAATCAATTGTTTTCCTTAATCAATTAGTTGGAGAATTACTATGAGTGAAGCACAAGAAAAAGATAATTTCTGGCCTATCGTGATTGGTGCTGTTTTATCTGT
The DNA here is from genome assembly GCF_023227905.1 of Methylobacter sp. Lineage (GTDB taxonomy): Bacteria > Pseudomonadota > Gammaproteobacteria > Methylococcales > Methylomonadaceae > Methylobacter_A. The sequence goes on along the minus strand of NZ_JALOCF010000046.1, from coordinate 20,679 downwards.
GATTGTTACAGTAGTCTTGATTAAAAGCAGTGAGCATGACAAATTTGAATCTACAGCAAAAGCGATTGCTGAAGATCCAGCCAATTCAGCGTATAGAAAATAAAGGCTCCTCCTCTTAGCCGGATTTTTCGTTTTACCGTACCAGCAACGCTGTTTAAAGCCTTCCTCCTTTGACTTGCTGAGTACGATAGTTTTAATTAAATCCTCATTCCGGGCTGCTTAGCGACTAAAATGTGTGGAAGCTAAGTAGCTCTTTTTTATTGGTTATTTTTAACTGCTTGGATTTAACTTCAATCAGTTTCCGCGCTTGCAGCAGATGAATGATTCGGCTGACTGTTTCATGCGTTATACCCAGATAATTTCCTATTTCTTCCCGTGACATGCTCAGCCGGAATTCCAGCTCGGAGTAGCCTCGCAGTCTCAAGCGTTCTGAAATATGCAGAATAAAGCAAGCCACGCGTTCTTCAGCAGACCGGCGGCCTAGCATCATCTTTTGTACTTGGGCATCAAATTGGTTACAGGATCTTTGCAGCAGCACTTGGCTTAAGCCGGGAGTGTTAATTGCCAATATCTCGATTTTGTAAGCTGGCAAATGGCAATAATTCACTGTTTCTAATGCGATGGCGGTACAGTTATGGATTTGCGACGACAAGCCGTCAAATCCAAGTAATTCTCCTGGAAAAATGAAATCAACGAGCAGCTCATTGCCATTTTGGTCAAAGCTCAGTAATTTCGCACTGCCGGAACGCAAGGCAATTATTCCTCTGAATGGGCTGCCGGCATGATAAATAGTCTCGCCTTTTTGGCGTATGTTATTTCGATTGACCAGTAACGCGAGTTCACCCACTTCCGACCGGGACAATCCCTTAGGAATGCACAAGTTATCCAGGTTACAGTTAGTGCAGGTGACTGCGGTTTTGGTTGTTGATGAGGTGGACGGTGTTGAATCTAGCATTGTTTTGAAAATGAGAGAGAGAGAGAGCTTGTGTAAAAAATAACATTATCAAAGGCTTAAATTGGTCGTAAGAAATCCGCGACTACTATCTGATGCCAACTGATCAGAATGAGCCATTGTCTCACTTAAAAGGACATAAATTAAAGGGTATTTAGTTTATTTGAGACATCGCACGGCCAGTGATGCGAGCATCATTCGGGTACTTTTCGATTAAGCGACTATTCTGGCCGAATAGCTGTCCTTAATGGCTATCAACGTCTTATCCAATGGCGAGTTTTGTAAGGACTTTAGCCAAGGGCAGGCATTTTGAATTGCGAGCCAGTATTTCCTACCGGCTGTTTTTTTGCATTGCCGCTTCAATTTGCTTGCATAAGGTTTTTAATATCTTGATGCGAGCAAAGTTTTTGTCATTGGCTTCTATCAGCGTCCAAGGTGCAATCTCCGTGCTGGTGCGGTCTACCATATCGCATACTGCATGCTCATACTCATCCCACTTGTTGCGGTTGCGCCAGTCTTCTTCGGTAATTTTAAAGCGTTTAAAGCTGATTCTTTCGCGTTCTTTAAAGCGCTCCAGTTGCTCTTCCTTGCTAATGGCAAGCCAGAATTTGACCACGACAATGTTATGGCGGACCAATTGCGCTTCAAAATCATTGATCTCGCTGTAAGCGCGCATCCAATCTGTTTTTGAGCAAAACTCTTCGACACGCTCGACCAATACGCGGCCATACCAGGAGCGGTCGAAAATCGTTAGCCGTCCGCGTCTGGGAATGTGTCGCCAAAAACGCCACAAATAAGGCTGGGCGCGTTCTTCCTCGGTAGGTGCGGCAACCGGAATAATAGTGTAGCAACGCGCATCCAGCGCACCGGTGATGCGGCGAATCGCGCCGCCTTTGCCTGCGGCATCATTGCCTTCGAACAGGGCTATTACGGTGATGTCCTTAAACCGGTCTTCGCGAGTCAGCAAAGCGAGCTTGCCCTGATATTTTTCCAGCTCAGTCTTAAATTTTTTCTTGTCGATCTTCTGGCTGAGATCCAGTGTTTTCAGAATATCGAGTTGGTCAATCGAGGGGAGTGGGGGAGGTGGCGCATGATCCGTCGTGGTTTTGATGTCGGCATCATCCAGACGCCTGCGTATGGCTTCAAGAATCACCTTGCCCACGGTCAAGTTGCGATAATTTGAATCGTAGCCTTCGACGATAGTCCACGGAGCCTCAGTGGTGCTAGTGTGCCGTATTACGCGTTCATGCACGGCGCGGTACTTGTCGTATTGCTTGAAGTGCTTCCAATCCCGATGGGTTACGCGCCAGCGGGTTTTCGGATTTTTCTCAAGCATTTCCAGGCGCTTTTTCTGTTTATCCTTGGATAAATGCATCCAGAATTTGAGAATCAGCGCGCCTTCATCGGCCAGCATCTTTTCCAGGCGTTTAGCGCGTTCCAAGCTTTGGTCAAGTTCAGCCTGTTTGGTTCGGCCGGTCACATGATTGAGAATCGGCCAGGTATACCAGGAGCCGAGAAATACCCCTATCTTGCCTTTGGGAGGGAGTTCACGCCAGAAACGCCACATCATCGGGCGATCAAGTTCCTCGTCCGAAGGCTTCCCCATGCCGTGAGTTTGGATAAAGCGCGGGTCCATCCATTCATTGAGCAAGTTGACGGTTTCTCCCCGTCCAGCCCCATCCAGGCCGCTAATTAAAATAATAACCGGGAATCTGGATGATTTGGCCAAGCTCATTTGCGCTTCCAGCAGAGCCTCGCGCAATTTGGGTGCTTCGATATCGTAGATGGCTTTGTCTATTTGGTGTCCAAGCTCTGCCGATTCAAACATGATGACCTCTGTGCAGGTTTATCTTAGAAAAATACTAAGGATATAAATGATAAATGTTAGGCTTGTCGGCAATAAAAGCTAAGGCTCCGGGTTGCTTTTTTCATGGTTATGCCGCGCTGGCACGCGGCCAACCAGTGCGGCTAAAAGGCCCAATCAAAACCGGCTTCTATCCGCGATAATATTTCTTCAATTGGGTAAACCCTTTATAATGACTCGATTATACAAGGACTATAGGGCATGTACCCATTCTATGACTAATTTGAATAACGCGCTTTTAACACGGTTGGAACGACTGAATGCAAACGGCCATCAGCAACTGCTTTGCGGCGGACTTAAAGGGATTGAAAAAGAAAGCCTGCGTATATCCAAAGACGGATTCATTGCCCAAACACCGCATCCTAAAGCATTAGGCTCCGCACTGACGCATCCGTATATCACCACGGATTATTCCGAAGCCCTAATCGAACTAATTACCCCGCCGTTTAGCGATATAAAGGATACGCTGGATTATTTGCATAACATACACCAGTTTGTTTATGAGCATCTTGATAATGAAATTTTGCTGAGCGCAAGCATGCCTTGCGGCATTGATGGCGATGAAAGCATCCCCATTGCTGAATACGGTTCATCCAATATAGGGCGGATGAAGCATGTTTACCGGCACGGTTTATGGCACCGTTACGGCAGGACCATGCAGTCCATTGCCGGTATCCATTTTAACTATTCGGTGCCTGAAGCCCTCTGGCCTGCTTTGCATAAAGAAAAAAATAGCCGGCTAAACCTGGAACAGTTCAAAGACGACGCTTACTTCGGTTTAATCAGGAACTTCCAGCGCATGGGCTGGTTAATCCTGTATTTATTTGGCGCATCGCCTGCCATCTGCAAAAGCTTTTTCAACAGCCGCCCGGCATTGGCGATGCAATTTGAAGAGTTCGACAATGGCACGCTTTATCATCCGTATGCGACGTCGTTGCGCATGAGCGACATCGGCTACAAGAGTAAGAATCAGGCGAGCCTGAAAATCGATTACAACTCGATAGACGGATATGTCAGCAGCTTGAGTGCGGCTATTAACACGCCTTATCCGGAGTATGAAAAAATCGGCACCCTGGTTGACGGCGAATACCGTCAATTGAACACTAATATTTTGCAGATCGAAAACGAGTTTTACAGCACCATACGGCCTAAACAAATTGCCCAGTCCGGTGAAAAACCGACCCTGGCACTTAAACGTCGGGGGGTTCGTTATATAGAAATGCGCTCATTGGATCTGGATTTGTTTAACCCACTCGGCATTGATGAAGATAAGGCCCGTTTCATTGAAGCGCTGCTGCTGACTTGCCTGTTGCAGGACAGCCCGAAAACTTCAGATCAGGAACAACAGATTAACAATGCCAACCAATTGGCGGTTGCCAATTTCGGCAGAAAACCGGGGTTGGAACTTAATAAAAATAACCAAAAAATTCTGTTAAAGGATTGGGCGACTGAAATCCTTGAGTCCATGAAACCGGTGTGCGCGGTTCTTGATCAGGACGATGCTAAAAAAACCTACAGTTGCGCTTTGGAAAAACAGCAGTTGGCAGTCGAAAACCCGGATTTAACCGCATCTGCCCGAACCTTGGAACAGATGACGCAGCTTGGGCAGCCGTATTCCCGTTTCGCATTAAATACGTCTATTGAGCATGGGCAGTATTTTAAAGCCAATAAGCTGGATAAGGTCAAGCAGCAGCAGTTTAACGAGATGGCGGCGCTATCTCACGACAAACAGCAGGAAATTGAAAATAAAGAGCAAATGCCTTTTGACGATTTTTTAAAGCTGTATTTTTTACAAGCGTAATTTAACAATTCGCGTTTATTCATTAAGTTGATACCGATTGTCGGCAAGCGAGCTTGCCCGATATAAGTTATCGACCTAGCAGTGACACAAGCGCAGGAAAACACATTATGAATACATTTGATATAGAGCAACTACAAGCCGAGCTGGGTCAAAAAAATCCGCGCGTCATCCTGAAAAAAGCGCTGGAGCTGTTTGATAATATCGCCATTTCATTCAGTGGTGCGGAAGATGTAGTGCTGATCGATATGGCGGTGGCTATCAGAAAGGATATACAGGTCTTTTCCCTGGATACCGGACGCTTGCATCCTGAAACCTATCGTTTTATAGAAAAGGTCAGGAAGCATTACCAAATCGATATCGAATTGTTAACGCCGGACCGGGACGTGCTGGACAGTTTCGTTAAAAAGAAAGGCCTGTTTAGCTTTTATGAAGAGGGGCATCAGGAGTGTTGCGGCATTCGCAAGGTTGAGCCATTAAAACGCAAACTGGCGCATTTGGATGCCTGGATTACCGGCCAACGCAAAGATCAAAGCCTGGATACCCGGCAGGATATTCCCGAAGTGCAGATCGATACGGCATTTTCGACCGCCGAGCATCAGCTGGTTAAATTCAATCCCTTGCTCAACTGGAGTTCCGCGCAAGTCTGGGATTATATTGAAGCCTATCAGGTTCCTTATAACGAATTGCACGAAAAAGGCTTCATCAGCATAGGCTGTGAACCCTGTACCCGTGCCGTGCTGCCTAATCAACATGAAAGGGCAGGCCGTTGGTGGTGGGAGTCAGGGGCTAAAAAAGAATGCGGACTGCATGCCGGAAACTTGAAAAAGTAATCTAATCCAGGTCACACAGGAACAAGTCCTCAATCAGCTTTCTTTCTTCTTGCGTTAGTAAAACCGGGGAATATTTTTTTTCGGAGCGGCTTTGTTCGCTAAGCGATAGTTGCCGACGCTCAACCGCACGTCTTTCATCGCTGCGTCTGCTCATGGCGCGGCGGTCCGATATTGGCCAAGCCAGATAATGGTTTTTTATATTTTCCACCCACTCTGGCGACCCGAATGGATGGGGAATTTCTCGTCTGTCATCAATGCGCCGGGTCATTATTGCCCGGCGCGGTTTGCGTCGATAATCATAGAGGTTCATGTTTCGTTCCTCCCGGCGATGAGCGGGATTAGTTGTGCAAGCAATGAGCATAAATACGATATTATCTGTTCCTTGATGGCTTCAGTCTATAGGCATTCGTACTTATGACTGTCAAAAGACTCTATGGATCAAAGACACGGAACGGGCTTAGTGACGCCTTTGTCTGAGCTCTTAACAGTTTATTTGCCCGCCCAGCCTCATCATTAAAGCGGCATATGATGGCGAAAAGCCAAGGGCAGTGCAGCGTGATTATTGGCCGTCATCGAATTCTGTTGATGATGAGAGCGGTATTTGCATTGTCTCCGATTTATCCAGATCGGTAACCCAGTCCCGCCAGATCGACATCAGTATTGCCAGGAGCGTAGGCTCTAAAAATAAGCCCAGCAAGCCGAAAGTTTTCATGCCGTCGAAAATTCCCAACAGCGTCCAGATAAAAGGCAGCTTGACTGCACCGCCGATTAATTGTCGGGCGAACATAATTATCTGCCACCAAGGTAAGAATCATGCCATACGCAAACAGTCCTCCACCCGCCGCTATGTGTCCCTAAGCTACCAGAACCAGCGAACAGGCCCCGAAAATTAGTTTGGCGGCGAACGGAATCATCGCAAAAATACCGGTTATTGCGCCCAGTAGGGCGGGGTGACTTAATCCGGCTAACGCATAACTCACCCCCATCAATACCAATTTACGCTGCTGACTTTGCGCTTATCTGGCGACCTTCGCATAGCGCAGTAATCAGCATATATAAAAGCATTAATGTACTGGCTAATAGCCAAGGCTGCCAATCGAGAATCATCAATAAGTGTTGGTGAGCAAAATACAAGCCGATGCCCAGGCCGATATAACCGATCAGACGTTTAACATCGTATTTCACCGGGTAATATTTTTGCCCCAACAGATACGAAACGATAGCCATGCTGCCATAACAGGCCAAGGTCGCCCACGCTGAACCCACATAGCCGAACAGCGGTATCCACCAGACATTGAGCGCGATAGTCAGCGCCGCTCCGGCTATAGATACCAAGGCCCCCATTAAGGTGCGGTCGGTCAATTTATACCAGATGGACAGGTTAACATAAATACCCAGGCACAGATTAGCCAGCAGCAGAATCGGCACGACTTCAAGGCCTGCGCGGAACTCGTCGCCGACAAAATATTTAAAGAAATCGATAAACAGTGTCACCAGCAGGAAGATGAAGACGCAGAAAATGACAAAAAACTTGAGCACGACCGCGTAAACTTGGCGGGCATCGCTTTTGTCCGCGTAAGCAAAGAAGAACGGCTCGGCGGCATAGCGAAAGGCTTGAATGAACAACGACATCAAAATCGACAATTTGTAACAGGCGCTGTAGATCCCCAGCATTTTCATGTTGGTCAGGTTGTCGTAGGGCAGCAGGTACTTTAGCAGAACTCGGTCGAGCATTTCGTTGATAATCCCAGCGAAACCGATGACTACCATCGGCAACGAATAGCGCACCATGCGGACGAATAAGGCCCGGTCAAATCCCCATGCCAGACCGGATAGCTGGGGCGCAAGCAGCAAAAACTTAAAGCCGCTGGCTATTAAATTGGCGATAAAAATATAACCTACGCCTATGGCGGGATTATAGATTGGCGCTATCCACGATTCAGGGTTTTGTGCATAGACTTTGGGACAATAGACAATGAAAAACAAGCTTAGCAGCACGGTTACCAGTATCTCGAATATCTTTATGCCGGCGAACAGGAATGCCTTGTTTTCCGCTCGTAGCCGTGCAAACGGAATGGCGGCGATAGCATCCAGAAATAAAATCATGCTAAACCACAATACATATTCAGGATGATTGGCATAGTTTAGCGCCGCCGAAAGCCGTGTGTTGACCAGCAGTATCAGTGCAAAGAAACCTAGATTAACCAGCGCCACAAACAGCAGCGCCGTGGAATAGGCGACGTCGCGTCCGGGATGGTCCTTGTCGCGAAAGCGGAAATAGCCGGTTTCAAACCCGAATAGCAGCAACACGGAAAAAAAACCGGCGTAGGCATAAAATTCCGACACCACCCCGTATTCCGCTGCTGTGAAATGGTAGGTATATAGCGGTACCAGCAAATAGTTGAGGAAGCGGCCGAAAATACTGCTGAGGCCGTAGACTGCGGTTTGAGAGGCAAGTTTTTTTATAATACTCATGAGCGAAATTATACATGAACCGGGTAAAGGAGCGGCGTTTACGCCCGTTCGAATGACACACACTGAAAACGCGAGAGACGTGCTGTGGATTTTCTGCTTGAGTCGGCGCTTCGTATGAATAACACCGGCATCAAGCCGATTGATGCTTATCCGTAAGGGGCGGCTGAATTTCCTACAGCAGTATCGCTCCTATGGTTCAGTCTTTATCCTTGGCGTAAAACCACATCTGATAAATACTGAGCAGGATTTGCATTCCCATCGAAATCCCCATTAAAGCGCCGCTGGCCACAACCACGTAGGCGAATGAAGGAATGGATTTGGTAATAAACCAAGACAGCACATCCAAGAGCATCGCGGCAAAAGGAATAGCCACAGCAACTCTTTTTACAATGACATTGATGTCGCAAAGCAGAAAAATCTTGCCGATAAAAAACAAAATAAACGCAATGCCGAATAAATGGATGTGAGACACCCTGATTAAGCGCGGATAAGATACGCCGCCGCTATGGGCTACTTCGGATACGCTTGCATAATTGGTCAAGTCGGGGAGGGAAGGATTGATTGCAGGCGTATGGCACTTGATGCAATCGCGGTTTAAGATAGAGGCGATTTTTTGGTCATAATCCGGTTCATCGGCGCCGTCTTGTATCCATTTTAAAATAATTTCCTTATCGTTTTTATAGGTCAGGTTAGGCTCCATGATGCCGGTAATGGCAGAGCCTAAACGTGTTTGATCGTTTGAGCCATGATAGTTAATAGTTACATCGGCAATGGATAGGCCGGCGACGCCGTCATGGCCTTGATGAGTGTAATACAGGTTGCCCAGGGCAACGAGATAGCCGAGTCCTATGGTTAGCAAAAATACGGTGTTTAAAATTCTTTCGCTTACGGATATATCGCGAAAGCGGGTATAAGACTCGGACATGATGGTTTTAGGGCTATGAGCAATAGGGCAATGGTTGATTTCAGGATCAGTAACGTCCGACAATTGCATTAATTGTAACGTTGCAATTAATTGGTGTAAAAAGTTTAATCAAGAGTAAACGGAAGTGATTGCCGGATAACAAGCTTCCTTTCAATTACCATTGTTGCTCTTGAGTAGTTATAATTGACGGTACATAATGTTGGTCATTTAGGCGGGTTTTAACTCCAGGCTTTCAATCGGGCACCGCTATGCAATGCTCCCGCATTGCCGAGGACCGGACTGGCCATGAGTATAGGCAGATTCGGGCTCGTCACATAGGCTCTTGCAGGTCTAGAATTCCACTGAAAAAGAGATGTAATTATTTTGATACTAATACTGAAGGCAGAATGCTTGAGTAATTCCGTAATTAAACACTCCGGAATTCGTTTTGAGGCTAATGTCCGGTAATGAAAATGCATAAACAAGCGCTTTCAAGGTTACTGCTGCTTTATGTTTTGATCGGATGTGTCGTCATCGGCATCGCGGTTACCACACTGGTAAAAAAAGAGGTGCGAACCTCCAAATATCAGGCGCGGTACCTATCCGCAATAAGCAAGCAGTTGAGTTCCGAGCTCAAGCCGGGACATAGTTCGGCAATACGTTATCCTGATCACGGCCCTTACGATCAGCGCTTGGGCTATACGATGCTTTCTGATGAGATTGCGCGCCTTGAGAAGTCAGGCTATAGCGTTACCACGCAGGCATCTATTTCCCCAATGATGACGCGATTGGTCGATGACTACGGCCTGTTTCCCATTTATCAAGAGAAAACCCGAACCGGGCTTCGCATTGTCGACCAAGCCGATCAAACCATATTTAACGCTGTCTATCCTACCCACGGTTATTCCGATTTTAATGCCATTCCGCCGCTGGTGTTGAACACCTTGCTGTTTATAGAAAACCGGGAACTGCTTGACGAAAACCACAAAAATATCAATCCGGCGGTGGAATGGGATCGCTTGGGCTTTGCCGCACTGCAAATGATGGCGCGAAAACTGGGCGCCGATATCAACGTACCCGGCGGCAGCACCTTGGCCACTCAGATGGAAAAGTACCGGCATTCTCCGGATGGCTATACCGAGTCAATGGTCGAAAAGCTTCGCCAAATGGCCAGCGCATCGATACGCGCTTATTTACTGGGGCCTGATACGCGTGCGATGAGACGGCAAATAGCCCTGACTTATTTAAATTCCATGCCGCTGGCCGCAACGGCAAAATTAGGCGAAGTGCATGGCTTGGGGGATGGACTGTTTGCCTGGTTCGGCGCCGATTTTAAAACCGTTAACCAACTGCTCAGCTCGATAGCGATGGATGGCGGAAATGTCGCGGCCGGTAAAGGAAAGATCGGAGCGAGGGCAAGCAATTCAATTGAGCGGGTTACTCCGCAACAGGCTCTAGCTTATAGGCAGGTGCTGAGTATCCTGTTGTCGCAAAGACGGCCTTCCTATCTTTTAGGGTCTGGCTATAACGCGCTGCAAAATCTTACTGACAGTTATTTGCGCATTTTGGCGGAACAAGGCGTTATTTCAGCATCGTTGCGGGATGCTGCCTTGAAAGCATCTACAGTCAGACTTCCCAAAACGGATCAAATGCCGGTCAAGTTTATGTCTGAACAAAAGACCCAGAATGTGTTGCGTACCCGACTTGCCAGGACGCTGGGCGTGAAATCCAACTATGAGCTGGATCGTCTGGATTTAACCGTTAAAACCACGCTTGATTACGGCACCCAGCAGGCAGTCACTCACGCATTGCGCGAATTGAGCAAACCGGATAAAGCCCGCGCCGCAGGCATACTGGGATTTAGAATGCTCAATGAGGATATCAATCTTGCTCCGATTGTTTATAGCTTGATGCTGTTTGAACGCGGCGAAAAGGGCAATCTGCTGCGCATCCAGACCGATAATTATGATCAGCCGCTCGATATTAACGAAGGCATACGGCTTGATCTGGGTTCAACCGCCAAGTTGCGGACTATGGTGCATTACCTGGAACTTGTAACCGAGACATATCAGCAATATAAGAACCTGTCGATTCAGGAGCTGAACCGGGTTGAATTACACCCGCGTGATTATCTATCGGCATGGGTTATCGATCAGCTGCGTGCGAATCGGCAAATAAATCTGGAGGGTTTGCTTAATCAGGCTCTTGATCGACGTTATTCGGCCAGTCCTTATGAGGGTTTTTATACCGGCGGAGGCGTGCATACTTTTAGTAACTTTACCCCGGATGAGAACTCCAAAATCATGTCAGTCCGGGATGCATTGCGCGATTCGGTGAATCTGGTGTTCATTCGTCTAATGCGTGAACTGGTTTATCACCATCTTTATAAACCGGAAGGCATCGCAAGATGGCTGGAAATTCCTGACGACCCGAGACGTATGGAATACCTGAAACGCTTTGCCGATAAGGAAGGCCTGGTTTACTTAAGGCGGTTTTACGACAAGTATCACGGTAAGCCGACCGATGAAATCGTGGATTTGCTTACCCAGAGGGTTTACGCCAAGCCATCGCGCCTGACCATGCTTTATCAGGCCGTCTACCCGGATGCAGACACTCATGCTCTGAGCGGTTATTTGAATGCTCACTTACCAGTCACCGTCTTAGATGCCGAAGATATTGAGCAGCTTCATCAGAAATATTCACCGGCAAAATTTGATTTGCAAGACCAGGGCTATATCACCAAAGTTCATCCCCTTGAATTATGGCTGGTCAGTTATCTGGTTCAACACCCCAATGCCACGCGCGCTGAAGTGATCGACGCCAGTACCGAACAACGGCAGAATGTCTACCGGTGGCTGTTTAAAAGCAGCAGAAAAAATGCCCAACAGCGGCGCATTATGACTTTGCTGGAGGATGAGGCGTTTAAACAGATTCATACCGCATGGGATCGATTGGGATATCCATTCGGATCGTTAACGCCATCTTATGCAACCTCCATCGGTGCGTCGGGCGATCGCCCTGCGGCATTGGCCGAGCTGATGGGTATTTTACGCAATGACGGCTTACGCTTGCCGACAGTCCGGTTTGACAGCCTGCATTACGCCAAGGCGACGCCTTATGAGACCGTGTTGGAAAAGTTGCCAGAACAAGGCCAGCAGGTGCTTGCTCCCGAAGTGGCGAAAGCGGCGCGCGGCGCATTGATCGGCGTAGTCGAGGCGGGCACGGCAGGGCGCCTTCGGAGCATATACAAAAGCGCCGACGGCAAGCCCTTGTCTGTAGGCGGCAAAACCGGAACCGGCGATCATCGCCGGGAAATATGGGGTGCTGGAGGGCGGTTGATTGACTCGGTATTCATTAGCCGAGCTGCGGTCTTTACGTTTTTTCTGGGAGATCGGTTTTTCGGTGTTATTACCGCTTATGTGGCAGGACCGGAAGCCGAACGTTATCACTTTACCAGTTCATTGCCGGTGCAAATAATCAAGTTCCTGGAGCCCACGCTGGCGCCGTTGTTAAACAAATCATCGGAAAGTAAAACGTTCGGAGTGTTGGCTAATTTGCAAACGGCAGCAACAGGCAAGGGGAATAATAATGGCTCGGCTGTCGTATCACCGCCTTAGGGCGCATAGGGCTTACGTATCAAGCAATCCTGGCTGGGATTATCTTCGCGTTACGGAGCGTTGAAGTTGCGGAAGACAGAAATGAACATATTAGTTCTTTAACCATTCTTTAGCCATGAACCGCTCTTTAGAGTTGTCTTTCATTCCCTGGTTGGCGCTCCTCCTCATACATCATGAGTTAGATAAAATGGTAGGCAGTGGGGCAATAGCTCGAGGCTACTGACATACGCTTTCTCCATTTATGGAGTCGAAAGCGTTGCCCATCTCCTTGAATCAACAGTAAAGAAAGGGAAAAGCACAAGACACTTTCGCGTCAGCACACTGATAAATCAGTCATCATCAATAAGTCAGCGAAAAAATAAATACACAAAAACCGCTCAACCAAAAAGGTTAAGCGGTTTTTAGGTGATCCGTCACCCCCCAACAGCTATGCCGCGAATTGCAAGCGGGAGTCAATCTTAAGGATTAACAAGCTGTGCTTGATTTTGTAACTGAAATGTCTTTAGTCATATTTCCAGATACAGTGCCCAAATCAATAACCAGACTTCCCGTTCCCAATGATGGGGGTGTACCACTACTCGTCATTTCATATTTCTTGCTGCCATTACCGCTAGTACACGCTGAACTGAGAGTAATAGCTAGATGATTGGCGCCAGCGGGCACCGTGCAGGTATAGCTCTCAGATGTACCTGCGGCGTGGCTGCCGGTTAAAGTGCAAGTTCCGAGCCCTGTATCAACGGCCACGGTAATCGTTGTCAGGCTGACATGGTTACCGATACTTATCGAACCGCTGATCGTATAAGTCGTGGCTATCGTTGCAGTGAAATCCGGGCCTGTTATCGACGTTGCCCCGGATAATGTTATCGGGCCCGTCGTGCTTGATGTAACAGTCCCGCCCACTGCTGAAGTTGCAGCTGTCAGTGTGGCGCTGGTAGTCGTGGTTGGGGTGGTGATTTGGCAAGTATATGTTCTATACGTTTGGTTATAATCATTATTGATAACGCAAGTTCCGCCCCCGGACAAAGACAAAGTGACGGCATTAGCGGCAGCTGCGGTTCCGTTAATGTTGCCGGTGATGGTGTAAGTCGGATTGCTTGTTGCCGTAAATGCTAAGGCGCAGCCGCTGGCAGACGGCGACACCGCGCATGTTTTTGTCTCGCTATTATAGACGCCGCTAATCGTAACCGAAGTTGCCGAGGTTTGGATTTGACAGGTATATGAAGTATTGGTGGCTGAACAAGGATTGATATGCACCGAGTCCGTCACAGTAACCGTAGGCGCGCTGTTGGCGTTGGTTATTGTTCCCGTAATGGTATAGCTTGTCCCGGATACGCTACAGTAATCGACATTTATCGATGGGCTGAAAACATTATTTCCGGTGATATCGCGTTGTATGGTTTTTGACGCCAAGGTAAAGCCGCCAATGGCATTGGCTTGGGCAGCGCATTCGTTGTGGACTTTTGCCTCGGTAGATTGGCCGTTGATAATCAAAAAGTCATGGCAGCTATAAGGCTTGTTGATGCCTTCATTGAGTCCAGCCTTTCGTACAAAGTAATTACGTGCAGTATCAAGAGTAGCTGGTGTGGTCGCAATCTCTTCGGCAAAGCAGACATTCTTGACGTTACCCGCAACGCCCAATAAACCGACTTTGCCGCGCCATCCGCCAGGGCCAACAATGGCATTGGCCACGGCAGGACTTGGGCATTCAGTGACGGGAGGCTCAGTGGCGGGCGAAGTCACCGTTCCAGCCGGGCCATATTGACAATTGCCGCCCACATAACAAACATAAGGCGCGCTTTTGGCGCCTGCTGGCGGGTTGAATACGCAATAGGTTCCGGATTCGTTGGCGTTGAACGTAAACAAGTCAACATCCAACAGCGTCTGATTATTATTTCCAGAGGTAGCTCCTGAATGGACAATTCCTCTAATCGGAATAATCACGCCGCCGTTGAAGCGAATCCTGGGAATGCAATAATCTGTTGTGTTAATGGTAACTTTTTCATAAAGCAAGATTGCTTCATTGCCGGTAACACCATCGAAATTGACTCGGCGCGTGTATAAGCTGTTTTCAAACTCGACCAGAGCAAGTGTAGCAGCGTTGCAAAGTTCGGCGCGCGTGCCTTTGGTGCCGGTGCTTTGGACAATGTAGGTTTTACCGTCAGGTGCTGTATATACACTGCCGGGTGTGGCGGAGGTGGGTAAGGTGATGTTTTCGCTTATATCGTCGGAAGAGTTGGCGTTGGTACTGGGGCCGCCAAGGGTAGTGCCGGTTCCTGAGCCCGCGCCACTAGCGGCTAACGCAGAACTGCCAACGTCATCAAATGCAATCACGCTCTGAACGGTGACCTGGTTTTGCCTGTTGCCTGTAGCTACTGGACAGCCATTGGACCAGCACACGGTAACGCTGACTTGTTTGCGCACTGGAGCGGTCTGATCGCTTACTGTCCAACCGCGAGTAAATGTTTCGGTTATTCCGCTGATGCTTTCGTTAGCGGCCGACGATGCCAATGCGTTATAGCCCGTTGTACCGGCTTTCTGTATGGTATCGCGCAGTTGCTCTATCTTGGTATTGGCTAAGGCTTGAGCTTCCGCGCGAGTCTTGTTGCCTCGGCTACTACTGAGCAGATCGCCTTGGAGCGAAGCAACGGCTAACAAGCCAACAGCTACTACCACAGTGGTTACCAAGACTTCGATCAGGCCAATGCCTGCGCTGTTTTTTATAGAATGGGTGAGTATCATCTTCATTTCCTCAGTGTTATTACCAGTCTTTCCATGAGCCTGCAATAATGGCGCCGGTTCCCTCGATGAATGGCGGCGATCCAGTGCCATCGCCTCCCCATGGCTGGTAAACCAGTGTTAATGTGCCTGCGCCGTTATTCGGTCCATTTTCTGAGACGACGGATCCGTGAACGACTGGATTACCGGTTATTGTTAGAGTCCCGGTTACGTAGAGCACGCCATAAATGGTGCCACCGGTATAATCGAAGTCTCCGTTGACAATCAGAATGGCAGGAGCGGTAGAGCTTCCCACCACATCACCGTTATGCATGGAAGTATTGCCATCAATCCAGATCAAACCAGTCATACCCACTGGGCTGGCGCCGGCTGTAAGTAGTTGGTCGATATTATCTGCGGACTGTCTAATTGCCGACTTGGTTTGGGCAAAAAACATATCAAAAAATTGATTGTTAGCTGGGTTGGTTAAATCGGTGGTACTGGTTGTTTTATTGCCCAAGGTAGGATCGTTGGTGATGACGTCAATACCGTTGCCGGTATCTCGGTTGGAAACCAGTTGAGTATTTGCAGTCTCATCGGCACTATTCAACTGAGCGGTTGTGTAGTCGGCTATATCTGTATTGGAAGGACGTAAATAAGTGCCATAACTCTCGCCATGAACATCATCGGTCCCTCCCGACCAAATGCTGCTATTGCTATAACGATTGATAATCTTGGCGTTACCAAATACGCCCACTCCGGCTTTACTGACGAAGGCTTGTCGAGGTCCCTTGCCGCTATCAAAAATATCAAACGTGTCGACACATTGAGTAATGGTGCGCACCGCGGTGTTATCGTCACTCCAGCCTCTGGCGGTTACCAGGGCCTGGGTCATGTTGGTGCCGTCAGCCGTAGGGTCGCAACGGTTACCAGCAGTGTTCGTGAAAAAGAACTGTGCAGTTGTGGTTTGTCCGGCTGCGGTTAGTGTTAGAGTGAATGGTGCCGCGCTGGGATAATCAACCAAGCCATCGGCGGTCAATGTTGTGGGAGTTGCGTTGTTATGCTGATCCAGACCGCCGGCATAAAAATAAGCGACGGCCTGGTCCATCGCCGCACTGGCCGCCGCCGTCGCCTGGCTGGTTCGGTAGTTGTCGGCATTGATTTGGGTTTCTACCAATACTGTTTTTGCAGTCACAAAACCGACCAAGGTGATGCTGATCAATAGTACCAAGGCAGTGAGCAATGTTACCGCTCCTTGTTGTTTACGAGTGAATGCTTTGGCTTTCATGTTGACTACCTGTGAATTAAGGCTGGGTAAGAAGGCGACTGTTTCTGACTTCTACTGTGCCGTTTAGGGTTTTGGTGACTGACGTATCACTCGTTAATTGACCGCTGAGCCGAATATTAACCACCCGTTTCTCAGCAATATTGCAGGGTGTTGCTGCTGTGCAATTAGTAGCATCAGTTGCACAAGCGGCAGCATCGGTTACTGTATCGGTTGTGACATTGAGGCAGCGTGAGGTTGCCGGTAAAAGGCCCGTAACCGGTACAAAACTGAATTGTAATTGGGTAATGGTGAGTTGAGTGTTATCGATAAATGACTCCCATGTCCCATTACTACAATCAGCACTATTAGTGGTAGTGCCGGTTCCACGCATGTTCAGGGTATTGTTTGTCAGTTTGAAACCATAATGCTCGTTGGCGTCGACGATGCCGTCATCATCGGCATCGTAGCTATACAGAATACAGGTGCTTATAGGGATATTTATGTTGGTGGCTGCTGCTGTAAAAGGGTTGTTTCTGCTGTCTACGCCTACGACTGCGCCGTTCCAATAACCGGCACGTTTAATGTCGTTAATCATCAGCGCCATGGCGGCTTCCAGATCATGATTAAGGCGAGCCGACTTTATGGTATTGGAACTGCTGCCGACGGCTGTGATATAGATACTGATAGTTGCTCCCACTACAATCAGCCCTATGGCGGTTGCAATCATGAGTTCTATTAATGTATAGCCTTTTTGTTCCTTCATTATTCTGTCTCCAAAAATTAGCAGGCGGGATAGCCAGAGATACCTGTTTTTCCAGTGGGTAAGGGACTGGGCGTACAGATCCTGACTCGTCCGACACCGCTAAAAACAACTCTTGCAGCATATTGGCTCGTACTGAAAGTGACGCCGTTATCGCCGATAGTGCCTCGTTTAAAATCAAAAGTACTGTTACCGTTGGCTGAGTCCATGTTGACTGCACTATGCGCAGAACCTGAAATACTTTTTATTTCGCAATCATCCGTAGTTGCTACGGTTGCCTGCTTGCAGTCACAAGATGAAGTAGTTTCGGACAAACCATAACACCATGCGCCAGCATTGCCTGTTGTGCGCGAAACTATAATGTCTTTGCTTCGTTTGATCGCTTCTGTACGGGCGTATTGCATGTCTGATTTTAACGATTCAACTACCTCTTTTAAGCGATTACGCTCAAGCATATCTTGATAAGAAGGTATGGCTATCCCTGCGAGAACACCCATTATGGCAACGACCATCATTAGCTCTAGCAAAGTAAAACCGGCGTTTTTGTGTTTGTTCATGTCTTTCCACCTTCTAGTTCCCTTTACACTCTTTAGGTATATGCGGGTATTTGCATTGATAAATTATAGATTAGTATTTTTTAAGATGTGTTAGCTGGTCTACGTTTTGCTTATTAATTTTAAGCATTATCTGAGTCATCTTGGTTAATTATTATTTATGCTATATTGTTTAAATAAGATAACTTTATCCAAGGCGAAATAATGTACGCATTTAAAAGATTTTCCGGCTTTACTTTAATAGAATTAATGATTGTGGTGGCTATTATCGGGATTTTGGCAGGGGTTGCTTATCCTGCTTATACGGATTATGTGCTACGGGCTAACCGCGCGGACGGCAAAGCGGGCTTATTAAACTTGCAGGTGGCGCAAGAGAAATATCGGGCAGATTGCCCTCAGTATGCCGATGGTATTCATGCCACGGCACGCACTTGCGCTTCTGGAGGTACGCATAATCTGGTTTCCAGTACTTCTTCGCCGAACGGAAAATATACGCTTGCGATAACTGCCGGCTCGGCAACATCTTACACGCTTACCGCCACGCCGACTTTCACCGATGCCAAATGCGATGTACTTAGCATCAATCAAGCGGGAACCAAAACCGAAAATGGTACCGATACGGTTGCAAATTGCTGGGGTAAATAGTCTCACAGATCCTTAAATATAAAGCTTATAGCCATTAAGTTGCGAGACAATGGTTGCCAGCATTTGCCTAGGTTTAAGTTTTTACCGCTGACAACTACCGCAGAATACCGTCGAGCGGTTAGCTATTCTGATTTCTGTTAATGATTGGCTGCATCCGACGCACGGCAATCCCGCCCGGCCATAAACTCTAAGTTGTTGCTGAAAATAGCCGGGTTTTCCGGCTTCATTAACAAAATCCCTCAGCGTTGTCCCGCCTTGCTGGATGGCTTGTTGCAAAACCACGCGAATACACTCAGCCAGTTTTTGATATCGCGCTAAAGAAATTTTGCCGGCTTGGCGCGTAGGCTGTATGCCGGCCATAAACAAGGCTTCATTGGCATAAATGTTTCCAACCCCAACAACGATATGACTGTCCATAATGAACGACTTTACCGGTATTCTGCGATTTTTGGACAGCGAATAGAGTAGCTCTCCATTGAAACCGGACTGTAACGGTTCGGGCCCTAGATTTTTCAGTAATTGATGTTCGACAGCGGGTTCGGTTGTCCATAATACCGCGCCAAAACGGCGGGGATCATTAAAGCACAGTATCGTTTCATTATTAAAAATAAAATCGATATGGTCGTGTTTACCGGCTGTTTGACCTGGAGACATAATCCGCAAACTACCGGACATGCCTAAGTGCAGAAGCATTGTGCCGGAAGCCGTGGAAAACAGCAGATATTTTGCTCTTCTAGAAACTGATTGAATGCTGAGTCCTGTCAAAATTTGATGAAGCGTTTCCGGCACAGGCCAGCGCAGTTGCGGTTGGCGGATGATGACCTGTTTAACAATTTGTCCTTCAATATGCGGCGCGATGCCTCGGCAGGTGGTTTCAACTTCGGGTAGTTCAGGCATAAGGTGGTTTTGAATCAGGACTGCGTTTGGATTTGTGTTCCAAAGTTTAACATGTAAATTTCAGGGTGCTTCATCAAGTATTTTAATCATTAAGGGCGCTGATTCAGATCACATTTTTATAAAATAGATTAATTAGCTTTTGTAATATTATGTTTTTTAAGTGAAACCCTGTTTTAATTAAGCGCCTTTAATCATAAAAAATGGATTATAATTGGCCTGTGTTTAGCTGAAAGTTTGATTTTTCATACTTTATTTTTAACAAGTTTCCACTTAGTCCGCTATATGCTTTGGAGCGACACTGAGTTTATTTTTACAATATTTATTTATTACAAGAACGCTATGAGTAGTATGTGGGCGATAGGCAATCATGTAAAAGTTCAGGGTATGTCTAATGATTTTAAGATACTTTCTTATAATTTTATTTTTGGCGGCAGTGTTGAAATGATTTTAGAGTCGGCTGAAGGTTATAGATTCTTTTTAAAGCGTAGGAAATCCCAAATCTCCAATATTGAAGATGAGTATGATTTTAACGCCGGTTCTGACAGTAAGAATTACAGTTATTAGTGCGCTTTTAGTGATCTCTCGCGATGGAGAGATTTGTAGTGCAAGGCACAAAAATTGTTAGCGGATGAATCTTATGAAGATTGATAGGGAAGACGATAATACAAGTTTTACTTATTTATAAAACAATACACGCATATTGTGGTGATAATGCCTAAGTTAGCTAATTTCTACTTTAAAAAATCATATCTTGTTCTACAGATAGGGCAGACATGTTGATTCTCCGAGGTGCATAGCCAGCCATTTTTAACGGCATCGGTAATTTCACCCTCTATCCACGCGCGGCCTTCAGTAATGCGCCGTCCGGTAGGTTCATTCTCTCTGCGCGCACGACGAAATTCTACTGTCTTTATCCCTCGGGAATTGCAGATATCGCAAAAAATAATTTTTCGTATGCTCATAGTGGCTTTTTAAAGGTAAGTAAGAAGCGGAATTAATCGTCCATTTGATGAGTTGGACTGCTCATCTATGTCAGACAAGACTTGGTTAGCGTAGCTAACTCTTGGAAACACTTTTAAAAGTACCAATAGTCGAGCTAAACAGGCAACTCGTACCAATACCTATGCGCTTTATTGATATTTTAGTTAAGCGGTAATTCTCACGTTATTCTCAGGCATGAAAGAGCCTTATGAGTAATCATTAACTCTGTCATTTCAAGAACAGGGTCGGATTAAGTCTGAACCCATCATCCAGGCGAATAAAAACGTCAAAATGATGTGTCAACACTTTTCCGGACACGCGGTTAAGCAGCTTTGTGCTGCAATTCATAGTCTACAGGCGACATATAGCCATTGGCAGAATGAAGGCGTTCGCGATTGTAAAAGACTTCAATATACT
>NZ_JALOCF010000044.1 GCF_023227905.1 Methylobacter sp. | reverse complement strand
TTTTTTATTTATTTCTTATTGTTTTTCTCTATTTTCTTCTCGGTATTTTTTCTTTCTGGCTGATATTTTTTCTTTGTTTTCTTCATTGTATTTTTTATTAATTTCTAATTGTTTTTCTCTATTTTCTTCTCGGTATTTTTTTCGTGCTATTGACATACAATAATTGCATTGTCTATTATTTTCATTATCCCATTCATGCCCACGCTTACATGTTTTCATTATTCAATACCTATTAATTTATAAAATGTTTTGCCCATTGGCCGGTAAAACTTAATACTTTTATCTTCAAGCTGCTTTCTGTTGTCTCTGTAATACCGGTATTTATCCCTCTCTTTTTCATTGCTTACCCTTAAAAATTCACGAATCTTTTTTCTTAATATTGTCTCTACAGTTACAACTTTTATTCGCTTATCCCCCCCAAAGTCTTCCTCAATAGCGATATTTAAAACAGGCTCAATCAATGGCTTCTCAGCCGCTTGCTTAACAGCTGTTTGTTTATCAAGTTCAAGTTTTGCGTTCGGATCAATCAATTCTTCTTTGCACTTAGCACAATAACGCGCTGCAATGTCATTTTCATGCTCGCATTTTTCGCATTTTTTGAATGTCCATTTGTAGGTGCAGCGCTCGACACGCTTTATAATTCCCTTACAACGGCGCCCAAAATGGGCCGGCACTGGGCGCTTTTCTTGATCAAGAACAACATCACCAGTGTCAGGCCATGAGAAATACCCGTTTTCAGTTATAGTGTACCCGGCATCATTAGGCCTTACTGCAAATTCGTTTTTGTGGCTGCATTCAGGGCATATTGCGGTTAGCGTTTCTGTTTCGCTTGATGCCCTTGCTCTTACGACCGGGTTAAAAACATCGCCATCAGGGAAATGCGTTTTTATGTTGTCTGCATAGTCCAGGATAAGGGCAAATGGCTTATCTTCATGCAGTCTTAAAACACGGCCTATCATTTGAGTGAGTAATACGACACTTTCAGATTTACGCAGCAAAGCACAGCAAAACGTTTGAGGGTAGTCGCACCCAGTTGTCTGAGTAGACACATTGCATAGGTATTTTATTTCACCGCGCAGGAATTGACGCTCTATTTTTTTACGGTCTTTAGACTCACCGGTAACCATGGCACTGATGCCTTTTGGCAATGACTCTAGTGCTTCCTGACAGTGCTGTATTGTTGAGCAAAATATTAAAACACCGCCTTTATATTGATACGTTGTTTCGACAATATCCGCTATTATCTCACTCGTTAGGCGCCCTTTACCTTCGTAAACCTCGTGGATACTTTCAGCCGTGTACTGTCCTTTTTTATCTAATTCAAGTTTTTCCGTTTCGTAATGCAACTGAGTTTTACCAACAACCGGCCTGGTTATATAACCATGCTCTAACAGATATTTTGCAGACACTTCAAACGTGCATTTATCAAAGTATGGATTTACTGCCTCATCGATAAAGCCTTTTTTGTAATGTGATTTGAAAATATACCCGGTTCCAAGGCGCATAGGTGTAGCTGTAACGCCACATACGCGCAAGTTGCTGTTTTGTGCTGTCAGTTCAGCAATAATATTTTTTACGCTTGCCGTTATTAGATGACACTCATCCAGGATAATCAATCCAATGTCTTTAAACTTCTCAACCGAGTTTTTGACGCTCAACGGGGATGCAAATATTACCGGATGCCTTACTGATTTGGAATTAAGGCTCGCACAAAAAATAGACGCTCGCAATCCATCGTAGCTTATGTATTTTTCATGATTTTGTTTTACTAGCAATGCGCTCGGAGCTAGACAAAGTACGTTTTTGCCAGATATTTCGTGATAAATTTTTGCTATTTCTGAAATTATCAAACTTTTACCTGCAGCCGTTGGCAATACCAAAACCTGGCTAGTTAGTGACTTTTTTATATGCTCAACGGCTGAATCAACGGCTTCTTGTTGATATGGGCGTAGTGTGTATTTTGTCATTTGACACCAAGCCTATAATCAATAATATCCTTGTCTATTTCTGACAATTTGATATAGCCAAACGCAATTAAATTCTCTAGCGCCGCATGTATCTGTTTTTGTGTGTATTTTTTCATAACGTATTAAAATAACTAGTATGTTTGACTTGCAGGTTTACATTTTCACCTAGCCTGTGACACTGACCAGAATTGAAAAATATAACCATTGCTTTTAAACCTTTTATCTTTGTCACCGGTACTTTTGCGTTCATCTTGCGCTTTCGATCTATGCGTTTTACATCCTTAAAATAGTCGTCTATTTCTTGTTTGTTCCATATCCGTTGAGACATTCCGACGGTTTTAATTTTCCGCTTAATCTTTGGAAATCCTGGCTTTTTTGATTCTTTTATGAGCAGATTAAACCCCATGAGATGGCAATATTTGTGCTTAATTTCGTAAAAGTCAATCTCATCTGGCTGCTTTTCCTGGAAGCATACTAGACGCTTTTTGTGAGCCTCAATAACTGCTTCAGATGGATAAACAAATTTACCTGAGTATTTTTTTATACCAGATTCTTGAGCGACTATATATCGTGCTCGTTTAATTTCTATTTCCCAGTATTTTGCAAATTGTTCTATGGTCATTAGTCAATGCTCTCTATTAAGTTATCCAAAAGATTTCTAGCTCTATTTAGACTTTTTATAACGTCATTGTAATCATCGCTAAAAGTTGAGCACTCTAACAAGTAAATTATATCGTCAATTTTTTCCTGAAAATCTATCATTTTTTATCCTATGGTTAAATATTTGCGGCATATATCGGCGGTTTGTTTTTGACTTTGTTTAGTACCATTAGTATATGATTCAGCAGCATCATCGTCATAAGAAGCATAAGCAGCATAAGCAGCAGCAGCATAAGCAGCACAAGCAGCAGCATAAGCAGCATCAGCAGCAGCAGCAGAAGCAGCATAAGCAGCAGCATAAGCAGCAGCATAAGCAGCATCAGCAGCATCAGCAGAAGCAGCATAAAGCTCTTCTTTTGATATTTCACCTATGCCATAAGCTATAGCTGCATCGACAGCCGCGAGGCTTCTTTCATCTTTCATTAAATGCCTGACTGTATTAGCACAATGACCTTTTACAAGATATAGCTCTCTTATATTTTCTGGGTATTGCTTGTAATAAAACCACAACATCCAGTCGCCTCGATGACATTCATTCCAGGCTTCTTCTGTTGTTCTGTTACCTACCCAGTTAATAGCGTCTCTGCACGCACCTAGTTTTATTAGTAACTTTTTAGCTTTCATTTTCGTGTCCTATAGTTAAATTTAGTAGACAACAGTTTACAATTAACACGACTGCTTGTAAACTATTGTTTTACTTTTTTATCGAGAAATAACTATGAAAGCACTAATCGAAACACTGAGAATTTTTGTAATTTTTGCAATACTGACGGCCGGCATTTTTCAGCTTGCAATGCTTATTACTGTAGAATCACCCAACAACAGCGGGATAGAATTATGATTGAAGAATTTAAAAATGCAATGCGTGATTGTGGTATAGAGCCACCGCGCGATATATTCCCAGACGGAGTTTTACGTCGTTTTAAAATAAAAAATAAATCGTGTGGATGGGTAATCCTTCACGGCGGTGATTACTGGGCCGGTGCATTTGGTGACTGGTCCAAGGATTTTAAAGCCAAGTGGAAGCAAAAAGAAAAAGAAGGTGTTAAAAAAATATACTCAAAAGAGGAGATTGATAGGATAAAAAATCACAAAAAAGAGGAAGAAATTAATCGAAGAATAAAACGCTCTGAAGCTGCAGTTTTTTCACAAAATATTTGGAGCTTAGCTAATGAATGTATATCGCACACCTATTTAACAAAAAAACGTGTTAAGTCGTATGGCCTAAAAGCTGCCACAAACGGTATACTTTTAGTACCAATTTATAACCGTTTTGGTGCACTTGTTAACCTGCAGCGTATTTATGCTGACGGGACAAAAAAATTTATGACAGGCGCCGAGATTACGGGATGTTTTTTTATGATAGAGGGAGAGTCAGACACTATCATAATATGCGAGGGATACGCCACTGGAGCTAGTATACATGAGCATTATGGATGCACTGTTGTTGTAGCATTTAACGCCGGTAATTTGCCGGCAGTCGCTAAAAGCATTGCTGAGATATATAGAGGCAATGAAATCATTATCGCAGCAGATAACGACGAGTCAGGAGTCGGTGAGCGTAAGGCTAAAGAAGCATGTTTGGCGATTGGATGCAGTTACATTATGCCGGATGTTGTAGGCATGGATTTTAATGATATAATAAGCATGAGTTTATAAGAATCGTGTGAGCAGGCATTAATCTTATTGGCTTTATACAGAAACATCTATATTCGACCCTGCTCGGTTGTTTATAGATGTTTTTTTTTGCATTAAAGGAAATTTATGAATAGACATAAAAAAATTAATAAATCTGCAAGGGAAATAGTTATTTATTTAAGAAAAGAAAAGCTTTTATTGGAGACACAATCAATCGATGAGCTTTTGGACAAATTCGGACATACTGAAAGAAGGAAAGCAATAAAGCGCCAAATAATTTATATTTGGGGCGCTAGAACATGAGTAAATTTGATGATTTTGAAAAAAGAAGGCCTCCTGATTCTAATTATAATTCTATTCTAGACGACCATACGCCACTAAAATCATTAGACCTAACAAAACACATCGACAAAAACAGCCTTCTTTACCGCCTTTCTGAACAAACAGCTTATGAATGTGACCTTCCAATAAGCACAGTCATGATGTGTGGTTTAGGCGTTTTCAGCACAGTTTCTTGTAGAAAATACGCCGTAAATTATGAGCATTATGGAAAGCTTCCAATTTCACTTTATGTCATCGGAGAGCAGCCAAGTGGGACCGCAAAATCAAGGTGTCTAACCGTTTTTCAAAAGCCTTTTTTTGGGCTAATCAAGAAAATAAAAAACTCACTAATAGAGGAATTAAAAGACCTTGAAGAAGACGAGGCTGCAAAACAGAGAGACAAAGACGATTTAAAATCACGCATAAATAACATATCAAGGTCGTTGTTTATAAACAACACAACACCAGAGGCTCTTGAAATAATAACCGGACAGAACAACGGTTTTTTTAGCGTTGTTTCAGCCGAGCAGGGGGCCATAGATTCACTAATCGGGGGAATGTATAAGGGTGCTGGTTCAAAATCAAATAACGACGCGGTATTGCATGGCTTTGACGGCGGCTTTATGTCGTCATCCAGGGTAACTCGCGGCGGACACGTTGGTACTGTTGTTGGCGGATTGGTGTGCTTTGCTCAAGATGGCACGTCACATACTATTTTAAGCAGTTCCAACGGAACCGGGTTGGCAGAAAGGTTTTTGTTTCTTGCCGAGGAAACGTTTTTAGGTAAACGAGATATTGTTGGAAAGCAAAACCGTCATGATAGTTCGATATGGCTTGACTATGACAAGAAATGTTCAAGCTTTGAGCAGGTATTACATGAGCAAGTTGACTATGATGACATTAACTGTTTGTCAATTTCAACAGAGTCATGGGAGCTGATAAAAAAGTTCCGTCAATTTCTTGAGCCTATGATTGCTGACGGCGAGAAATACGCAATAGCAGGGCTACGTGGCATGATTGCAAAAATCGACGCGCAGGTTATGAAAATAGCGGCTAATTTGCATGTTTTTGAGTCCAGTGTGGTTTTAAATCCAATAATAGACGACAAACATATTTTATCCGCACTACATATTTGCGCAGAGTTGGTTAAATCGTGGCATCAAACTTGTGAGAATGTTGGGATAACTGGCGATAAAGCAGCGTATGAGTCAATATTGACTTTATTCGCTGAAAATCCACGTCGAAGGGATGAGAGAAATATTATATTATCAAAGAGAGCAACATTACCGTTTAGAGATTTTAAGGGCGATAAATACGCTGAGATAAGGCGAGTACTTATTGAAATGGTTAAACTTAATCTACTGCAATTAGAAGTTGAGGACGGTAAGAAATACTATCGTGTGTAAAGTGTGCATAGCCTGTGTATAGTGACTATACACAGGCTTAAGCCACGGAATATAAGGGTTTATATAGTATATGTGTATAGTGTATAGTATTATATGTATTCTTTCTTTCTTTCTTTCTTTTTTATATGGACATCTAATGAAATTTTTACTCTCACACACGCACACAAAGGTGTACTATACACATTATACACAAATGGCTGTAAGCCACGGCTGGCGTGGCTTAAGGCTGTGTATACTCGTTATACACTGTGCATAACAACTTAATACACAAGCAGGAAATATCATGACAATAACAGCGAAAATTGATGGAAAAATAGCTCGCGTTGGCGAGTTGAAACCATTATCCAATGGCAATAGCGTTTATAACTGCACAATTGGCGTTTGGATTGAGAAAGAAAACCGCGCTGAGTATGTACAGGCAGCTTGTTTTGGTGAATTGGCTGCTACGGTATCACTTTTAGAAAAAAACGCCGCTATCAGCGTGATAGGTGCCTTAAGGCTAGTTGAGTACACATCACGTGACGGCGTTTTGAAGCAGGCGCTCAATGTCACGGTAAATAATTTCATTGCATTGTAAAAAAATACTTTACAAAAGGTTAGTTGTGTGATTTAATATATCCAACGTCGAAACAAAGACGTTTTCACACAAACTAACCGAGGATAAGAAAATGAAAGCATATATTTACAACGTTGAAACAAAAGAAGTTGTCGCGGAAATAAAAGGCGATGATAACAAATCAATCGAAGCTAAATTTGATGAAATTGGTTATGACACTGATGAGTATGGATTAACCTACAGCCAAGCATTTGGAACAGTTGACGGCCTAATAATTGATGGCGATTTCGAAGTTATCGATGTCCGCGGATAATAATTAATAACAATATAGCCATGGACGGCTTTAAACGAGGATAAGAAAATGAAACAATACAAAATGATTGAAGCAAAAACACAGATGATGTTTATTACTCGCGGGATTAATGCAAAGGATTGCATCAAGCAAATTGAGCATCAGCTTGGCTATAAAGCAAAAATTTTCATAATTGAATCAAAAAAGGTACACTAAAATGAAGAAATTATTAATAGCATTAACATTGATCAGCCTGTCTGCTTGCTCGGCAACAACAGGTTTTCAGCGTATGGCGTCGGGTGAAATAGGATGCCCACCTGAAATTATAAAAAT
This sequence comes from Methylobacter sp., assembly GCF_023227905.1. Lineage (GTDB taxonomy): Bacteria > Pseudomonadota > Gammaproteobacteria > Methylococcales > Methylomonadaceae > Methylobacter_A. The sequence continues at coordinate 33,049 of NZ_JALOCF010000044.1, read as the reverse complement.
AAGCAATGAGAATTCACAATGGGTTCTTGACGGACTGAGGACGTATCAAGCAGAATGTAACGGAGTTGCGCATTTTTGCTCATTCAGTAACAAGGATTTTGGGTCGCTTAGATGCAAAGAAAGGACAGTTAAATATTAGTTTGCAATGGAATTATTTGATTATCCAGATAATCTAATACCTCGCATGATGCTAGAAATAGCAGATAATTGTGGTCAGACGGTAGCAATGACGCTATTGCTTAATTATCCTGGCGTTCACGTTCGCATACCAAAAACCCCAACGATGACGCATAAACTTGCTGAATTGCTTGGGTTTGACGCATTTAAAAAGTTGTGCGAGATTTACGGTAATGAGGTTATTCAGATCCCAAGAGCAGCAGCTGCTATACGAGAGCTTCGTAATCAGCAAATATTACGAGATTTTGCTGGTGGAATGATGCAATCAAGCATCGCGCTACAGTATGGGATTACAGAGAGGCAGGTTAATCGTATATGCAATAATGTAAAACTATGCAATCAGCAAGATATGTTTGACGGTTAGGAAGCAATTCTCAAGCTTTAGACTATATTTATTATTTATAATGAGAGGCGACAAAAAATATCATCAAATAGGTGTACACCATGACATTACAAAATATTTTTAACCTTTTTAAAAAAGGCTCAGAGATCGATAATCCGGCTCTATGGAAATCTGTTCAGTTGAAGGCTAATAATGTCACTACGCTTCTGGTTGCGGTGTCATCTATAGCCGCTATTTATGGGTATGATTTTCATATCAGTGAAGAGCTAATGCAAACAATGGGCGCTGGTATTGTTGCATTTCTGACAATAGCGAATAGCGTGCTGACCGTGATTACATCCAAAAAGGCTGGACTATGATAAACCAGGAAATTTTAAACTGGTTTTTCGGTCTGTTTGGAATTTTAGCCGGCGCCGTTTTAAAAGTTGTTTGGGACGAAATAAAAGGTCTGCAAAATGCTCAGGAAAAGCTTACTGAAAAAACAGCAAATATTGAAATTCTAGTTGCTGGTAATTATGCGACCAGGGATCATGTAGACAGGATATACAGGGAGCTTGCTTCTGCGTTGTTTAAAAAGCTTGATAAAATAGAAGATAAACTTAACGACAAGGTTAACCGTGCAGAAATTAATAGATAAAGAATTGACTTTCTATGAAAACTTGATAAATGATTTATTTTTCGGTGTTATAAAAGACTGATATGGCAAGACCATCATTTAAACCAACGGACGAAGAGAGAAAACTAGTTGAGTCAATGAGCGGCTATGGCGTCCCATTACCGCATATTGCAGCTCTAGTCAGGGATGGTATAGACGATGATACCCTCGCAAAGCACTTTAAAAAAGAACTTACGCAAGGTAAAGCAAAAGCTAATAGCAAAGTAGGACAGACGCTATTCCAGAAAGCAGTTGCTGGCGACACCAGCGCGGCTATTTGGTGGAGTAAAACACAAATGGGATGGAAGGAAACAATTGTTACAGATAAAAAAGTAGACCATACTAGCAGTGATGGCAGCATGACACCTAAAACACTGATATTAACTAGAGCGGAAATAGAGCAGCAACTAATAGATGCAGGTATAGACCCAGACAAAGTAAAGCTTGATGAATGAGTATTGTCGATGCGTTAAGAGCAGATCAGTCTAGGGAATCGTTCTGGTGTTTTAGACAGTACATGGACCCGAAATTAAAACGATCATGGTGGCCTAGGGAGATAGCCAACGAGCTACAAACATTTTTTGAAGACTATCAAGCCGGGCTTAGGCCTAAGCTTGTTATACAAGCACCGCCTCAACACGGAAAGAGTACAGCAGTTATAGACTGGCTGGCGTGGGTAGCTGGTAAGTCACCAGATACAAAGATTATATATGCTTCTTTTTCAGATAGACTTGGAGTTAGAGCGAATCTTAGGATTAGACGTATTATGGCTTCTGAAAAATATAAACGTGTTTTTGGAACACGTTTAGGTGGACAGGTTACACAAGATTATTTTGAGTATGCAGATAAGACAGGATATTTCAGAAATACAACGGTGCGAGGTTCTGTTACAGGAGAAAGCCTTGATATAGGGGTCATAGATGACCCTATTCGAGGCCGTTCAGATGCTAATAGTGAGACGATAAGGAGCTCAGTATGGGATTGGTTCACTGATGATTTTAGCACTAGATTTGCTGACGACGGAGCGTTGCTTATTATCCTGACACGATGGCATATTGACGACCCAGTAGGGAGACTGATAGAGCTTGATCCTACAGTCAAAGTGTTACGCTATCCAGCAATCGCAGAGGATGATGAGGCTCACAGAAAAGCTGATGAACCACTTTTTAAAGAGCATAAAAGCCTTGAATTTTTAAAGTCGATGAGAGCGCGTATGCTTCCATCTTCTTGGAATTCGCTTTATCAGCAAAATCCTACGCTTGCTGATGGCGAGGTATTTAAACCTGATATGATGCAGTTAGTTGATGCGATACCGTCAGACTGTAATCGTTATGTTAGGGCTTGGGATTTAGCCGCCACATCGAAAGGTGACTGGACGGTAGGTATCAAGATGACCCGTGATAAATATCGTTGGTACATTGTCGATGTAGTGCGGATGCGTGGAGCTCCGCACGAAGTAGAGGCTGTTATACTTAATACCGCTAAACGTGATGGAGCAACATGCAAAATCAGGCTGCCCCAAGACCCAGGACAGGCCGGAAAATCCCAGGCCGCACGGTTTGTAAATATGCTTGCAGGGTTTAAAGCGGAAGCATTACCCGTTACAGGCGACAAGGAAACAAGAGCCGGTCCATTTGCTGCACAGGTAAACATAGGCAACGTGTCTGCGTTGCGTGGTGCCTGGATAGCTGCATTGATAGACGAAATGAGGGCATTCCCTAATGGCGCGCACGATGACCAAGTGGATGCTTGCGCTGATGCGTTTAACGACCTGACGCCTATCGGAGAAATAGAATTTAAAGCGGTTGGGTCTAGAGTGATCAACGAAACAGAACAAAGAACACACGGCAGTATTGATACCATTGCCAACACAAACAACCTAAAAGGCTGGTGAGATGAGTCTAATTGACAGATTTAAAAAGATTATTGTACCAAGCGTTAATTATGCAGAGGAGCAGTCTTTAGGCGCCAAGCCAAGCATGGCCGAGATTGCCACAGTAAAAAACGGAAGAGACATAACGCGCGGATGGATCCCAGATAATTTAATCATGAGCGCCAGTGATACGGTGCTAGAGACGCGCGGAAGCGGTGATTATACAATCTATGAAGAGCTGGCTAGAGACGACCAAGTTAAGACATGCCGCCAGCAGCGCGAGCTAGCCTTAATCTCGAAAGAGTGGGGCGTTGATCCTGGCGATAGCAGCCGCAAAGCGAAGAAAGCCGCTGATAGATTACAGGTATTACTTGAGCGTTTGGCTTGGGACGACAAAACACAAAAGATGCTATCTGCGGTACTATATGGATACTCGGTTGCTGAGTGCATGTGGCAGACGGATGGATCAGAAATTACATTGTCAGATATTAAAGTCCGTAACCGCAGCCGCTTTGGTTTTTTGCCGTCTGGTGAGTTGCGATTGATTACCCCTAGTGATTACTCAATGGGCGAGGCGCTGCCACCTGCTAAATTTTGGGCTTTTGCGTGCGGTGCAGACCACGATGATGACCCGTATGGGCTTGGCCTTGGGCATTACCTTTATTGGCCTGTGTGGTTTAAAAAAAATGGCATTAAATTCTGGCTGCAATTCCTTGAAAAATTTGGGCAGCCGACAGCAATCGGAACCTATCCAATATCATCATCCGACGCAGAAAAAGAACGCCTGTTAAAAGCGTTAAGCGCGATCCAGAGCAGCACAGCAATCAGAATACCTGAAGGAATGCAAGTAGAACTCCTTGAGGCTACCCGCTCCGGCACCGCCGACTATACTGCCCTTGTTGACCGTATGAACGCGGCTATCAGCAAAGTGTATATAGGGCATTCAGCCGGGGCAGATTCAACACCAGGTAGATTGGGAGGTGAGGACAATGCTGGCGAAGTCAGAGAAGACTTGATAAAAGCTGATGCAGACTTAGTGTGTGGATCGTTTAACCGCACAGTTGCTAAGTGGTTAACCTATTATAACGATGGTGACAATGTGGCACCGCCAAAAGTATGGCGTAATGTTGAGCAGGAAGAAGATTTAAAAGCGTGTGCCGATAAAGATAAAGTAATCTTTGACATGGGCTATAAGCCGACGCTGAAATATATCCAAGATAAGTATGAAGGCGAATATGAAGAATCCTTGCAGCCGACTACAGACAAGACTGAACCAGTCATAACTGACAAACCAGCGCAATTTGCCGAGCCTGTAGTAACTGACATTGACCCTACGCCAGTATCAGCGCAAACCGATATACTGGCCGCAGCCGCTGGCAACTCAATTAAAAATTGGGTGGACACCATACGCGCAAAAGTAGACAGCGCAGACAGCTTGGAAGCCTTACGCGATGACTTGCTGGCTAGTTATGCAGATTTAGATAGCGAGCAGCTAACTAACGTGATGACGCTGGCATTTGCAGCGGCGGATTTGTCAGGGCGTTATGATGTTACCAGTGAATAATATCCATTATAGCCCTGTATCAGGGTTGATACGTTGTTATCGTGATGGCTATAGCTATGCTAAACGTGATGATTATATCCTGGTCATATCAGTCAATTGGTTGTCAGATAACACGGTGTTTTTATTCGGCGCGCACGGCGAAATGAATAGAGGGCAGTGGCTGAGAATATTGAAAACGCTCTATGAAAAAGGTGCAAAATATGTGCAAATGCAGAGAGCTAATGGCCGCAAAATGCCGTATGCCAGTGTAGTCGGGATAGGCGAACATGAGACGTTATGGAGTCTCGATCTTGACGAGATATTCGGTGAGTGAATTTTTATGCCACTAAAACTAAGCCCCACACAGATAGCGTTTAACTCGCGTGGCGACGGTAAATTCAATCAGCCGTTTGATGAGCAGGTAGAATTTTTAAAGCAAAAACTTAATATTCCTACTGATAAATGGGACGACATACTGAAAGCCGCACATGACCGCGCCTTTACAGTTGCAGGAGCGGCTAAGGCAGACTTGCTTAATGACCTGCACACAGCAGTCAATAAAGCCGCACAGGATGGTAAAAGCATTGGATGGTTTAAAGAGAATTTCGAAGCGATTGTGCAAAAGCACGGATGGGAAGGCTGGACAGGGAGCGACACATTGCCGGGTAGGGACTGGCGCGCGCGGGTTATTTATAATACTAATTTGCGTGCCAGTTACGCAGCCGGGCGCTATGGTGAGTTAACTAACCCTGACCTACTGAAGAGCCGCCCTTACTGGAAATACGTGCATAATGACACTGTGGCTCACCCAAGGCCACAACACAAAGCCTGGGGTGATAAACCGGTAGTGTTGCGCTATGATGACCCGTGGTGGCAAAGCCATTTCCCCCCGAACGGCTTTGGGTGCCGGTGCCGTGTCGCAGCAGTCAGAGCAAAAGAATACAATGGCGATGCAGCGCCGAACGATGGAACTTACACGGTGGAAGACAGAAACGGTGTAAAGCACACGCTACCGAATGGCGTTGATTATGGGTGGGATTATTCCCAAGGTAAATCTATTGCAAAGCAGATGCAACAGTTTGTTGATAATAAGGTGGCGAGCTTGCCATCCGTATTAGCCGATGCTTTTTTAGCCGAGATAGCGAAAATAATCAAAGACGACCCGTCAAATACAAAGTGAGATTGAAATAATGAAAGCAAAAGACCTTATAACCCTGTTAAATACCATTGATGCCGATGCTGACGTACTAACTCCTGTTGATAATAAAAACGGACTAGCCAATGAATTCACATTGACACCAATACATGTTATCTATAATGCCGCAGGAACTTCTTTAAACTCAGCACCACATACGATGTCAAGCGCAGATGATGAGGTAGCAACCGGCGCATATTTGCTAGACGGAGTATGGAGCGTTACTTTTAACGTCGAGAAGCGCAAGCACAGCCAACATGATTGAAGTTGAATTTGACGGACGCAGAATACAGGCAGCGCTTGGTGGATTGCAGCGTGCAGTAGGTAATCTATCACCCGCTTTACGATCGATTGGCGAAGAACTGAAAGAGTCTACACATAAGCGGTTTGTTAGTCAGACAGCACCGGACGGCCAGCGATGGGCGCCCAATAGCACGGTTACAATCGAGCGGAAAGGGCACAGCAAGCCATTGACAGGCACCACCGGGCAGCTTGGGGACTCTATCAATACGCGCATGATCGGCAATGATGCCGTGGAAATCTATAGCCCGATGGAATATGCAGCCATGCAGCAATTTGGCGGCACTAAAGCCGAGTTTCCACATTTATGGGGCGACATTCCAGCACGGCCATTTTTTGGCATATCAAACGAAGACGAAGCCAATATCCTGGATATTATCCGCGAGCATTTAGAAAGCTCTTTATAGCATTAAGAAGCACGTCATAATCACATAAACCAACAACTGCGTAGAATCTGTAGTCATGAATAAAAAAATCCAGATTTTCAAAGCCGGAAGTCACACTGCGATGAGCGGCGCGACAATGGACTTCTCAGAGTCAGACCTTCAAGCTTCGGCCAGTGCCTATAATCCGGCGCTTCATGAGGCACCTATCGTGGTTGGGCATCCAAAAGCCGACGCGCCAGCCTATGGTTGGGTCAAGTCCCTAAGCTTTGCCGACGGACTCGAAGCCGAGCCACACCAGGTAGACGAGGCATTTTCAGAACTTGTTCAGGCCGGGCGTTACAAAAAAATATCTGCAAGTTTCTACACGCCGGATGCTCCAACTAACCCCGTGCCGGGTGTTTATTATTTGCGGCACGTGGGCTTTTTAGGCGCACAGCCGCCAGCAGTTAAGGGACTAAAGCCTGTTGAGTTTTCGGAATCCGACGAGTGCATCGAGTTTTCCGATTGGGATGACATGACTAACGCTACTCTATGGCGCAATTTACGCGAGTTTTTTATCTCAAAATTTGGCATTGCCGTTGCAGACGAAACCATCCCAGGCGAATCTGTTGGGCAGCTTGAACAAAGCGCACAGGAAGAGCTTGCAAAACCGGAAGAATCACAACCTATTAACTACCAGGAAAATACCATGACCCCAGAAGATCAGGCGCGATTAGAAGCGCTGGAAGCTGAAAACAAGCTTTTGAAACAACAACAGGCCGACTTTGCAGAGGCTGAAAAAGCCCGTAAAACGGCAAGCATCCACGCGGATAACCTAGCTTACGCTGAATCTCTGGTTAAAGCCGGCACATTGCTACCTGCTCAGAAAGATGTTACCGTGGCAACACTTGACTTCTTGGCTAGTCAAGAGCAGGTTGTCGAATTTGGCGAAGGCGACAGCAAGAAACCTTTGATTGATTCCGTAAAAGAGCTGTTTAAGGGCTTGCCGAAACAGATTGAATTTAGCGAAGTGTCACAAGAAACTGGCAATATTGACCTGACCGGAAGCGACGCATCCAGCGCACAACACAAACAAAAATGGAACTCAAGTGCAGAGTTACGCGCTGAATTTGGTGAATTTGATACATACGTTGCTTTTGCCAAAGCTGAAAACAACGGTCTAGTTAAAATTAAGGGGTAACAGATGGCAACTTTAGCAGTAGATAAACCAAGAACCTATGCGGTACACGGTGCCGAGTATGATAGCGATGTGCCAATGATTGCATCAGATATTATTTACGAAGGCGCGGCAGTTGGCGAAAACGGCTCAGGATATTTCCGCCCGTTGGTAGCAGCCGACCCGTTTGCTGGATTTGCACTCAAGAGAGCGGATAACGCTACTGGCGCCGCTGGTGCTGTAAATGCGCATGTACGCGCACGTGGCACGATCATTTTAGCAGTTACCGGCGTTACAGCTGTAACGGATGAAGGCTCGACTGTTTATGCTTCAGACGATGACACCTTTACGCTCACTTTGACAAGTAATACAGCCATCGGCAAAGTAGCTCGTTATATCAGCGGCACACAGGTCGAAGTATTTTTCGAAGCCGTCTCTCTCAGATCAATTTAAGGATTTAACACAATGGCAAATTTAATCACCAGCCGCGCTATTATCGGCAAATTTTACCGCGCTCTTGAGCAGGACATTGGCAACACTTGGGTTCCAGGCGTATCGATGCTGTTTAACTCAGATCAAGAATCTGAAACCTACGCATGGTTGGGGCAATCTCCAGCAATGCGCGAGTGGATCGGCGCTCGCCATGCCAAGGGATTAAGCGAAAGTTCAATCACTATTGCTAACAAGAAATTTGAGGCAACTCTTGAAATCCCTGTTGACTGGATTCGACGCGATAAAACCGGCCAGATCGATGTGCGTATTAACGAGCTTGCTCAACGTGCAAACTCGCATTGGGCTAGTCTGTTGTCAACGTTGATTATCAATGCTGAATCTACAGTATGCTATGACGGACAATACTTTTTTGATACTGACCACGTTGAAGACGATTCCGGCTCCCAGTCTAACGATATCACCTATGACGTAACTACGACCACCGCACCGACCGCCGCAGAAATGCAGAGCGCTATCCTTAAAGCTACCGAGCAATTGCTAGGCTTTAAGGATAACCAAGGCGAACCGATGAACGAAAATGCACGTGAGTTTATCGTGCAGATTCCAGTGGCTTTCTTGTCCGCTACTGCGGCAGCATTGGGAGCGACTATCATTGCTCAGGACTCTAACCGCATCCAGGCTCTTGGGTCTTTGGGTGGCTTTAGATACCGTCTCGAAGTCAATGCTCGTTTGACATGGACTACCAAGTTTGCACTTTTTAGAGCGGATGGACCGACAGCAGCATTTATCCGTCAAGAAGAAGAATCTATCAAAGTGGCGGCAATTGCCGAAGGCTCAGAGTTGGAATTTAACAACGACGTGCATCGTTATGGCGTTAAAGCCATGCGTAACGTTGGTTATGGTTACTGGCAACGCGCCGTATTAACTACATTGATATAAGGATAAGCCGGGATGATTATTAAAGCCTTAAAAAGAATAGTAGTCCCGGCTGGCACCAGGCTGGTGCTAAGTCAGGAGCAGCATGAAGCCAGGCAGCACAGCCTATTTTCTGGCTGGCCAGGCTCGGCATTAGTTACCAAAGACATCGAATTTAAGGCTGGCGAGACTTTAGAGGTTTACGGCGAGATGTCCAGGTCTGTGCCTGTTGGGGATTATGTTGTTATTGAGTCTGATGAGCCAGAGCCAGAGCTAGAGCAGGAAAAGCCGCGCAAAGCCAAGGCATTAAAAGAGGCTGGTGAATTATGAAAAGTCCTTTAAGAGCTACGAGGGATGCGTGGGTTTTTGACAGCTGGTCAGAGGTTACTTCGGAAGGTGTAACCGCTGAAAATTATGGCAAAGGTCATATTATTGTAGATGGTCGTCAATACTGGTCAGACGGAGATGGATGGAATCCAGTGGCAAATTCCACGCTAACTTGGACAACCAAGCCGACAGCAGCCGAGTTTGGCAGAGGGCAGGCTTGGTTTAATGATATTGGCGTTATTGGTTATAGTGATGGTTATAAGTGGTCTTTTAAAGGGAGCTATATCCCAAGATCACACATGCCTATACCGTCTGGCTATATAGACACAACCGACGTTTTGGCCGATTATTCGCTAGTCCAAGTTAACGGCACGGTTACTCAAGACACTACGGGCAGGTATAAAACAGGAACATCAACATTGCTGATGGATATACCTGCGCATACGCCTTTTGGTGAGGTTAAAATCACATCAGGCACTAAGTCATTAGATTGGTCAGACATGGACGTGCCCCTAATCGTCACGTTTTATGTTGATTACATTGATTTAACTGTGTCAGATATGGCGCTTGAGATATGGATTTCTAATGGCGCGGGTATGCTTGCTACTAACCGCTCTTACGCTGTAATGGCAGGTAAAATTACACAGGGTTGGAACACGCTAGCTATTGACAAACATCCTACTGGTAACGCGCCATTTGCGGCAAACTTTGTGCAAAATGGCACTAATGCGGTCGATTTTGCAAACCCAATTGTTAGCTATAGAGCGACCATACCTGGTAGTACAACTGTCAATAGACAAATATGGTTTGACTCGTTTCAGCACGGCAGAAAAGAGCGCCCAAAGGTTGTGCTAACGGTTGATGATGGTTATACAACAAGCTACACAGTATTTTTTAAAGAGTTACAAAAGCGTCGCCTCCGCGGAACGCATTTTCTGGAGGGTGAAGCATTGGGTAACAGTGGCTATATTACACTAGCCCAAGCAAAAGAAATTAACGCAGATAATAATCACTATATCGGCGTGCACGGCAGACATTTAAACGAGCAGGGCGTTAATGCTTGGCACGCTAATCCCGCTGTAGAAATAGCCAGAGCTATCGACTCACTAAAGACGCTAGGTCTATCTGATTGTATTTATGGGGCATGGCCGCAAGGTATTTATGCTCCAGAAGATCACGCGCTCATGCAGCAGGAAGCGATGAATCAAGGATTACTTGGCATGAGAGGTACGCGTAACGGCTATCATTATTTTAATGATGGATGTTATAACCCCATGAATATTTTTTCCGTAGATTTGAATGTATCTGTCACTACATTAGCACAAGCTAAGGCGTCAATAGATACCGCGATATTGTGGGGATGTTCAATTGTTTTTTATTGTCATAATATTGATACAAGCGGAACGGCTGGATCGTGGCAAACACAGGACTTTTTAGACCTGCTTGATTATATAGTTGTAAAAAGAGCAGCCGGATTGATCGACGATGAACGGTATGATGACTTTATGGCAGTAGGTACGATTATTTAATCGTACCTACATAACCCAATAATAATACTAGCGCAAGACGAGCGCCTAATAAATGGCCTACTGCACAAAGCAAAACCTGATTGATAGATTCGGCGAGGCTGAACTTATCCAGTTAACAGACGAAAATAATTTAGGTGTTATTAATGACACTGTACTAACTCAGGCGATAACCGATGCCGATGCAGACATTAACAGCTATTTGACTGCATATCCGCTACCATTAGTGACTATTCCTGCTAATCTTGTGCGCATTGCTTGCGATATTGCTCGATATTATCTGTTTGATGATCAAGTGGTATCGCAGGTAGAAACCCGCTATAACAACGCGATTAAATACCTACAAATGGTAGCAAAGGGGCAGATTACTATAGCACCAGATACTAGCGGAGATATTGCGACAACAGAGGCCAGCGGTGTTGATTATGTGGAAGGTACACAAAGCTTTGACAGTGACGAATTTTAACCATTCAATTTTTAAAAAGAGATAAAAAATGAAAAAAATAACAAGATACTTACTATTACCATTGTTGTTTGCCGCATCCTTTTCTGCATCAGCGCTAGGCTTGTCTGATTATGCGGAAAACAAAGTAGCTGACGTGTTGTTCAGAAACACTGCGTTTTCGGAATCCTCCCCTGCTTCATATTACGTTTTTCTATCATCGACGGCATGTTCTGACTCTGCAACCGGCACAGAATTAACCGGAGGCAGTTATGCGCGCGTAGGTGTGACAAGGGCAACTGCATCATGGAAAGGCACGCATGGTACTACTACTGGCGCAAGCTCAGGAACTAACGCAACCATTAGCAATGCCGCCGCCGTTACATTCCCTACCGCAACCGCAGATTGGGCGACCGCATCCCATTGGGGCATTATCGATAGCGCATCCGGCGCTGGGAATATCATAATTTGTGCTGCATTAACAGCAAACAGGACAATTACCGCAGGCGCCACAGCATCGTTTGCTATTGATGCCCTAACAATTCAGATTGACTCTAACTAATATAATGAGAAAGCTATTATTTATTATGTTAATCTGGCTGGCAGGTTGCGCTATGGCTCCTGATATTGTGGAACTAAAAGCATCTAAAGTAATACCTTTGAGCGGAACTGCCATATTGTTTAAAACAGGCGTTACTCATGATTGATTTAACTGACGAATTAATAGAGGGGCCGCTGGCGTCAGAATTTACGGTATTGTTAGCTGAACAGTCGACTGATTTGATGGCAATTAAGGCTATCTTTGATCGTAAAGATATAGAGGTATTTGGCAATCTGCGGGTACATGATATAAAGCAATACATATCATTAGTCGGGCTAAGGCTGGCGATATTAGAATCAAGCGCTATATCTGCCAAAGAGTTTAATTTAGCGTTGGAAGATTTCAAGGACTCCGGATTCGACTTGTTTAATGAGTTGATTTATGGGCGGGTTGTCCAAGTGCTGGATGCGTTGGTGGCCGAAACATTGATTCCAGATTTTACCGAAACCCATAAGTTAACTATTTTAAGCTTAGGCAAAAATCTAGTGTCTCGCGCAGAACAGTTAAGTATAGTTGTATCTCTGCAAGATTTGGCAACATCGATTTATAATGACGACGGAACCAGGAGATAGTTATGGCTACCGCGGTAAAAAATGCCCGAACAATTGTTGCCTCTGCCACAAATAGCGCCAGTTCCACAACCAGAGGCAGGCTCGATTTGCAGACTGCACTAGGTGGCATCATTACCATGAAAATAACTAATGGAGGGACACTAGGCGCACAATGCGAAGCGCGGATACTTATATCTCACAACGCCACAATGCCAGCCGCCGGTTCAGCCGGTACAGACTGGAAAACTGTATATCGAGTTGGAAACGGTGTTGTATCAGGTACAGTAGGCGAATGGAGTTATACGTTTGGCCCTGAGATTATGAGTGTAGAGGTTGAGTTTACCGGTAACACGACAAATAGCTGTACTGTTGAGGCGTATGCATCTGAAATAACATCAATGGGATAAGTTGTGACTATCTATGTCCCTCCAAAACGGATATTAACACAGCAGCCACAATCACTACTGCGTATCAGTGATAGCCCTATCTCTGATGGCTTAGTTGCGTTTGTCAATCCAGCAACACAGTATACATCCGTACTAAATAAGTTTGTCACATACACTGGTAGTGCAAGTTTAGCGGTTGACGAATACGGTTATAGTTATGACTGCAACGAAACATCATCACCTATTGATATAGGTGCGGCCTCCGGCATCCAGTCGATCCTTGACCAGACTAAACCGTGGTCGATAGCATGTAAAGTTAAAGTCACAACTCTAACTGATCAGACTATTATTGGAGATCATAATACATCTGCAGATAACCTGTCGTTTTATCTAGCTTCATTAGCATCTGGAACATTCACGCTAGTGGGTTTTAAGTCAGATTATACAATAGGGTCGCAAATATCGGGCGGATCATCATCTTTGGGATGGCATGACATACTCGCTGTATTTTCAGGCGGCTCAAATTTTACAGCGAAATTGTATGTCGATGGTGTCTTAGTTGGCACGGGTTCTGCGTCTAGCGCACAACAAGCCACAGGGACGGCACTAAGATTAGGTATGCCAGGATCATATGCTTCGGCTGGCTTTAACGGTCAAATAGCTTATGCAGCCTTTTTTGGTTTAGATAAGTCTCAGTATGTAAATCAGTTAAAAGACAATCCTTGGCAGTTACTATCAACACATCAAAATAATTTATATTTTCAAGGCGCATCGGAAGTAGATTTATCTAGTGCGTCTGTATCAACAGCCAGCGCCAGCGGGACAATTACCAGCCAAATAGCGATAGCTGGCGCCTCTGTATCATCGACTATAGCGACGGGTGGCTTAAACAGCTCCATTGATTTGGCTGGTAGCGCGCAAGCGGCGAGCGTAGCAACAGGCGCAATAACAAGCATACTATCATTGTCAGGCGCTTCCGCATCAAGCACAATTGCAGGCGGTCAATTAACGCTAAATATGATTATTGCTGGCGATGCCATTGCAAGCTCTGTTGGTGTTGGTCAGTTGTTGATGGAGCAAGCATTATCAGGATCAGGAGCCGCGCAATCATCAGCATCAGGTAGCTTAGACGGTGGCGCAGGATTATCAGGCGCAGCAATTGCACAAGCCGTTGCATCCGGCGCTATCACTATGACCATGACGCTATCAGGCGCGTCGTTATCAAGCGCATTAGCTAGTGCTGGCATGGTAATGGATCAGCCATTATCAGGCGCGTCTATATCAGGTTCAATAGCGGCAGGCGATTTAACCAGCTTGGCAGGTGGGGCGTTAGCAGGTGCCAGTCAAAGCACGGCAAGCGCAACCGGGCAGTTATTTATTGATGTGCCTATATCCGGCGCGGCCACTGCCAGCGTTTCAGGAACAGGAAACATAACCGCAATTATGCCTATCAGCGGTGCATCGGCGGCTATTACAAATGCCGCTGGTGATCTTACCGTTAGTCTTGAAACTGATTTATCAGGTAACGCTTTAGCTCAAGTGTTAGCTGGCGGCGACATTAAAATGACGCTTACAATGGACGGCGCAAGCGTCTCACAGGCTATGGCAACAGCCGCCCTGTCTACTGATTTAGACACTAGCGCGATTTATGATACCCGATTTGAAGTAATCGCAATATTAAGAAATTATGAGGTCAGAGCATGACGTTAAAAAGATGGCCAGACAAAGACCCTGTTGAAAAGCTTGGGCTAACGTTTACTTTTGCCGACGCGATGGCAACCGGCGAAACAATTACAACGGTGAGCCTATCCGTAGCCGTTAAATCCGGCACCGATGCGAGTGCAGCGGCTATGCTAGATGGCGTGGCTTCGATCATTGCCGGTCAGGTTTTTCAGCGAGTCAAAAGCGGCGTAGATCAAGCGGTCTATTTGGTGCGATGCGATGCCACTCTATCATCAGGTCGTGTGATAGCGCTTGGCGCTCATTTGCCAGTTAAAGCGCTCTCATAACATTACGAACCAATACATAATCACACCATGCAGCCTCATTGCTACACTGCTATTAAGCCATAAATAATGAATCATGACACTTAGAAGCTTGGTAGAAGACCGGATAAAAAACACGATTACTGATTTTCGGGATATATCAGGCGCTTCAGATTTGCGCACGCTGCTTGCGTCGGCGGTGACACCACCAGGATGTTATATCTACCGAGAGAAAGCCACAGTCAAGCCCAATGCGATGCTTAACAAGGTCGTGCAGCAAAAAACCGAATACATTGGGCTTATTGTCGTAACTCGCAATGTCAGAGACGCACGAGGCGGCATTAATGCCGACGAAAGCGAGCAACTATGCGATTTAATAGAGACGCAATTGCTTGGCTATGAGCCGTCACAAGATTTTTCACCGCTTGAATATGCTGGCGGCGATCTAGTATTAATGCGTGACGGTTTACACTTTTGGCGCGAAGTTTACAAATCTGATAGAACTATCCGCAGCACTTAACCAGGAAAAAATTATGTCAGAACAAACAGAATATAAACCGGGTACGGCCTTTGTGATAGACCCCGAAAATGGCCTTGCCATACCGGAAGAGCAATATTTAGCAGAACAAGCGGCAAAGGCAGAACAAAAGCCAGCCAAGTCGATTCCAAAAATTACACCTAATGAGGCCTAACAATGGCATTAGCACAAAGAAAACGAGTCATCCTCGTTAAACTAGAAACTACCTACGGAACTGATTCATCACCTGTCGCCGCCGACGCGGTGTTATGCAGCGCATTAGAACTGACTCCTTTAGACGGTTCATCTGTTGAGCGTGATTTTATCCGTCCGTACTTTGGTAGTTCTGGATCAATCCGGGTCGAGAATTTTTGCTCGCTGACCTTTGATACTGAAATAGCCGGTGCGGGGACAGCAGGAAGCGCGCCAGAATGGGGGGCGCTATTAAGAGCCTGTAACTTTACACAAACATTGCTAGCCGCGCCGGTAACAGGAACCGCCACAGCAGGGACGACAACGACCATCACCCTTGCGGCCGGCGCTTCAGCGGTAGATGATTTTTACACCGGCATGACGCTCACTATCACGGGCGGCGCTCAATCTGGCACGGTGGCCAAAATAATCGGCTATGTGGGATCGACTAAAGTTGCTACCATCGGCAAGACACTGGCAGGAGCTATGGGCGCAACCAGTGCTTATAGTATTGGCGCAAATGCCATGTATCAACCTAATAGTGACTTTGGCACAGCTACAGCAAGCTCATCAGCTACCATCTATTTTAATGTTGATGGCGTACGTCATTCAATCAAGGGTGCTCGCGGGTCTGTCGCGTTCGATCTATCAGCAAAAGGCATACCTAAAATGAAATGGAAATTTACCGGCTTATTGGGGACTATTGCTGATGCTACATTGCCGTCAGCAGATTTTACCGGGTGGCAAGCTCCTGTTACCGTTTCGACTGCCAATACTACCGACATTAACCTGTTAGGCTATAGCGGCGCCGTCTTGCAGACCATCAATTTTGATATTGCAAACTCTGTTATTTACCGTCAATTAGTTGGCGCCGAATCGGTTCTGATTACCGACCGGAAGCCAGCAGGTAATGTCTCTATTGAGGCTACGCTTGTTGCAACTAAAGATTGGTGGACGGTCGCCAAAGACGCCACTACAGGCCCGTTTGTAGTTAAGCACGGACAGACAGCCGGTAACATTGTAAGTTTTGTAGCACAAAATGCACAGCTTGCAGATCCAAAATATTCTGACTCTGATGGCGTAGCGATGATGGACTTCAGTCTGATGTTTATTCCGTATGCCTCGGCAGGAAATGACGACATTAGAATTTGCGTTGAATAACGCCAAATAAACTGAGTTTTACGCCCGATACTCACTAAAAAATCGGGCGACCACGCATAAGAGATTATTGGCTTATGGATATTAATATCAATGTCTTCTTTAACGATAAAACGTTAAATAAGATTTTCACTAAACTTACAAAATTGGAAACCACAATGTCAGAATTTTTAGATCGCGTAAAAGCAGAATTAACTGAAATAAAAGACGCCCAAACAGCGGCACGTGCTTCTTTCGACTTGTTGATTGTTGAAGTACGTAAATTGATAGCTCAAGGCGATTTGACAGGTGCAGATCAGCTGTTAGTAGCAGCTCAGGAATTGAAAGACGACATCCTTGCGTCTGTTGCGGCTAATACAGAGTTGACTTCTGAAGTTGACGCTGTAAACGGCTAACAAACTAAGCTCAACCATTATTAATGCCGCTATTTAACGATAGCGGCATTTTTAAAACGTAACTCATTAATGGAAAAAACATGGCGTTTATTATAAAAAAAGACAAAAGTTATACATGGCCGATTACTATATCGGAGCCAGTTGACGGCGGCGGATTTAACGATCAAAAGGTACGTGTTAAATTTAAAATGTTGAGTCAGTCTAGGATTGACGAGATTATCAAAGATGAGGCAGAGCAAGACGCTGACATATTGAGCGATGTACTAATCGGGTGGGATGATGAGGCATTTAAAGACGAAAACGGCAATAGCTTAGCGTATAACGCAGACAATAAAGATTTAGTATTGTCAGTTCCTTTTGTGCGTGGGGCACTGGTAAAAGGCTTTTTCGCCTCAATTGCTGGAAAGGAAATAAAAAGAAAAAACTAATTGAAGCGGCTGAATATTATTGCTCGTTATCAGCGCAGGCCGATAGTGGGCAACTATATGAAGATGCCGCGTTATTAGGGTTAATGCTTCCCGAGATTGAAGAACATGAGTCTCATGACTTTGAAGTTTTTAAGGAAAATATGCCTGTCTTAGAGGCATTTTTTGTATTAGAAGGCAGCGCTTGGAAATACACAGGCATGGGCGACCTGATAGGCTTGGATGTCCAGGCTGCAAAGATAATCTGGGACTATCTACAGACAGAAATCACCCCTGATATTTTCAGAGGCATTATGCTGTTCACGAACACGGTCACACAAGAGCGCGGCAAGCAACGGAGTAAAAAATAATGAGCGACAAAAATCTTGATGTTGGCATTACGATCAAAACGACAGGCGGCAAGCAATCAGCTAACGAGATCGACAAGATAACCGCCAGCACCAAGAGCGCCGGTGCAGCATCGAAAGAGGCCAGCAGGGAGTTTGCAGCTATGGCCAAAACATTAAAAAAAATGTTTGCCGGTATCACTATTGCGACAATCACCAAGGACATACTCGATACAAACAGGGCAATGGAAAGCCTACGCGCACAGCTTAAAGCACTGTCAGGCAGTGCAGCTGAAGCACAAAGAACCTTTCAGTTTATCAGTAAGTTTGCAAAAGACACTCCATACGAAATCAGCGGACTTACCAAAACATTCATAATGTTGCAAAATTTTGGCATCAATCCAACTGCCAAAACTATGGAAGCCATCACTAACCAAGCCTCAAAGCTTGGTGCCTCACAAGAAACTTTGACAGGAATCACTTTAGCTTTAGGGCAGGCGTATTCAAAAGGCCGCCTACAGGCAGAGGAAATGAACCAGCTTACCGAGCGCGGCGTTCCAATTATGAAATTGCTGGCAGAAGTCACAGGGAAAAGTGGCGCAGCATTACAGGACATGGCGCAAAAAGGCGAAATAACACGCGATGTTATAGATAAGTTGATTGTAAAAATGGGAGAGCTAGCCAGCGGAAGCAATGCGGCTGCTATGGATACGCTGAACGGCAAAATAAGCAACCTATCCGACGCTTGGCATAACTTCGAAGATACGCTGTTAAATGATAAAAGCGAGGGCATATTAGCCGGTATTGTGGCAGGTGCTACAGAACTTTTGAATACCTTGTCGCGTAATATGTCCAGCGCACTCGATGAGCAAATAGCCCACGCTCAGGCTCGCATATCAACATTCAACAGCATGGGCAGCTTTGGCAAGATGGCCGGTGACTTTTTAGGCTACGATGTTAATGTGGAAAAAAACCGGGTCGATTCTTTAAATAGACAAAAACAAAAAGAAGACGAAGCGCATAGGCTAGTAGAAATAACTAAAAATTCTAATGCGGCAATCGCCCAAACTAACACATGGCTTGATGAACTAGAAGAAACGCAGAATAAGAAAAAGGTATCCAGACATGGCAGTGTATCACGGTCACATAGCAGTCATGTGTCAAATGTTATCAGCGCAGCGCAACGCGAAAGAGAAGAGTTACAGCGCAATTATGACTCAGAAATGAAATCATTGCAGGACAAAAACGCACAGCTCTCACAAACTCCAAGAGAATACGAAAAAACCCGTCTAGCGGCAAGGAAGCTGACTGACGAAATGATCGAACAGGCATTACGCATTTATGATGTGAATGTTGCCTGGGAAGCCAAGAAAAAGACCGAAGAAGACAGTAAAAACGCAATGGAAACGTTAATTGACCGCTACAACCAATTGACTTTATCAGCGCGTGAATATTATAAAACAAAACTGGAAGGCGAAGGCATAAAAGGCGCAGCACAAGCGCCGGTATTGGCGCAATTTGACAAGAATACGGCGGCTGAGGCGCAGAAAAAGGCGCTTGATGAATCCCGCCAGGCTATGCAGGATTATGTCAACGAGGTCGATAACGCCAAGAGTAGCATGGACGCATTGGCGGCATCATCCAATGATGTCTTTAACGCATCTATTGGCGGGACCAATCAGTTAGTGGGTGCGCTCGAAGCAATGGTGAAAGGGCTACATAAAAATACAGTTGAATTTGAGGAGTTGGCAAAGAAAAAGAAGCTGTTTGAGAATGTTAAGCTTGATAAAACCAGCTCTACCTACATGCAGGATTTGAAGCTACAAAATGACGCGCGCAAAAAATACGAAGTAGATTATCAAAACCTGCAAAACGACACGATCAATCAATATATCGGTGGCGTGCAAACCATGGCCGGGGCAGCGGCGTCAATGTTTGCGGATAATGAAGCTGCGCAGATAGCGTCCCAGTCTATTATGTTAGTCACGATCGGAATACAGGCTGCATTAGCGGTGCTTACCCAGGGCGGAGGTGATCCTTATACAGCTTGGGCGCGTATAGCCGCAATGGCCGGCCTAGTCGCTGGCATCGTGTCATCAGTTGGCGGAAGCTCTAGCGGGTCAATATCAATCCCACCAAATCCGCCAAACTCAGCCGATACCGGCACGGTGCTAGGCGACAAAACCGCGCAATCAGAGTCAGTTAACAATGTCACTGACCTATTGAAAAGCATCCACGCCGCAGAATATGCCGAGTTACGAGGAATTAACAAAGGGGTAGCGGCGTTAAGCGGTGGCATTCTTAATGCTGTTACCAAGACCTTCCAAACCGGAGCAATTACCGGCACAGAAGCGCCACACTTGGGGATGTCAAAATATAAATTAGTGTCTGGAGGATTAGCGACGGGGCAGGTTAATATTGCTGACTTATTAACTGGTACGGCAGATATAGCCGGTCAAATGTACACCACTGAGCAGCATCAAACGGGGAGCAAAAAGAAGCCGAAGTTTAGCTTTAAAGACTACTTTACACCGATGGAAAGCGATGTAGTAGAGTCGTTAAAAGGCATGTTTTCTGGAATTGGACAGACAATGAGCGAGGTTAGCGGAAAGCTTGGCCTGGACATTGGCAAAGATTTAAGCGAGAAGTTGAATGACGCTATTATCCCAGCATTAAAGATAGACATCATCGGCTTAAGCGGCGAAGAGGCCATAAAAAAGGTAAACGCAGTTATATCGACTGCAATGGATGACGTAGCTACGCAAGTATTTGGTGATATTGTAGGGCAATACCAGCAGCTAGGCGAAGGGATGCTTGAAACTGCGATACGTATTGTATCGGAGGTTGCTGTGGTTAGAGACGCGCTTAATCAATCAGGCATGACAATGGCAGGTAATGCCATTGAGTTAAGCGACGCGCTTGTGCAGGCCGCAGGTGGTCTTGAAGAATTTCAACAGCAATTCGAAGGCTTTTACGACAAGTTTTATACGGGACTAGAGAAACAAAACCGATTGCAAACAAGGTTAAATGAAACGTTTGCAGAAGTTTATATGTTGTTGCCACGGACGCGCGAAGAGTACCGCAAGAACATGGAGTCGCTTAACCTTAATAATAGCCTAGACCGTGAGCGATATAGCCTTATGCTGCAATTAAGCAGTGCTGCCGATCAATATTACACATCGATAGAGTCTGGTAATAACGACATCAAGAACAGCCAGTCTGCACGCTATGAGCAGGAAATACAATGGTTAAGATTAAGCGGCGATGAGATTGCAGCTGTCGCACTTGAGCGGAAACGCGAATATGAAGCGATGGAAGAAAGTCTTGTCCCTATGCAGAAAATCATCGATAAATACGGTGATCTAGTTGGTGAATTAACCAACTCATACAACACAGCAGCAGATTTACTGACTAGCACTTTTACCAAATTCTTCAACCTAGCAAAGTCATTGGTTCAGTTCCGTGATGCATTAAAAGTGGGGGATTTGTCAACAGGATCACCTGAAAGCAAATATAAAGAAAACAAGGCGTCGTTTGAATCGATGCGGGACATCATCAAAGCAGGTCCAGGTAAAACCGATGCTAGCGAATTGCGCTATCAAAACGCTTTGGTTGGATTGCAAGGTGCGTCTGAAAAGTTTTTGTCATCATCAAAAGACTATAACGCCAGCACTAAAAATTACGCTAAAGACTTCAACGATGTGATGAAGACTTTGACAAGCGGCGCTAATAAGTCGCTGGATATTGCCTCTGACGCTGAGAAACAGCTCAACAAACTGAATGAAATGGTAAGCGGATTGGCTAAAATCAATCTGTCAATTATCAACCTGGATGGCAGTATCGGTAAGCTTGATGGAAGTATTAAGCTCGTAAAAGGATCGACAGATAAAGCCCCAAGCGCAACCGATGCGTTGCGCGAGTCTATCAATTCAAAAAATGGCTTGAAGGGCGCTACTGATAGCGTTAAAGATAAAGTCAAGGAGCTGAATACCAACGGCGGAATTAAGGGCGCAATGGGCAAGGTCGGCGATGCGGTCGCAGGATTAACCGCCGCAATGATCGAAATGAACGGCTTGCAAAAAGAACGCGACAGGCTTGCAAAAGTGGCCAGGGACGCTACTAAAAAAGCTGAAGCCGATAGATTAGCTGCTCAAAAAGCACTTGACGACAAAATGTTGTCTAACAAGCAATCAGTCTATGGCGCGGTAGTCGGCAAGTCTGACCTTAACGCTATGACCTGGCTAGCTAAAAATAACGGCGTTGATGAGGCTACGGCGGCAACTTACGGTAAGTCATGGTCTGATTGGGCAAAAGCAATGATTGGCACTTTTGATCCTGGTAAAAGCCTTGATCAATACCAGCAGCTATCAGTATTAACCGATGATTTTAGAGGCTATCTGGCAGCTCAGGCAAAAGGGCAGCCATACGCGCATGACGGCTCTTATTATGCAGCAGAGTTCAAAAAAATTAACGGAAGCCATAAAGACGGACTGGATTATGTACCATTTGATGGCTATGTCGCCAAGCTACACCAGGGCGAGCGCGTGCAGACCGCTAACGAGGCACGCGATTCCGATAGAAAAGCTAACGAGGCGACACAAAAACTATTGCAACAAGTCCTTGAGGAGCTGCAAAACGCCAACAAGCAGCGCGGTGCTGTTGCAAAAGAAACGCTTGAAAAAACTGATAAAGTTATTGCTAACGCGCAAGCACAAACACGCGCCATTAAAAGGATACAAATATCATGAAAATATACACTGTTGAGGTCACTATTTATGACCCTTTGTATGCGTCTGAAATAACATACTATTTTTCCAGTAGCAATTTTGTTACCAAGCCCGCAGATACGCCAGCTAATACGGCATTTGAGCCAAGGGTGTTAGATGCTGGGTCAGTTGGAATCCATCTATATTCTGACGGTAAAACGGGCGGCAGGTCACAGCTAGAAATTGGTGAAGTTGTTCTGACTGGAACTGATGACTTTTTTGACGGGTGGCAGATATTTGGCGCAGATGGGCGGAATGTAATAATTAGGTACGGTGATGATACTTCAGCCTATCCGTCAGGATTTAAGACTATATTTTATGGTACTATGGACGGCATAGAATACACGTTCGATTCGGCAGTCATTCGACTAAAGGATAAAACCTATCTGCTTGAATCCCCATTGATAACTACAACTTATGGCGGAACTAACTCATTGCCAAATGGTATCGACGGCACGGCGGATGACATTAAAGGGGATGTTAAACCAAAGTTCTTTGGGAGCATTTTTAATGCTGAACCTGTATTAGTCAACACATCAAAATTAATTTATCAAATAAATAACGGCAATTTTAATACAGTATCAGCCGTTTATGTGAGAGGCAATGCCGTAACTTATAGCGGCACTAATCGAGCCAACAATTCAGCTATGCAGACCACGGCGCCAGCAGCGGGTACGTATGATACATGTTCTAGTGAGGGGTTGATACGGTTGGGGACGGCTCCAGACGGGCTTGTTACAATGGACGTTTACCGTGGAGCAACGGCAGCAAACAGGACAACTGCGCAAATAATGTCGACAATAGCTAGTAATATGGGTATTACTGCCTATGCGGCTGATGTGACAGCATTAGATGCTATCAATAGCAATGTAATCGGGCTGTATGTTAATGATACTAGGAGCGCCTCTGATGCTTTAGATGAAGTTGCTCAATCAATTGGCGCTTACTACTATTTTGATCATGTAGGGCAGTTTAGGATGGGACAATTAACGGACCCTTATGTTAAATCACCTGTAGATTATCTCTATGATTATGACATGATTGACATAAAAAGAGTCAATTCAAGAGACATAAATATTCCTGCTTATAGGATTGTCTATAATTACCTGCTTAATGAGACTGTCCAAACCACAGACATTGCCGGGGCTGTAACCGCAGCTAGAAAAAGCTGGTTAGCAAGAAAGTACAGGACTGTTATATCTGAGGACACCGCAGTTTTAACATGGTATCTTACATCAAAGCCGTATCAAGTTAATTCAAGGTTAACGGTCGCTTCAGAAGCGGCAACAGAGGCAGCGCGATTGTTGGCATTGCATAGCGCTGGTAATTGCATCATTGAGGTTACCATTGACATAGACAGATTTAACTATAATTTGATGGATACTATTTCAGTTACTTACAACAAACTTGGGCTTGCCGGTGGGCCAAGCTTTTCGCTAATCGGTTATACTTTGTCATCTAGTGACAATACCGCTATTTTATCACTTTGGGGTAGATCATGAGCAACGTCTTAATCGGTGTTAACAACACAATAGATTTTGCAACACTAACAGCTTATGGGAGTTGGTTGTCATCTTTGCCAATAGACAATATTAAAAACCGTGTGCTTGGGGTCGTGGCAAGGTCTACTAACGCAACAACAGCCAGTACAAAATTCAGGATTGATTTAGGTGCGTCGTATCCTGTCAGAGTTTTGGCATTGTGTAACCACAATATGAGCAGTAGCGCGACCGTTAAGGTGACGGCGTATTCAGACGCTTATACCACATCAGTTTATACTTCTGGTTTTGTCAGCGCGTGGCCTGATTCGTTCGAGGCCAGCAGAACGGGGTGGGATAACCCTAGCTCATCAACAAGAACTTACGTCACAAAAGAAAAAGAGAACTTAAGCTTTAATCATATTCAAATAATATCACCTGGCGTTAGTCAGAGGTATTTTCAGGTTGAAATATCAGATACAAGTAACGCGGATGGTTACGTCCAGATAGGTAGAGTGTTTATAGGACCAGCATGGACTCCACAGTATAACTTTGATTTTGGCGTCAGCGTATCGATAGAGGACCCAACTGAAATAAAAACAGCACTTAGCGGAACAGAATATTTCTATGTAAAGCCACCTTTTAGAGTAGCCAAATTCACATTAAACAATTTGGCAGATAATGAAGCCTACCAGTCTGTTTTTGAATTTTTCAGAAGGTCTGGAGTTTCTCAAGAAGTTGTTTTTATTTATGATTCGGCAGATACAATACATAAATTAAGGCGCTCATTTTTAGGAAGATTTAGAAATTCAGGCTTTATTGAATATGTAAATGCGGCCCAATATAAGGCCGAGTTTGAAATAAAAGAGATTATTTAATTGACTACTCCCCCACCTAAAGGAAGGGGTATCCTGGAGCTATTACGATGATCGACAAAATAATTAATGCCATAATTATGGTGTTTATTGCCTTATGGATATTTTCAATTTTAAGTATTTTTATATCATGATAACATCAAAACAATGTCAAGAAAGATATGGCGCGCCAGAGCTTGAGAGAGCAATGGTTATTTTCGACGTTCCGGCACAACTTGAAATAGGATTTATTCCTAAGCGAATATATTGCAATAAAGACTTAGTTAAGCCGCTTGAAAAAGCATTGAATCTAATTGTTTTAAGGGACTGTGCTAAGTTTATAAAAAGTTGGGATGGATGTTTCAACATAAGAAAAAAGCGAGGATTAAGCTCAAAGAGCTTACATTCTTGGGGGCTCGCTATTGATATTAATGCAGCTAGTAACCAGCTTGGGCATTATCCCACGTTAAACCCTGAATTAGTAAAATGCTTTAAAGAAGCAGGTTTCGATTGGGGCGGAGATTGGGCAAGGCCAGACGGAATGCACATGCAATTAAGTTCTTTTAAATAAAGTAATTTTGGTGTGCTTTGTATAAAACACACCAGGCATGTGCCTAATTTGCGTTAGTCACGGCTAAAACGGCAAATCTTGGTCAAAATCATCATACCAGCCAGATTGCGCTGGATGCTGCGCATTATTCGCCGGTTCTTGCTCACTGTCCTGGGTATTTTCTCCGCTTTTTTGCTCGTCCTTTCTTCCGCCGGCCAATTCAATATCCAGCACACTGGCTACCAATTTCGACCGCTCGCCGCCCGATCTATCCGTGTAGACCTCGATGTGTGGATCGCTCAGCACCACATTAACCAATCCGCCTTTTTGCAGATAGGGCGCTAGAGTTTCGGCCAGTTTACCCCACATCGCCTTTTTTTCCGTAGCTGAATGCCAGCGCCAAAGACGCTACCGGCTCGCCTGCCGCGGTAAAACGCACCTGGGCATCTCTGCCCAGCCTTGCTAATCCTGTCAAAATCATTATTAAACCTCAATCAAATTCCATCCGCCGCCGTTCTTTTTAGCGACCGGGACAACGTAAAAAAAACGAAATGGAAACTTATCTGACGCAAATTTCATCTTGGCCTTAGCGTCTTCAGTCGCAATAGCCATTGAGCCCTTCACGTCGATGGCTTGCAGTTCGAGGCCTTTCGTCATTACGAAAAAATCCACGCTCAGAAACGTGTTATCCGCCAGCCTGAGTTTGACAGCATCGAACGCGAACCAGAGCACCTCCCCTGCACGTTTTTGCAATTCCAGGTGCTGGCTATAAGCCGATTCTGTTTTATTCATCTGGCCGGTTTTCAATCGGCCCAGGGCGTAGAGTTTTTTGTTCATATCCTAAATTTCAATATGTTGTTGTTTTTGCTAACTATATAGGCCGATTGACGCGTGGAATCCGCTTTCAATCTAACCGCATTGCTCCACGCAAGCACGGTTAGATAAATTGGTACGAGCTTCGCAGCCATCCGAACACAGGCAACAGCTTAAGCCGCTGCCTTGTCCAGTCGATATATGGCTCCACTCACGGCTAACCCAGCCGCTTTTATATTGATGGCCGCGTTCTCATCTCTATCAAGAGACAAGCCGCCATGTGGCGCATTTGCGCGGTTAAAGTTCAGTGTGTTGCGGCTTTCCGCTTAACACGGCGTTAGTCACCTTGCGCTTGTACTGCGAAACGTGAGCATGTTTGCACTCCATGCAAAAACTAAGGCTTGAAGTGCCGAATTGCCATGCCACGTAATTCTTGTGCCTGTCGCAATCCGTTTTCTTGCACTCTTTGCCTGTTCTTGGCTTTGGGTAAAGTTCGTTAAAGTCGCTCATGCTCGCCTTGATCCATAGCGTGTCTTTTTCCACCTGGCCATTCGTTCATTTTTTTGCTCCAATGTATAACAGTTAATTCATAGTTGGCGGTGTTTTAAAGTAGCCGCCACTACTTCAGCTTTGATAAATTTCCCTTAAATTTTAGCCAGAGGGTTTACAATTTAGGCGTGTGAAGATTATTGAGTCCGCGCCTATTTTGCATCTATCATGTATTGTGCATTGCTGACATACACTGTTACGTCGTCTCGACGTTACGAGGTTGGGATGTTATCCCCGCTGGCTAGACTCTTTTAAGTAATTCGTTTAGTACAGCTTGAGCTGTATAATTATACATTTGTATATTGTCGTTTTGTTCAATCTTTTCATTAAGCATTGCAATTATTGATTGCCTCTCTGTATATGCTCCTTGTGAGTATGCCTGGTCAATCAGTTTCATTTGGTTTGCTAATGCTTTTTTAGAGTCACCTTCAAACAATCTTTTTATTTTAGTAATCATTAAATTTTACCAACGTTAAAATTAAACCTACGCCTATCATCAACAATAAATATGGCTCTGGAACAGTAGCTACCTGAGGCTTTACTTCGTTGCATCCTTCCCACGAATATAGGCATGGTGTTACTGTCGCATGATACTCTGGAGGGGCAACTGATTTATGGTACTTGTAAGGCATCGAATCATAATCCTTATAAAAATTCGGATCGTCAATGCCATCGGCAACAGCAAAGCCAACTATTGATATTGCAATCACCAACGCTACTATTAAATTTATTGCCATTAGTTTAAAATAGTACATCATCTTAAATTATCCTCATTAATTGCTATTGTTTCTGAGTGCAAGTACTTTAACTCAGCAAGGTTCGATTTTATACGCATCAAGCACGCTTTTTCATCGCGTAGATGAATTGACGGCTTTAAGTCTATATCGATTATTCTTTCAATGCTTTCAATTGTTTCAATTGTGTAGTTCATATCGCTCACCAAAGTATTAAATGTTTTCTGCATATATCGGCAGTTTGTTTTTGGTTATCTTTTCTTGCGGAAGCATAAGCAGCAGCAGCATCAGCAGCAGCTTTAGCAGCATAAGCAGCATAAGCAGAATAAGCCGCAGCATAAGCAGCATAAGCAGCATCAGTAGCATAAGAATACGGATACAAATAAGCATAAGCCGCCGAACGTCGAGCGGCATTATAAAGCTCTATTTCATCTATTTCACCATTGCCATAAGCTATTGCTGCATCGACAGCCGCAATACTTCTCTCATCCGTCATTAAATGACGGACCGTGTTAGCGCAATGACCTTTTGCAAGGTACAACTCTCTTTTATTTTCCGGATATTGTTTTGCATAAAACCACAACATCCAGTCGCCTCGATGACATTCATTCCAAGCGTCTTCTATTGTTCTGTCACCTACCCAGTTAATAGCGTCTATGCACGCACCTAATTTCATTAAAAGTTCTTTTGCTTTCATTTTCTTTCCTCTATTGGTTAATAAACGTAGGCCTCTCACCTACACGTCAATTTCATTGTGCCAAGGGCTTTTAACTTTCGTGGTCAAACAATTGATAAGATGGTTATAGTGTAAACTAACTTTTTACATACTGCAAGTTTTTATTCCCAAACTTCGCATGTTTCTTGGTCAAATTTTTCAATTGGTTCTGGATCAGGTTTATATAACTCATCAGCACGTTTAGCAAAACTAGCTTTTTCATCAGACGTTTTTGGTTTTATTTTTTTTAGATTGTTGTAGTCTGTTATTTCGTCGTAAAGGGTATCATCGATTTCAGCCTGGTACTGTGTAGATACAACTCCATCGGTTATTGACGCTGTGCCACCATGCTCGTTCACGTTAGCAACGTCCAGCGCCATAGCCAACTCAATACTACAAGGCATGTACTTAATGACCTGTAGTAATGGTATTTTGCGACAATACATTTCCCAGTATTTGTATGAGTAATGATTATTACCGATTTTGTTATGTTTGGTCCTGTGAGCCTTTAACTTTTCAACTGTCCACAATTCAATTATCGGCATAGCTGCATCTTTTACCCAGCCTATAGCGTAAGCATGGGTTATTTTGTTTTCGTCTATTAGGTTTGATTGCTTCCTGATTATCAGCTCACGTCTAGAGCCGTCGAAAAATTCCCAGTCTTGGCCGTAGATTTGGTCTTCAAATATAACGCCGGTGTAGACTGTGCCGCGTCCAGATCGATTAACAAGGTCCACAAGACCCTTCCATCCTGGTACAAAGGTACATGTATCTTTATATGGTATTAGATAGCCTGCTCCATTAACGCCAGGCTCCAGACCCAATTGCACAGCTGTCATTATTGACGCGGCAATGCTTTGTTGATTGCATTTTTGCAGCGCTTTGTTAGTACTAAACTGTGTTAATGCCAGTCTAGCCATTCTATCTGTCGTTAGATGCTTTGGTAATGCCAAAGCCATTTGTGGTTTTAGTTTGTCCAAAAATCCGTTAAAAATTGCTATTTCGTTTGGTTTGTTCATTTTGCCACCTATTTGTAAAATTTAATTATACAGCTCTTTGACGTCGGTATCAATACCATGTCGAAGATAAAACGCCCTTGATGTTAAAAGCTCTGTTACTTTTTCATTTTCACGCTCAAGTATAGAGTCCGGTATTTTTCTTATTTTTACCATGTGTCCAGGTGACGTGCTGACAAATATTAGATAGCTATCTCCTATTGGCATCCCAAGCGTATGACGCACCATTTGGCGTAATGCGGCACTCGTAAAGTACCCATGTTTTTCAGAGTGTTTAAATAACTCCCAGTCTGACATTCCAGATTTTGGAGTTATGGTTTTTAAATCATAGTCATCATTCCAATGCTGAGCATCAATTCGGCATTTAATGATTATGTTTTGCTCCCAATGCGCAAAAAGTGACCGTTCGCATATTGAGTTTTCTATGACATCGCCACAAATTGCATTAACGTTTTTAGCCATTCTTTCGGCTTTTTCGTAGTCTTCAGCTTCGATTATTTGTTTGTCTGCATTTTGTTTTAGCCAATAAGCTTTGTCCTCTTTCCCTTCATTTGTGCGTCCGTTAAATTTTGGCATAACCATAAAGCTTGACTTGTGCTTTTCAAGCACCATCTCATGTACGCAAGTTCCAAGACTAAAATAGTCTTGAGATCCCATGTCAAAGTTTTTAGCATTGTCCAGGTGCCGGTTGCTTTCTGAAAGCAAAGATAATTTTGAGCCACTTATACCCGCTAAAGCATGATAGTGATCATTCTCTATCATTACGCCATTTTTACCTGCCTCTAGGCATTGTTCAATTGTCAGTTTCATTTTCTTCTCTACTAAAATTTAATATTTCATCCATTATTGACATTGCCTCTTGGTATCCTTTTGTAAATAGGTAATTAATTTTATCTTCTTCATTCATATACCTTGTTTTTATGATTAATTCTTTTATTTCTATGTTTTTTAACATTCCGTAACCTCTTCTTTGGTGATGACTTTAAGCGCCCTGCCTGAGCATTGCACGTCTTTTTTGATCATTTCTTTAAACTCTTCTTCTGATAAGCTTTTCTTAACAGTTGCTTCAAATACTATTGTGTATCTAAACTTCTTATGCTCTTTGTCGAATTTTTGCATATTTGCTTCTATTGCAAGCAATTCGCTATTAGATAGTCCAGTGTTGATTCCGTGCCAATATATCTCTTCAATCCCTAGTTCTTCTCTCATTCTGTTTAATTCACTCATTTTAATTCCAGTTTGCAAAAACAACAACAACAGTGTATAGTAAAGCTTTACTAAGTACAACTTTATTTTACAAATGCACGAAGAAATTAAAGAAAAGCTACTTAACCATTTTGGCAAAAAGACTGAAATTGCTAGATTTTTAGGCACTAACCGGCAAACTATTAACCACTGGTTTAACGGTAGCGGTAAGCCTGATGTACGCAGCGCTATGAAGCTTGCCAAAGCTTTAGATATTGACTGGCTGGACATACGTCATGACCTGCGAGACGTGTAATTTTTTTACACGAGATACCGTTGGCGATGGAACTGGTATAGGCAAATGCCAACAGTACGACGACTATAGGGCTAAAACGAATGTCCTAGGAAATTTGCAGGTAGCGCGTGTAAAGCTTGGAAATACCTATGATAACGATGTATTTTGGCTTGGAAGCGGGGTAAATTGTGAAAAGTTTGAATTGGCCTAGTCTAAAATTCGCGCCTGTTAATCTGTGGTCGGCTCCTAAACGGTGCTGTAATCATACACACTACATGTATTTATATGGCTCTAAAGAGCGATGGTGCTATGACTGCGGGCGGATTGAGAAAATAACAAATGATATGCCGGTACATACTAGGTAATATTGGAATCCGCTTTCAAACTGACCGCTGTAGCGGTAGCGTAAGCGGTTCGGCTTGAGCGTTGAGTTATACATCGAGGCATAAAAAAACCACTAAGCAATTTGGTTAAATTAACCAAACCGATAGTGGCCGTGTTGCCATATTATAACATAGGTTAATATGTTTTTTTCATGGGAATCCGCAATGAGAGAAGTTAAACGGATTAGAGATAATGGCGGAAAGGCTATGATGTCTAAAAAATGGTACGGGTGGATAGTGGTGGAGTATAACGCTAACGTAACCGGACCTTGCGCCGGAAGGAGATAAATCATGAGCACAACGCCTATTGCGCAAGGTCCGGTTGACGTAAATGTTGGGCAGCTACGCGTGTGGCTTGAACAGCAGGGATTCTGCTTTGGGAATAACCAGGTTCGCGGACAAATGAACGACTGCGACTGGTACGCATGGCGGCGCAGCACGTTGAGCGCGCGAGACTGCGACTGCAACGGGCCGAAGATGCAGATTGTTTTGACTCCGCACTCATACGAACTAGACGGGAAGCGGTGGGAAAGCGTGGCAGCCGATGTCACCGGAGAATGCGCTGGCGTTTGGTACAAACTCCAAGCATACAGCATGACGCCAACAGAACTTGTAGCACGGCTAGACGAGGTTGAAGGCGCTCTGATACGGGCGTGGAATTCGTTGATGCCCAACGCAGAGCTAACCGGGCGCGGCAAGGAAAGCTGAACAATGAAACCAAATTATAACCGCGCTCCTGTTGAGCGCACTGTTAGAGGTGAATGCTATGGGATTTGGAAAACGGAAACCAGCTGTAACTACAAAAAGAATTTATAAATGTATAACTTGTGGCACAGAGAAATGCGGGTCAAAATCGCCAGAATTTTGCAAAAAATGCAAAGGCACTGTTTTCTCGTTCCGTATTGAGAAAGATAAAAAATTAATTATGTGACACTCTAACGCAATAATAACGGGACGCGGCGAATAGCCGTATTTTTAAACATAGATTAGGGCCGCGTTCCCGTTGATTTACGGGTTAGGCCGGGGATTTAACAATGGTACTAAGCAAAACAGAGTATAGAAAATTAAAACAAGAACTTGATTCGCGCATCGGACACTTGCGCGATTTATTTGAAAGCCGTGAGTTAAAAACAAGCTCAGAAGGAGCAGTAAGAGGATCGTGGGCGCATCCAGAAACAATGTGCTCTACCGTTGGTTCTGCTACTGATATTCGGATTGCAATTGCCGATTTTAAAACAATCCTATCCGAAATAGGGCGGCTAAAGTAGGGCCTAACGCAGAACTAAGGCGCGCCGCTGACGAATTTTAAACAATACCGCGATGCTTAACGGCGTCGCCTTGAGTGCCGTGTTATGCGGCTGGGGACTGAATTAATGCAAATGCTTACACTACCAATAAAATGCTTCTGGGTAACATGCCGAGAAGACGAAGATTTGAATGAGGAATTTGGTGCCGCACAATTTGACGAGGCCGATGACTACCTTAATCAACAGCGGAAACTTTGGCCTGGCAAACAAATTGAAATAATTGCCGAGATTGACGCATAACTCACCTGAAACCGCAAATAATCAAGCTATCCAACAAAAAAGAATAATCGAAATGGTATATTTTCATTTATAAAACTCCTTTTTGTGAGTTGATTGCACGATAGATCTTAGCTCTCTCTGAATAACTTTCTTTGTTTTCTTCATAGTGTTTTTTATGGCGTTCTGATATTTTTTCTTTGTTTGCTTCGCGGTATTTTGCATAGTGTTTTTTATTAATTTCTAATTGTTTTTCTCTATTTTCTTCTCGGTATTTTTTCTTTCTGGCTGATATTTTTTCTTTGTTTTCTTCATTGTATTTTTTATTATATTTTTTCTTTCTAGCTAATATTTTTTCTTT
>NZ_JALOCF010000043.1 GCF_023227905.1 Methylobacter sp. | reverse complement strand
TTTTGTCTCGTATTACGACTATTACCAGCCGGAAGCCTATGTCCCGGCATCGGATACTTTCATCGACAAGGATGCGGCGATCAACGAGCATATCGAGCAGATGCGCTTGTCGGCTACCAAAGCGCTAATCGAACGGGAAGACACTATCGTCGTCGCCACGGTTTCGGCCATTTACGGCTTGGGCGAGCCCGAATCGTACTTCAAGATGGTGCTGCATCTGGTCAAGGGCGACATGATCAACCAGCGCGACATCCTGCGGCGACTGGCGGAAATGCAATACACCCGCAACGACATCGACTTGCGCCGGGCGACCTACCGGGTGCGCGGCGAAGTCATTGATGTGTTCCCGGCCGAATCGGACAGCGAGGCATTACGGGTAGAGCTGTTCGACGACGAGGTGGAGCGCTTGTCGTTATTCGATCCGCTGACCGGCGAAATCACACGGCGGCTGGCGCGCTTTACGGTTTATCCAAAAAGTCATTATGTCACGCCAAGAGAGCAGTTATTGGAAGCGGTTGAAAAGATCAAGATAGAACTCAAGGAACGCCTTGAGCATTTGCGCTCATTGGATAAACTGGTCGAAGCGCAACGGTTGGAGCAGCGGACGATGTTCGATATTGAGATGATTCTGGAGATCGGTTATTGCTCCGGCATCGAAAACTATTCCCGCCACTTGTCCGGAAGAAGCGCGGGCGAATCGCCGCCAACCATGTTCGATTACTTGCGCGACAATGCGCTGGTGATTATCGATGAAAGTCATGTCGCCGTGCCGCAGATCGGCGCGATGTATAAAGGCGACCGGTCGCGTAAGGAAACGCTGGTCGAATACGGTTTCCGGTTGCCGTCCGCGCTGGACAACCGCCCGCTGATGTTTGACGAATTTGAGGCGAGAGCGCCGCAGAGGATTTATGTGTCGGCAACGCCGGGGCCCTACGAACGGGAGCATTCCGGCGTTTTTGCCGAGCAGGTGGTCAGGCCGACCGGCTTGCTCGATCCGGTCGTGGAAGTGCGTTCGGCAACCACCCAGGTCGATGATTTGCTGTCGGAAATCATCAAGCGTGTTGCGATAAAAGAGCGCGTATTGGTGACCACGCTGACCAAACGAATGTCGGAAGACTTGACCGAGTATTTGATGGAACACGGGGTGCGGGTGCGTTACCTGCATTCCGACATCGATACCGTGGAACGGGTCGAGATCATCCGCGATTTGCGGCTGGGTCAGTTCGATGTGCTGGTCGGCATTAACCTGTTGCGCGAAGGGCTGGATATACCGGAAGTGTCATTGGTTGCGATACTGGATGCCGACAAGGAAGGCTTCCTGCGTTCGGTCGTGTCGCTGGTGCAAACCATCGGCCGGGCGGCGAGAAACGTCAACGGCAAGGCAATTTTGTACGGCGACAAGATCACTAAATCGATGCAGCAGGCGATAGACGAAACCGAGCGCCGCCGCGAGAAGCAGCACAAGTTTAATATCGAGCATCATATAGAACCGAAGACCATTTTCAAGTCGGTCAATGACATTCTTCAGGTATCGATCCCCGGTGCAGGCATGACCAGCGCCAATAAACTGCTGGATAAAGTCGCGGAATTCCCGGCCGACTATAAAGCGGCCATGACGCCCAAGCAAGCAGGTAAAAAACTGAAGCAGCTCGAAGAAACCATGTACCGGCATGCAAAAAATCTTGAATTCGAGCAGGCGGCGAAGATTAGGGATGAAATTAAGGTATTGCAGGGGTTGATGTTGGGGTAAGCTGGCTTACGAAAAGCATTAGTAACCCGACCTAAGTAGCTAACGCAAACATTTCGGTCAAGATAATAATACCGTCCTGCTGTTAGACTCGCATGGTTAATAGACCGGAGCGGCGCGCATCTGAGACCAGCGAACTTGTTGCTCGAGAACTGGCGCGACTCGGCGTACAATTGAACGAACTACGTCATGATAAAACTCCGGCGCATAAGGATTAACATAAACAGCATCCACCGTGGCTTCGGGTGACCAGCCGACGGTGATTCCAGCCGGACTTTCGGGCGCACCCAACCCCCAATACTCAGAGAAGGATTTCACAAGACGCACTTCCTGTTCGTGCGCAAAGCTAGCCCGTTTGTGCATAACAGGATGAAAGGCATTGTTTAAAGGGAACCCTTGTGATTCATAGTCAATGTAGGTAACTGAACCGATATAACAGAAGGGGTCATCTTCAATTGAGGCCACAAGCTTTCGGTATGTAGTTTGGATTGCAACACCGCCATCGTTTGGGCAGTAAAGGCGCCACATGGCTTCTGACTCAGTATTTCCTAGATGCCAGCAGTTGATGTACATCGACTTGCGATTCTGTTGATTTATGAGCGGAGTTTGAGTCACTAATTGCTCAGCGCCAAGCTCGCGCAATTGCTGGTCTCTTAGAAAGGCAAGTAGACGCGGGGTGGTTCCCTCGTGTGGATCGTTTAGCAGGTCTAGGCGAGACAAATAGAGTTTTTTGTTTTCGAAAAGCCAAATGAATTTTGCGAGATCAAGATAGCGCCATACACGAACGGAAGTATCGGGCGGCTGTGGAAAACATGGATGTTCAAGTTTGTTTTCTTGTTGTTTTTGTGAGTGATCAACCATAATTTGCTATTAAATATATACACTTACGACATCGATTATTTTATGAAAATTCAATTCTCGCATATTTCTAATCAACTTATCCTACGACTGACTTTATTGAGCGTGTAGTCAGCTATAGTACAACCACAAAACAAAAGCGGGACCCCTCAAAATAGAGTCTTTTTTCCAAGCCATGGTGCGCATCGCGCGCCTTTTCGATACTGCTTACATTTATGAAACCCGAAAATGGCGCGCGATGCGCACCCTACCTCAATATAACTCTAGTGCTTTAAACCGGTTTAAATTCTCTTATCGAAATATCTTTCAAGACTCGATAATGCTTGGCATTGCCGGTTAACAGGTCGAGGCCGTTTGCAACGGCTGTCGCGCCGATTAATGCGTCGGCAAGCTGCATTGAATGACTCAAATAATACTGCTCAACATAAAACATCGCTTTAGCGGAAATATCTTCGGAAATGTACAGCATTTTTGCATTCCACAATCTTAACGCCCGCCTTAATGCAACAAGTTCCTGTTTATTCCGCATCCCCTGAACCAACTCGATATAAGTCACCACCGAAATAAAAAAGCCCGGCAACACTTCTATTTCATGCCGCGCTTTGTCGTTGCCTTTTAAATACCAGATCAGCACATCGGTATCGACCAACATCAAAAAAACCGGCCTTTTCTCAGGTTCCGCACATACTCGTCTACCGATTCAATATCGGTACGATCCGCCCATATCCCGAACAAATCATTCTTGGTATCCCTGTTAGCCGGCTTATCAGTTTGTTCATAAGGCACAAGCTTGGCGCAAGGTTTACCCCTGAAAGTAATCACAACATCTTCACCCTTGCTTACAGCGTCAAGCAGCCCTTTTGAATGAATTCTAAG
This sequence comes from Methylobacter sp., assembly GCF_023227905.1. GTDB lineage: Bacteria > Pseudomonadota > Gammaproteobacteria > Methylococcales > Methylomonadaceae > Methylobacter_A. The sequence continues at coordinate 37,785 of NZ_JALOCF010000043.1, read as the reverse complement.
ATCTTTTGCGGTAGCTTTCATATTGACACCTCGTATTAAGTTGCTTTTTCAAAGTATGAACTTAACACGATTAAACGTCAATTTACCCGAAATTTACACACAAGATGCAGCCGCAAGTTGCGGTTGCATCTTTTCGCAATCCAACCTGCCGAGCCTTACCCCTTCAAAAACCGCAACGTCTCATGCTCAACATCGACTTTGATGATATCCCCGGCAACAAAATTGCCGGCCAATATCTGCTGCGCCAGCGGGTTTTCAAGCTGCTGTTGGATAGCGCGTTTCATCGGCCTTGCGCCGTAGACCGGATCGAATCCCGCTTCGCCTAATAAATCCAGCGCTGCTTCCGAAATTTCAAAGCCGATTTCGCGATCCTGCAACCGTCTACGCAAGTAGTCGATTTGAATTTTGGAAATAGCCCTAATCTGTCCGCGACCCAAGGAATGGAACACCACCGCTTCGTCGATCCGGTTGATGAATTCGGGACGGAACTTGGTGCTGACAATTTCCATGACCGCTGCTTTCATCTCCGAATAGTGCGCTTCGCCCGACAGCGATTGGATAATGTCAGAGCCCAGATTGGAGGTCATCACGACGATGGTATTCCTGAAATCGACGGTCCGGCCCTGCCCGTCGGTCAGGCGGCCATCGTCCAGCACCTGCAACAGGATGTTGAACACGTCGGGATGGGCTTTTTCGATTTCGTCCATCAGGATAACCGAATACGGTTTGCGCCGGACCAGTTCGGTCAGGTAGCCGCCTTCTTCATAACCGACATAACCCGGAGGCGCACCGATCAGACGCGCCACCGAATGCTTTTCCATAAACTCGGACATGTCGATGCGCACCATCGCATCGGGCGTGTCAAACATGAATTCGGCCAACGCCTTGCACAGCTCGGTTTTGCCGACGCCGGTCGGCCCCAAAAACAGGAACGAGCCGTTCGGGCGGTTCGGATCGGATAATCCGGCCCTTGAACGGCGGATTGCATTGCTGACCGCTTTTAGTGCCTCTTCCTGACCGACGACCCGCTTGCTGAGTTGCTCTTCCATACGCAACAGCTTGTCGCGCTCGCCTTCCATCATTTTCGATACCGGGATGCCGGTCCATTTCGACACCACCTCGGCGATTTCCTCTTCGGTGACTTTGTTGCGCAACAAGGTCATCTTGTGCTCTTCTGTCGGTACGTCCGCATGCAGCTGTTTTTCCAGCGCCGGAATAATGCCGTATTGCAACTCGGACATCTTCGCCAGATCACCGGCGCGGCTGGCCGCTTCCAGTTCGGTTCTGGCCTGCTCCAGCTTTTCCTTGATCGATGCCGAACCCTGCAACGAGGCTTTTTCGGCTTTCCAGATTTCTTCAAGGTCGGAATATTCTTTTTCCAGATCGGCGATCTCTTCTTCCAGAATTTCCAGGCGTTTTTTGGACGCCGCATCGGATTCTTTTTTCAGCGCGACCTGCTCGATTTTTAACTGGATCAAGCGCCGGTACAGTTTGTCCATTTCCTCCGGCTTGGAGTCGATTTCCATGCGGATACGACTGGCCGCTTCGTCGATCAGGTCGATGGCTTTATCCGGCAACTGCCGATCGGAAATATAACGATAAGACAGGTTGGCCGCCGCAATAATGGCCGGATCGGTAATATCGACGCCGTGATGCACTTCGTATTTTTCTTTCAGGCCGCGCAAAATCGCCACGGTATCTTCAACGGATGGCTCATCGACCAGCACTTTTTGGAAGCGGCGCTCCAAAGCGGCGTCCTTTTCGACATATTTGCGGTATTCATCCAGCGTCGTTGCGCCGACGCAATGCAGTTCGCCGCGCGCCAGCGCCGGTTTCAGCATGTTGCCCGCATCCATGGCGCCTTCCGCCTTGCCCGCGCCGACCATGGTATGCAACTCGTCGATAAACAAAATAACCTGCCCTTCCTGCTTGGCGAGATCGTTTAATACCGCTTTCAGGCGCTCCTCGAATTCGCCGCGAAACTTGGCTCCGGCAATCAGCGCTGCCATATCCAGCGCCAACACCTGCTTGCCCTTGATGCCTTCCGGCACTTCGCCGTTGACGATGCGCTGCGCCAAGCCTTCGACAATCGCGGTCTTGCCCACGCCCGGCTCGCCGATCAGCACCGGGTTGTTCTTGGTGCGCCGCTGCAAGACCTGGATGGTCCGACGTATCTCGTCGTCCCGCCCAATCACCGGGTCCAGTTTGCCTTGTTCGGCGCGCTCGGTCAGGTTGATGGTGTATTTTTTCAAGGCCTGACGCTGCTCTTCGGCATTGGGATCGTCTACCGGCTGGCCGCCGCGCATCGCATCGATGGCTCTTTCGACCGCCTGTTTGTTGACCCCGGCTTTTTTAAGCAGGTCCTGAAGCCCCCCTTTTTCTTCCAAGGCCGCCAACAAGAACAGCTCGCTGGAAATGAACTTATCATTGCGCTTTTGCGCCAGTTTGTCGGTCAAGTTCAGCAAGCGCGATAATTCATTGGAAATCTGCACGTCGCCGCCGGAGCCGCTAACTGTTGCCAAGCGATCCAGTTCCCTAACCAGTTCGGTGCGCAGCAGCTGCGTGTTGATACCCATCTGGGCCAGCAACGGCCTGATACTGCCACCCTGTTGATCCAACAACGCCAACAGCACATGAGCCGGCTCAATGAATTGATGGTCTTTGCCCAAAGCCATGCTTTGCGCATCAGCCAATGCCGATTGAAACATGCTGGTTAATTTGTCCATACGCATAATATTTGCCTCATCTAAGAGTTTTTAAGTTACTGCTAACATGGGGGATAGTCTGATTGTTTTCAAGCAGAGGTTGAGTCGAGGCAAATAATAAAATGCTATACCAGATTGAATGAAAGCAAGCCCATAGCTATTAAAGACGATTGCCCGGGCTCCCAGGTCCACTCCGGGAGCGAGGTTTAATTACAACCCCGTTTACCCGGAAAATGGCAGCTGAAACGACTACCTTTGTTCAATTGGCTGGCTATATTCAATTTGGCATCGTGCCGCATCAGCACATGCTTGACGATAGCCAAGCCCAGGCCGGTGCCGCCCACTTTTTTGTTGCGCTTGACTTCGGACCGGTAAAACCGTTCGGTAACCCGGGGAATATCGGCCGCCGCAATCCCCTCGCCCTGATCTTCAACATCCAGCACTATATCTTCATGGGATCGGCGCCAATGCACTTTGACCACGGAATCTTCCGGTGAATATTTAAGCGCGTTGCCCAGCAGATTGGTGAAGGCGCTGCGCAATTCCTGCTCCTCGCCGACAATATGCGCATCTGTACCCAGGGTCAATTCGATCCGGGCGGAATCGCCGCCATGCAAAGCCTCGGCTTCCTTGCAAATTTGTATTAATAACGCAGGGACATTAACGCACTCGGTTTTCTTCTGCCCGGTTTCCAGGCGTGTCAGCAACAGCAAGTCATCGACCAGATGCTGCATCCGCTCAGTCTGCCCCTGCATTTGCTGAAACGAGGTGGTTAATAACGGGGATTCGCCGTCATCCATATCTTGCAAGGTTTCAAGATAACCTTTTAATACGGTCAAAGGCGTTCTGAGCTCATGCGACACGTTCGCGACAAAGTCCTTGCGCATCCGTTCCATTTTTTTCAATTCGGTAACGTCTTGGGCCAGTAACAGGCGCAAGCCTGCGCCGTATGTGATAATTCGCACAGCCAGCGTGATGCGATGGTTTATCGGGGAAGGCAATATGACGGGTTCGTTATAATTTCCGGATTTAAGGTAGCGTATAAATTCTGGGAATCGGATAAGGTTGGGAATACGTTGGCCTTTATCGGATTGCTGTAAGCCGAACACTTCTCTGGCCGCCTTGTTCGCCCACTCAATCTCGTCGTTGGCACCTAAAACGACGGCAGCATCCGGTAACGCTTCGGTGGACTGGCGAAACTGATCAACCATTTTGCCCAGTTTCTTTTTGCGTTTTTTTTCATTCTTTTTAATGCGGTAGACATGGTAATAAATTTCTTCCCAAATGCCGCTGGTCTTGGGATATTTGGCCCTGCCCCCGGTTCGTATCCATTTTTCAAAGCGGTTAATCTGGAACAATTGACGCATTAACATGCCCAACGTCAGCAACAGCATCAAAGGCATAAAAAGCCCGGTCATGCCGCCTATGATCGATACAGCCACCAGCAGCAGCAAGCCGATAATGAGTTCTCTTTGCCAGACCCCCATAGCGGTTACGACGATAGGGGCGCAGTCGACGGATCTGTTACGGAAAAGCGGTAACCGAAACCGCGCACGGTTTGAACCAAATCCTCACGGCCATGCTCACCCAGAATTTTCCGTAATCTTCGGATATGCACGTCAACGGTGCGCTCTTCGATGTACACGCTACGCCCCCAGACCTGATCCAGTAATTGGGTGCGATTGAATACTTTATCGGGATGGGTCATAAAAAACTGCATTAAACGGAATTCGGTCGGGCTCACTTCCAGCTGTTTATCGCCGATGCTGAGCCGGTGCTGTTCGGTATCCAGCACCAGATCGCCCAAGGTGATTTGCGCCAGATCGTGTATTTTTCCGCTTCTGCGCAAAACTGCACGGATACGCGCCACCAGTTCCTTCGGTGAAAAAGGTTTGGTCATATAATCGTCGGCGCCGATCTCCAGGCCTCTAACCTTATCCTCTTCCTCGCCCCGCGCCGTCAGTAAAATAATGGGCAGTTCACGATACATGGGATCTTTCTTTAAGCGTCTGGCCCATTCGACGCCACTGACGCCCGGCAACATCCAGTCCAGCAGGATCAAGTCCGGCAATGCCTCATCCAGGGCTTTTTGCGCCTCTTCCGCATCCGCAGCCGCAATCGAGCTAAAGTTGGCCTGCTCAAGTACCATCATCAACATCTCTCTGATAGCATCTTCATCTTCAACAACGAGAATATTTAAATTAGGCATAATTAAATTGGAATAAAGAATAAACAAGCTATCTTAGCAAAGACATATTACCTTTTTATGACAAACAGGATTTGACTAGTTGCCATAGTAAAGTTGCACCCACCTCGCAAAAGCTTTCAAAAAAATTCCAAAACTTATCTATTATTAGTATTATCTCGTTCGCCTCACCTACGCAATAATACGTGTCTTAGACGTATTAATGTAGCGTTGCTCAATTACCGTTACCGCAGAGCTTCAACCTTAGATAATGATTGAAATTTTACGCCGATATAGCTTGATAACGCTGCTGTTGCTTTTTAACATCACTGCTTCTGCCGATGCTCTTCCCTTTTTGGAATCTGTAACCAGCAAAGCCCAAACTGCCCAAGCATCGAAAGAGAGTTACGAACACCAAGAAACTGCCCCCATGAAATGGTGGGACTTCTTGTTGGATTTACCATGGCTTGCAAGCCTGAATAAAAACTCCGATGACATTTACGAACCCAGCTTCAATGCGCAAAGCAAATCCAAAGTCCCCAAATACACAATCGGCATCCACCCCTTGCACAACCCCAAACGACTGTTTGAGATTTACGGCCCCATCGTCGATTTTCTTAACAGCAACATACCCGAAGCGGACTTTATTTTAGAAGCATCGCGTAATTATGAAGAATTTGACCGGAAGCTCTACAGTGGGCACTTTGATTTTGCAATGCCCAATCCCTATCAAACCGTCGTCTCGCTTAAGCACGGCTATCGCGTGTTCGGCAAGATGTCCGATGACGATGACTTTCGCGGCATCATTCTAGTGCGTCGCGACAGCGGCATTAATACGGTCGCCGACCTCAAGGGCAAAGCCGTATCCTATCCTGCGGCAACTGCGCTGGCTGCGACCATGATGCCCCAATACTACCTGCATACCCACGGCATTGATGTTAATCATGACATCGAAAACCGCTATGTCGGTTCACAGGAATCCTCTATTATCAATGTGCTGCGCGGCCATGTCGCGGCCGGAGCAACCTGGCCGGTGCCATGGAAAACATTCAGCAAGGAAAATCCCCAGTTAGCAGCCCAACTCGAAGTTAAATGGCAAACCGAGCCGCTGCAAAACAACGGTTGGGTAATGCGCAAGAACGTGCCGGCGGAGATTACGAATAAGTTTGCCGCATTGTTGTTTAATCTTGACCAGCATGAACAAGGCAGGGAAATGTTGGCGCGCATCCCTGTCAGCCGTTTTGATCCGGCTAACGATGATAGTTATAAACCGGTAAAGACCTTTATCACGACTTTCATCAAAACAGTGCGGCCTTTAGACTGAACTTGAAATAAATGGACAGAATGGCAATGGATAGTAATCGAAACCCAAAAAGGCAAAGGGCTTTTTTTAACGGCTCCATTCGTCAGCAATTGGCATGGTCATTCGGCAGTGTCGCGCTCATCATGATGATAGGGCTTGGAAGCCTGTTATTCGATCGTCAACGTGACTTTCTTTATAGCGCCGCCATGCAGCAGAGTAAATCGCTGAGCACGTCGCTAGCCAGCAGCAGCACATCATGGGTATTAGCCAACGATATTGCCGGATTAAAGGAAGTATTACAGGGCTTCGTTGGCTTGCCCGATCTCGAACGGGCCTATATTTTATCATTGCGCGGCGAAGTGCTGAGCTCCACCCAACCTGGGGAAGCCGGGCTATTCGTTACCGACGCGCAGAGCCAAAAACTGCTAAGCTCTGCGCCGGCAACTCAAGTGCTGCTATCCAATACTCAGCAAATTGACGTTGCCGCCCCCGTCATGGCCGGTTTGCGCCATGTCGGATGGGCGCGGGTGGAGATGTCCATGAACGGAGTCAACGCCAATCTCCGCTCCGTTGTAATTACCGGCGCCAATTTTATTATGTTTGCGGCGCTTGCCGTAGTAAGTGCGGCAGTACTCCTGGCGCGAAGACTTACCAGAAGATTGCATCACCTGATGCGCATAGCCGCCGAGGTCGAGAAAGGCAGCCTTAACGTTCGGGCCCATATCTCGGGCAAGGATGAGGTTGGCGTACTGGCGCACGGTTTTAATCAAATGCTGAACGCTCTGTCCAGTTCTGAGCAGCAGCGAGAACGCATCAATCACTTATACGCGGCCTGGACCCAAAGCGCCGATATCATTGTTCGCGAGTCGGACGAGGTTAAGTTACTGAATGAGGTATGCCGAATCATCGCCAATCATGTTTCCTTTAAACTGGTCTGGGTAGGCATGGCTGAATCGGACAGTTGGGTGTCTACAGTGGCGGCCAGTCATCCCGACTCCCCACTGCTCGGCAATACCAGAATCTCGACCGATGCAGCCTTGCCGGAGGGTCGCGGGCCGACGGGCACGGCAATTCGGGAAGGCGTGCCGAAAATCCTTAATAACTTTCTTAATGAACCCAGTACGCTGCCCTGGCAACCTGTCGCCGCTGCGGAAAACATTCATGCGTCGGCGGCTTTCCCGCTGATGCGCGGCGGTCACTGCATCGGCGCTATATCGGTTTATTCGTCCGAACAGGATTACTTTACTCCCGACGTGATTGATCTGATGCGCGGGCTGACGGACGATATTTCCTATGCGCTGGATAACTTCGACCGCGAAAAATTGCGGCTGAAGGCCGAGCATGAACTGCGTATTGCTGCGGCGGCGTTTGAGTCTCAGGAAGGCATCATTGTCACTGATGCCGATAATAATATCCTGCGCGTCAACAAGTCGTTTATCAAGCTAACCGGTTACAGTGCCGAGGAAATCATCGGGAAACCCGCCGACATACTTAAATCCGATCAACAAAGCAGTAAGTTTTATGCCGCTATGCGGAAAAGCATTATCAGGGATAAATACTGGCAGGGCGAAATCTGGAATAAAAGAAAAAACGGCGTTATCTGTCCTGACTGGCTGTGCATAACGGCTATTACCAATCATGAAGGCGCAATTACCAACTATGTCGGTACTTTCACCGACATTAGCCAGCGCAAGGCTGATGAAGAGCGCATTAAGAATCTAGCTTATTACGACCCCTTGACCACGCTCCCCAACCGCACTTTGCTCTTTGACCGTCTCAACCTGGCGCTTAACTTCAGCCACCGCAACAAGACTTACGGCGCGTTAATGTTCCTCGATCTCGACAATTTTAAAACGCTTAATGATACCTTGGGTCATGATCGGGGCGATCAATTGCTGATTGAAGTGGGACGACGCTTGCAAAGCTGTGTGCGGGACGTTGATACCGTAGCCAGGCTGGGCGGCGATGAGTTTGTGGTCATGCTGGAGTTTCTCGATGAACAGGAAACTGAGGCGACCGGCCAAGCTTTCGCAGTTGCGGAAAAGATTCGCAGCAATCTGGCTAAATTCTACCTGTTGAACAGCAATTCCGATCGCGTCGGTTCCCTACCGACCGCGACACTTCCGCCATCCCTGGCAGTCGACAATAAACTACAACCTTATGTCAAACATTATTCCACGGGCAGCATTGGTTTCGTGCTGTTCCTGGGTCACGAAACCAGCAGCGAAGAGCTGCTTAAACGCGCCGATGTCGCCATGTACCAGGCCAAACAAGCCGGTCGAAATGCGATACGGGTTTTTGTTCCTGAAATGCAGCAAGCCCTGAATTTACGGGCCTCTTTGGAAACCGATTTGCGCAATGCGCTGGATCGCAACGAATTAAGTTTACATTATCAGGTACAGGTAGATGAATTAGGACAACCGGTAGGTGCGGAGGCACTGATTCGGTGGGTTCAGTCCGAACGGGGCATGCTTTCTCCAGCCGAATTTATTCCACTCGCCGAAGAAACCGGCCTGATTCTGCCCATTGGTCATTGGATATTGCAGCAAGGCTGTAAAACGCTGGTTGACTGGGCAAAATATCCTGAAACTCGCGAGTTGAAACTGGCGGTGAATATCAGCAGCAGGCAGCTTAGTCAGCCTGACTTTGTTGAGCAGGTATGTTCCATGTTAGCGGAAACCGGGGCCAACCCCGCTTTGCTCAAATTGGAAATTACCGAGTCAGTGGTCCTGGATAACGTGGAAGACACTATTGCTAAAATGCATGCTATCAGGGGTTTGGGAATCACTTTTTCAATGGATGATTTCGGCACCGGTTATTCCTCGCTGTCTTACCTGCAAAAACTGCCTCTGGAGCAGCTGAAAATAGATCAATCCTTCGTCAAAAACATGGCCTTTAACACCCATGACTCCGCTATTATCCGAACCATTCTGGCGCTGGGAAAAAATCTTGGCATTAACGTCATTGCCGAAGGGGTGGAAACAGAGGCGCAGCGCGAGCTTCTGACAAGTTACGGATGTCCAAAATTCCAGGGCTATTTATTCGGCCGACCAGTTCCGGCGGATGACTTCAAACAAAGCCTGTTGACAAGACTGGCGAAAAATTCGTTAGCGCATAACGCGATGGATAGTGTGGTAGGCTAATCCCTATATCGTCAAGATAACAAACAAGAGGTACAGGACAAATTCTTTCAATAGCGAAAAATGCTTAAAATCGTCATTTATCCCGGTCAATTGCCAAGAACTAACGATCTGTTTAGGGGCTGGCAACCCAGTCCAAATACAAGACGAAATAGCATCAGCAACCTGCCGGATTATCACAAGCGCACTGATAACATTGCATCCAGCTTTAGAATGCGACACGACTTGAGCGCAATAACATCCCAATCTTTTTCAGTTTGATGCATCGGCAGTAACTTAATCTGGTGCCCTTTCCTGCGGAAAGGGTAGCCTTACTCGCAATATGGGTCCGTTAAAACGACTCACCTAGGTGTTTTAACTTATTGAAGTATAATCAAATAAATATAAAATGACCTGTGCTGTTTATTCGTTCGGCAAAAGCTATCTTTTACTTCAGCAGAGCTCTGATCATATATACTTGGCTTCCATTTAACTCACTCCCAAAGGCAATCACGATGAAACACTTCTATAAATCAACTGCCGTTCTATTACTGTTATTACCCATGAGCATGACGAGTACTGCCGAAGAACCGAAAAAATCCGCCGACCCACTAAAAGAAATGGGCACTCATCAAGGCTCAGGCATGGAGTGCTGCCAGACTGAAGAACAAAAAAGCGAACACATGCGTGCCATGCAGGAGCACATGTTGACGATGCATGATCTCTCCAATCAGATCTTGTCGGAAAAAGATCCCGCCAAAAAAGAAGAATTAAAGAACAAGCAATTGGAACTGATGAAAACGTACCATGCTCAAATGAAGCAACATGGCCAACAAAAGATGCAACATAGACAAGAACATAGGAAATAGATATGTCCGGAAAGCGAATACCGAAACCATAAGTTTCAAAGCCAAGCAACACGAAACTATCCCACCGCTCGTCCCGAAGGCAAGTAAGATATCTGCCTTGAAAACACAACAAAAATAAAGGATACCGATTATGAGCATGTTAAAAGAGTTTAAAGAATTCGCTATCAAGGGCAATGCCATTGATATGGCTGTGGGCATCATTATAGGCGCCGCTTTCGGCAAAGTGATTTCATCGCTTGTTGCCGATATATTCATGCCGCCGATTGGCGTATTAGTCGGCGGAGTAGACTTTACCAAGCTGGCTCTTACCCTGAAAGAAACCGCCGGCAATACGCCTGCCGTAACGCTTAATTACGGCAATTTTATTCAAACCCTGGTTGATTTTACGATTATTGCCTTTGCTATTTTTATGGCCATAAAGTTCATCAATACGCTTAAGAGAAAAGAAGTTGCGGCACCCGCAGTCATTCCGGAGCCTTCCAGAGAAGAACTGCTGTTAACCGAAATCCGGGATTTGCTCAAGGAGAGAAAATAACCGGTCAATTGAGAGCTGGGTATCGTTAAGCGGGAGGTTTTGTAAGTTAGTCGTTTTAGTAATAAGCCCAACTATTTTAAGACAGGACTAAGAATATGAAATATTTACTTACAGCATTGCTTTTGTCGGTCTCTCCAGCAATTATGGCTGACCTTATATACATGAACCAGCAAATGCTGGAAATGCGCAGCCGCCATCAACAGCAAATGCTACAACAGCAACTACAGCAACAAGAAGAGACCAGAAGTTACCTGCAACAACAGCAGGAGCGCGAAGAGCGGAGGCTAAAGCAACTTAATGTTAACAGGCATCGTGAACGGCAAGCGAGACAGGAAGAATTTACCAATAGCTTGGAGTCGCCAATGTCAGGAAACGGTTTGAACCGCTCTGAGTGGACAATGCCAAGAAACGATTTGAATCGCTGATGACGAAAAAGCTCTTTGCTGGAAAGGTAAAAGAGGTAACACGCAAGATAGTGCTGCTTAAGCAATATTTTTTAGCACCCTTAAAACTCAACCCCACTTACTGAAACTTCTGAAGCGGCCATCTCCCTAGCCAGACCATAAAGCTACCCTTGATGTTCCTGCTTAACATGCTCTTCAAGCCAGTCGGTCCAGGCTGAAAAATTATCGCCTTTAGTGGATGACAGCTGGATGATTTGGATGCCGGGATTGACTTGCCGGGCATAATTAATACAGCGTTCCACATCAAAATCGACATAAGGCAGCAAGTCGGTTTTATTGATGATCATTAAATCCGCAGCATGAAACATATCCGGATATTTGAGCGGTTTATCGTCGCCTTCGGTGACTGACAACACGACGACTTTATGCGCCTCGCCCAAATCGAACGACGACGGGCAGACCAGATTCCCGACATTTTCAATCGCCAGCAGGCTGTTGGCTTTTACGCCCAGTTCCATAATCGCATGACCGATGCCGTGCGCGTCGAGATGACAAGCCCGGCCGGTGTTGATTTGTAACGCGGGCACACCGGTGGCCCGGATTCGATCCGCATCATGCTCGGTTTGCTGGTCGCCTTCGATGACTGCAATTGGAAAGCGGTCTTTCAAGGCCTTAATGGTTTCTACCAGCAGCGTGGTTTTACCGGCACCGGGACTGGAAACCAGATTCAACGTAAAAATATGATGCTGCCGAAAATACGTCCGATTTTGCTCCGCATAAGCATTATTTTTACTGAGCAAGTCCTGCTCGACTTTAACCAAGCGCTCTGCGTCGTGATGGTGATGACCGTGATCATGGTCATGCTGATGAACCTGTCCGTTTAAAGGCCGGAGTTTGTTAACTTTACCTGGCTGGCTGCAACCGCATATTCCGCACATAAATGGTGACCTGTAATAGTGTAAGTATTTTTATTCACCACGAAAGCACGAACCACTGCATGGACAGGAAATGATCCAGTCATTTCTCTGCATAACCCACATCCCTGTGGGTTATGCAGGGGGTAGAGCACCAACAGTAGGCGCTTTACGACTGCAAGGATGCAGGAGGTAGGCAGAAAACCGCTCCTGCGTTTTCTGCATTCGCCACATCCCTGTGGTTTAGCAATGCAGGAGCAATTGCCGAGGCGCAGCTTCCGCTCCTGCTCACGCTGAGTACCTACATCCCTGTAGGCAACGCAGGAGCAGTTGCCGAGAACACGGAGTCTTTACCTTGGCTTTCCTTCGTGTTCTTCGTGTTCTTCGTGTCTTCGTGTCTTCGTGTCTTCGTGTCTTCGTGTCTTCGTGTCTTCGTGGTGATACGGCTTAAATCAATGGTTATTGCCATGCAACTTTGCTTGCCCTAACCAAAAATCAAGATCGGGATTGCTTAATAAGCTCTCTGCAAAAGAGCATGCTTTAGTTAAATTCGTTTCGGCGTTGGCGCTTAAGCCATCGCCCAATTCGAATTTTTCGGCTTTAATACTCAGCAAAAAACACGGCGGCGGCGTTTGCTTTTTGACCGATTGATACACGTCTAAAACTGCCGCTGGGCTCATTGCATGGGTCGTGTAGCTTTTATCCCGGATCGGCTCCAGCATCGTAAAATCGAACGCATTAGCGCAGGCGACGGATGCATCAACAAACAATACCAAACGCCTGTTTTCCAGGTCCAGCGCATGTTCGATTTGCAGTTGGAAGTCAGACAATATTTCAATCGCATCCAAGCCGCCATGGCTTTCAACGTATTCCAGCAGCATCGGGCCTAACGCGTCGTCGCCGCGACTAAGATTGCCGTAGCCGAACAGTAAAACCGGTTTAGGCATTTTCCCGCTCAATTTGACCGTCACTGTGTTTGACCAACTTGTCGATCAGTTTGCCTTCGGCATCAACCAACTCAAGTTGCAGCGGCATTTTGCCGACTGCATGGGTGGCGCAGGACAAACAAGGATCATAAGCGCGTATCGCCACTTCAAGATTGTTTAACAAGGGCTCGGTCAGTTCCCGGCCGGACAAATATTCCGCCGCCACTTGCCGTACCGATTCGTTCATCGCCATATTGTTGCTGGTCGTCGATACGATTAAATTGGCTTTGGTGACGATGTCGTTTTCATCGACCTGATAGTGATGGAACAAAGTGCCGCGCGGCGCTTCGATCACGCCTATGCCTTCATAGCGTTTTTCGCCTTGCGCCACCAGATCGTGGCCCATGATGTCCGGGTCATGCAGCAACTGCTTAATGCTTTCCGCGCAATGCAAGACTTCAATCAGGCGCGCCCAGTGAAACGCCAGCGTGCTATGCACCATGGCTTCGCCGCTGTGCGCCTTAAACTCGACGCGAGAGGCTTCCGCCAGCGGCGTGTCGATATAGTCGCAGTTATTGACCCGCGCCAACGGCCCGACCCGATACCAGCCTTGTTCTTGCCCCAGCGACAGCAGGTAAGGGAATTTCATGTACGTCCATGAACGGACTTCTTCATGGATATAATCGTTATATTTGCAATAATCGATGTGATCGATAATGGTTTCGCCATTCGCATTCTTGGCGCGGATGCCGCCATGATAAAGCTCCAGCGCACCGTCCGGTTTGGTCAACCCCAGGTAATTGGTGCGTATAGTGGCAAAATCATCGTAATAAGGCAGGTTGGAGCAATGCACTTTTTTTATCAACGCGACCGAACCTTCCGCCCAGGTTATCATCTGGTCGATGTCTTCCAGCAGGTAGTCGCGTTCGGCTTTAGTCAGCGATTTATTCATGCCCCCGGCAATCGCGCCGGTGCCGTGAATACGTTTGCCCGACACCATGCGGATGACTTCCTGTCCGTATTTGCGCAGTTTTACGCCCTGTACGCCGATTTCGGGATATTCGCTCAATACCGCAACAATCGAACGCTTGCTGATGTCGCTTTCAAAGCCGAACAGCAAATCCGGGCTGGATAGATGAAAGAAATGCAGGGCGTGAGATTGCAGCACTTGCCCAAAATGCAACAGGCGTCTTAATTTGTCCGCTGAGACGGGCAAGTTTTCAGGATCGATACCGACCAGTTGGTCTATGGCTTTGGCGGCGGCTAAATGATGACTGACCGGGCAGATACCGCATAAACGCTGCACCAAAACCGGCAACTCCCAATACGGCCTTCCTTGAATGAACCGCTCAAAGCCGCGAAACTCAACGATATGCAATCTGGCTTGCTGGACTTTATTATCCGCATCCAGTAATAAAGTGACTTTGCCGTGCCCTTCAACGCGCGACACCGGGTCAACGGCAACGCGTCTTAAATTGCCCCGATTTTCAGCTGTTTCTAAATGTTCGTACATGATTCTTCTCGTATTTGCAGGCCGGGCTAACAACCCGGCATTTTATCGATAGGGGTTTGTCGGATTGCGCTAACGCAATCCGACCTACGAAACTACGGAACTTAATCGTAATGAACCAACTCATTAGGCAACGAAGGATCACGCCCTTCAATCACATCGGTCAGGAACTTCCAGAACACATCCGCCGACGGCGGGCAGCCGGGCAAAAAATAATCTATTTTGACGACTTCATGAATCGGATGCACCTTATCCAATAGCAACGGCAATTCTATGTCATTGGGAATTTTTGGATTTTCCACGCCAATGCCGTCTATATACGACTCATTCAGACATTCCTCAACCGGGATATGGTTGCGCAAGGCAGGCAGTCCGCCATTAATTGCGCAGGCGCCGACCGCAACCAGGACTTTGCAGTTATTACGAAACTCCCGCAATACGTGCACGTTTTCGGAATTGCATACGCCGCCTTCAATCAGGCCTATGTCGCAGTTAGTGCAGTGTTCTATGTCGGTAAGCGGCGAGCGGTCGAACTCAACGACTTCAACCAATTGCAGCAGCCGCTCGTCTATATCTAAAAACGACATGTGACAACCGAAGCAGCCTGCCAGTGATACTGTTGCTACTTTAATTTTATCCGCCATGTTTAAGAGTCTCCGTTTCCGTTTCCAGACTGACTTGATCGATTTCTTTATGATCGTAAACACGCTGACCGATAGGCACCCGATAGCCGGTACGTTTAATTAACAGCGCACCGGTAGGACAAATGTGCACTGCCCGATCCGTCGCTTCCAGATTAGTATCCTTTAACAACCCGCTTTCAGCATTAACGATTAAATGCTTGCCGATACCTCGCCCACTGACGCCAAACACATTTTTACCGTCTTTTTCCTGACTGGCGCGAACGCACAATGTACAAAGAATGCAGCGGTTCCGGTCAATCATCACATCAGGATGAGAGGCATCCACTTCCCGGCCCGGGTAAAACAGCGGAAAGTGGTTGTCGAGCATATTCAAATGATAACCGACAGCCTGCAATTGGCAGTTGCCGGTTTTTTCGCAGCCTGGGCACAAATGATTGCCTTCGACGAACAGCATCTGGGTGATTCTTCTCCGGTCATTGATCAACTCTTTGGTTTCACTCAGCACATCCTGTCCCTCCATTGCCGGAAAGGTACAGGCAGAACAGTTGCGTCCGTTGACTTTGACCGTACACAGCTTGCAACTGCCGTGTGGGGTAAATTCCGGCTGATGGCATAAGTGCGGAATATAGATGCCGGCGGCCATTGCTGCATCCATAATGGTTTGGCCGTCTTCGAAAGGGATAACTTTTCCATCAAGGGTAATCGTTTTACTCATGTTCATTCTCCGCCTGCCAGAGAGGGTGGAAAAGTCGCGGTCGGTATGGAACCGGTTGCGGCCGTCTGAGCCAAGTGCGCCCCGACATCGTCCCGGTTAGCCATGCGCCGTGCTGTTTCCAGTGAACCATCCAAATCAAACCCCGGCTCAAAACTGATGTCTTTTAATTGCTTTTCATACAAATCGACATAGCGCTCCAATGTTGTCAATATCGGGTTAGCAGCGGTTTGCCCAAGCCCGCAATGGCTATAGTTTTTAACCAGCTGACACAACTCTTCAAGCGCAACAATATCGCCCGCCGCGCCATGGCCTTCGACAATCTTATCGACCTGTTTTTTCAATAACGAGGTGCCGACCCGGCATGGCGTACAAAATCCGCAGCTCTCGTGGGCAAAAAAATGGGTGAAGTTATGAACCGCGTCGAGAATATTGCGGCTGGAGTTAAAGATAATGAACGATCCGCCGGTGGCCAAATCTTCAAAAGCCAGCTTGCGGTCAAACTCCTGGTTGGAAATAAAGGTTCCGGACGGGCCGCCGACCTGCACGCCCAACACATCGTCGGCGCCGCAATCATTAAGAATGGTTTGTACTGTTACTCCGAAAGGATATTCGTAGATACCGGGATACGCGCAATCGCCGCTGATGCTGAGTATTTTTGTACCTTTTGATTTTGCGGTGCCGATACTTGCAAACCAGTCGCCGCCATTGGCCGCAATGCCGGCCGCAGCCAGGAACGTTTCGACATTATTGACAACGGTCGGTTTGCCCAAATAGCCGTGGGTGACGGGATAAGGCGGACGGTTGCGCGGAATACCGGCTTTGCCTTCCAATGATTCGATCAACGCGGATTCTTCACCGCAAATATAAGCGCCTGCACCCAAATGGATTTCAATATCAAAATCCAGCCCGGCACCGAGAATGTTGTTGCCCAGTAAGCCGTTTTGACGACGCTGGTCCAAAATACTTTGCAGTTTGTCTAAAAGATGCAAATACTCGCCGCGCAAATACAAAAAACCTTGCGTGGCTCCAACAATCGCAGCGCATACCGTCATGCCCTCAAAAACCTGGTTGGCATAGGAATTTAACAGCACTCTGTCCTTAAACGTGCCGGGCTCGCCTTCGTCGGCATTGCAAACGACATAACGCTCAGCCTGCCGCTCTTCCGAACAAAACCGCCATTTCATCGCAGTTTTAAATCCGGCGCCGCCTCGACCCCGCAAATCTGATTTATCAATTTCCGTCAGTGTTTCATTGACGCCTCGTTTAAAGGCCGATCTGAGTGCCGCGCCTTGCTCAATTTGTTGATTCAGCAATAAACCGGATTTGTAAATATTGTCATCGACTTGAAACAGCTCGGCCGGCCATTCGTTCAGCGGCTTTTGTTGATTAACCAGCTCTGCGATTTTATCGATCCCGGCATGGTCCAACCGGGTCAATGCATAGCCGTTAACCAAGCCGGCCGGACCCTGATCGCACATACCGGTACATGATGTGTTATCCAGGCTGACCACGCCGTCTTTCCTGACCTCGCCAATAGCCACATCCAGTTTCTTTGCCAGGTAACCGATCAATTCTTTCTTGCCCAGCATGTGATCGGTTATTGAATCGCTGATCAAGAGCTCATATTGCCCTCTGGGTGTCAGATGAAAAAAACTGTAGAATTCAACGACGCTGACGATTTGCGTCCGGGGAATGTTTAGCAGGTCCGACAACTGTTCTATCGCTGCCTGCGGTATATAATGATAACGGAACTGGATCTGCCTTAGGATCTGCAACAGATGCGTTGCCCGATAGTGGCTGCTTTCTGCAATACCCTGAATAATTTGTCTCACTTTATCTCCCCAGCTTTATCTTTGGATGATTGTGGATATGATGATGCTAGCGAATTTCATTACCTACATGCGTAGATAAGGGGTCTGAGCAGGAGCAGGAAGAGCATGTTTTAGAGCTGCCGATTCCCTACAGCGCCTAACTATATCCCACTATTTTAAATAAACCAACCTCTTGCTAAAAAGACTTTCCGCCGCTAATTGCCAGACAAAGACTCATGACAAAAAAATTAACCTCTTTTAAAGCTGCATTGTCATTTCCAAACGGCACTATCGCTTACTATTGCAGCCAGATTGCGCAGCAAAAACAAGTTTTGCAGCGTATCCATGAAGTGTTGCCAATAGCAATAGCCGAACACGCCCTGCATTGCGTTGTTAATGGCAAGAAACTGCTGATTTATACCGATACGGCCGCATGGGCATCGCAACTGCGCTTTTATAACCGCGCGATTCTCACAGCTATCGCTCCGGTAACCAGAGAGTCGGTCTCGATTATGCAGATTAAAGTTAGGACAGAGGCGTTACCTACAGAGCGTAGGCGGAAGTCGGGAAATGAAGCTTTGCAAACGATGCATCCCGGCAAAAAAGCAAATATTCCTTCGCCGGAAAAAATAGCGTTCATCCATAATCACAGTCTCACTGTTTCGGATGAGCAATTGAAAGCCGCGCTGCTGAGGCTAAGTGCAACGCTGGAAAAGCTGTCGAAGCATCAAGCCCCGGACAGATAAATCAATCCGGAGCTTGGCGCTCGCAGTAGTTTTATGCGGCAGACCTCGGTGCTTCGGCAGAACGCATAAAAGAAATCGGGGCATTTTCTTCATCGTCAAAAGTAACCATTTCCCACGCATCCTTATCGTTCAATAAAGCGCGAAGCAATCTGTTGTTTAAGCCATGACCCGATTTATAACCGGTAAATTCGCCAATCAAGCTATGCCCTAACAGATATAAATCACCGATGGCATCAAGAATCTTATGCTTAACGAATTCATCGGCATAACGCAGCCCGTCTTCATTGATAACTTTATCATCATCAACCACGATAGCATTATCAAGGCTTCCACCTAAAGCCAGGTTATTTTGGCGCAGCATTTCAATATCTTTCATGAAGCCGAAAGTTCTGGCCCGACTGACTTCCTTGACAAACGTTGTCGATGAAAAATCCATGGTCGCGGTTTTCACATGGTCTTCAAAAGCCGGGTGCTCAAAATCAATCGTAAAAGTAACCTTGAATCCTTTAAATGGCTCAAAAGAAGCCCATTTATCGCCGTCTTCAACTCTTATGCTGCGTTTTATACGGATATATTGCTTCGGACTATCCTGCTCTTCAACCCCAGCAGACTGGAGCAAAAATACAAAAGGCCCGGCACTGCCATCCATAATCGGAACTTCCGCGGCACTGACATCGATAATGGCATTGTCTATACCTAAGCCGGCAAAAGCCGAAAGCAAATGTTCTATGGTTGATATTTTCACATCACCCGCAACCAGGGTTGTCGAAAGTATGGTTTCGCCAACATTTTCCGGTTTTGCCTCAATGGTCACCGGAGTTTCCAGATCGACTCTGCGAAATCTGATCCCGGTATTTGCTTCAGCCGGGCGCAAAGTTAAATAGACTTTATCGCCTGTGTGCAGTCCTACACCTGTTGCCCTGATTGTGTTTTTTAAAGTTCGCTGTTTAATCATAAAATCAATAACGCCAAATAAGGAGGGCAAAAATCGCAAATATTACCACAACCAGCCTCCAAAATGGAGACTGATTGTATGTTACGTGCTCTCACTAGTCGGCTTGACGTCTTAAAAAGGCCGGAATGTCCAGATAATCTAGATCCATGTCTTTTTTAGGTTGAGCGCCAAAACGGGTTTCTCTGCCTTCGGTTTTGGCTTGGCGCATAACCGTAGGCTTATCCAAGCCTTCATAGCTTGTTTCCCCTGCCGCATTTTGATTAATGTATCCAGCGGTTGATTTTGGCGCAATTTTAACCACGCGCGACGGTAATCCCATTCCTGTGGCGACAACAGTCACTTTGATCTCATCGCCTAACTCAGGATTGATGGACATGCCGATTTTTATAACTGCATCTTCCGAAGCAAACTCATGAACGATATTACCCACTTCATCGAACTCGGCAATGCCCATATCGGCGGCAGAAATGTTAACCAAAATACCGCGCGCGCCTTGCAAATTAATATCTTCCAGCAATGGGCAGGCAATGGCTTTCTCAGCCGCTTCGCGAGCCCGGTATTCTCCTTTTGCCGAGCCTGTACCCATAATTGCAGCGCCCATGCCGGACATGACCGTTCTGACATCGGCAAAGTCGACGTTAATCATGCCGGGATGGACGATAAGCTCGGTAATCCCCTGAACAGCATCCAACAACACATCGTTAGCCGCTTTAAAGGCATTGACCAAAGACACGTCGCTACCCAGCACCGGCAATAATTTTTGATTTGGAATGGTGATTAAGGAGTCAACGAACTTTTCAAGCTCCGCTATACCTTGCTCCGCAGTTGCCAGCTTCTTTTTGCCTTCGAACGCAAACGGCTTGGTCACCACGGCAACCGTCAAAATACCCATGCCTCTGGCAATTTCGGCTATAACAGGAATCGCGCCGGTACCCGTGCCGCCGCCCATACCTGCGGTCAGGAACACCATATCGGCCCCCTCTAAAACTTCCCTGATACGCTCTTTGTTTTCGTCCGCGGCCATTCTGCCAACTTCAGGGTTGGTGCCTGCACCCAAACCCTTGGTTAATTCGACGCCTAACTGAATAATCGTATCAATATTTAGTTTTCTTAATGCCTGCGCATCGGTGTTTGCACAGATAAACTCAACCCCCTCCACAAGACTTCCCACCATGTGGCTGACCGCATTGCCACCACCGCCGCCGACACCAATCACTTTGATGACAGCATGTTCATTGCTCATATCCATTAATTCATATTTCATAGCCATTGCCGTTGCCCTTAATTAGTTACAAATCTATTAAAAATTACCCTGAAACCAGTTCTTCATTCTTGAGAACACGCTGGGGCCGTCAGAATCAATGCTCCGACCAACACCTTGATGTTCTTTCCCATACATTAATAACCCGACCCCTGTAGAGTGAATCGGGTTTTTTACCACCTCGGTCAATCCTGTCACATTTTGCGGCCCGCCCATACGCACCGGCATATGGAAAATTTCTTCCGCCAAATCGATCAATCCTCTAACCTTTGAACTCCCCCCCGTTAACACTACCCCGGCGGCAATTAATTCCTCATAGCCGCTCCGTCTTAGTTCCGACTGAACCAACAGCATTAATTCTTCATACCGAGGCTCAATAATCTCGGCCAGGTTTTGCGTTGAAATCTTGCGAGGCGCTCTATCTCCGATGCTAGGCACTTCAATAACTTCATCCACATTTGCCAACTGCGTTAAAGCACAGGCATATTTTCGTTTAATATCCTCGGCATTGAGGGTCGGCGTACGCAAGGCGACAGCAATATCATTGGTCACCTGATCACCGGCGATGGGGATCACTGCGGTGTGTTTTATGGCGCCATCTACAAAAATCGCAATATCCGTAGTTCCGCCGCCAATATCAATCAGGCAAACGCCCAATTCTTTTTCATCATCCGTGAGTACGGAATTGCAGGATGCCAATTGCTCCAGCACAATATCATCAACTTCCAAGCCGCAACGCCGAATGCATTTGACGATATTCTGCGAAGCACTGACACTGCCGGTGACCATATGAACCTTGGCCTCCAAGCGAATGCCCGACATCCCGATTGGCTCCTTGATGCCTTCCTGGAGATCGATCACAAACTCCTGCGGCAGAATATGTAAAATCTTCTGATCCGCAGGAATTGCCACAGCACGGGCGGAATCTATCACCCTGTCGATATCGTACTGGGTTACTTCCTTATCCTTTATGGCTACGATGCCGTGAGAATTAAGGCTTCTGATATGACTGCCCGCAATACCCGCATAAACCGACCGGATCTGACATCCCGCCATTAATTCCGCTTCTTCAATAGCGCGTTGGATGGATTGCACTGTTGACTCCAGATTGACCACAACCCCTTTTTTCAAACCGCGCGATGGCGTCGATCCAATACCGATGATCTCTATATTGCCATCACTGGTAATCTCCCCAACAATAGCGGCAACCTTTGACGTGCCGATATCCAGTCCGACTATTAAATTACGCTCTGCTTTTTTCGCCATTTTGTTTACTCTGTATTACCTTATATGATTAGCCGTCTATTTCATGTTGCGGATCGGCAATTTTTTTCCAGTCGATTTCCTCAGTATCCGGCTTCCATGAAACTGCATATCCGTTGGGATATCTCAAATCGACTATTGCCATTTTCTCAACCTGCTCTTGTTCCAAGACTTCCAGCGTTTTCAAAAACCTTTGTAATTTCTTTAACTGTTCATTTCGTCCCAACAGTATTTCCAAACCCGTTGTTAATTTAATCTTCCACGCCCACCGGTCATTAATCGCAAACTCCGCCATTTTCATGGACTGGTCGGCTAATGCCGTGTTAACGCCCTTCATTATTTCCAGTGTTTTCAACTGTTGCTGATCAGGGCCTTGCAATATGGGCAAATACTTAAATTGATCTATATTCTTGGGTGTAATTATTTCGCCCCGTGTACTGACCAGACTGTGTTGCCCCCAGCGCACATAGGGCTTTTTTTCACGTATCTTTATATCAATCGCATCGGGCCAAACTCGTTTAACCGAAACGGTATCTACCCAAGCCAATTCCGAAACAGCCTGATGAATAGCCTGCATATCGGCATCGAAAAAACTGCTCATCACCAACGGCTGCAAAGCCGTCTTTATCTCATCCTTGCTGAGGTACTGAAAAACCCCTTCGGTTCTCACATACTTAATCGGGATACTCTTAACGCCGTATCCCACCATCCAGACCAGCCCAGCCAGCAGCAACATTGTGATCATGGCTTTTACAACGGCCATCACAATTCCGCCTGAAACTGATTTGCAGTTGCCTGTAAGGAAACATGGCTGGAAGAGCTACGCATGACTCATTATCCGCAGCTGGTTTCCAGAACGCGCCAGACCAATTCGTCAAAATCCATGCCTGCCTGCCTGGCCGCCATCGGCACCAAACTGTGGTCAGTCATGCCGGGAACGGTATTAACCTCAATCAGCTGATACTGCCCCAAATCATCGATAAACACATCGACTCTCCCCCAACCTTTAACGCCAACAACCTGGCAAGCCGTTTCAGCCAAGTTCTTTATAAACTGTTCCTGGTCCTGGCTCAGCCCGCAAGGGCAGTGGTATTGCGTGGTCGTCGCCTGATATTTCGCTTCATAATCGTAAAAGGCATTCGGGGTTTCCAGGCGAATAACCGGCAACGCTTCGCCATCCAGTACCGCAACGGTATATTCCTTACCGGTCACCCACGCTTCCGCATAAACGTCGCAACGATATTTTGCCGCCACGGTTAAGGCTTGTTGCAGCTCGCTACGGTTAGTGGCTTTACTCATGCCTATACTGGAGCCTTCCTGCGCCGGCTTGACGATAACAGGGAAGCCCAGCTTTTCGATGCAAGCATCAATATCGGCTTCATCTTTCAACACATGCCATTTTGGTGTAATCAGGCCGTAACCCTGCCAGCACAGCTTGGTCCTGAGCTTGTCCATCGTTAATGCCGATGCCATGACCCGGCTGCCGGTATAAGGAATCCCCAGCACTTCCAGGACTCCTTGCAATACGCCGTCTTCGCCGCCGCGGCCGTGGATAATGTTAAATACTCTATCTATCTGTTGCCCTGCCAATGCATCGATTGGGCTGCCCGTTACATCAATGGCAATCGCGTCAACGCCTTTACGTTTTAAAGCTTCGTAAACGGCCGCACCGCTTCTTAACGATACTTCTCTTTCAGCTGCCGAACCGCCCATCATTACCGCGACACGACCGAATTGCTCTGGCTTGTTTATCACCATTGCCTTCATATTGCTTCACCTACCATACAAACTTCTGTCTGCAAGACTATCCCCTGCTGTTGTTCAACTTTATCCTGGACATAATGAATAAGGGCTTCAATGTCCGCTGCCGTTGCATTACCTGTATTAACGATAAAATTCGCATGCTTTTCCGACACACAAGCGCCGCCGATGGTGTAGCCTTTTAAGCCGATCTGCTCTATCAGCCTGGCCGCATAGTCGCCTTCGGGGTTTTTAAATACCGACCCGCAGCTGGGTTGATTGGTCGGCTGGGTTGCTCCTCGCTTTTCCAGTAGACCTTTGATCTTCTGTTGGCTTGCTTCCGTATCGCCTTGCTGCAAAGCCAGCTCGCAGGATAGAAACCATTCGTTTTCAAAGCCCTTTACCGAGCGATAACTCACCTTGAAATCCTGTGGCATTCTATGCGTTACCTTGCCCGCCGTATCGAGCATTTCTACGCTTTTGACGATCGCCCAGGTTTCCCCGTCAAAAGCTCCGGCGTTCATCTTCAAGGCTCCGCCCATGGTGCCGGGTATGCCAGCCAAAAATTCCGCCCCGATTAAACCGTTCTCTCCGCAAAAACGCGCCACATGTGCACAAGGAACGCCCGCTTCAACATAAACCGAGCCGTTGTCGGTCAAGCGCATCTCTTTTAATCGTCCTTTAGTGTTAATCACCGTACCGCGTATACCGCCATCCCTGACTAGCAAATTACTGCCCAGACCCATCCAGAATACCGGCTCCGAATCAGGCAATGCCGCTATAAATCCGATCAGGTCCTGCCGATCCTGCGGGATATACAACCGATCCGCAGGGCCGCCGACGCGCCAACTGGTATATTTCGCCAGTTTTTCATGCACTAGCAACCGACCTTTCAATTCTCACTTCCTGCTAAGGCCTTGCCTTGCAACGCTTCTGCCAGCAACTGCGGCAACTGTGCGGCAATCTGCCCGACATTGCCCGCACCCATGGTCAGGACCACATCCTCTGCGTTTACGATGCCCGCTAATATTTGCGGCAATTCTTCCCAGTTTTCGACAAATACCGGATCAACCTGTCCACGCACACGGATTGCACGGCTTAATGCCCTACCGTCCGCACCGGGGATCGAGGTTTCGCCTGCGGAATACACATCCATCAGGATCAGCACGTCAACGGTCGACAACACTTGCACGAAATCTTCGAATAAATCGCGGGTACGCGTGTACCGATGCGGCTGGAAGACAATGACTTTGCGCCGATCCGGCCAAGCCTGACGCAAGGCCTCAAGTGTCGCGGCAATCTCGCGCGGATGATGTCCGTAGTCATCAACCAAAGTCAGCTTGCCGCCATCCATCGGCAAGTCGCCGTTAATTTGGAACCGTCTGCCTACGCCTTTAAACGCCCCCAAGCTCTTGATAATGGCGGCGTCATCGACCGCCAGCTTAGTGGCTATGCTAATAGCCGCCAGCGCGTTAAGCATGTTATGCCAACCAGGCATATTCAAGGTGACTTGCAACAACGGATAGTCGCCTCTTCGTATGACGTCAAAAGAAGTGTGCATGCCCACCTGCTTAATATTAGTGGCGCGCACGTCGGCATCTTCATGAACACCATAAGTCGTTACCGGCTTGGATATATCCGGCAGGATCGCCCTGATGCCTTCGTCATCCAGGCACATTACCGCCAGCCCGTAAAAAGGCAGATGATGTAAAAACTCTTTAAACGTATCTTTTAACCGCTGATAACTGCCTTCATAAGTCGCCATATGATCTTGGTCAATATTGGTGACTATCGCCATCATCGGCTGCAAATACAAAAACGACGCGTCGCTTTCATCGGCTTCGGCGACCAGATAATGACCTAGGCCTAATTTGGCATTGCTACCGGCGCTGTTTAAGCGTCCGCCGATCACAAAAGTGGGATCAAGCCCGCCTTCGGCCAGCATACTCGCCGTCAAACTGGTGGTTGTGGTCTTGCCGTGGGTTCCGGCAACGGCAATGCCGAACCGAAAACGCATCAACTCAGCCAGCATTTCCGCGCGCGGAATGACCGGTACTCTTTGAATATAAGCTTCGTCTATTTCTTCATTGCTGCGGTCAATCGCGCTGGATGCGACCACCACGTCAACCTCTGCAATGTTTTCGCGCTTATGCCCGATGTTGATGGTCACGCCTAAACTTGCCAATCGTTGGGTTACCGCGCTTTCTTTAATATCCGAGCCCGAGACGTGATAACCGAGGTTCGACAACACCTCGGCAATGCCACTCATACCGGTTCCGCCTATGCCGACAAAATGTATCCGGTCGACATTACCCAAAGCCTGGGCGGGCATTTGGCTTTTAGGGATGGTCATAACATACCTCCCAGTACGCTACCCTGCGAGCGACTGCGCCCTGCAAATCGTCTTTCCTGTCGATTTGTCATAATCCCGCCTCAGCCATGCAAACACCGGCAACGGTTTCAGTCGCATCCAAACGTGCGTATTTTTTTGCAGTTTTACTCATGACATCCAATTGGTTAATTACTTTTGTTATATGCTCTACCAGCGTTGCTGTGTTCAAATCTTTTTGCACCAATATCAATCCGGCGCCTGCATCAGCTAAATACCGGGCATTGGCTGTTTGATGATCGTCAATCGCATTCGGCAGCGGTATAAAAATAGCCGGAACCCCTGCGGCTGCGACTTCACTGACAGTCATTGCGCCGGACCTGCAAATCATCAGATCCGCCCATTGATAGGCCGATACCATATCTTCTATAAAGGCGCTGGCTTCCGCATTTACGCCTAGTTCCTTATACCTGTTCTGGACTTGCTTCTGCATCGCTGCGCCGGTTTGGTGTTTTATTTGCACCGTGTTTCCATTCGCCAGGTCGGCGCTTAGGACTGCAAGCGCATCAGGCACGACTTCGTTTAATATCTGGGCCCCTTGGCTGCCGCCAACGATTAATATGTTAATGCCTTGGTGCGCCACTTTGCGCTCAGCGCAGCCAATAAACTGTTTTCTTAACGGATTGCCGGTAAATTTGGCCTTAACTTTTTTATTAAAGCTGTCCGGAAATGCCTCCAACACTTGATTGGCCATCCGCGCCAACAGCCGGTTAGTCGTTCCGGGCACCCGGTTTTGCTCGTGAATGACCAGCGGTATGCCTAACAGTTTTGCCATCAACCCGCCGGGACCGGCGACAAACCCGCCCATCCCCAACACCACGTCGGGTTTACGCTGGCGCAATATTTTCAAGGCCTGACTACAGGCTTTGATTAGCAACAACCCGGCGCTTATTTTCGACAGCACACCTTTGCCGCGTACGCCGGCAACCGATAACCAATCGATCTCTATGCCCTGCTCGGGAATTACTCGGCCTTCCAACCCTTTCTGCGTGCCCAGCCAGCTTACCTGCCAGCCTTTTTCAATCAATCTTTGAGCTACCGCTAATGCCGGGAACACATGCCCGCCGGTTCCTCCGGCCATAATTACGATGCGTTTAGCCATGACGGTTTCTCTTTGGCGTACCGGCATTGATCTCAGCGGTTTCGCTTTGCACCCGAAATAACAACGCAACCGCACAGCACATAATCATCATGCTGCCGCCGCCATAACTCATCAACGGCAAAGTCAGGCCTTTGGTCGGCAAGATTCCCATATTGACGCCCATGTTGACGAATGACTGAAAACCGAACCAAATCCCCAGCCCATAAGCGACAAAGGCTGAAAACCGTTGACCGGCCTGTTCGGCGGCCAGGGCTATTGCAAAAGTGCGCCAAACCAACACTGAAAACAAGCCAATCACAGTAACCACGCCCAATAAACCCAATTCTTCGGCTATCACTGAAAACAAAAAATCGGTGTGCGCTTCGGGCAAATAAAATAATTTTTGTATACCGCTACCCAAGCCCACGCCCAACCATTCTCCGCGCCCGAACGAAATAAGCGCCTGCACTAATTGAAATCCGGTTTTCAAAGGGTCGGCCCAAGGGTCCATAAAGCTGGTGACCCGAACCAAACGGTACGGCGAGAAATAAACCAGCAACATAGCCAGTACGCCAACGACCGCCAGCAGCACGATAAATTGCGATAATCTCGCGCCGGCCAGAAACATGATGCCCATGGCTATCATGATAATCACTACGGCTGAACCGAAATCCGGCTCCAGCAGCAACAAAAAGCCGGCCACCGAAAACAGTCCCAACGGCTTGACTAACCCAAAAGCCGCATTCTGCACTGACTCTTGATAACGCGTTACATACCCGGCCATATAGATGACGGAAAAAAACTTGACCACTTCGGATACCTGTATCCTCATTCCCGCAATCGATAGCCAGCGCACGCTGCCGTTTACCTTTACGCCGAAACCGGGGATCAGCACGATGACCAGCAACAGCAATCCCGCCAGAAACAGCTGGGGGCCATTCTCTTCCCAGACCCGCATTGGAACGGCCGCCACGATCCCGCCAAAGAACAATCCCAAGCCGATGTGGAATAACTGCCTGACCGGATAATACAAACCGTTACCTGTCATTTTTATGCCCAGGTGCAATGATGCGGATGCCACCATCACATAGCCGATCAACAACAGGCTAGTGCTTACGATCAACAACACTGGATCTAAATGAAATCGGCCAATTCGTGCTAGCGGCAATCTCATTTACGACCACCAAGGAAGGTGGAAGTGTCACAATTTGTAAGGAACAAACGTGACCGGCCACACAAAAAAGCGGAGGCGCTACAATCTGTAAGCAACCAATGCTGCGTGCTCATACGGCCGCCACGGATGGCGGATAACTGCTTGAGCGGTCAACCAACGCCAATACTGCCTTGGTAAATTTCTCGCCCCTATCCTGATAGTTTTTATACTGATCGAGACTTGCGCAAGCAGGAGACAGTAAAACGCTCTCGCCGGCATCGGCAAGGCCCGCCGCAATCTGTACCGCTTGCGCCATGTTGTCCGCCGAATAGACAGGGACGCAACCATCCAGAGCCTGCTTTATCAAGCCCGCATCCTTGCCCATCAACACTACGCTTTTAGCTTTTTCCTTGATCGCCGGCGTCAATTCGTTCATGTCGGCGCCTTTCGCGTCACCGCCGGCAATCAGAATCACCTTGCGGGCATAACCTTGTAAAGCGGCAACGCAGGCGCCGATATTGGTCGCTTTTGAGTCATTAACCCAGGTAACACCGCGTATTTCCGCGACACGCTGCATCCTGTGACTGAGCCCTTTAAATCGTCGCAGGGCTTCGCACATGATCCGCTCATCCAGCCCCATGGCCACACCCAGCGCCAATGCCGCCAAGGCATTGGCGGCGTTATGCCTGCCTTCAAGCGGCAATTCAGCCAGCGGCATCAGGCAGGTTTTATTGTGCATCAGGCATTCTGTCTCGCCCTGATAGTCAAGATGAAAATCGGCTGTCTTGTTAATCGAAAAGGTATAAGCCTTTCTGCTGTCATCCTGCATGGCAGAGACTACGGGATCATCGGCATTGATGACCATGATGCCGTCGCCTCTGAAAACTCTTTGTTTTTCCCGTGCGTATTCGACTAAATCAACATGCCTGTCCAAATGGTCAGCGCTGACATTAAGCACAGTCGCTGCGGCTGCGTTCAAGGCTGAGGTCCGCTCCAGTTGAAAGCTTGACAGTTCCAGCACGTAGAGTTGCGCGTCTAGCTCCAGCAAATCCAGAGCCGGCGTTCCCAAATTTCCGCCTACGCCCACTTTCATCCCGGTCGCTTTGGCCATTTCACCCAACATGGTAGTCACCGTGCTTTTACCGTTGGAGCCGCTGATTGCAACAATAGGCGCGTTGACAGAGCAGGCAAACAAGTCAATATCACTGACTATTTTCGAGCCGTTGGCGATGGCTTTCATTATCGACTGTTCATTCAGCGACACTCCGGGACTGACCACCAGATGCGTCGCCACCTTAAACGCAGCCTCATCAAACCCTCCGGTAAACACCGGCGTATCGGGCATTTGCTCAAAAAACTCATCCATCATTGGGGGTTTGGCGCGACTATCGATGATGGCAAATTTGAAACCCAGGCCTTGCAAATAATGCGCGACCGAAATTCCCGTATTGCCAAGACCCACCACTAAAATTTTGGATGTTTCCGGATCCAAAGCAAAATTCTTCTTCAACAATGCGGTGATGGCTGTTTTGCTTTTTGAACTATGCATAGGGGCGTGAACCTTATTCATTTTTCTTACCTCAATTTCAAGGTTGCCAAACCGATCAGCACCAAGATGACGGTAATAATCCAGAATCGCACGATAACGCGGGGTTCCGGCCATCCCTTCAATTCGAAATGATGATGTATCGGCGCCATACGAAAAACACGCTTTCCGGTCATTTTGAAAGAGGCGACCTGAATAATCACGGATACCGTTTCCATGACAAACACCCCACCCATAATCACCAGTACGATTTCCTGCCTGACCAGCACCGCCAACACGCCTAATGCCGCGCCCAACGCCAGCGCGCCGACATCGCCCATAAATACCATTGCGGGATAGGCGTTAAACCATAAAAAACCCAAACCGGCGCCAACCAAAGCAGCACAAAATACGATGAGCTCTCCCGCATTAGGCAAATAGGGTATTGCCAGATATTGCGAGAAAGTCACATGTCCCGATAAATAAGCAAAAATTCCCAGGCCGGTGGCGACCATCACAGTCGGCATAATCGCCAGTCCGTCCAGCCCATCGGTCAAGTTGACCGCATTGCTGGTTCCGACAATCACAAAATAGGTCAAAATTATGTATATCCAGCCCATGTCCAGCATGACGTCTTTAAAGAACGGGACGATCAATTGCGTTTCCACCGGCAAAATTGCGGTTTTGTACAGAAAAACAGCCGCCACTAAACCTATGAGCGATTGCCAGGAATATTTGGCTTTAGCTGACAGGCCGTCGCTGTTGCCCTTGATCACTTTTCTATAATCGTCGATAAAACCGATAATGCCGTAACCCAGGGTCACCAACAAAATCACCCATATATAGCGGTTGCTCAGATCGGCCCACAACAGGGTACTGAACGCAATAGCGATCAGTATCAGCGCTCCGCCCATGGTAGGCGTACCTTTCTTTTCGTAATGCGATTGGGGGCCCAATTCGCGGATGCTTTGCCCGATCTTGTTGCTGCTCAGTTTTCTGATCATCACAGGTCCGACAACAAAAGAAATGACTAGGGAGGTTAAGGCCCCAAGAATGGCGCGAAATGTCAGGTAATGAAAAACCCGGAAACCGCCGTCAAATGTCATCAAATAATCTGCAAAATAAAGTAACATTAATTATTTCCTGAAGTTTTCAACCAATGCGGCTACTACATTCTCCATGCGCTGAGCCCTTGACCCCTTGATCAAAATCGCTTCATCACCTTTAAGTTCTTGCCTTAACACTTCAATTAAATCGTTTTGAGTATCAAAAAAAGTCGCTCCTTCACCGAAAGCCTTTACCGTATTTCGAGTATCAGAACCGACCGCCAGAAGACGTACGACACCGCTTGATTTAATGACTCCACCCATTTGTTCATGTATTTTCGGGCTTTCAGCCCCCAACTCGCCAAAAGCCCCTAAAACCAGCCAGTGTCTGCCTTCACAGTTCGCCAACACGTCCAGTCCCGCTATAAGCGACGCCGAATTGGCGTTGTAGGTATCATCGATAACGATATTGCCTAAACGACTTACCAATGACTGCAAACGTCCTGTAACCGGTTTTACGCTTTCCAACCCTTGTTTAATCTGTTGTAAATCAATGCCCAATGCCAGACATGCGCTTGCTGCTGCCAGTGCGTTAACGACGTTGTGTCGCCCGGCCAGCTTTAGCTGTACTGCCAATGCACCTTCCGGCGCCACTAATTCAAAGGTCGTGGCGAATGCATGATCAACAATTTCCGCTTTGATAGAGTGCGCTGTCACGTCCGCTCGTCCATCCATCCCGAACGATATAACTTTCCTTGTGCCGGCTGTTGATTTCCAATAGTCGAAATAGACATCATCACGATTAAGAACCGCCACGCCGTCTTGCTTAAGCGTCTGGATAATTTCCCCTTTCGCTTTGGCGACACCGTCTACACTGCCGAAACCCTCTATATGCGCGGCCCCTACATTAGTAATGATCGCTACATCCGCCTGTGCATATTGGCTGCTATATTCAATTTCGCCCGGATGGTTTGCGCCCATCTCGATGACTGCGTACCGGTGCTGTTCGTTCAGCCTTAACAAAGTCAAAGGTACGCCGATTTCATTATTCAAATTGCCTTGGGTAAACAGCGTCTTGCCATTGACGCTCAATACCGCCGCCACCATTTCCTTGACGGTTGTTTTGCCGTTGCTGCCGGTGATGCCAACGACCGACACTGTCGCTTTCTTTCGCCAAACTCCTGCCAGCTCAGCCAATGCCAGCCGCGTATCGTCAACAACGATATGCGGTATCGTTGGTCGCATCAGTTCCCTACTGATTGCGACACTTCCACCATCCTTGGCGGTCGTGGCAATGCCTTGATGTACGATTGCCCCTACGGCTCCTGCTTGCGCTGCCTCTGCCACAAACTCATTACCGTCGAAATTATGGCCTTTAATGGCAACATAGAGTTGTCCCGGCTTTATCGCTCTTGTGTCTATACTGACCGATGAGATGGCAACATCTTCCCCGACCAGCTTTCCGTGCACGCATGCTGCAATCTCGCTCAGCATCATATTCATTTGTTCCGCCTGCCCAACGCGTCCATCACGACTTGTCGATCACTGAAAGGTACGCGCACGCCATTGCTTTCCTGGTATTGCTCGTGGCCTTTGCCCGCAATCACGATGCAATCACCTTTAGTTGCACTTGTTACCACTTTTTGTATCGCCTGCTCTCTGTTTTGAATGACTTCAATTTTGGCTGTTTTGCAGCCTGCCAAAATATCGTTAACTATATCCAGTCCGTTTTCATAACGCGGGTTGTCATCGGTAACAACCACATGATCCGCCCAAAATTCTGCAATTTTTCCCATTTGCGGACGCTTGCCCGTATCCCTGTTTCCACCGCAACCAAAAACCACCCACAAAGCCTGCTTGCAATGCTTGCGCAAGCTGGATAAAACTTTGTCTAAAGCGTCGGGAGTATGCGCATAATCCACAAAAATCAATGGATCGTTCTCCGTCCCAAATCGCTCCATCCGGCCATCAACCGGCTTTATACCGGCAAGTTTTTTAGCCGCTTCGGCCAACGGAATATCCATAGCCCTCATGACGGCTAACACGGCCAGCACATTCTCTACATTAAAGTCTCCGTACAATGGTACTTTTATTCCCTTAACTTGCCCTTTACAGCGCACATCAAATTCGATGCCATCCGTTTTATGGACTATATTTTCTGCTTGAACACTTTCGCCTGAATCCGATGCTTGCCCCTTGGCGCTAAAAGTCCATAGCTGCACCGATTCGGGGACTGCGGCAATAATCTGCCCGCTGTAAACATCATCCAAATTCACTACCGCGAAAGCTAAACCAGGCTGTTTTAATAACGCCAGCTTGGCTTGTACATAAGCCTCCATCGTGCCGTGATAATCCAGGTGATCGCGGCTGATATTGGTAAATACCGCGCCCTTAAACGCCACCCCGTTAACCCGGCCCTGCTCCAAGCCATGCGAGGATACTTCCATCGCTACCATGCGTTTTTTGTTCTTTAATAACTCGGCCAGTATTTTCTGGATTGCCAGCGCGTCCGGCGTGGTGTTCAATGTCTTGTTGAGATTGCCCCACTCTCCCCAGCCGAGTGTCCCTATAATTCCGCAATCATCAAGCATCTGGCTCAGAAACTGGCTGCAGGACGTTTTGCCGTTCGTGCCGGTAATGCCGATAACGGCCATAGACCGGGATGGATCGCCATAAAAACGCGCGGCCAGTTCGCCCAGCTTTAAACCCAGATTTTCCACCGCAATCATCGGTACAGAAGCAGATACGCTACGATGCAAGATCTCTGCCAACTGCTTTCCATTCCCGGCCGGATCAAAAATAATTGCACAAGCCCCGTTACTAATAGCCTGTTCGCCATGTACCAAACCATGTTGCTTGGCCCCGGCCAATGCCACAAATGCATCGCCGCAAGCCAACTCCCGGCTGTCCAAAGCCAATCCGCTAACCGGCATATTGCATTGCTCTGGGAACGTCGCCAGCCCGCTTAGCAAATCTTTCAGCGCTGGCAATTGCTCCGGCATTACTCCACCTTCTGCATCCCTGGAAGCCATCATGTTAGCGGCCTTTTCTTGTCAACAAGATAGGCATGTTATCTTGCTGGTCAGGAGCAACCTCCAACATTCTCAACGCTCCCGCCATCACTTTGGAAAATACCGGGGCCGAGACTATCCCGCCGTAATATTGTCCTGCGGAAGGCTCATCAACCATAACCACGATAATCAATCGCGGATTCTTGGCAGGGGCCATACCGGCGAAAACGGAAAAATAACTTTTTTCAACATAGCCTCCGGCGCCGGCTTTTTTTACCGTCCCGGTTTTACCGGCTACGCTGTAGCCATCGACTCTGCCTTCGTAAGCGGTGCCGTCTTTCATAAGCACAGATTCGAGCATGGTTCTGACTCTCTTGGCTGTCTTGGCTGAAAACACTCGTTGTTGATCAACATCCTCATCCCGCCTGAACAAACTGACCGAATGTAAAATACCGTCATCCGCCAATGCCGTGTAAGCTCTTGCCAGCTGAAGTGCCGAAGTGCTGACACCGTAGCCGAACGACAAAGTCGCCCTATCAAAATCATGCCAGTTCCGGTAATCAAGCAAACTTCCATTGGCTTCTCCGGGGAAACCCGAGCCGGCAGCAACGCCAAAACCCAGCTTGTTATAAATTCCCCAAAAATATTCCGGAGGCATGCGCAATGCCATCTGACTTACCACAACATTGCTGGACTTTTTTAAAACCCCAGTCAAATCCAGTGTTCCGTAATTATGCACATCCTTAACCAGATGATGCCCGATCTCAATAAACCCGTGGGTCTCAAAAACTTCATTAGGCTTGACATATCCTCCATCCAAGGCGGCTGCAACGACAAATGGCTTAATCGTTGATCCGGGTTCGAATACATCCGTTAACGACCTATTCCTGTACAGGCTTTCCTTTAAACTTTTTCGGCTATTCGGGTTAAACGACGGCTGATTCACTGCCGCCAGAATTTCCCCGTTCTGTGCATCCAATACCACCAGCGCCGCTGACTTGGCCTTGTTAAGGTTAACGGCCAGTTGCAACTCACGATACGCCAAGTATTGGATGCGCTGATCAATGCTTAGCTCCAGGCTCCTGCCTGCAACCGGCTCTTTTATATTTTCTACATCTTCAATAATTCGTCGCTGTCCATCCCTGATAACCCGCTTGCTACCTGGAATTCCTTTTAGCGATTTTTCATATCCCGATTCAAGCCCGGCCTGACCCACATCATCAATATCGGTAAAACCGACTAAATGCGCGGAAACCTCTCCTGCCGGATAAAAACGCTTGAACTCCCGCTCGAAATAAATCCCCGCAAGTTTCAATGCCTTGACCTGATCGGCAACCACCGGGCTAACCTGGCGAGCAATATAAGCAAACTGCCTATGCGCATCGCCTTTCATCAGCTCAACGGTCTTTCCTTTCGGTAAATTCAACAAGCTTTCCATTTGCCTGATTTCGTGTTCTTTTGCCGGATCAACCTCTTGCGGATTCATCCAAATGGACTCGACAGGCGTACTAATCGCCAACGGCGCACCATTCCTGTCCTTTATCATGCCCCTATATGCCGAAACAGGCACATCACTGACATGGCGCATATCTCCCTGATCCTTAAGAAACTGCTTATTCAGCACCTGTAAATCGACAGCCCGACCTATCAGCACCGCCATGCAGGCCATTATAAAAACGACCACGATTTTCCTTCGGCCGCTATGGATGGTAGAAGTGTCGGAGCCGGTAGAGAACCGGTGCGATCGTCCTGAAAAATTGCCGGCTGGCTTATTTGTTGTATTTCTGCGTTGAAAATGAATCATTTACGGCTTTATATAAACAATTTTTTCCCGCAACGGCATAACCAGCTTCAATTGTTTCCTCGCCACTTGCTCTACCCGATTCTGTTCCGCCAAGGTTGTCAGCTCCAATTGCAGCTGCCCCCATTCCACTTCATACTGATCCAACGCTCTTTCCTGCTTTTGAATCTCAATAAAAATTAACCGGGACTGATATTTGCTGTAGATTACAGTAAGAGCAGATATCAACAGCACCGATATCAGCGCCCCCATCCCTAAATATCGTTTTATTGCCACTTACGACCCCATGGATGGGAGAGGTAGAGCAACGCAGGGAGCAGTTGCCGAAACTTTCTCGGCTACTCGCATGATTGCGCTTCGTGCTCTTGGGTTCTGGGCAATTTCCTGCGGGCCTGCCTTTAGAGCTTTACCCGTTTTCTTCAAAACGCCTTTAGCAATGTCGATTTCCTTAATAGGCAGCCTTCCGGGGTTATACTTGGCTCCGGACTCAGCTCTGATAAAGCGCTTAACGATTCGGTCTTCCAATGAATGGAACGAAATAACCACCAAACGTCCAGATGGCTTCAAAATCCTGGCGGACTGTTGCAAAACGGCTTTTAACTCATCTAATTCGCTGTTAATTTCTATCCGAATTGCCTGAAAACTACGGGTTGCCGGATGCTTGTGTTTCTCTTTGATTGGCACGACGTCTTCAATAAGCTTTGCCAACTCTCTGGTTGTTGCAATTGGCGCGTTAACTCTCTTTTCAATAATCGCGTGAGCTATGCGTCGTGCGAATCGCTCCTCGCCGTATTCAAATAGAACCTTAACCAAGTCCTCTTCAGCAACGCCGGCCAACCACTGCTCAGCCGTAACGCCGGCATTGCCATCCATCCGCATATCCAACGGCCCATCGCGCAAGAAGCTGAAGCCTCTTTCGGGATTGTCCAACTGGGGCGATGACACCCCCAAGTCCATCAATATGCCGTCGACCTTTCCAGCCAAACCTTCACTTGCAACTATATTTTCCAGCTCTGAGAAAGGCGTATGCTTCAGCTTAAACCGTTTGTCGTCCAGCATGGCCTGCGCATAATCGGAATTAATTGCGTCCAGGTCCCTATCGAATGCCAATAGCCGTCCGGATGGCCCTAATAGATTCAAAATTCCCTGGCTGTGTCCGCCTCGACCAAAAGTACAATCCAAATAAACGCCGTCTTCTTTAATCGCCAACTGCTGCAGGGCTTCTGCAAGCATCACGGGCAAATGTACCACTAACAAATCTCCCGCATTAAAAGGATAAGGAGCCTAAGTCTTCCAACCCTTCATTATCGTCACCATCCAGCCATTCACTCTCTTTTGCCCTCCAGGCTTCTTCATTCCAGAGTTCAAATTTATTAAGCTGACCAACCAGGACAACTTTCTTGTCCACATTTGCAAATGTTCTTAATTTTTCCGGCAGCAATAAACGTCCTTGCCCATCCATCTCGCATTCAGATGCATTCCCGATAACAAACCGCCTTAACTTGCCTGCCATTTTATTCAACGTAGGTAATTTACTGATCGTTTGTTCAAGTTTTTCCCATTCAGGCATCGGGTAAAGCCACAAGCAACCATTCTCTCCAACACATCGCTCATTTACGGCAACTGTCACAACCATCTGACACTCGCAACATTCCTGTAACTCCTCCCGATAACGGGTAGGAATTGCAAGACGTCCTTTGCCGTCCAGATTGATTGAGCTAATGCCTCGAAACAAGATTTACCCCAGATTTCCAAAAAAAACCTTTTTTTCCCACTTTTTTCCACTTGTGACCACTATAGATTTCTAATAACCCCTAGTCAAGAATGATTTCATTTAGATTCTTTCTTTTTCGACAATGACTTACATCACAATCCGAACAGAACAAAATTGCATAAAATATGTCAAAATAATTTCTATTCTTTATCAAAAAGTTAATTAATCTAGCGAGAAATAACTTTAAGTATAAAAGCTATCGAAACTTTGAATTTTTAAGTAAAAAATGAGGACTGGATCAAAAAGGACTGGCGCAATAATTATCAAACGGCTTTTGCGTGTTTAGGGATTTAAAATACTGAGCGAAAAGCTCGAAAAAGGAAGAAAGAGTCGGCCTATAAGCCGGGTTCTGTCGAGAACAGTCATTCATCTAGGCTGCAAGTCACCCTGCAGCTCAAGC
>NZ_JALOCF010000041.1 GCF_023227905.1 Methylobacter sp. | reverse complement strand
GCGGCGGCAAAATTGTCATCGGCATTGTTTTCATCCCAATAGCCCCAGTGCAAATGCCCACCAAACAATATCGGTCCCAATTGACCTTCCGGTGAATCATACAGGGTGGCGACTTGTTCCGACTCTGAACCTAACATTGTGAACATCTCCTAATTTGTTATTTGGCATAAATTATCAAGCCGGCATACCGCCCGTATTCAGCTTTGCATTTTCTTTCGTTTAATCTGGACAGATCAAATCATAACTTCATATCAAAAACTGCATATAAAATCGGCTTTGCCCGATTATAAAGGCCCTTATTGCTAAAGACTACTTTTATATCGACTGCCGACTTCCGTTAATAGCCAGTGAAAACTATCCGACTTTATAGACAGCGATCCGCCCTATTAATCGGGCGCACTGTATTACCAAGATTTTATCAACCAGCATGCCAAACCGGGTATTTGGCTAAGCCCTTTCAGGGAATAGTTTTGTGTTATTTTCATCAACCATTCAAGGATTCCAAAATAGCTTAATACTGACAGCGCATTAAAATAATGAATAAATGGATTTCAATCTGCCTGATGCCTATAATGCAAAAAAACTTAACCGAAAAATGGTATTTATTGGGAGATCGTGGCAATGCACAATATTCTGAAAGAAAATTATTTTAACGAATACTATTCCAGCGGATTCGTGGAAACAAACTTATCGTTACCCGATGAACTGGTGGATGAAATCAAGCAACACTATCTAACAAAAGCGGAAGGCCATAACGACTTCCCGAAATTTTTCGTTAATAACGAGCATCAGGTCTATATGGAAGGCCGGGCATTAGGCCTTTTTTTTAATACCTTCCCCAACATCGCCAAAAAAATGGTGAAAAAACTTTATGACAAGACCTATAGAAAAGCCGTCTACGGTGAGCAGGCTTATATAGAAAAAGTTTTAAAATACCTGCTGAAAAACGATTTTCAGCGATTCTTTAAAACCCGTTACATAGTCGCTTCTTACGATATGTACCTGCGCAATGACTATCTGCGTTCAGCAGCGGGAATACACACCGACTTTCCCAATTTCCATCATTTTTATGAAACCGAAAATGACATTACCATCTATATACCATTGGTCGATCTCGATGATGAAAACGGCGGCCGAATTCGGGTACTGCCGGAAAGTAAATTAAAAGTTCCCGGTAACATATTGCTGAAATTCCTATACCAGTATTTTTCAGTAGACAGCAGCAACCTGGATGAGGACGGTTATGTGGACCCTGACAAAATCAGCCCGGAAGCCACTGCCGCTTTTGCCAGGAGCAAGCCGCATCAGGATTTGATGAATCTGTATAAAAGCGTTATCGGTCTGGCTAAAAGCCACTATGCCGATGATTTCCTAATGACTACCGAAACCAAAGGCAAGGTGCTGCTGTGGAACAACAAAAATTTCCATGCCGCCGAACGCTGGAAGAACGAGCAGATAGACAGGGAAGTCTATGTTATCAGGATGTTCCCGATATACGACGTCAATATCAAATTAAAAAGAAACCTTCACGGCAATCTGTTCAACAACTTCCTGCTGGATACCGAAAAGGGAGAAATCCACCGCTACGATCATCAGATTGACCTCAGCCAGATCCCTGCCGAGGCCAAATTGGAATTATGAAAACAGGCTACTTACCGGGAGCAATGAAGCTCAAGCATCATTTTTGTGCGCTGACAAAAAGGCACAGCCCGGTGATTGAGTTTAAGTGATAATAAGTCCACAGAATTTCAGTCAGCTGAACAATATTCAGATTGCCTTTATAAAACTCTTCATGAATCTTGTTTACGGTATGCAGAAAATGCGCACCCCAGACCTCTTTGCTGACATCATTGATAATAATGTTGCTAAAACCCACCTCGGATAACAGCTTCCGGTATTCCTCAACCGTTTCGATATGATTTTCAGGGCTTGGAAAAACGGCATGCTGCACCAGCCTTTCCCGGGATGTAAACAGCGTATCGGATAAAACCAGACGCCCTCCTTTTTTGAGAATCCGATGCGCATCTTCGAGGAATTTCCGCCGGGTTTCAAAATGAAACGCCGCCTCAATGCACAGAATATTATCGAAAAAATCATCGTCAAATTTCATATCGACTGCATTCATAACCTGGGCATTACATCCCGGCGCATTCTTTCGAACTGATTCGAGTTGTTTTTCCGAGATATTGATCGCCCAGACATTCTCGGCCGGATAATGATTCAGCAAACGCCGTGTTGACGCTCCCATTCCGCAAGCCACATCCAGAATTCGTCCTGTTTTTTCCGGTATAAAGTCCAGCAAAGCGTCTTGCAGCCGTTCGGATGCTTGATTCTGCGTGGCAGTCGTTTCGTCCCAGTAACCGATATTTCTGTATTCGGTTCCACCAAGTAAAATACCCATGATGCCATCGCTGCTGTAAAACGCCTGGTCATAATAATTATTAATCTGACTCGCAAGACTGTCCTTGTCGTAGCTGTTTTCCATTAACTCTGCATCGGCATCTTTGCGACGTGCAAATTCCACATCATCAGGCGACTGACCGACAACTTCGGTATCAAAGGTAAAATTCTTAACCAGTTTGGCTATATCGTCCGGCACATAGCCAATCAAATCGATCTGCGCGGAGATACTTTCGAATAATCGTTTTTTTAATAATTCTTTTAAATCATGCGGAGTATCAGTCATTGTTCGTCCTTTGTTAATCGCTTATCATTAAATTATGAAACTTTAGAAAAATAACAAGCCATAGATAAATAATAAAACGCGATAAATTGAATATAATTATAGCTAGTTACAAACCAAAATAAATTTGAATAGGCGACTCAATAGAGGGTACCCTAAGTTTTGTGAAAAGCCATTTTTCAGTTATCGGATAGGCCTTCGACTTTAAAAAATAATATTAAATCTAACTGTAAGCGGCTTTCCATTTCTGCAATGGAATCATCCATATTTAACTGACATTCAATACTAATCTTGTCTAAGCGCACATTCGATAAAAAGAGTAACGTCTAATAATAAAAATAAAAAATAATTAAATACCAAATCTATTCGTAAAAAATATACAGCACAGTCAACTTATCCACATTTGTGGCAATTCATATATAGGGTACCTAGAAATACCACCAAAGCTACCAACACTCGGTGTACAATAAGTATCAAATCAGAAACTGATTAGCCGACGCATATTTGCCCTGATTTAATCCCGTTTTTTAGCCTGTCAATAGCTTTAGCTAAATAACCTTGTTCGCAGATAAGTGCAGCTTGCACTTTATGAATATTTGCGACAAAACCTAAGCCTTCGACTATATTTTATTCATTTTGACCGTATAACCGGATAAATTCAAGGCATACCGTGAAACCCAATCTGCGCCTATTAACCCTTTGGATGTTTCTTTGCCTGCTGGCGCTAGGCTTGGCGGCATGTCAGGAGCAACATGCCCCCCCCGAATTTTCGCCGCCCGAGGTCACCATCCAACGGATTGAAGAGCGTACGATTCCCATAGAATGGGAATTCGTCGGCCAGACGGAAAGCTCCCGCCTCGTGGAAATCCGCACTCGCGTTGAAGGCGTGCTTGAAAAGCGTATATACGAAGAAGGTACGCTGGTGCAGAAAGGACAAGTGCTGTTTCAGTTGGACGACCGTCCTTTTGCCGCCGTCCTGGAAGGAGCAAAAGGGATGTTAGCCCAGCAGGAAGCCAGGCAGCAAAACGCTAAACGCAATTTGGCGAGACTTAGAAACCTGATATCGCAAAATGCGGTTAGCCAAAAAGACGTAGACGATGCGGTTTCCGACTTGGCAGAGGCCGATGCGTTGGTACTGACGGCCCGGGCAAATGTCACCTCAGCGGAATTAAACCTGAGTTACACCACGATCAAATCACCGTTAACCGGCTTAAGCGGGCAGGCGAAAAAAGCCGATGGCAGTTTTATCAGTCCAGGCCAGGAGGGTTTACTGACCACGGTGACCCAGACCGACCCGATGTGGGTCAAATTCAGCATTTCGGAAACACGTCTGTTGAAAGGCAACGAAGCCGTTGCAAAAAAACGGGTGCTGATGCCTGAAAACGGTGACTTTGCGATAGAACTTCAGATGTCCGATGGTTCGGCCTATCCCCTTAGCGGCAAAATGAATTTTTCCGATAAGCAAATTTCTACCGAAACCGGTACCAGCGGTTTTCGCGCCACATTTGAGAACCCCGACATGAAAATGGTTCCCGGCCAGTTTGTGCGGGTTAAATTGAAAGGGGCTGTTCGGCCCAACGCCATTTTAGTGCCTCAACGCGCAGTATTGCAGGGACAACAGGGCAAGTACCTTTATGTGGTCGGAACCGATAATAAAGCGGAAATACGTCCGGTCGAAATGGGCGATTGGTTCGGCGACGAGTGGATTATTGAAAACGGTTTAAAAAGTGGAGAACTGGTTGTCGTGGACGGCATGAGCCATGTGGTTCCTAATATGCCGGTAAAACCGCAGCAGCCTACCGGCGGTCAGTCGTGAATATTGGCTTTTTTATCAGCCGGCCTATTTTCGCGGCGATTCTATCGATAGTCATAGTCATGGCCGGCCTATTGGCCCTTCGTCAGCTGCCGGTGACGCAGTTTCCCGATATTGCTCCACCGCAAATCCAAGTGTCGGCCATCTATCCCGGCGCCAGCGCCGAAACCGTGGCGCAAACGGTGGCAGCGCCGATTGAGCAGCAGGTCAACGGCGCCGAAAACATGCTTTACATGAACTCGACCAGTTCATCTAACGGTTCCCTGAACCTGAGCATCGTATTCGACATCGGCACTGACATTGATAAGGCTCATGTCGACGTGCAAAACCGCGTCAAGATGGCCGAAGCGCAACTGCCGAACGAAGTGCGAAGGAGCGGCGTATTCGTAACAAAGTCGACACCCAACATTTTGCTGCTGGTGGCGATCAAATCGGATGGTCGTTTCGACCCGACCTATGTCCGTAACTACGCCAGCCTGCATGTAGTGGACAAGCTCAAGCAGATTCCCGGCGCCAACCAAGTTGCCGCTATCGGTTCCTCCGATTACGCCATGCGCATTTGGTTGAAACCTGACAATATGGCGCACTTCGGCATCACCACAACGGACATCCGTAACGCAATATCCCAGCAGAACACCCAGTTCGCCGTCGGCCAGATTGGACAAAAGCCGACCGCCCAACCCGTCGCACTGACCATACCCGTAGCGGCGGAAGGACGACTTACCAGTCCGAAAGAATTTGAAGACATTATCCTGCGCGCCCACAATGACGGTGCCGCCATTCGTTTACGCGACGTCGCAACGGTGGAACTGGGGGCGCAAAGCTACGACATGGTAACCCGGCTTAACGGGGAAAATGCTGCCCTGATAGCGGTGTACCAACAGCCAGGCGCCAATGCGCTGGATGTCGCCGACCAAGTCAGGGCAACCATGGACCGGCTGTCCGCGACGTTTCCGACGGGCATCGGCTATGAAATTCCTTTCGACACCACCGAGTTTGTCGAAATATCCATTGAGGAAGTCATCCACACACTGTTTGAAGCCATTCTTTTGGTGGTCGCGGTCGTGTTCTTGTTCCTGCAAAATTGGCGCACCACGCTGATTCCGATTTTAGCCGTGCCTGTGTCCATTATCGGCACTTTGGCGGGTATGTACTTGCTGGGCTTTTCGGTTAACACGCTCACCCTGTTCGGCATGGTGCTGGCTATCGGACTGGTGGTTGATGATGCTATCGTGGTGATCGAGAATATCGAACGCAATATTCGCGAGCTTGGGCTTAAGGGGCGCGAGGCCGCAACTCATGCTTTGTCTGAAGTTGCAGGCCCGGTCGTTGCCACAACGTTGGTGCTGATTGCCGTATTTCTTCCGGTGTCTTTCCTCGGCGGTATGACCGGACAACTCTACAAACAATTCGCCATCACCATCGCCATATCGGTCACTCTATCCGCTATCGTCGCCCTCACGTTGAGCCCGGCACTGGCAGCCATCCTTATCCAACCGGCCGAGCAGCAAAAACCGCGCCTGTTCCTCTGGTTCGACGCCGCGCTGGAAAAAACCACCCAACGCTATCTGGGCGGCGTCCGCTGGCTTTTCCGGCATACCGCCATCGGCATCATGCTGTATCTGTGCATGGTTGCCGCTATCGTCGGCTTGTTTAAAATCGTACCCACCAGCTTTGTTCCCCCTGAAGACCAAGGCACCTTGTTTACCATCGTGATGCTGCCTGACGCGGCCAGCCTGGACCGCACCAGTGCCGTAATGCAGAAAACGGAAGCCTTGGTAAAAGACAATCCGGCATTGCGCGATATAGTCTCCATTACCGGCATGAACCTGATGGATGGCGGCAGCGCCACCAATGCGGGACTGCTATTTCTCACTATGAAAAACTGGAAGGATAGAGTCAAACCCGAACTGCAAGCCGAAAACGTGCTGGGTAA
Source organism: Methylobacter sp. (assembly GCF_023227905.1). Taxonomy (GTDB): domain Bacteria; phylum Pseudomonadota; class Gammaproteobacteria; order Methylococcales; family Methylomonadaceae; genus Methylobacter_A. The sequence continues at coordinate 35,391 of NZ_JALOCF010000041.1, read as the reverse complement.
CTTGGCGAAACTAGCCTCCAGCATCAAAGAAGCGCTGGTAATACCGATGAATCCTCCCTCCATTCCCGGTCTCGGTATGGTCGGCGGCTTCGAATTCTGGCTACTCAATCAGGGGGCCGGCGATACCGCCGTTTTGGAAGCCATGACTCAAAAGGTTATCGCCAAAGCCAGCCAGCGCCACGAACTGACCGGCGTATCATCTACTATCAATTCCAGCTCGCAACAGCTATTCATCACCTTGGATCGAGACAAAGCCTGGGCGATGGGCGTGGCGATCGACGATGTGTTCGACACATTACAGGGCATGTTCAGCACCACCTACGTCAACGATTTCAACAAGTTCGGCCGCACCTACCGGGTGTTGTTGCAAGCAGCCCCGCAATACCGCAGCCGTCCCGAGGATATTGAAAAAGTGTTTGTGCGCAGTCACTCCGGCTCGATGGTACCTTTAAGCAGCCTGATCAGCGTACGTTACGCCAACGGCCCTAACTCCATCACCCGCTTTAACGGTTTCCCGGCGGCCCGTATTAACGGTGCGGCGGCTGCTGGCTATAGCTCTGGCCAAGCCATGGCTGCGATGGAGCAAGCGGCGCAAGAAGTTCTACCGGACAGCATGTCATTCGCCTGGGGCGGACAGTCATTTCAGGAAAAGGCTTCCGGCAGTTCATCCAGTTCCGCGTTTATCTACGGCATTATTATGGTGTTCCTGATTCTCGCGGCCCAATACGAAAGGCTGGTGCTGCCTTTCGCCATCATGCTGGCGGTTCCTTTCGGCTTATTCGGCGCTTTACTGGCCGTCTGGGCCAGCGGCATGGAAGACGATGTCTACTTTCAAATCGGCTTGGTCACGCTGATCGCACTTAGCGCCAAGAACGCCATACTCATCGTCGAATTCGCGGCGGAGAAACACGGACAGGGCATGGCTGTCGTGGATGCCGCACTGGAAGCTTGCCGGCTCCGTTTTCGTCCGATCCTGATGACTTCATTTTCCTTCATTCTTGGCGTATTACCCTTGGTCCTCAGCACCGGCGCAGGCGCAAACAGCCGGCACTCCATCGGCGTGGGCATTATGGGCGGTATGGTCAGCGCTACCCTGTTGGCCGTATTTTTTGTGCCATTATTTTTCGTGCTGCTGGAGAGGATCCGAACGCCGAAACAGACCGATAGCGCTATTTCAAGACAGGAAATCTAATTATGCGCCACATTGCTATTTCCCTATTGTTGCCTTTAACGCTAAGCGGCTGTTTTATGATCGGCCCGGATTACCAACAGCCAGCCGTATCGATACCGGATGCCTGGCGTTTTGCTCCTGCCGAAACCGTTGCGGCTAACGATACCCACTGGTGGGAGCAATTCGGCGATCCGCGCCTGACCAAGCTCATCGAGCAGGCGCTACAGCATAACAAAGACCTGCTGATCGCCACAGCTAGCGTCGAAGAATATTTGGGGCTCTACAGCATCGCCCGTTCCGATTTGTTTCCGCAAGTTAGGGGCACTGCATTCGGCCAACAGCAGCGAGATTCAGGAACAACTTACGGCGTTGCCGTCACTCCCGCTTATGACAACATACAGGCTGCTCTAAACCTGTCCTGGGAAATAGACGTGTGGGGCAGATTACGGCGCGCCACAGAAGCCGCCCGCGCCAATCTTTATGGACAGGAAGAAATCCGGCATACGGTAGTGCTTACTTTAGTCACCGGTGTGGCGCGCTCTTATGTGCAATTGCGTGAACTGGATCTGCGCTTGGAAATTGCCAAGCAAACTTTAGCCGACCGCAGGGAGGCCCTGCGTATTGCCCAAGCGCGTTTCGATGGCGAACTCAACTCAAAAGCTCAGGTGAGCCAGGCGAAATCGGAGGTGCATAACGCCGCCGCACTCATACCGCAACTGGAGAAACAGATAGCGCAAAAAGAACACGAGCTGAATGTGCTGCTGGGTCATAATCCCGCCGCCCTAGAGCGCGGCCTGCCGTTAGCCGAACTACGTTTGCCCGGCGTACCTGCCGGTTTGCCTTCCGAATTACTAGCCCGGCGCCCGGATATACGCCAAGCGGAACAGGACTTAATTGCCGCCAATGCCAATATCGGCGTCGCTAAAGGTGAATATTTCCCCAAATTTACGCTAACCGGAAGGCTAGGCACTGCCAGCGCCGATTTTAGCCAATTACTGTCGGGGCCTTCAGGTATGTGGAGTTACGGCGTAGCGCTGGCTATGCCTTTGTTTACCGCAGGCAAAATTGCCGGCCAGGTAAAAGCTGCCGAGGCGCGTGAGCAACAAGCCTTATTCCGTTACCAACGCACCCTGTTGCAAGCTTTCAGGGAAACCGAGGATGCGTTGATAGATAATACTAAGACCCTGGAACAGGTGCAGGAACTTAGCCGACAAGAAACTGCTTTGAGCGAGTATTTAAAGCTGGCATGGTTGCGTTACAACAACGGTCTTACTAATTATCTGGAAGTGCTGGATGCTCAGCGCAACCTGTTCGACACAAAGCTTGCTCTTGCAACAGGCCGTAGCAATTCATTGCAGGCACTCATCAATCTATACAAAGCGTTTGGCGGCAGCTGGGTGGATAAGGTGTCAGAAAATCAATAGCCTTTATTCGGTTTCAACTCCAAAGACGAGTGCTATCATAAAAAAGTAACCGATTCAGCAGAAACGATACCTGGTAGTGGTTCAGTTTGAAGTTTGATTGGCTGAACTGCCGCCACATCTGAGAGCAATGGCGCAATTTAGTTTAATGACAGAATTGCGAGAATCCAACGTAACCAGCTGGAATGGAACCAGATCAACATGCAAAGGCGCGTTTGCTTGGATCCACCCGGATCAAGCGAAGGCTGGGAAAGCAATTGGCGTACCGTTAAATGATGTGGCTGTTAACATTATTAGAGAACAACTTGGTAAAATAACCAGCGTTAGGTGTTTGTGTGCAAAGGAAAGACTGTTTTAAGGGCTAATAATCATGCTTGGAAAAAGCATTATTGCGAGCGGGGATTGATGATTTTCGTTGGCATGATTTACGCCGCACTTAGGCAAGCTGACATATTCAAGCGGGAACGCCGTTAAATGTTCTTCAAGAACTTGGCAAATGGACTGATTATAAAATGGTTCTTCGCTATGCTCATCTAGCACCTGAGCATTTAGCACAACATGCTGCTAATGTGGTCACGAATTTGGGCACAGTTCCTGAAAGGAAGATTGTAAATATCAGTTAAGTGCTTGATATAGATGGGGTGAACGATGGGGCTCGAACCCACGACAACCGGAATCACAATCCGGGGCTCTACCGACTGAGCTACGCTCACCATAATATGGTGTGTTACGGGATATACAACGAATGGCGCGCTTGGCAGGACTCGAACCTGCGACCCCCAGCTTAGAAGGCTGGTGCTCTATCCGGTTGAGCTACAAGCGCCGAATTGGTCGGGGTAGAGAGATTCGAACTCCCGACATCCTGCTCCCAAAGCAGGCGCGCTACCAAACTGCGCTATACCCCGACGATCTTCTTGTAATGGCTTGCTAACTTCCCAACCACCCTGGAAGAGCTGTCTATAATAACGATGTTCACTTATATCGTCAACATTTATTTTCGTTACATAGGATAATTTTTTCAAGGAAATTACAAACGACTCAATTTACACTTGCCTAACGAAACATCAATAATATACATCAAACACCCCAGATATAATTATTTTTCATATATAATCAATAATATAAGAAGCGACTGTTTACATTACTTTTAACGATTAAAGCTTGGCTTTAACGATTTGATAAACTTCTTCCGCCGCCACATCGGCGCCATTCAAAATAGCTTCCAGCTCGGCTAATTTCGCATCAGCAAAGTCTCTGTCTTTAAGCCCTCCAGCATTAATATAAACATTTAATGCTGCACTTTTTAGCGCACCGTAAGCCGCCATGACAGCAACACCTGCATCACTGATTACCCCTGCATTACCTTTTTCTGCAGCAATTCTGCTCAATGAAATTGCTTCTGCGCAAGCATGTGCGCATTTTAAGGGTACTATCGTGGCTTCCCTTAATGCCGATTGTATTGCCTCGCTACGCGTAGCCTTTTCTTCGTTAGAATCTTTTGGCAAACCATATGTTGACATTAAGCGATCAAAAACATCAACGTCAGCTTTGATCATGCTTGTCAGTGTTTCTCGCAACGCTTCTGATTTTTCCAGCAAGGCCTGCATTTCAACTTCAACTTCAGCGTACCTAGGCTTACCTATCGTCAAATTACAAACCATACTGACTAAAGCCGCAGCTTGAGCTCCCATGACCGCTGCCGCGCTACCACCACCAGGAGTAGGCGACTTGCTAGCCAATTCATCAATAAAGGCCTGAACTGATTTATCTTTTATTTCATTCATATGGTGTAACGTCTCTTCAATATAACCAGCTAAGTAAAACTTATAAAAACAGCGAGGACTCTCAAAACAAAAAATTTATCTGCATAATTACAAAGACTATCTTCGAAGATATTCACGGCATAAATATGCGGTCTTATCATACAAGGAAAAATCAACGATATTACCGAACCACAAGTGACCTTTGCTTCCAAAATATTAGCAAAACCCCACTTGAATCTGCATCGTTATAACGAGTTGAATGTCTCATTAGCTTAAAACCCGGAGGCCGTAGCGGATACAGAGGTTTACATTATATGAATCCGATTACATGAACCCGCGATGATAAATATATTTAATTATGAGCGATAACGCACAGATAGTTTTCATATATCTATTATTATTTTAATTAAATACGTTTTGGTGCAAACCACCAAACTTAAGATTGATCAGCCCTCCTCCTAGTGCTGTACCTACTAGCGGTATTTACTGATAATACACCGCTTAACCTCCCTGCCGTTTCCAGCAAGGCATCGGGAGGTTTTTTTTGCCTGTTTCCTCTACCAACCATCCAAGAAAAACCAGCCGATATGCGCCTAAATCACCGAATATAAGCCATATTATTACCTATCAAGTCAAGTAACCTTATCGCATCATTGCCCTTTCATTAAGGTGCATATTGCCGTTTAAGTTATAAAACAAGCTTTCTTTCTCACTGCGATACAAGCATAAAACTAACAAGCAGCAGAATAAATATTAAATATATTTATAGCCACCTTATTATCCAGATAATATCAAGGCACTTATTGAATATATACGCAAAGAAACCCAATGCAGACGCATCAAGCAGATCATGCCGAATCGCTCCACAAATACTTCGCTGATCCGGTAAAAGCATACTCTTTGCCTAACTGAAAACAGGTCATACATCGATCTTATCGATGCCGAACAAATGTACCGGTAGTGCAAGCTAAATTAAAATATCCTGGATAAGCATGTCAAAAATTCTGGTGATCGCGCCTTGGTTCTGCCGAACAAATACCTTGCCTTTTTCAACCAAGGATTGCCTATACTCGGCATCCACATACAAGGCAATCATCGAATTGATTATCTCGCCTTCATCCTGGCATTGTATGGCGGCATCCTGCCTTAGTACGCCTTCAGCTATTTCCTTAAAGTTTGCCATATACGGACCAAACAAAACCGGAGTTCCAACTGCGGCAGCCTCAAGAATATTATGCCCACCAACAGGCACCATACTCCCGCCGACAAAAGCCACATCAGAGGCCGCGTAAAGCATCTTTAATTCGCCCATAGTATCGGCCAGGTAAACATCATCGTACGAACGGCAAATTTCGCCAGACGTGCGCATTACCACAGCCAGCTGATTCTGCTCACACAGCTTTTTCACCTCAACAAAGCGCTCAGGATGCCTTGGCACAACAACTAACAATAATTCAGGAATTTTTGATTTTATTTCTTTATAAATCTCAAGAAATATTGCTTCTTCATCTTTGTGGGTGCTGGCAATCAACCAAACAAACCGTCCGGCAAACAATTCGGCTTTTAATTGCACGCCTTGCTGAATAACTTCATTTGAAACATCAACATCAAACTTTATATTGCCTAGCGTTCCAACCGTTTCGGTTTTTGCGCCAATAGCGGCAAACCGGCAGGCATCATCTTGGGTTTGCGCGGCAATTGACTTGACGCAAGCTAAAGCAGGGGAAATAAGGGCAGGGATTTTTCGATAACCACGTGCCGACTTTTCCGATAAGCGGGCATTGATAATGTACAAAGGAATTTCATTTTTACCGCAATAGGCAAACAGATTTGGCCAAATCTCGGTTTCCATGATGACAGCCATTCTAGGCTTAAAACACCGCATAAACCGGTTGATCGCACAGGGTATGTCATACGGCAAGTAGACATGCTCCACACTGTCTTGCATTATCGCTTTAACCCGGGCAGATCCTGTGGGCGTTGTGGCCGTGATTAATAACGTTGCATTGGGGTATTCCCGTTGTATCTTCTTGACCAGAGGAAATAAAGCTTCGACCTCCCCCACTGAGACCGCATGAAACCAAATAACGTTCTGGGGAAAGCTTTTTTTGTAGAGAGCAAATCGCTCACCCCACCGGTATCGATATGCGGGCGCGCTAATGCTTCGCCAGATCAGGCGAACTAATATGAAAGGAATTAAGAGATAAAAAAGGCAGGAGTAAAAAGATCGCATAATCAAAAAGTTAAGGCATCAGGGATGATTTTACTCGCCCCCTCAACCTTTTACTCTTTTTACCTTAACCTTAGTTATTATGCTTCAGCAGCAACTTTAATAGGCATTTTTACAACGACATCGGTATGGCAACTAATGTCAATCTGATATTCGCCAATTTGACGAATAACACCTTGAGGCAAACGAATCTCATGCTTTTCAACTGAAACACCTGCTTCGGTAATAGCGTCAGCGATATTTTGCGTTCCTATTGAACCGAACAATTTGCCTTCATCGCCAGCCTTATGCGTAATAACAATCTGAAGCTTCCCTAATGCATTGGCGCGTTCTTGAGCCGCACCCAGCTTTTCAGCTGCCGCTTTCTCAAGTTCTGCGCGACGCGCTTCAAATTCAGCAATTTTAGTAGCTGTTGCAGCAACAGCCTTACCATACGGAACAAGATAGTTTCTGCCATAACCTGCTTTAATGACAACCTTATCACCCAAGTTACCTAAGTTCGCTATCTTTTCAAGAAGAATAACTTCCATCTTTCATTACCTCATTATCGGATTTTATCCGGCTATTTTTTTACGCCATCAAGGCGTTTGTTGATTCGAAATTTTATTTCGTAAGTTCATCCATGCATCGCTCAGCCCAACTATAGCAACCGGCAACATGGCATGGGGTATCAAAAACATTGTCACATAAAACATCGGCACTATATAACGGCCCATTTTCATCGCGGCAAATACAGTATGCAATACTGCCGTTCCAATAAATGTGTATAGCACAAACAGCAAAATAGCGATATTCCATGAAATTTCAGAAATCACACCGGAACTTAATGATGCAATAACTACCACTAAAATACTGCCTATTGCTAGTCTTGGGGGCGTACTCAATGACAAAAACTCTTGTCTAAATCCACCGGGATTATACAGCAAAGCCTGCCACCACCGCCCTAGAAACAGGCCGAACAGCAAGCCAAACACCGATGCGGCCGCAACGATTCCCGTCATATAACGGGACAGCATATCAAGCGTACGCTGTACATCTTCAACAGGAGCATTTGGAGGTACCATTTGTGAAAGCATAGCCTTCCACATTACTGCCGGCTCGGGATTGTAGAGATAAAAGCCAATAACCCCCAAAATACCAAGCAATACCGCAATTTCAACTGTTAGCGACAAATACCGACCTTCCCTTAGGACGATTGAAATCAACCAGACAGGACCCCATAGCACCATTCCATATAGCAATACAAACTGATAACTGCCTAACAGGAAAAATCCAAGCACCCCCGCTATTGCAGTTGAACACCCCAAAACCACTAAGCCTTCGACAGCTCCTCGTCTTAACGTGACGAGAGCGACGGAAGCCGAACTTACTATACTCACTGGAGGCATGATCAGTGACACTATAGCGAGAGTAGAAGCCACTATCATGGCTTGCATCCGTCCCCGCATAATATACTCAGCTAAAAAGCCCACTGATCGTCCAGCGTATTATTTGTGAGCGTCGCAGAAAGGCAATAATGCAATAAAACGTGCTCGTTTAATTGCAACGCCTAATTGTCTTTGATACTTGGCGCTGGTTCCTGTAATGCGGCTAGGAACGATTTTACCGGTTTCAGTGATGTAATCACTTAATAAATCCAGGTCTTTATAATCGATCGCTGTTCCACCTTCTGCACTGAATCGGCAGAATTTTTTGCGTCTAATGTTACGTGCCATAATAATTCTCGTAAATCCAAGTGTTAAAAATGTTATTCAGAAGCCAATGCGTCAGCGTCAAAATCTTCGTCGATATCATCAAGATCAGCTTCGTCATCAGTACCTGCAACTACTGCTTCTCTGGCCGCCGCATCTTTAGCTCTTGATTCAGCTACTTTATTTTCTTCGGCTGTTGATGTAGCAATGATAGATGGCTCAGTAATAGCCACTTTTTGCAATAAAGTCATACTACGCAAAATAGCATCATTAAAACGAAAGCCACTTTCTAATTCCTCCAAAGTAGCTTGATCACACTCGACATTCATCAGCACATAATGCGCTTTATGAATTTTATTGATTGGATAAGCCAAGTGTCTACGACCCCAGTCTTCCAAACGATGAATTTTACCGGAGGCGGTTTCAATAGTTGATTTATAACGCTCAATCATCGCAGGAACCTGAGAACTTTGGTCCGGATGAACTAAAAAGACAATTTCATAATGTCGCATGATTTTTCCTTTCGGGTTAAGCCTCCCACCTCTGTCTTAATAAAGATGGTAAAGCAAGGAGGAGCCGATAGCTCCTAAGAACCGCGCATTATAGATGCTTTTTCAGGTATTGGAAAGCGTGCAGTTCAGAAACGACATCACTCCCAAGAAAAAAGTCAATATCTCAGCACAACAAGCGTAATATGGAATACGAACCCCTGATTGTCTATGCGTAAATACTCAACAAACCTTTACTAACGACAGCCCGTCCGCTTGCGACCTCTTGTTCCACCTCATCAATTTCATCGCCGGCAACAGTCATTGGCACCTGCCTTTGACCATCAGCCGTTTGTGCAAAATTTTGCGATTGCGGACGGCCTTGATCCGACGTGGGTCCTTGAAAAACGTTAGCCTCCACCAAATTAAGATGCTGGGCGCCCATCATCTCCCGCAACTTAGGAATGGAGGCCTCAAGTGTTTCTCTTACAACTGCATGTTGCGCTGTAAATACAACAGTTGCCTGATCATCCACAACATCAACGCGAACCGATATAGGCCCCATATGCGGTGGATTCAACCTGATCTCCGCCGAAGGTATTGTTCGGCTGTTCATCCACACGATCCGCTCCCCCAAATCTTTACTCCATTCCGGATGCGATAGCGGCTTGTTCATTGCTGGAACATCTGTTTTATTATCGACAATCTTATTAGGCAGGGCCATATCCGATCCAACCCGAGGCAAAGTTTTTTCTCCTTCCAAACTCAAGGCCTGCGACTCAATCCGCCCGGCCTTCTCAGTTTGTCCCGAATTCTGAAAATCGTTTAAATTAAAACCCTGTTTATCCGAAACCGGTAGACGGAAAACCGTTTCACCTTGTAACCTGTTTTCGGAAATATTAGCCGACTGATTCGGTCTAGCAGTTGCAATCGACGGTTTCGTAAAAGACAGCAACCCAGCCTCGTTATCGACATCTGCAGATGCCAAATTATGGGCTGCTTTTGCTTGTTCGGCTTGCATTACCGGAGGAGCGATAACAACTGCGGCCAACAACTCTTCCGTTATGCCATTATTTTCAACAACCGTTAATTGGGCATCATCGCCCTCCGCCTGCCCCTTATCAGGCCTATCATTGCCCTGCCCCAAATTCATTTGATCCGGCGCATCCATAACAACAACGCCTTCCAGGTTTTGCCCAGCTTCAGCGACCACACCCACGATGTCTTGCTCGGGCGAAACAGCTTTTTCATCCATTCTTTGCGCACTTTGTTCGGCAGGAGCAGCCATTGCAATTACATTCTTCGTGCTTTGCGGGACTGAAGCAGCCATTGCAATCACCTCTTTCATGTTTTGCTCGGCCATTTTGGCTTTTTCTCCAGCCGAAGCGTCTAATCCGATATATTTCAATGTATCCGTTACCGCAGCCAAGGCAGCCTCATGATCGACATCACCTGCTGTTTTGTATGACGGCGGCAAATCATTGCCTAGTAAAGCGGCAAAATCCTGCATACCCACTTTGTCTTCGGGCAAATCGGCAACGCTCTGCAGACCGCCGACACCTTGTAAAGCAATAGGATCTGATATCTGCACGGGCGCGGGACCCTCTGTTTTCATAGTGCTTAACAGCTCAATCTGCACAGCTAATGCACCCGAGAAACCCTCGGAAATACCCGCGCCATCAAGCAAAGGCGGAGTCACGCTTTCAACTGCGGCACTGCTTGACGCCAAAGATGATAAATTTGCACTTTCAATAACCATAATCAATCCCCTGAGATTCAATTAATTATTAAGCATTTCCTATGCCACTGGAGTTATTGCGACCGATTCTGGATGCTCGCTCATCCTGCTCTTGCTGTTCCCGTTTAGCCTCTTGCTTCATCTCTACCACTAGAGCTGAATCGCAAACCTTCTGCAAGCTTTGGGTTTTATGATGCAGCTCTTCCCATATTTTTCTTTTGGCTGTCACTTCAGCTTCAATTGAATTCAGCGTTTGTTCCTGCCCCATTATTGCCTTATCGAGCTTGTCAATAAATGACCTAAACTCCAGAAGCTGCGCAACATTCACGCCCTTACTGCCCAACTGGTCAAACCTATCCTGATATTCCTTCCGATAGTTTCTTAATCCTTCAACTTGCGCCTGCATGCCCTGGAGTTTTCTCTGAACTGCGCCCAGCGTTTCCAGGGCGTTTTTTTCCTGAGTCGCTTTAATTTCTATAATTGTTTTAATGCGTTGCGATTTTTTCATTTATGCCTTTTCTCGAGGAGACCTGACCATCAGTCGTTGGCAGCCCTGTTTACGCCCAACAACACCGCCAGCTCTTGTAAACTTCGATTAATATCAACCGGCTCATCCATGTCCTGCTGCAAAAAATCTAAAATCGCCGGATTTTTTTCAATAGCCTTGTCGAGCCTGGGATTCGACCCCGCCTGATATGCGCCGACACTGATTAAATCGCGATTTTGTTGATAGAGCGAATATAACCGTCTTAATTCCCGCGCCATTTGCATATGCCCGGCGTCAATAATGTCCGGCATGACCCGGCTGATTGACGCTTCTATATCGATAGCCGGAAAATGCCCGGACTCAGCCAAGCTTCTTGACAAGATAACATGCCCATCCAGCACCCCCCGGGCTGCATCGGCAATGGGATCATTAGTATCGTCACCCTCGGCCAGAACCGTATAAAAAGCGGTGATAGAGCCGCCACCATGATCGGCATTACCGGCGCGCTCGACCAAATGCGGCAATTTGGCAAAGACCGACGGCGGGTAGCCCTTGGTAGCAGGGGGCTCGTCAATAGCTAGGGCAATTTCGCGATGCGCCTGCGCAAATCGGGTCAATGAATCCATCAGCAACAAAACATCAAGCCCCTGATCACGAAAATACTCGGCGATACTGGTCGACAATAACGCCGCATGAACGCGCATCAAAGGGGGACAATCCGCCGGCGAAACCACCACGACCGCTCTTTTAAGCCCGTCTTCACCCAAAGTCTTCAGCACGAACTCATTAACTTCTCGGCCTCGCTCGCCAATCAGCCCGACAACGACAACATCCGCTGTCGTAAATTTGGTCATCATGCCCAGCAACACGCTCTTTCCAACGCCGGTGCCCGCAAACAAGCCCATACGCTGCCCTCGACCCACGCTAAGTATCGAATTTATTGCCCTGACACCAACATCAAGCGGCTCTCGTATAGGCTTTCTCGCTAGGGGATTGATCGGCACGCCGTTGAGTGAAATCAGCGCATCCGTTTTCAGCGGGCCTTTACCATCAATCGCATTGCCGGCGCCATCCAGCACACGCCCCAGCAATCCGAAGCCGACTCTGGCCAGACTATTTTTACCCAGGGGAATGACCCGACAATCCGGCTCAAGCCCATGAACTTCAGCAGTCGGCATCAAAAAAATTCGTGCATCGGAAAAACCCACAACTTCCGCTTCAATCATTCTGCCGTTTTTGGTCTCAATGCGGCAGCGGGAACCGATAGCCGCTCGGCAGCCCACGGCTTCCAGCGTCAAACCGACCATACGGGAAAGCTTGCCTTCAACAACAAGCTCAGGGACATGCGCTAATCTTTCAGAATAAGGTTTTAAGTTAGCCAGCCAAATTCGTGACCGATCCGCATCCGGAATCACAAACTTTTATCCTCGGCAACTGCTCCTGCGTCGCCTAAAGCGCCTGCTGTTGATGCTCTCGGCAATCGCTCCCTGTATTGCTCTACCTCCTCCATCCCTGGAGTCGTACCTCCTCCATCCCTGGAGTCGTCGGTAACTGCGTCTTGTGCTATCGGCAACTGCGCCGTGCGCTGCTCCTCTATCTCTGTCCGGGGAGCCGTACCCTCTGGCTCGACCGCCACGGCTGGAGAAATTGCCTCAAGGGTGCCGGCAGCCGTCTTGCAATCGCTCTCCCGCTCGCCGCCTAATAAAGTAGCGATAACGGCAGCCAATCGATGCTCTACAGTCGCGTTAACATGAGAAATATCGGTGTCAACTTCGCAACCGCCGCGAGTAATCAACGGGTCCTCAAGGATGGCCCAGCTTGGCGACATCTCATCCAACGCTAATGCAGAGCGCACCAATTCGGCATCTTCGGGATGTAATTTCAAGCTAATTTTTTGTGACGCCAGCGGCAAGACATTAATTGATTCCCGAACAACAGCAATGATTTGCCCCGGATCCAACTTGATTTCCCGGCGTATCATTTGTGTTGCGATGGCTATTACCAGTTTAACCAGCTCTTTTTCCACTTCCTCATCAAGGCGCTTAAACGGCTCGCTTAAAGATTTCAAAAGGCTGACTAGTGTTGCCGCCTGGCTTTGCAGCAAATGTAAATTATCTTCGTAGCCTTTTTTTGAGCCTTCATCGAAGCCTTGCTGAAAACCATGCATTTTGCCTTGCGCAAACGCTTCGTCGTACGCCTGCTTTTGCATGGCTTCAATTTCATCGACCGTTAAAATCGGCGTCGGCTCATCCTCAAGCTCCACCGTCTCCGATTCCCTGGCCTCTGCTCCGGAGACGTCCGGCATGCTCCATAATCTTAACGACTCCAGTTCGGCTGCTGTAAACCTGTGCGCCTTAGATGAGTTCTTCACCGCCGACTCCCATTTGTATCTCGCCCGCATCCGCTAATTTTTTAGCAATAGCCAATATATCTTTCTGCGCCAACTCTACTTCGCTTAGCTTGGCTGGAGGCGAAGCCTCCAAATCGTCACGCAGCATTTCTGCCGCCCGCTTGGACATATTGCTGAATATTTTCTCCTTAAGCTCACTGCCCACACCCCGCAGCGCCAACAACAGTTGTCCGGTTGAAACTTCGCGCAACAATGTTTGCATGCCTCTTTCATCAATTGAAGTGAGATCTTCAAAGGTGAACATTTTTTCCTGAATTTCTAGAGCCAGTTCAGACCTGTGCTCGGCAATGCCTGACATGACTAAATCTGCGGCGCTGCCATCGAGGAAATTCAAGATATTAGCCACCGCATCAACACCGCCGATATTTGTCGACTTAACATTATCAGAGCCGGTGAGTTGTTTTTCCATGATCTGGTCCAACTCGCGCAGAGCGGATGGCTGGATGCCTTTCATCGTCGCAATTCTCATCATCAAATCGGCACGCATGTTTTCGGGCAGGAACATCATCACATCAGCCGCCTGCTCGCTATCCATCAAAGACATAATAGTTGCGACAATCTGAGGATGCTCCAAACGAATCATGTCGGCAATCGACCGGGTATCCATCCATTTCAGTTGTTCAATACCTTTGGTATTGGTGCCCTGTAAAATCCGGTCAAGGATGCTGTTCGCTTTATCCGCGCCCAACGCGCTGATCAGCACATTACGAATATACTCATCGGTATCCATCCCCAAGGCAGTTTGTCTTTTTACCGTAACGATAAATTCCTCAACCACCTCATCCATCATGCCGGTGGAAATCTCTCCCACGCTTGCCATGGTGATACCTAAAATCTGCACTTCCCTGGGCGTCATATGTTTTAGAACGAGTGCCGCCCTATCCATTCCCAATGCCAGCAACAATACAGCGGCACGATCAACTTGGGTTAACTGCTTTTCCGCATTAGCCATCTTTTTTAATCCAGGATTTAATAACTTGTGCGACTACTTTCGAGTCATCGTCGACCAATCTCTTCACATATTCCAAACGATGTTCGTAACTCTGGGGCACATCCAAAAGCAGCAGATCCTGCATTTCCTTTTCAGTAGGTATCGCAAAGCTTGTGTTTTCTTGACCGGCCGGCACAGCGACAGGTACACCTTTTTCGTCAAGGCGAACGGTCCCTCCCATGGCGGCGGCCTTTTCTTGAGCCTCAGCCAAAGCCGCGGCTTTTTTCTCTTCCAGATCCCGAGCGACAAGACTGCGCATGGTAGGGCGCAGCACCCCGAACAACAAGAATAACACGGCCAATACCGCAGCAGCTTGTTTCATAAGATCAAGAAACCAGCCCTGCTCCCAAACGGGTATCGCCGGCAACTCCTCAACAAGTTCGTCTATTTTGAAAGCCACGTTCGTGACCGTAACCTGATCACCCCGGCTGCTATCAAACCCTACCGCCTGCTTAACCAGATCACTAAAGCGATGAATGTCTTCCTGAGAATAAGGCTGCGCTTTAACGGTGCCATCGCCCTGGGACACATGCCGGTCATCAACGACCACGGCCACTGATAATCGGCGCAATGCCCCAGTAGCCAACCGGGTATGAGTAATGGTTTTATCGAGTTCGTAATTCCTGGTGGCATTTTTTGCAAGCGACCCCGGCGTAGCAGCCGAATTGGCCGCCGTAGCTGGTGCATTTGCAGCGGTCGTTGCCGGTGCCGGCGTTGCTTCCGGAGCCGCGCCTGCCGGAGTAGGTTGATTTGATAACGCGCCGGGCACACCTTGAGTTGCGGATAACGAATTTTGCTCTTCGGATGTCTGCTCGCTTCTTAAAGCCGGCAAATCCGGATTGAACATTTCTTGCGTTCTGTCAGTCTCGGTAAAATCCACATCCGCTGAGATTTGTACGCGCATTCCGTCGCCGCCCACCAAGGGAGATAAAATATTTTGAATGCGCCCCATCAGGTGTTCTTCAATATTCTTCTTGTATTCAAACTGCTTGGAGGTCAAATTGCCCGCTACTGATGAATCATTGCTATTTAATAACTGACCTTTCTGATCGACGACTGTTACTTGCTCGGCGTCCAGTTGTGGCACGCTGGACGCGACTAAATGAATGATTGATTCGACCTGGCCTTTATCCAGCGACCGGCCTTGATACAAATTGACGATAACGGAAGCGCTGGGTTTTTTACGCTCCCGCACAAACACCGACTGAACGGGCATCGCTAACAGCACCCTAGCCGATTTTACATTCTGTATAGCCATAATGGTTCGGGCAATCTCGCCTTCCAAGGCTCTCTGGAAGCGCACTGTCTCAACACTTTTACTGGCGCCGAAGCCCTGGTCTTTATCCAGCAGCTCGTATCCCAGGCTATTACTTTTGGGCAAACCCTGCGCCGCTAATTTGAGCTTTACGGCACTTACCTGATCCATCGGCACCATAATAGCCCCGGAGCCGGTTTCGACTTTATACTTAATATTTTCCTTATTGAGAACGTCAAGAATTTCAGACACGTCACTTTCGCCGATCTCGGAGTACAAGCGTCCGTAAGAAGGCTCCTGAGACCATAAAACAACAGCAACGCCAATAGCCACACTAAGAGCCAGGCCCAGCATCAGCCCCATCTGGCGCGCGATGGTTAGCCCTGCCAAACCTTTAAGGGCGGGATGCGCATCGACCTTGGTCGCAAAAATATGAGACGCTTCACCATCAAGATGCCCCTTGCCCTTTGACATTGGGTCCTGCTGGCGATTTGCCTGAATTAGACTATTACCGCTCTGTTCACTCATGTTTTATTTACAGTTTGCCGCACTACATGGGCATATTCATGACATCTTGATAGGCTTCAACTAGCTTATTTCTGACCTGTAGCATTGCCTGAAATGAAACGCTAGCCTTTTGCGAAGCCACCATGACCTCAGCCAGACTGACGTTAGTATCGCCCGACTCAAAAGCCTCCGTCATTTTTCCGGCGGTTTGCTGGGTGTCATTAACAGCCCCTATGGTCTGCTTTAACATTGCCGCAAAGTCAGCGCCGCCACCGGTCTCCTGGACTTTACTGCCACCGGCTTCAAGCGACATTGCCCGCATCTGAGCCAAAACTTGGTTGACATTCATCTCACTCATGGGGTTTTCCTCTTACATTTTTATAGTACAGAGTCTAAAGCATTTTTAATGCCACATGTTAACATGAAATAATTACCCCCGAATCTTTCATCCTGGCCATCTTATACCGGAGCGTTCTGGGACTAATGCCCAATTTTTCAGCGGTTATCTTACGGCTGCCATTTTCCTTCTGTAAGGTCTGCAAAATGATGTTTTCTTCGGCCGAGCGAACCCCTTCGCCCAACCCCCCAATCTCGACCACTTCACTTTTAGCATCAATTAGATACGACGATTCACTTGCAGCAACTAAAATCTCAGCTGAAGGAGTATTAGTCATAACAGCCATCATTGGCCCCGTATCCTCAAACACCAAATCATCAACCGTAATCTTATCGCCAATCCGCAAAATAAGTGCCCGCTGCACCACATTATCCAGCTCCCTGACATTACCCGGCCAACTATAGGCTGACATTTTTTTAACAGCCTCATTATCAAATTCAGGCAAGTTTTTGCCGTCCATCATGTGCCGCTGCATCAATTCCCGTGCCAGCGGCAAAATATCGCCCGGCCTGTTGCGTAACGGCGGAATATTAATAGGGAACACGCTGAGGCGATAATACAAATCCTCACGGAACCGTCCCTGCTCCATCTGCTCTTTTAACTTCTGATTGGTGGCCGCCAAAATTCTGACATTCAACTTGATTTTTTTATGACTGCCCAGACGTTCGACTTCCTTCTCTTGCAATACCCGCAATAATTTCGCCTGCAGGCCTAAATCCATTTCGGCTATTTCATCCAACAACAAAGTGCCGCCCTGCGCCTGCTCAAATTTTCCGGGCATGGCCTGAACCGCTCCGGTGTAAGCGCCTTTCTCATAGCCGAACAGCATCGCTTCCAGCATGTTTTCAGGAATTGCCGCGCAATTTACCGCAATAAACGGCCCCTGGTACTGCATTGAATTTTGGTGAATATAGCGGGCAATAACCTCTTTACCGGTTCCGCTTTCACCCTGCAGCAGCACGGTAACATCGGTTTTAGCGACTTTGGCGGTCAGGGCATAAAGTTTTTTCATGCTTTCGTCCTGCACGACTCGCTCACTAGCGGCTTTATTTGCGGCCAACGGATTGGCCGACACATAATCGGCCACCTTGCTCACCAGCGCCTGCGCGTCAAATGGTTTGATTAGATAATCGGAAGCGCCGGCTTGCATGGCCTCGACTGCCTTGGGAATGGTTCCGAAAGCCGTCATCAGCAGCACCGGCGTTTCCGAATACTTGTGCTGCATATTTTTCAACAATTGAAAGCCGTCCATAACCGGCATCTGTACATCGCTAACGACCAGTTTAAACTGACCATGCTCCAGCTTGATTAGCGCTTCAGTGCCATTGCGAGCCGAAACCACACGATATCCGCCTATCTCCAGGGTGTCACAAAGCGCTTCGCATAATGACAGATCATCCTCAACAACCAACACATCATACTGTTTCATGTCTAATCTCCATTTGATGGTGATTTTTACCGGACAAATCTGTCTGGAACAGATTTGCATTTACCCGAAGGGCATCAGGCAGGGAAGCCTGATGTGAAAAACCGCCCGGCAACAAGTTATATGCCTGATTTATACAAGGAAGGACTAACGTAAAAGTGGTTCCACGCCCCGGAGTGGACTCAACAGACACATGGCCGCCATGCGCTTTCACTACGCTGTCGACGACAGCCAAACCCAATCCGGTACCGTGGATCTTGGTCGTGAAAAACGGTTCAAAAACCCGCTGACAAAGCTCTTGGGCAATACCCGGCCCATCATCCTTGATAGCAATCCGCAACTTATAGTCATCAAGCTGAACCACTGAAATTTGTATACATCCAGCCTGCCCTACGGCATCGACTGCATTATTCAATAAATTAAGCAGCGCACCGCGCAAGGCATTTTCATTACCCAGCATTGCATCATTTTGCGCGTCATTGACAATCTGCAGATCAACCCCGCCGCTGCCGGTATATTCTTTTACCGCTTCCCTGAGGTGATTTAATAATTCGGCCAATGAAAAAGACTCCATCGCCAGGCGCCCGTCTTTGGCAAAAATCAACATATCGTTAACCTGCCTTTCCAAATACTGCAAGCGCTCCAGAATTTTCTGAGAAAACCGCTGCCGCTTTTCGCTATCCAGAGCCGGGCTGCTCATTTGCGACGCATAGAGTATGGCTGTAGCCAGCGGCGTCCTGACCTGATGCGCCATACTCGCCACCATTTCTCCCATGGCCGACAACTGCTTTTGCTGATTCAGCGTATCCTGTAAATTTCGCATTTCACTGACATCCGATAGCAAGACAATTTGCCCGGAATCGGCAGGATCACTGCGTGCAATATCTCTGCTGACGGTCATATTGACCCGTTTGCCGTTACGCAATTGACGCTCATGAGGATTACCAACAGGGATCAGGCTGCGGATGACAACATCAGACCAATCCATGCCAACCAGAGGCTCGCCCAAAAAATCGGTCGCCACCGCGTTACAATCCAAAATTTTGCCGCCCGCATCCAGCACAATAACGCCTGCGGGAAGCGCCGCCAGTATTTTTTCCAGGCGACTGGCGAGCTTTTCTTTTTCTTCAAGGGTTTTGAGCCGTTCACTATGAGCGAAGGCGAGTTCCCCATGCAGCTTAGCAACCTGCTCTTCCAGACCTTGGTAAGAAACAGATAAATTCTGGGATAGCTCGTTAAAAATCCGGAACGCATCGGTGAGCTGTTCGGTTTTTTGCTTTTTTTGAGTGGTGTGAATATTCATGTCTGATCGCCCTGGTTTACAACTTAAACTTAACGTTAAGAAAAGAAAGCAAAAATCAGACCAAATATTATTGATTATACTTTCAATAGCTTACACAATGCGTGACAAAAAAATGACATTACTCCTTATTAACGCTGCAAATCATATTTGCGCAGTTTTTCAACCAATGTTGTACGCCGCATATTCAACCGCTTGGCGGCGTGAGCCACTACACCACCGCATTCGCTTAATGCCTGGCGTATCAAATCGATCTCTAAATCATTCAAATATTCTTTCAAATCTATGCCCTGCTCCGGCAGTTGCGCCAAGTTACTCACTGTCCCTTCAAAGGTATTCATTGCTCCTTCAAAAGCCTTGATAGCTTCAACTTGCTCAGACTGCTCATCTTCTTCTATATCAGCCGCTTCGATACCATCAAGAATTTCTTCAGGAACTTGGTAATGTTGAAATTTTTCCGGCAAATCAGCGGCATCAATAAGCCCTTTGGGTTTAATAATGGCTAGTCTTTCAATTAAATTTGCCAACTCCCGAACATTTCCAGGCCATTCATGTTGCATCAGCATAGCCATTGCCGCATTGGTTAGTCGCACTGAACCGCGATTGGAAGCTTCCATGCGCTCGACAAGATCATTCACTAACAGCGGGAGATCCTCAGTCCTATCCTTTAGAGCCGGTATTTCAATAGGGAAAACATTTAAGCGGTAAAACAAATCCTCACGAAACCGGTTTTCTTTAATCTCATTTTCAAGATATCGGTGTGTTGCAGCAATAACCCGTACATCGCATTGTATGGTCTTGTTACTGCCTACGCGCTCAAAGGTCCGTTCCTGCAATACACGCAATAGCTTAACCTGCATAGCCAAAGGCATGTCGCCAATTTCATCCAGAAAAAGAGTTCCACCTTCCGCCATTTCAAAACGCCCTTGCCGGGCGTTTAAAGCCCCGGTAAACGCGCCTTTCTCGTGACCGAACAACTCGCTTTCCAGTAATTCGCCCGGAATGGCGCCACAATTTATAGGTACAAACGGCTTGTCTTTTCGAAATGAAGCATCATGCAAAGCACGGGCAACCACTTCTTTTCCTGTTCCGGATTCGCCCAAAATTAGAACCGTTGCGTCCGACTCTGCAACCTGCTCAATTAATTTGCGGATACCGGCAATGGCCTGACTCTTGCCCTTTAGCCGATCAACTGAAGACGAGCGACGATCTGACTCGCTTCGCACCATAAAAGTTTTTTGCGCGCCGGACACAAGCAACTTGTCAAGTATCGGTTTCAAAACGGGGTGCGTGGCAGGCCATTCCAGCACATGAAATACGCTATTTGTGATTGCGGTCGGAACCTGATGCGCCGTGCCCTCAGCAATCACAAAGATAACAGGGACTTTATTTACCCGTTCGACAATATTACTGATTACAGTTGCCTGCTTTTCAATGCCGTCACCGACAAAAACCCCGGATAACTGGTCAGTTTCGGTAAAACAAGATGCATAATCCGCTGAGCCGGCAGTATCTATTTTATATTCCATAAACTGAAAAATCGTTTCCAGTTGCTGGGTTCTTATTTTATTGTCGTCAATTAACAAAACACGCGGCAACGCCATATTTCTTATACCCGTTTCCCATATTAAGGTCATTAAGGTTTAGCCATACAGTTTCCGCAACAATAACTGCGCTCATCACTCGGCACGACCTTAAAAACAATCCTTTTTAATTATTTAGCTATTTGACTAAAGTTAAGCATCGAATCACCATCCTGTCAAAATTCTTTTTATTTCATACTCTTCTAAGGCCTTTTTAATGTGATTTACACAGACAAAATAGCACGCACTCCCTATCCAGGCTTGACAAATATTTCTCATAATAGACACTAGGGTTGTTTTCATAACCTTGAGCGCGCTTTCTTTGAACGATATTCCCCTTAGCATGCTGTTTGGCATGCTTGCCGCTATGCTTATTTTTTCCGCTTTTTTCTCCGGCTCGGAAACGGCTTTAATGACGCTAAACCGTTATCGGTTAAGGCATTTAGTCAAACTAAAGCACCCCAGTGCAATCAAAGCGCAACAATTACTGCAAAGGCCCGATCGCTTACTTGGCCTGATTTTGCTGGGCAATAACTTTGTTAATAATTTCGCTGCATCAATAGCCACCGTTATTGCGATTAAACTCTATGCCGACGAAGAAGCCATTGTAGCTATCGCTACCGGTATTTTAACGATCGTAATGCTTATCTGCTCGGAAGTAACGCCCAAGACACTGGCTGCAATCAAGCCTGAACTGCTTGCCTTTCCGGCCGCCTGGGTCTACACCCCCTTACTAAAAGTCTTTTATCCTGTCGTTTGGCTCGTCAATTTATTTGTTAATCTGTTACTCCGCATAGTCGGTGTCGACGTCAAAAAAAACCGCCATGACCCGCTCAATAAAGACGAATTAAAAAGCATCATTAGCGATGCAGAAAGCTTAATGCCTGTTCGCTATCAAAAAATGCTGATGGGCATACTCGAACTCGAGTCGGCGACCGTTGAAGACATTATGACGCCGCGCAATGAAATTATCGGCATAGACCTTGAACTGCCGATCGAAGACATCATCGCCAAAATAAAAACCAGCCCGCACACCCGGTTGCCGGTCTATAAAACCAGCATCGACAGGATTATCGGCTTTATCCATTTAAGAAAAATACTGATCTTGCTTAACCAGGAAGATTTTGACAAACAAACCATCATCAACTGCTTGGATAAACCCTCGTTTATCCCTGATAGCACCCCCGTGCATAACCAAATGCATCGTTTTAAGCATGAAAAAATCCGCATAGGCCTGGTAGTTGATGAATATGGGGATGTGCAGGGCCTGGTTACGCTGGACGATTTATTGCAGGAAATTGTCGGCGAACTGATCACAGAAGATGTCGCTGTAAGAGCGCAAGGCGACGGCAGCCATCTGGTTGATGCCAATATTACCATTAGGGAATTAAACCGCGTCACGCAATGGTCGCTCCCTACGGAAGGCCCCAAAACGCTCAATGGGCTTATCATTGAGTTTATGGAAACCATACCCGAAACCGGAACCAGCATTAAATTGCATGGCTACCCGCTGGAGATCATAAAACGGGATGAAAATAGCGTTAAATTGGTTAAATTCCTGCCCCAAAAATAAACTATTCCCCTTCCGGTTGAGTTATAGCCAAAAAGCGAATTTCTTGAATAACTAAAATAATACCGTCTATAATCAGGGTTCGTTTAAAGATGGGCCATTAATCCAATGCCAAAACTCACTGTTTTTTTTAAAGATAAAGTTATCCATTCTGGCTTGTTTGAAAACGGTATTGTGCATATTGGACGCGATGAAACCAACGATTTGATTATTGACAGCATGGCAATCGCTCCGGCTCACGCCGTCATAATTATTCGCGATGACGCTTGCACTGTTAAGCAACTCAACGATGAATTTCCGTTAATCATCAATGGAAAAAAAACCAAAGCTTGCAATCTCAATGACAACGACACAATATCGATAGGCAAGCACGACATTGTTTTCAATACCGTAAAATTTATAGCCCCTGAAGCATCCAATAACCCCATTGACGAAGACGTAAAATTGCTCAATCAGGAAATTGATAATGAATTACAAATTCCTGCCGCTAATTTGCAAATCATGAATGGCAGCAATATTGGTAAGGTTTTGCAATTAAAAAAGTCCATGACCCGGCTTGGCCATGACGGCAACGGCGTTATTGCAATATTAAAAAGGAAAGAAGGTTACTTTGTCTCCGTATTGGAAAATGCCGGTACAATAACCATAAACAACGAGCCGTTAAACGATAAGCCGCTAAAATTAAACATGAATGATGTGCTGGTTGTTAACAACACATCCCTGCAATTCTTTTTGAATTAAATCCATGCATTCAATAGAAGACAACCGCCAGTTTCATCGCATTCTTTATACAGACAAAGCCGTTCTAAACTGCGACGAAAGCACATGGCATTGCGAAATCATTGATCTGTCCTTAAAAGGCTGTTTATTACGCCTTGAACTTCCCTGGGAAGAAGATCCGGAGAAACTCTACACCCTCACATTACGATTGTCCGAACAGGTCCAAATAAAGATGGAACTAACCCCAACGCACGTTGTAGGTAATAAGGTGGGCTTTAAATGTGAGCATATCGATCTAGACAGCATTTCCGAGCTACGTCGCTTGGTTGAACTCAACCTTGGCAACAGCGCTTTACTGGAAAGAGATTTGTTGTCGTTATCGAATATTATAGATTAGCTATATAACCCGCCGAAATTAACGCAAACTAGCCCTATTAGCCAATGGGTCGCAAATTTAATCAACATACTTTCATTACTGCCGTAAGGCTTCCTTGCAGGTTCTTGCGTCGGCAACCTATCATTAAAACCTACTTATCCCAACCTTCCCTGTACGGCCGCATCGACTTCAGCCATGCCATTATATTAATAATGATGCGCGGTTTTGTGCAATCGTATCCTCATTCATAGCTGTCTATTTAGTTTTATTAAAAGCGTACTTAACTAAATATCATTAAACGCTCGGCATAAATCACTCTTCAACCCCCGATATTTACTAGCTTTAGACTGCTTGTGCGCATTCTGCCAAACACCAGCAAATTCGAAATTCAATTGTTTTCATATAAGAAACTATTAATCAATAATCATTGATATTGTCAACCAATATGCACGCAAGTATAGTTATACTCAACGTTGATTACTTCTTACCTAGTAAATAGCAAAGGATCTTTAAAATGACTGATATTCAAAGAGATATTTTAATAGGACTGATATTTGTCGTCGGTATTTTGGGTTTTCTTTCCGGCGAATTTATTGTTTCCACAATTATGTTTGCAACAGCCGCCATATTCAGCAATATATTTCTTAGCCAAAGATTACACGGCTAAAGTTTTTCATTATCTCTCGTTATCCTACCTCAAACAGTGTCTCTCCTGTTTGGCTTCTCGCTCTCGACGCTTACGCGCCGGGAGTTTTTTTTGCCTGATTTTTTGTTATTTTCTGCAAATTAGCTCGCCAGCTTCGCCTTGACGATAACGAATTTCGAATTGGATGCAATGATGGAATGCGCGCCAAAAAGGCGATCAAGATAGCTGTGATAATCTAAATGCCGATTACCGATTACCCATAACTCGCCGCCTTTACGCAGCACCCTCTTCGACTGCTTGAACAAACTAACGGCAATCTGGTCACCCACGGTATTTTGCTGGTGGAACGGCGGATTGCACAGTATCAGATCGGCCGATTCCGATTCGACTTCCACTAAGCCATCGCCGACACAAAAAGTCGCCACGCGCCGATCTTTGAAAGCTCGCTCAAAATTATCCCTTGCCGATGCTACTGCCATAAAGGATTCATCGATAAAATGCACGGTCGCCGCCGGGCAGCGTTCAGCGGCAATTAAACCGACCAGGCCGTTGCCGCAACCCAAGTCGATAATATTGCAGGCATCCTGCCGGAATGGCAGATGCTGGAGAAAAAAGCGCGTCCCTATATCGAGACTGTCGCGCGAAAATACATTGGCATGGTTGCTGATCAGGTAATCGGTATTTTCAAGCCGGTAACTCGCCGGATAAGGGCTAGGCGGAACAACCAGCCCCACATCAAGGCAAGCAAAAATCAGTCGCGCCTTTTTTTTCGCCAGTGAAGTTGTAGTCGGTCCGACCAGGCGTTCCAGCAATTTCCAAACCGAAGACGGCAGGGTTTTGATCATGCCCGCTACAATAATCCGGGTTGACTCGGTTAAATGCGGGCGCAAGCATGTCAGCTCATCTTCTAATAAAGCCAATGTCTTCGGCACCTTAATCAGTACCAGGTCGAATGCCCCCTCCGGCATTTCAAGACTGCTCAGCAAACTGACGCTGTGCTCAGGCAAGTTGTTTGCGGCAAGATTGAGCCGCGTCGCCTGCTGCGACAGATAGGAATCCGACAGCGCATAAGGCCGGTAAGCATTCAGCGCCACCGCCAACGCGCCAAAGCTGTCATTCACGATCAAGATCCTTGCACCCTCCGTTAGCCCTGACTGTTCGGCAAGCGTATCGAGAAGATATTCGTCAGCGGCATCCCAGGCGCGCAGCAATTCCCTCGGCCGTTTCGGCAGCCGGTTCAGTTCAAACTCGCCTTGGGTAACGGTTAAACGATTCGTCATGGCTCAAGCGCGGGACATGAATTTTCCGGTCTCGGTATTGATCTTGATTAGTTCCTCAGGCTCCAGGTATTCGGGCACCTGAACTTCCAGCCCGGTGGTCACTCTGGCGGTTTTGGTGCGCCCTGACGCCGTCGCGCCCTTAATGGCCGGAGCCGTCTCCACGATCGGCAGTACTACGGAACTCGGCAATTCAATACCCAGCACCGCATCGTCCACCAACAATGCCACGATGCCTTCCAGTCCTTCGGTCAGATACTCGATCTGGCCTTCCAAATCTTCGCTGCTCAAGCTGTACTGGGTATAATCCTCCATATCCATGAAGATATAGCTATCCCCGTCCACATAGGAAAACTGCACCTTGGCCCGAACCAGATCGGCGTCCTTGAAAAAATCATCGCCTTTTAGCGACTCATCGAGTTTCTGGCCGGTTTTAAGATTGGTAAAACGGATCTTGTACAAGGTTGACGCGCCACGGGATGATGGACTTTTAGCATCGAACTGCTTAACCACATGCGGCACGCCGTTTATTTCAACCACCATGCCTCTTTTTAATTCACTCGCCTTTGCCACGCAGAATTCCTCTCGATTAAACTTGCCGACAAAAGCGCAGCAAGGGTTTATATTAAAATACAGTGCAGGATGATCCTGCATGCGGCCATTATACCGTAGAATCGGCCTCCAGGCGTTATCAGGCCTTGGCTAAGCTGCGTTTCATTTCGACCGTTAACCCATAAAAACTAAAACTATGTCAGATAAATACCCCACCCTCGGCTTCATCGGCATCGGCCTGATGGGCAAGCCGATGACCTTGCGTTTGCTGGATGCAGGCTTTAGCGTCAATGTCTGGAACCGCAGCCCTGAAAAGCTCCAACCGGTCGCTGATGCAGGCGCCAAGGCCTGCGCTTCCGTTGCCGAACTCGTCCGTTCCTCCGAGGTAATTATCCTGTGCCTCGCCGATACGGCGGTCGTAGAAGCCATCGTCCGCGATGATATTTTAGCCAGCGGCGCAGCCGGCAAGTTGCTGATTGACTTATCGAGCATCCACCCTGAAAACACCCGGCAATTGGCAGCGCTGCTGCATGAAAAATGCGGCATGGGCTGGGTCGATGCGCCGGTTTCCGGCGGCGTTGCCGGTGCCGAACATGGCAATCTGGCGATTATGGCAGGCGGTAGCGCGGAACATATCGACATTGCCCGGATCGTCCTGGCGCCGCTGTATAAGCAATTAACCCACATGGGCGAAGTGGGCTGCGGCCAGATCACCAAGATCTGCAACCAGATGATCGTCAGCTGTAATGTACTGGTTATTGCCGAAATGATGGCGCTGGCCAAACAGGCCGGAGTTGATGCCCAGCAAATACCCGTAGCACTAGCGGGCGGCTTTGCCGACTCCAAGCCCTTGCAAATCACAGGCGCCGAAATGGCGACCGAAACTTTCGAGCCGGTCAAATGGCGGGTCAAAACCCTGCTGAAGGATTTGAACATGGCGGTAGATTTATCCGTCAAACAGGGCAATGCCGTCCCGATGTCCGCGCTGGCCTCCCAGTTGATGCAACTGCACGGTAGCCGCGGCTATCTGGACCAGGACCCCGCCACGTTAATCAAACTCTACAAAAAAACCGATGCTTAAATTTACCGCCAACCTGAGCCTGCTATTTACCGAAGTTGCGCTGATCGACCGCTTCAAGGCCGCCAGGCAAGCGGGCTTCAATGCCATTGAAATCCAGTTCCCTTACGAGTTAAGTGCAGCCGCCATAAAAGACCAACTGGACGAGTACGACTTAAAACTGGTTTTATTTAATGTGGCCGCTGCCGATTTATTGCAAGGCGGTGAGGGATTGGCCTGCGTGCCTGAAAGGTGCGGCCAGTTTAAGGATGCCCTCGCCCAGACCGTCGATTATGCGCAGCTGTTACAACCGGAAGCTGTCAACGTCCTGCCGGGTCGCTGCCTGGATAACAGCCGGCTGGAACACTATCTGGAAACCTTCAAGGAAAACCTGGGATTTGCCGTCGAGGCCTTTGCGCCGTTAGGCATCAAAACCGCGTTTGAAGCGATCAACATCCACGACATGCCCGGATTTATCCTCCATAGCGGAGCGCAAATGCTCAGCGTCCTGGATCAGCTAAACCGTCATGAACTATTGATGCAGTACGACATTTATCACATGCAAATGATGGGCGAAAAGCCTGAAGCATTTATTGCCGAA
Organism: Methylobacter sp.; assembly: GCF_023227905.1. GTDB lineage: Bacteria > Pseudomonadota > Gammaproteobacteria > Methylococcales > Methylomonadaceae > Methylobacter_A. The sequence continues at coordinate 7,734 of NZ_JALOCF010000041.1, read as the reverse complement.
CATGCCGATCAAATCGGCCATATCCAGTTTGCCGATTGCCCGGGACGGGGCCAGCCCGGTACCGGGCGGATTGATTTCAAACAGATGTTTTCAGTTATCGAGAAATCAGGCTATTCAGGATGGGTCGGCGCAGAATACAAGCCGGTTGGAACTACGATTAAAAGCCTGGATTGGCTAACGCCTTAGACGTCAACTAAAAGCATAAAACCACGAAGGACACGAAGTTTTTACCTTGGTTTTCCTTCGTGTCTTCGTGGTTAATTAATCTATTACGCTTTGCTGATTGAATAACGGTGCGCACGGCGCACCCTACACAAACCGAAGAGCCTAGCCTATCAACTTCAGATACTTCTGATACAGGCCTTCCTTGTCCTCGACATGTTTGGGATCTTTATCAATACAATCGACCGGGCAAACATCCATGCATTGCGGCACATCATGATGGCCTACGCACTCGGTACATAATTCGGGATTAATGACATAAATATCCTCGCCTTGAGAAATCGCACCATTCGGGCACTCCGGCTCGCAAACGTCACAATTGATGCATTCATCATTAATAATAAGGGCCATACATACTCCTACACATTACAACACTGACGAGCAATAAACTTGCTCAACTAAATATACTCAGGCACTTCTTATATAAAGTGTCTTTTATCTTTTCAATACTATTGTTAGGACAAACCGATTCACATAAGGGTTCGCCATAACGTTCCTTGCATTCTGTACACAAGGAGGAGTCTATGACATAGGCATCCTCCGTCTGAAAAACGGCCTCATTAGGACACTCAGGCTCACAAACACCGCATCGGGCGCATTTATCTTCATTGATGGTCAGCGCCATATTTTACTCGGGTTTGAATTTGTTGATTAAACTTTGGTGAACAAGATCAGGAACAAAACAGGACACGTCTCCGTTCAATTGCGCAATTTCACGGATCATGCTGGAAGAAATAAATTCGTATTGTTCGGCCGGGGTTAAAAAAACGGTCTCCAGTTCCGGCGCCAGACGCCGGTTCATTCCGGCCAGCTGAAACTCGTACTCAAAATCGGATACCGCCCTCAAGCCCCGCAAAATTACATTGGCGCCCTGCTGTTTGGCGCACTCGACCAGCAAGTTATCAAAACCGATCACCTCCACATTGGGAAATTCAGAGACAACCGCTTTAGCTAAACCCACCCGTTCTTCCAGAGAAAACAGTGGCGCTTTGCCCCTGTTTACCGCTATGGCGACAATCACTTTATGGTAAAGCCTCGACGCTCTGGCAATCAGATCCAAATGCCCATTAGTGATAGGATCAAAAGTACCCGGATAAATTGCAGTGGTTTGCATAGTGTGAGCTTTTCAAAAAAGCGGCAATTCTATACTAAGAACCGGTTTTTAAATACTCATTTAGTATTGGATCAAGGCAAAAGGCAAAAGGGCTAAGATCGGACATTATGCTGGAGTCCGATCTTTTCGCCTTGCGCCTTTTGCCTTTAGCCTGTTCTTCAATATCGAATGCTTGACGGATATACCGAGCGCAAACAATTAACAACCATTATCCAATCCGTTCGAACAAATGATAGCCGACTTCACCCGCGCTTTTACTTTTCAGCTGCCGCCAATTTTCAGGCATTCCTGCAAAATCAAAATGCCGTTCCGTTTCAACATAAATCTTGGCATGCCTGGCCAGCCAACCATTCTGTTCCAAGTGATTGCAGGTTTGAACCGCCAGATTCTGGCCGAACGGCGGATCGAGAAACGCCACATCAAAGGCTTCTGCGTTCCCCCCCAGATAGCGTAATACATCGCTTTGCACGACTTTTATCCGGTCGGCGGCAGACAGTACAACGGCATTGTCTCTTAAACAACGGCAGGCCTGGGCATTGCTTTCTACCTGAATGACCGACCTGGCGCCTCGGGAAGCGGCTTCAAAGCCCAAAGCGCCGCTTCCTGCATATAAATCCAGACAATTTTTGCCGACAATTTCATACTGCAACCAGTTGAACAAGGTTTCCCTGACTCTGGCGGGCGTGGGCCTTAAGCCCGGAGCATCGACAAAACTTAACTGCCGGCTGCGCCAGTCCCCGCCAATAATCCTGAGCTTATTTTTCACTCTTTTTTGCGCTCCCGCCTACGGTGATGGTTTGCATTAACTGCGGGTCAACACGACGCTTAAAAGCGTCTTTTATCGATGCCACAGTCACTTTCTCGACGTTTTGCTGGAAAGTATCCAGATAATCCAGCGGCATCTCATAAAAGCCGATCATCGACACGTAACTGGCCAGTTCTTTATTGGTATCGAAACGCATCGCAAACCCGCCGGTAATATTCTTCTTGGCGGCAGTCAGTTCGGCTTCCGTAGGCCCTTGCGCAATAAAATCGGCCAGGGTTTTATTAACCACTTCCAGCGCTTGCCCGGTCTGGTCGTTGCGGGTTTGCAGGCTTATCGCAAACGGCCCTTTCCTGAACAGCGGCGCAAAAGAGCTGCTCGCGCTGTACGCCAGACCTCGTTTTTCCCTGACTTCATTAAACAACTTGGACACCAGAACAGCGCCGCCCAGAATATGATTGCCGACATACAGATCAAAGTAATCGGGATCTTTACGGTAGGTGCCGGGCATCCCGACCAGGACATGCGTTTGCGAGGACGGAAACTCGATATGCTGCTTGCCTGCTTGCACCGGCATAGCCACTTCCGGCAACGATTCCGGCTTTTGGCCTTTCGACAAACCGGAGACCAGTTTCTCGGCAGTTTGTTCCGCCTGCTGTTTGGATAAGTCGCCGACGATCACCACCATCGCATTGGCGGCCACATAATATTTTTGATAAAAACTGCGCAGGTCCGTACTCTTAAAGTCGGACACCGTGGCAATCGTACCCGGAGTCGGGTGCCCGTAGGGATGATCGCCATATAAAGCCTTGTAATAGGCAATCCTGACTAGCTCGGCAGGCGATTCTTCCTGCTGCTTTAACCCGGCCAGAGTCCGGTTTTTTTCGCGTTGAAAATCGGCTTCGTTAAAACTCGGGCTGGCCAGAATGACTTGCACCGTCTCCAGCGCTTTATCGAATAACGGCTTATCCGTTAAGGTACGAAGCGAAACGGAAGCCATATCGCTGGAAACACTGGAGCCGAATTGCGCGCCGACGCTTTCAAAGCGCAGGGCAATTTCGTCGGCATTCCATTTCCCTGCCCCGGTATCGAGCAGCGCCGACGTTAATGCAGACAGGCCGAACTGGCTCCTGTCACGCGCACTGCCGGCATCGAAAGCCACCTGTATGTCCACCATCGGCAGGCCTTCGGTATGCACATAATAAACCCGGCTGCCTTGCTGCGTTTGCCAGTGTTCGATTTTTGCAGCGGCCTGCGCCGGGCTGCAAAAAGCCGCAAACCAGATCATCAACATAAAGCTGAGTTGAGCAGCTTGTCTGCTCAAACGAAACTTATGCCCTTTGGGTATAAAACTTAGCAGATGAATACGCATTATCTAACTCCTTTTTCGGTCTTGGTCTCGGTAATGTGCCCAGTGATAGGCAAAGGTTCCAAATAAGCGACACTCAACTTATCTTCAATTAAGTATTTGCGCGCCACATCGCGCACCTGTTCTGCGCTAACCTGATTGACCTTATCGACATATTCATCTACTTTTTTCCAGCCCAGGCCGACTGTCTCCAGCGTACCTAACTGCATGGCCTGATAGAAATTGGAATCCCGCTCATAAACGGCCTTGGCTAGAACCTGCGCCTTAATCCGCTGCAACTCGTCGTTATCGACCAGTTTTATTTGCAGCTTGGCAATCTCTTCCTTTAGTGCATTTTCCAAATCCCAGACGGTTTTTCCTTCGGCGGGCGTTGCTTCCAGCGTCAGTATTTCCGGCAACCTTGAATACAAGCTATAGCCGGCACCAACGGATACGGCTATTTGCTTGCCGCGCACCAGCCCCGATTCCAATCTGGCGCTGCTGCCGCCATCCAGCACACCGGCCAAAACTTCCAACGCATACGCTTCCCACTCATTTTGCGCGGTTGTTAATACCGGCACTTTATAGCCCATAAGCAGATAGGGTAGTTTGGCCGGTAATTTAACTGTCATTTTCCGTACCCCCAGCTGCTCGACTTCAGCCTGCGGCTTTGTCGCTTTCAGGTCGCTGGGCTTAAGCGGGCCAAAATATTTTTCCGCCAGCGCAAAAACCGCTTTGGGCTGCACATCCCCTACCACCACCAGCGTCGCGTTATTGGGCGCATACCAGCGTTGATACCAGGCCTGAAGGTCTTCCACCTTGTAATTTTCAATATCCGAAGGCCAACCAATCACGGGATTTTTATAAGGGCTGTTGGTATAGACCATCGCATTAAAATGCTCCTGCATTTTGGCCTGCGGATTATCGTCCGTGCGCATCCTGCGCTCTTCGGTTACCACCTGTAGCTCCTTTTTCAACTCGTCGGGCAGCAAATGCAGATTGCGCATCCGGTCGGCTTCCAGCTCAAAGCTGACCGCCAGCCTGGAAGCTTCCATAGTCTGGAAATAAGCCGTGTAATCGGTGCCGGTAAACGCATTTTCATCGCCGCCGTTTTCGGCGATGATCCGCGAAAACTCGCCCGGAGCATGCTTGTCAGTGCCTTTAAACATCATATGCTCAAGCATGTGGGAAATGCCGGTAATGCCGCCCGGTTCATAACTTGAACCCACTTTGTACCAAACTTGAGACACCGCAACCGGAGAGCGGTGATCCTCCTTAACCAGCACTTTCAAACCGTTCCCAAGCACATGCTCCGACACTTTAGTCTCGGCACTGCTTGCAAAAACCGGTAGCCACAATAATGCGGCGCATAGTAATCGATTGTTCATAAGTCCCTCTTAGATGAATGTTAAAATACTTTCCAGAAAAGCCCCGGGGCACATCATTTGCTGAGCCTGATAGTAGCAGGGATAAAATAGCTCTGAATAGCTATACTTGAAAAAATAAGCCACTATTAAATGTATCTGCTCTGTATAGAGATACTGATTCTACGGAAATGGCACAAATCTTTTCAACTTTATAACACTGATGCCAATCACAGAATGCTCAGACATTATATATCGCCTCTAAAAGCCGATGCTGTCCATTCCATGCCGAATAAACACGCCTTACCCTTTTTCAATCAACCCCAAGGATAACCAATGTCAGATGAAAAAATTTATGACATAAAGCCGGAAATAACAGCTAAGGCGCACATTACCGCTGAAACCTATAAAGCCCTGTATCAGCGCTCCATAGCCGAGCCCGAAGCTTTCTGGGCTGAACAGGCTAAGCTGTTTCTGGATTGGAGCAAGCCTTGGGACAAAATCAGCGATTGCGATTTCAAGACCGGCCATATTCGCTGGTTTGAAGGCGGCAAGCTCAACGTCAGCGTCAACTGCGTGGACCGTCATCTTGCCACTCGCGCCGATCAGGCCGCCATCATCTGGGAAGGCGACGATCCGGCACAGGACAAAAAAATCACCTACCGGCAATTGCATGAACAAGTCTGCAAGTTTGCCAATGTGTTAAAAGCACAAGGCGCCCAAAAAGGCGACCGCATCTGCATTTACCTACCGATGATTAGCGAGGCGGCGGCAGTAATGCTGGCCTGCACCCGCATCGGCGCCGTGCATTCAATCGTATTCGGCGGCTTTTCCGCCGAGGCGCTGAAAGACCGGATTCTGGATGCCGATTGCCGGTTTCTGGTGTGCGCCGACGAAGGCCATCGCGGCGGCAAGATCGTACCTATTAAAGCCAATGCCGATGAAGCCGCCGCAGCCTGCCCCGGCCTTGAAAAAGTCATCGTCATCAAGAACACCGGCAATGCCGTCGACTGGCACGAGCAACGCGATGTCTGGTACCACGAAGCAATGGCAAACGCGTCAGCCGACTGCCCGCCCGAAGCCATGGACGCCGAAGACCCGCTGTTTATCCTGTACACATCAGGCTCCACCGGCAAGCCCAAAGGCGTTTTGCACACGACCGGCGGTTATCTGCTGTACGCGGCCATGACCCACAAATACGTGTTCGATTACCACGACGGCGACATTTACTGGTGCACCGCCGATATCGGCTGGGTCACCGGCCATTCGTACATGATCTACGGCCCACTGTGCAACGGCGCCACCACCTTAATGTTCGAAGGCGTGCCGACTTACCCCGAAGCCGACCGCTTCTGGCGAGTCATCGACAAGCATCAGGTCAATATTTTCTATACCGCGCCGACCGCGATTCGCGCGCTGATGGCGCAGGGCGACGAGTTCGTCAAGCGCTGCTCGCGCCGCAGTTTAAGAGTGCTCGGCACGGTCGGCGAACCGATTAACCCGGAAGCCTGGGAATGGTATTACCATGTCGTCGGTGATGGCCGCTGCCCTATTTCCGACACCTGGTGGCAAACCGAAACCGGCGGCATCATGATCACCCCGCTGCCCGGCGCAATCGCTTTAAAACCGGGTTCCGCGACCCTGCCCTTTTTCGGCATCAAACCGGAAATCATCGACAACGAGGGCTGGATCAGGCAAGGCGCCGCCGAAGGCATTTTAGTCATTAGCCGGTCATGGCCGGGACAGGCGCGCACTGTTTACGGCGACCATCAGCGCTTTATCGACACCTATTTTAAAAACTACCCCGGCTATTATTTTACCGGGGACGGCGCACGCCGCGATAAGGACGGCTATTTCTGGATTACCGGCCGGGTTGACGACGTGATCAATGTCTCCGGCCATCGCATGGGCACCGCGGAAATCGAAAGCGCGCTGGTGCTGCATGAGCATGTCGCCGAAGCGGCGGTGGTCGGCTATCCGCATGACATCAAGGGGCAAGGCATCTACGCCTACGTGACTTTGAATGTCGGCATCGAGCCTACTGAAGGGCTGCGCCAGGAACTGGTCGAGCTAGTCAAAAAAGAAATCGGCCCGATTGCCCACCCGGATATCATCCAGTGGGCGCCGGGCCTGCCCAAAACCCGCTCCGGCAAAATCATGCGCCGTATTTTGCGTAAAGTGGCGTCCAATGAAATCGACAGCCTGGGTGATACATCGACGCTCGCCGACCCAGCAGTGCTTGACGATATTATTGAGCATCGGGCTAATAAATAACTACTGTTACACAAGCTACTTAAAAACACCACGAAGACACGAAGAACACGAAGAAATATATAAACTTCGTGTTCTTCGTGTCTTCGTGGTGAAAATTTCTTAGCCATTGCTTAACATCAGTTAATCAATTAGCCCCCGCTTACGAAAAACAACCAATGAACATCATCTTTAAAGAATACGGTCGGGTTGTCTGGCAGAAAAAATGGTCTTTCCTGCTGGCCTTATTCGCGCTGGCTTCCGCCGCCACTCTCGATTTAGCGGCGCCGATTTACTATAAAAACATTGCCAACGGTTTGGCCGCGCCCTATTCCGACGCCACCTTGGCACTGCTATTGGACAACCTGAAGCAGGTCGCGATTATTTACGCGTGCATCTGGCTGTCCTGGCGCTTGCTTGAAATCGCTATTATCCCGCTCGATGGCGGCGGCGTTAACCTGCTGGAAAAACGCTGTTTCGAGATACTTAAAAAGCAAAAATACGTTTTTTTCGAGAACAGCTTTTCCGGCAGCCTGATCAAGCAGGCCAACCGATTCTCCCGCTCCTTTGAAATCATCATGGACTGGTTTTTGTTCCAGTTTTTCATGAACATTGTCGCGGTCAGCTTTGCCTTTGCGATCTTCTACCGGCAACAGCCCGAATTCGCCTGCTA
>NZ_JALOCF010000005.1 GCF_023227905.1 Methylobacter sp. | reverse complement strand
GCTCTTTCCTGGTTTGGGTTACGGTCTTTGTCGCCTGGAATATTGCCTATTCGTCCTGGAAACTGCGTTTCGACAAGGCCGTAGCCAAGGCCGATTCTGCCGTCGGCGGCGTCTATTCGGATGCGGTCAGCAATATTTCCGTGGTCAAAAGCTTTGCGATGGAAGCCCGCGAACAGGCGCGCGTCAATCAGGCTTCGGATTCTGTTTACCGGAAGAAAAAAATCGCCTGGATACTGATGTTTATCTCCTTTGCGATACAAGGCCTGATGACCTTTGGCATTGAGCTGCTGCTGGTTTACTTGATGATACAAAAATGGCGAGCCGGCAATTTTCAGGTCGGCGAGTTCGTGTTGTTTCAATCGATCATGATCATGCTGATCCAGCGTTTATGGGAGTTCGGGCGCAATTTCAAGAACTTTTTCACTGCCCTGGCCGACGCATCCGAAATGGCCGATGTGTTCAGGCAACAAGATGTCGAGGTCGATGCGGCCAATGCCAAGCCGCTGACTATCAGTCACGGCGCCATCGACTTTAACAATGTCAGCTTTACCTACAATGAAGAAAACTCGCGCCAGACCCAACTGTTCGAGAACTTTTCCCTCCACATCAAAGCCGGCGAAAAAGTCGCGCTGGTCGGCCAATCCGGTTCCGGCAAATCGTCATTGACCAAACTGCTGTTCCGCTTTCTCGACCCTCAACAAGGCAACATCAGCTTTGACGGCCAGGATGCCAAAGCCTTTACGCTAAGCTCGTTGCGCCGGCAAATAGCCATAGTGCCGCAACAGCCGGAGCTGTTCCACCGTTCGATACGGGACAATATCACCTTGGGCGAGGATATTTCAGAAGCCAAATTGATGGCTATCGCCAAAAAATCCCATTGCCTTGAATTTATCGACCAGTTGCCCGACCGCTTCGACACGCTGGTCGGCGAGCGCGGCGTCAAGCTTTCCGGCGGAGAAAGGCAGCGTATCGCCATTGCCCGCGCTTTTTTGGAAGATGCGCCGATTGTGGTTCTGGATGAAGCCACCAGCGCGCTGGATTCACTGACCGAAAAAAAGATCCAGGCCGCCATTTTCGAGTTGATTAATAACAAAACAACGCTGGTGATCGCCCATCGCCTGTCCACTATTCTAACGATGAGCCGCATCATCGTTCTGGACAAAGGTCGGATCATAGAGCAAGGCACGCATCAGCAATTATTGGCTAAACAAGGCAAATATTACGCCATGTGGCAACATCAAAGCGGTGATTTCCTGGTTGAGTAGAGGCAATTGCGAGTTTCGCCTTATTTTTTTATTTTCTCTTTTAACCACTATATCTTGTGTTATTATAATCACAAGATCACTACATATCGATTATTAGCCCTAAGCGGCTAGTTTTTAATTTCCACTATATAACAGGGACATACCGATGTCGGCAAAGTTACATGTCATTCCCAACACCGTGACTGAAATACCATTTCAGGACGCTTCAATGGATATTTGGGACACTAAATATCGTTTAAAAACCAAAGATGGCGTCGCTATCGACGGCTCCATCGATGAAACTTACCAGCGGGTCGCCAAGGCGATTGCCGAGGTGGAAAAAGGTAAAACCAAACAGGAGCAATGCTACAAGGATTTCCTGTGGGCGTTGCGTCAAGGCGTCATTCCGGCCGGGCGGATTACGTCCAATGCCGGCGCGCTGGAGCACAAACCGGCCACATCGACGATCAACTGCACGGTATCCGGCACCATCGCCGATTCCATGGACGACATCCTGGGCAAAGTGCATGAAGCCGGACTGACGCTGAAAGCCGGTTGCGGCATCGGCTACGAGTTCTCGACCTTGCGCCCCAAGAACGCTTATGTGTCCGGCGCAGGCGCTTACACTTCCGGCCCGCTGTCGTTCATGGATATTTACGACAAGATGTGCTTCACCGTATCGTCCGCAGGCGGACGGCGCGGCGCGCAAATGGCGACTTTCGACGTCGGCCATCCCGATGTCGTCGAGTTTATCCGCGCCAAACGCGAAGACGGACGCCTGCGCCAGTTCAACCTGTCGCTGCTGATTACCTCCGAGTTCGTTGAAGCGGTTAAAAACGACCTGCCCTGGCCGCTATCATTTCCTGTTTCGGAAAAACAAGTCCAGCTGGACAACCTCGATTTGACCGATTCAAGCCAAATCATTTGGCGCGACCTGCCTTATATAGAAGGTTACGTGCTAAACGAAGACGGCCTGGTCGCCTGCCAAATCAGCAAAACCATGCCTGCGCGCCGTCTGTGGGATATCATCATGAGTTCGACTTACGACTACGCCGAACCGGGCTTCATCCTGATCGACAAGGTCAACGAGATGAACAACAACTGGTTCTGCGAAAAAATCCGCGCCACCAATCCCTGCGGCGAACAGCCGTTGCCGCCTTACGGCTCATGCTTGTTAGGCTCGATCAACCTGACCCGTTTCGTCAAAAAACCGTTCACTATCGACGCGCATTTTGACTGGGACAGCTACCGCAAAGCCATCAAGATCTTCACCCGCATGCTCGACAACGTCGTTGAAATCAACGGCCTGCCCCTGCCCCAGCAGCGCGAAGAAATCCTGACCAAGCGCCGCCACGGCATGGGCTATCTGGGCCTGGGCTCAACCGTGACCATGATGGGCATGAAATACGGCGATTCACAATCGCTGCAATTTACCGAAGAAGTGACCAAGGTACTGGCCGTGGAAGGCTGGAAAGCGGGACTTGCGCTTGCCAAAGAAAAAGGCCCCGCGCCGATCATGGAAGAAATGTTTACCGTCACCGGCGAAATGCTGCACAAACGCCCGGAAATGATTGCCGACGGCCTGAAAGTCGGCGACCGCGTGCCCGGAAAACTGCTGCATACCAAATACAGCCGTTACATGCAGCAACTGGCTCAGGAAGAACCTCAACTGGTCGCCGAGCTGGTTGAAGCCGGCGCCCGATTCACGCATCACAGCTCTATCGCGCCGACCGGGACTATTTCCTTGTCGCTAGCCAATAACGCCAGCAACGGCATCGAGCCGAGCTTTGCGCATCATTACTCGCGCAACGTGATCCGCGCCGGCAAAAAATCCAAAGAAAAAATCGACGTATTCTCCTTTGAGCTGTTGGCTTACCGCGAAATGATCAATGCCGATGCGATGCCGTACAGCGACGATCCCGACAAAAAGCTGCCGGACTATTTCATCTCTGCGGATGAAGTGACCCCGAAGCAGCATGTCGACATTCAGGCCGCCGCGCAAAAATGGATCGATTCGTCGATCTCGAAAACCGCTAACGTGCCGACCGATTACCCGTATGAAGACTTCAAGTCCATCTACGAGTACGCCTACGACAAGGGCCTGAAAGGCTGCACCACGTTCCGCTTTAACCCTGAAGTGTTCCAGGGCGTATTGGTCAAGGAATCCGACCTTGAAAACACCACTTACCAGTTCACATTGGAAGACGGCCACGTGGTGGAATTCAAAGGCAATGAAGAAGTGGAATACGACGGCGAAATCCACAGCGCCGCTAATTTGTTTGATGCTTTAAAAGAAGGCTACTACGGTAAATTTTAACCCTTAAAACAACAAGCTATAAAAAGCCGAAAGTTTTTACAATACCAAGGCTAACCATTATGGTTAGAAAGGGGTTATAATTTTGCCATTCTTCAATCTTGATAAAATTCGCGCAGCCGCTTCACAGCAACGCATCAGATATAAAGGACTTAAGGTACCGAAAGATATAAGAAATTTAGGTTACACATTAGAAGAGGTTTCAGCTTGTGTCATTTCTTTAACCTTGGCTGATTTCCAGAAAACTATCGAATACCCGGATCAAACCGTTCATGATGTTTATATTAAAAATATTATTCGAGAAGAACAAACGGATCAGATTTATATAAAGCTACGGCTGCTAGAAGATGGAGAAATTCAAATAGTCGAAATCGGTTCTTTTCATTTGTAAGTTTGATAGGAAACCGTTTTGTAAAGGAAGACCACGAGAATATGAAATTCGTGGTCTTTTTTTGTAAACCTCGAAAGTTTACTTAAAAAGCTTTCGATTGGCATTCAACAATAACTCAACAAAATATAATTATGAATAAGTGCGCTGAATGCGGCTCTTCAGATTTTGAAGTCCGTATAGAACCCGATGAATCTCAACGAAATGGTCAATCGTACACCGTCGATGTAGAGCACTCCGTCTGCCGTCAATGTGGTGATGTGGTTATTTTTTCAGAGCAGATTAAACGTAATGACTGTGTCGTGCGTGACGTTTGGCGAAAAATGGATGGCCTGTTGACAGCCCAAGAAATAGTGGCGTTAAGAAGCAAATTAGGACTAACTCAGCAAGATGCCGCAAAAATTTTTGGCGGCGGCCCTAATGCGTTTTCAAAATATGAACGTAGTGAAGTTATTCAAAGCATAGCAATGGATAAACTAATGCGGGCTGCATTGGATGTTCCAGATATGTTTAATTGGCTAAAACGGAAAGCAGGATTGAATGGAAAGAGACTGCCTGCGTCAGATTACGACAATGTCATTCCGATTACTCGTAAAATCATTGCTGATTTACAAACCAAATCACACAAACCCTTATTTTCAGAACACGACGATTACCATGAGACGGCAGATTATGGATAAAGAGCTCATAGCACAAGCATCGGAAAATTTAAAATTATTGGATATTGTTTTATATGAATCCAGCTTTAAACAGTTTGAAGACAGCCATGATCAACTTCAGTTGGGGCAACAAAATAAACTGGCAATTAGAGCTGAAGTAGGTGAAGCAGTTAATAATAAAAATAATGCGCTTGATTTTTTTAGAGTATTTGTTGATTTAGGTATTCGGGTTAATGATTTATCGAACTCAGATGCTGAACCGCGATTGCTGTATCAAATTGAAGCAACATTTAGAATAGATTACGAATTAACAAATAATGTAGATGAAAAGGCCCTAACTGAGTTTGCTCACTTTAATGCGGTGGATAATGTCTGGCCTTTTTGGCGGCAATTTGTTTTCTCTACAATAAATCAGGCGCATGTACCTTGCCCTGAGATTCCCCTTACAAAAACGCCCTAACACATGACACAGAACACCAGTAAAAATGCGCCGCCTTTAAAACAAGGTTCAGCAATAATGATTGAGGCTACAGACATGACCCATAAAATCACCAAAAAAATCGTCGGCTACAAAGTTCTCAGCAAAGACGATGTAGAACCGGTTAAGCAAGAGCCGGAACAGCCAACGCTGGAAAGCATGAACGAAAACCTGACGCGTCCGGAAGTGCTGCTCGGTTCCACCTATAAAATCAAAACCCCGCAGTCGGAGCATGCGCTGTACATCACCATCAACGACATGATCCTGAACCCCGGAACCGCCCACGAAGAGCGTCGGCCTTACGAAATTTTCATCAACTCCAAAAACATGGAGCATTTCCAGTGGGTGTTGGCGCTGACTCGATTAATCTCGGCCGTGTTCCGCAAAGGCGGCGATGCTTGTTTTTTAGTCGAAGAAATGAAAGCCGTATTCGATCCGCACGGCGGCTACTTCAAAAAAGGCGGCGTGTTCATGCCGTCCCTAGTTGCCGAAATCGGCTACGCGATTGAGTCGCACCTGAAACACATCGGCATGATCAAGCCGGAAGCGATGAGCGATCACCAGAAGCAGTTTCTTGATGAAAAGCGCAAAGAGTTTGAAGCCGCGCATGGCGAGTCGGAAGGACAGGCGTTTCCGGAAAAGGCCGTGCTGTGTAACAAGTGCAGCACTAAGGCCATGGTGTTGATGGATGGGTGTATGACTTGCTTGAATTGTGGGGAGAGTAAGTGTGGGTGATGGCGGTTGAGCGTACATCGCAAACTTACATTAATGTTATTAGGAGATAAATGTGGCAGATGGCAATTCGCTTGTAAACCTTGGTGACCTTTCAAAACCAGCGACTGTACTCATTGAAAAGATTTCTGCCGCAGTTGGGATCGTCTATGAGCCATCTCGTATCATAAGGAAAGCTCGAGCTGAAGCAGAAGCCGAAAAAATCAAGGCTATAAGCAAAATCGAACTAACTGAACTGGAATCCAGGGGGGTGGAAAGATTTATCCAACAGGAAGCACGGAAACAAGAAAACATTGAACAAATCACCGCTCAAGCAGCAGCTCAATTGACACATGACGCCAAGGTTGAAAATCTGGACGAGGACTGGGTTGCTTATTTTTTCAAACAGTGCGACACCGTGTCGGATAGCGATATGCGATCCTTATGGGCAAGACTGCTTTCTGGAGAAGCTTCTAATCCAGGCACATTCTCTAAAAGAACTGTCGATTTTGTCTCATCAATCGATAAAAAAGATGCTGCACTTTTTACTACGTTTTGCCAATTCGTGTGGCTTATGGGGGAACCAACTCCTGTGGTCTTTGAAGTAGAAGATGAAATTTATACCAAGCATGGTATTAACTTCGCGACCCTAAAGCACTTGGATTCTATCGGGCTGATCTCTTTTGAAACCGTGAGCGGATATGTGAGAAAAGGGTTTGGCAAATATACGCACTCTTATTATTTCGGTCGATCAACCTTAATTGAGTTTGGCAATGACATTAGCAATCAGATTGAGATTGGGCATGTCTTGTTAACAAGTATTGGTAAAGAGCTAGTATCTATATGCGGTTCTTCACAAAACCAAGACTTTTACCAATATGTCATCGATAAATGGTTTCAGCAGGGCCATATTCTCTCTTCTCATGTGGCAACCCTAACATCTCATGTAGAACGCGGTAAGGCGTAATTCGTAGCCCGGTAGGGTACGCACCGCGTACCTTTTCGGATTTAATTCATCGGAAAATTTGAAAATGGTACGCGGTGCGTACCCTACAACAATTTCCGGCGCTTAATTATGTATCTTGTGCTTTTGGGGATTGGCTCCACCGAAAAACTTTAACCACGGTACGTGATGCGTACCCAACCGGAGGTTGTAATGTCCGATTATCGTCGCTGTTATGTGCCGGGTGGGTCGTATTTCTTTACGGTGGTGACGGAGCGGCGCGCCGCTATTCTGGCTAATGGTCGTGCGCGAGACTGTTTACGGGATGCGATTCGTCATTGCCAACAACATCTGCCGTTTCGCGTCGATGCGCTGGTGATATTGCCCGATCATATTCATGCTATATGGACGTTGCCTCCGGATGACTGCGATTACTCGAAACGCTGGGGCATCATCAAAAAGCACTTCACTCAACATTGGCTGGTTTTGGGAGGCACCGAACAACCGGTGACGGCTTCCCGTCTGCGCTACCGTCGACGCGGCATCTGGCAAAGACGGTTTTGGGAACACGCCTTGCGCGATGAACTAGATTACCAAAACCATCTCGATTATCTGCATTTCAATCCGGTAAAACATGGGTTGGTCAAAAATGTGCAGGACTGGCCTTATTCCTCTTTTCAGCGCTGGGTGGAGCAAGGCGCTTATCCGGAGCGCTGGGGTTCGCAGTCCGAGGATTATGCCGGCCTTGATGCTATTCAATGCGCCGGAGAATAGCCCGGTAGGGTACGCACCGTGTATCTTTTCAAATTTTCCCTCGTTCCCTCGCGCCAACGTCACTGTCATTAAGTTAAATTCAAATGGAGCACAAGGCTTGCCTTGCACTAACCGCGCCATACGGCAAGGCCAGCTTTGCACTCCAGCCGCTTAAAATACGCAGCTATAACTTAATGGCAGCCATCAGAATATTCTTTAATATCCCTAAAGATGTCGCTAACGCGACAATTGATTTTACTCGGTATATCAGATTCAGCAGGTGCTCGACCGTTTACTTTGATATAGTGAAAAATAAATGATAAATACTGACCTTACTTCTCAGTAATCTTACCAACCATTGAACTTACCGGACTTGAACATAAAATGTTTTAGTGTAACGCTGCAAAAGAAACATTCATAAAACCAACAACACGATGAGGCATGATGATGAAACAACATAATTGCTTGTGGTTTTTTGTATTAATGATGGTGACCAGCACTTCGTGGGCGTACGGCAGTAGCAGTAGCTCAAAAGCCTGTGCCAAACCTGAATTTACCAATTTTGTTCCGGCTGAAAAAACTGAAGTTGCTGTGGGTTCAGCTTTTTCTTTTATTGCCTCTGCAAACACCTTTCCGAATACTATCAAGGTTACAATTAAAGGATTGCCAACTACCCTTAAGGTCAATCCACGAAATGAGGACGGTTATCTGGTCAGTGGAACGATACCGTCGTCACTAAAAGGTATTTACGCCAGAATTGCAATCACTGCTGATGGGCAAAACAATTGCAAGGGCGATGGTGGCTGGTTGGTAAAAATTGCCGAATAAGCACGGTAGGGTACGCACCGCGTACCTTTTCAGATTTAATTCATCGGGAAAATTTGAAAATGGTACGCGGTGCGTACCCTACAAATTTTCTCTTGTTCTCACGCGCTGAGTGAGAACAAGACAAGCAGACTGCATTTGGGCGCATTGCCCGAATACGATATAGATTAAAAAGTCCCCCTCTTCGGAGGGGGATTGTGGAAATGATCGACGTCTCTCCCGCAGGAAAGTAATGTCAGTAGGATAAGTTAAACCATTTTGATGGCTTATTTCCCGGCATGGAGTCCAATGCCGCTTGGATATCTTTGGTGAAAAAGCGGCTTAGACCCCGACCCAGCTTTTGCGACAAGACAGATAAAGCCTCATCTTTTTTCAAGGAAACAGCGGGGGTCAAAAGAGCCATTGGTTCGTGACTTTTGCGATATTTAGTCAAAGCTCTCCTGGCAGCGGCGCAGAGATAGCATTCTGTGCCTTCAGGAAGTGTTTTATGTAAATCGCGTACTAAGTGTGGAGTTACCTTGTTCATAGCGCTCCTCCCGTATCATCTAGGAGTGTTGAGAACAATCCTTATGCCATGTAAAAGCCTAATCTCAGGCCTGTTATTCAAAAAATAACGCAGTTAAATTAACAATGAGCACAAAAAAAAGTCAACACTTTTTTTAAGCTATTTATTGCGTCATTCCTCTGCACGGAATGAGTTTCAACCTAAGCTTTTACCCGCTGAATCGAATAACCTGGAGCAGGATTCGTCTTGTCAGCGCCATTAAGTTACTGTGGACCGATGCGCGCCTTACTACTGTGCCTGACCTGATTGTTTCTCGCTAATCGCTCAGATCGCATTGCAATTCGGCGAAAATTGAATAGCCCATGCTGACGTCGAAAGCATCTTAGCCGCGTGGTATCAATCCGCAGGTAGCGATCGAGGCAAAGTCATCATTGAATCCTTGATGTTTTTGGAGTTATCGCTTGATTAGTTTTCAGAATGCCATCAATATCGAATCAGCGGATTGCAGCTGGCAGGACAAATCATGGCCGCTGAAATCGCTAGTCATACCGGCAACATTGTTACCGTTACAATCACCGATATGTTGAGCTACCCGGAATCGGCAGTCTTGCAAAAATCGGCCAGCGCCGACAAGGCAATATCGGTTTGTTATTAGGCAATGAAGCGAAAAGCTCGGAAGATGAATATTAACTTTGCCAACATTGGAGATAAAAGCCATGTTTACATCACCACGCGGATATTTACTTGCAGCAGTTCTTTTCCTGACAGCCTGTTCCACCGTTTCTGTCACGACCGACTTCGACCATTTGGCCCCGTTCTCGCAATACCGCAGCTATGTCTTGGTTCCAGGCAACGAGAAAATAAGATTGTCGCCATCGAGCGAAGCGGCGCTTCGTGAAGCCCTGCGCGCCAATCTTGCGCGTCATGGCATTTCAGAAACAAGCGAAAACGCCGATCTGCATGTCGTGCGTCATGTATCGACCAAGGAAAAACTGGCTATTCACCAGTCGAGCGATTGGGGTTATGGAGGCATGCCTTATGGCTATGGATATTATGGCATGTGGGCAGGCGCACCACGGACCTATACCGATGTATCGCAATATACGGAGGGAACACTGATACTTGATTTCGTGGATGCCAAAACGCAGAAACTGGTGTTTCGCGGCATCGGCACCGGCACGGTCAGCGATCCGGAAACTAATGCCGAGCGGATCAAGGAAGCTGTGGAAGAAATAGTGGAAGAGTTTCCCAGTCCCGTCAAACAGTGATTGTCAGTTTGCAGGCCGCGCCCGGTTAGTCTTAAGCTGGGCAGAGGTGATGCAGACCTAATGTACGGCAAGGGAACGCTGTCAATCCAACCATAAATACTCGCTTCAATAATTGAAATCGTCTTGATTGTGTTCGCGTGCGTGTTCAGCTGCGGGCTGCCGATCCCAGCGGCCAAGAGCTCATAATGCACGGTGGATGACGCAGTCAGGCGCAGTGCTTGGCTTTGCCAATGTCGCAATAAGCCATTTAGATCAGGTATTTATACCTATTGCGCATTGTTCGCGACATGGTAGCTTAACTCAAGATTATATAAATTTTTAAACTAAGGTCACGAATGATTGATCCGTTATCTTGTAGATAAAAACAAATTCATTTTTAAAGAATTTTTTACCGACACTATTCGATAATCACAACATAGGCTTTATTTTATGAATATTATCAAAAGCACTGCTTTAATTTTATTACTGGCTTTCTCTTTAGGCTCGCCCAGCGTTACCGCTTATGCGGAAGAAGCGGCTAAAAGTTCAGTTTACAGCCCCAATGAAACTATTATGCATATTGAAAAGGCTAAAGTCGAAATCAGCCATAGAGATTTCTTTCCTCCCAGCCAACATTTAAAAGAAGCGCGTACGACTTCCGAGAAAGTAACAGGAAATCCGGACATCACTAAAAAGGCTACCGCTAGCATCATTCAGGCGCAAATCAAGGTAAACCAGGGTGATGTAAAAGGTGCGACAGACGAGTTGAACAAAACGTTAGAGCTGTACAAGTCGCTTAAACCGGAATAACGCCATAGACGCAATCCGTAGGGTGTAATGGGCATGTCCCGTTCCCGCGCACCGTGTGAAGGCGCGCAAAGAGGCACGGCTGTATCCTGTGTTTGACCGGCCTGCCTATTCAACTCATGCGGCGCAATACGCGATGCCAACAGTAGGCGCTTGAGGCGAAGCCGCTATTGCGTCCTATTGAACAATCCCCATGTTCACGCCAGTAACAACTTTTTATATGATCGCGGAAAAGCTCCCGATAGGCGGCTGAACAATATTAGTAGGGCTCCTGCTCGATTAAGACCTTTGGAAGCGCTAACTCTGCCACCTATATACCATTCAGCCAACAAATGGAATGTGTATTTCAACCTATTGCCTATAACGTAAATAAAGTTTTATTGTTAACTACTTTTTACGGCTATCCCGTTAAATGATTAACTGATGTTACGCACGGATGATTTTTGTCCCGTATGCCGCGCCGAGCACCGGAGCTTTTGTCGAGAATAGCCCGCCAGGGGTGCGGCATGGATGCCGCACGTCAGCAGAGGGGCAGGAGCCCCTTCTGCTGACCCTCGGCAAAAGCGAGGAGCGCAAGAAGCAAGCGGCAACCGGGTCGCCTTTTCTTTGGTTACTTTCTTTTGGCGAAGCAAAAGAAAGTAACTCGCCCTCGGGTGCGAGAACCCGATTAAAAATAAACCGTCGCGGCAGCGACACTTTAATAAAAAATGTTAATGCAGTCTAAATTTCGAATAACTGCGTAACATCAGCTAATAATTACTTGCTGATCAGCTTGGCTTGGACATTCGTTTAGCGCATTATGCGGGCTTGCCAAGCCATTCATGGGGAAAGCCAAATTTTAACCCGCTTAGAGGAAAAGAACGGAATAATCATACTGATTGAAAAATCTTAAAATCGTATTTTCAATCCATAAATAATATTGAAGGGAACTTTCAATATTATTTATGGACTGGACTGATTAAAACTTTGTCAATGCGTGAACCATCCAGGTCAACAATTTCAAAACGCCAATCCTCTGTTTCATAAACTTCCGCCAACTGGGGAAGTCTTTCCAAATTAAACAAAATCATTCCGGCTAATGTGTTGTATTCATTGCTCGATTCGCCAGGAAATTGGTCAGCCATTCCGAGGGTTGATTTAAGCTGGTTGATGGATATATCTCCATCAATCAGCCATGAACCGTCTGAGCGTTGCGTAACTTCAAACAAAGATTCAGAGGATACGGAAGGAAGTTCTCCAACAATCGCAGTGAATACATCCATTGCGGTTACGAGTCCTTCGATATCGCCATACTCGTCTACAATCAATGCCAAATCGGATTGGGCTTCCCTGAAATGGCTGAGCAGATGCGTAAGCGTCATGGTTTCCTGGACATAAAACGGCGGTCTTAATTCGTTTTCAATGTTGAACTCAGGATTGCTTAATATTCTTTTTAACAAATCGTTGCAATGTAAAATCCCAAGCACATTTTCAAACCCGCCCCGACAGACAACCATTTGGGTATAAGGACTGTTTTCGATTTTACTTCGTTGCTTGTCGGGCTCCTCCAAACTGTCGATCATATAAATGTCTTGTCGAGGCACCATAATTGCCCCGACGCGCACTTCATCCAATTTCATCACCTTATTGACTAATTGGCTTTCATCCGCGTGGAATACGCCGGATTCGGAACCCATTTCCATCATGATTCGAATTTCTTCATCCGTTACGGTTGTTTCTTGGGTTCGGTGGAGCCTTAACAATCTGAGCAGAAAGTGGCTTGACGCGGACAGTAGCCAAACCAACGGACTTACCAATAACGCAAGCCCCTGCATCGGTTTTGCAATCGTGGCAGCGATACCTTCAGGGTTTTGCAAAGCCAATTGTTTTGGGACAAGCTCGCCAAGCACAACCGAAAAATAAGTAATGATTGTCACGGTTAGTACCAAGGCCAACGTTTCTGCGTAAGGTTCCAGCAATGGCACTTTCAAAATCTCCTCATACAAAGGTGTCCGCAACACATTCTCACCGAATGCTCCACTCAAAATCCCAACCGCAGTAATGCCGACTTGTACCGTTGATAAGAAATGCGTGGGCTTTTCGTGGAGCGCAAGCGCGGCTTTGGCTCCCAGACGCCGCTCTGCTATTAATTTTTGCAGCCGTGCTTTGGTTGATGAAACCACTGACATTTCCGACATGGAAAACACGCCATTGATCAATATCAACAACAGAATAAGGCCTATATTCAGGTAAAAATCTTCCATTGAATTCATAAAAGCTTTAATAACAGTGTGAAAACAATTCTTAATAAGAAAGCATTATCCCAGTTTACGATACAAGGTGCTGCGGTCTAAACCGAGTATCCGGGCTGCCTGGATTTTGTTGCCGCCGGTGACTTCTAAAACATGGCGGATATAAGCTTGCTGAATGTCCTCTAATGTCCATCCTTGCATCGTTGCCAATTCCAGAAAACTCTTATCGTCGACAGGAATTTTCGACGCTTGCGCCAAATCTTCGATCAAGAGAGTGTCATGTTCGGCAAGCACGATAGCCCGTTCTAAGGTATTGGCGAGTTCTCGAACATTTCCCGGCCAATGGTAAGCCCGGATCCAGCGTATCACTTCCACCGAAATATTGATTGGTCTTTGTTTGCCAACCCGTAGGCAAATTGTACGGATTAATGCTTTAACTAACTCGTCAATGTCATCCTTTCGTTCCCTTAAGGGCGGCACTTCAAGATTGATTACATTAAGCCGGTGATAAAGGTCGGCGCGAAACAGTTTGTCGTTGACACGTTGCGCCAGCGGCTGATGGGTAGCCGCAATCAAACGAACGTTAACCTCGGTTTCTTTGGTATCGCCCAGGGCGCGAATCTTCCCGGTTTCCAAGGCTTGCAGCAGCTTTGGCTGGGTTTCTAAAGGCAGCTCGGCGATTTCGTCGAGAAATAATGTTCCTGAATTGGCTTGTAAAAACAACCCCGGCCTATCTGTGCCGGCATCGGTAAAGGCGCCCTTGCGAACGCCGAACAATTCGCTTTCCACTAAGCTATGAGGCAACGCGGCACAGTTAACGGCGATAAAAGGTCCCAGATGATTCGGGCTGTTGTCATGAATCCAACGGGCCACGGCGCTTTTGCCGGTGCCGCTTTCGCCGGTAAGAAGTACCGTGGAATTTACTGCCGCAGCCCGCTTTGCCATGTTTATCAATTGCTGCATGCTGGCGCTATGAGTTATAAAAACGCTCGTATCGTCTTTTTTATCGTCGGTATAGCCAATTTTTACCGCCGTACGTCTCATTTGCCGGTCTTCAAGCGCGCGGGCCACTGCGGAGTAAAGTTCTTCGATGCGAAAAGGCTTGGTTAAAAAATCGCAAGCGCCCGCGCGCATGCTTTGCATCGCTAAATCAATGCTGCCGAAGGCTGTTATCAGCAATACCAACTGTTCAGGCCGTTTGGCGTGAATAGCCGCCATCAACTCCAGGCCGCGCATTCCGGGCATCGCCACATCGGATATCACAAGATCGAACGGTTCTTTTTCTATGGCGCTGAGCGCCGCGTCGGTTTGTGTGAATCCGGCGACCGAATAGCCTTTTTGGTGCAGCATGTCGAACAGATAATCAACAACGCCGGGATCGTCATCAATCACCAGAAGGCGAACCTGCTCTAAAGTCATGATCGGTTCTTCCACGGTAAATGAACAATGAATTGGCTGCCTTTGCCTGATTCTGCCTCGGCAACGGCTACGCTGCCGTCCATTTCAGTTACTAAGGTCTTGACCACGGCCAAGCCAAGGCCGGTTCCGCCTTTTTTACCGCGAGTGGTAAAGTACGGTTCAAAAAGATAAGGCAGATGTTCCGGCGCAATCCCTGTTCCCGTATCAGTTACGGTTAGCCGTAGCGCCGGCATTGTCTTATCCGCATAAGCAATTGAGTCCTTAGATAAATCGATACGGATGGAGCCTGTATCAGCGATGGATGCCAAGGCATTGGACAACAGGTTTAAAACGATCTGTTGGACACCGTCCTTGTTGATCAACAACAAGGGCAATGATTCAGCGTGTGTAAAGTTCATAGTTACCCCTTGACGCTGTGCTTCATAATCGAGCATATCGATAACTTCCGCTATCGTCTGGATGACATCGCAGAATATAGGTTCCGGCGAAGGATGGGGCGCGAACTCCAGCAGACGCTGGACAATGCGCGTGATACGGTCAGTTTGCTCGACCAAGATATTGGCTATCCGATGCACCTCTTTATCCTCTCCGCAGGCAGCCAGTGCTCGCGCCCTGCCGTTTACGATTTGCAATGGCGAACCGATTTCATGGGCTAATCCTGCCGATAACTGGCCGATCGTTATCATTTTATCGGCATTCTGTAACGCCCGTTGCAGTTGCCGCCTGTGCTGCGTTTCGGCGTCCAATCGGCGATAAGCCGAAAATAACTCGGCAGTCATTCGATTAAACTCTTGCCTCACGGAAGAAAGTTCGTCCTTACCGGTTACCGGTAAGGGCTCCGGCGGTTCCCGGCTGTTCCTGAAAGCCAGCATGGCTTGGCGAAGCTCTTGTAACGGGCGGGAAATATAAACGTGGCCTAAAAAGAAACACAGCAGGGAGGTAAATACAACGAAAGAAAAAAAAGACCAAAGAATATATGTTTTTGTTTTACTTAAATCCTCTTTCATTTTTTGCAGTGAGCGCACCACGGCTAAATTGCCTTTCATGGCAGTTGAAGCCTTGTTAAAAGGCAGCGACAACACCATGAAATCGGGTTCATCGGCGGGAAAATAAAATTGTTTTATTTCGCCGTCAAGTGCCGCCTGGTATAGAGATTGTTCTACTTTTTCCGGCCATATCAAGCTTTCTGCATTGGAATGGATAACGTTCCGGTTTTGAATGTAGATACGTACGTCAATAGAAGGTTTGAGGTGCTCTATTTGTTGCAATAGCTCTTGCACATCTTCCATTTGCCGGTCCCGTAAGGCATTTTCGACTGAAACCAGCAAACTGTAGGCTAATAAGCGAGTTTCTTTTTCAACATCATCCCGTAAATTCTGCGACTCGGTTCGAAGCTGATAGATTCCATAGATGCCAAAAACCACTAAGGATAAGGCAAACAATGATAATGTTAATTTATAGATGAGCGACATAATGATGCATTCTGCACCCGTATGTCGCAAAATACAACGTTTATTCAAAAATGCAAGTTCCAGGCAATATCTAACCATAGGAAATATAACGTATTTTTCATATTGGCTATATTGGCCCATTTATTGCTGTAAGTTAAGTAATATTAATTTCCAGCCACCTGCCATGACGCCAATAACTCGTTTGCTTATTTACTCTCAGCTTTTTGCTGATAATCGGGCGTCATACGCCAAAAACTTAATTAGCATAATGACTCAAAATGAAAATTAGCCAAATACTGTTCCTTGCCTTGTGCGTCATCGCCGCATCGTGCGACTCCCAAAAAGAGGCTGAAAAAGTCGATAAGCATGAGGTCGTAAGCCCCATGGTAAAAAACACTGCCTACAGTCATGAATATGTAGCCGAAATTCACTCGGTGAAGTATGTCGAGATAAGAAGCAAACTCAAAGGCTACATTGAAAAAATTCATGTGGATGAGGGGCAGGCGGTCAAGGAAGGGCAACTGCTCTTTACCCTTAACGCTTTAGAATTCGACAAAGAACTGCAAAAAGCTAATGCGGCTTATAAAAATGCTATAGCCGATATGAAAGCAACTGAAGTCGAATTAAAAAACGTGAAGCTGCTGGTAGAAAAAAACATTGTCTCCAAAACGGAGCTTGAGGTCATAAAAGCAAAAGTAGATGCATTAAAAGCCGATGTGGAAGAGGCTTTGGCGCATAAAGAGCAGGCCGCGTTACATCTTTCATTTTCACAGATAAAAGCTCCGTACAACGGCATTATCAACCGCATCCCTAATAAGGTCGGCAGTTTAATAGCGGAAGGCGATGTATTGACCTCTATTTCTGATAACCGAGAGGTGTTTGCCTATTTCAATTTGTCAGAAGTCGATTACTTAAACTACATCTCCAACGGAGAACAAAAGTCCAAAACCGTGAGCTTAAAACTCGCCAATAATGTTCTCTATGGCCACGAGGGAAAAATAGAAATGATTGAAAGCGAATTCGACCGCTCAACCGGCAATATTGCTTTCAGGGCGCGTTTCCCCAACCCGGATGCCATTTTAAAACATGGCTCAAACGGCAAGGTCATTGTAAACAAACAGCTTAAAAATGCTTTGCTGATTCCTCAAAAATCGACTTTTGAAATTCAAGACAAGCTTTATGTTTTCGTGGTCAATCAGGAAGGCGTGCTTGAGCAAAGGAACATCATCCCCAAAATGCGCTTCCCGGATTTTTATGCCGTGGAATCGGGTTTGTCGAAAGACGACAAAATTCTGTTCGAGGGCGCCGAGAATGCAAAAGATGGCAATAAAATTCATGCTGTTCCTGTCGATCTGGAAAAAGCCATGTCTTTAAACACTAAAGATTTATCAAGGCGATAAGTATCATCATGACTGTTAAATTTATTCATCGTCCGGTACTCTCCATCGTTATATCGGTCATCATCACCTTGATGGGCCTGTTGTCTTTAACCCAGCTTCCTGTCACCCAGTTTCCCGATATTGCCCCGCCCGAGGTTAATGTCACTACAAAATTTACCGGCGCCAACGCGGAAGTTGTTGTCAAAGCTGTAATAACACCGCTTGAAAGAGCTATAAACGGCGTACCCGGTATGGCCTATATGTCGTCTGTTTCCGGCAATGACGGCAGCGGCGAAATTCAGATTATTTTTAAGGCGGGAACCGATCCGGAAGTCGCCGCTGTCAACGTGCAGAACAGGGTGTCTTCGGTATTGGATGAGTTGCCTGCAGAGGCGATTAAAGCAGGGGTTATTGTCGAAAAAGTGCAAAACGCCATGCTTTTATATATCAACATACTCAGCTCGGATCCAACCTTGGATGAAAAATTTCTTTACAACTTCACCGATATCAATGTCTTAAAAGAGCTCAAAAGAATAGACGGGGTTGGTTTTGCCGAAATATTGGGGTCCAGAGAATACGCTATGCGCGTGTGGTTGAAGCCCGATAAACTGTTGATGTACAACATCTCGGCTGCTGAAGTCATTGAAAAACTGAAAGCGCAAAATGTTGAGGCGGCGCCCGGTAAAATCGGTGAAAGTTCGGGCAGGAAAGCGCAGGCGCTTCAATATGTTTTAAAGTACACAGGCAAACATAATACCAAGAAAGCCTATGAAAACATTGTCTTAAGCAGCAACAAGAGTGGCGAAATTTTGCGGCTGAAGGATATTGCCGAAGTCGAATTCGATTCCCAGGATTATAATGTTCTTTCCAAAGAAAACGGCCAGCCCTCTGCCGCCATTTTGTTAAAGCAGCGTCCGGGCAGCAATGCCAAGGAGGTAATTGACAATATCAAAACAACCATGGCGGCGATCAAAGCAACTTCCTTTCCTCCGGGCATGGACTATACCCTGAGCTACGATGTTTCCGAGTTTTTGGACGCTTCCATTCATGAAGTTATCAAAACGTTAGTAGAAGCTTTCCTGTTGGTTGCCTTGGTGGTGTTTGTATTTTTGCAGGATGTTCGCTCCACCATCATACCCATTATTGCCGTGCCGGTGTCGCTGGTCGGCACGTTTTTCTTCATGCAGTTAATGGGTTTTTCCCTTAACCTCATCACGCTGTTTGCGTTGGTGCTGGCCATTGGTATCGTCGTGGACAACGCCATTGTGGTTATTGAAGCCGTGCATGCCAAGATGGAGCATTCGCACATGGGGCCGAAACGCGCCACGGAGCATGCCATGCGTGAAATCAGCGGGGCGATTATTGCGATCACCCTGGTGATGGCGGCGGTTTTTTTACCGGTAGCCTTTATGGAAGGCCCCGAGGGGGTTTTTTACCGGCAGTTTTCTCTAACTATGGCCTTTTCCATTGTCCTCTCAGGGATCACGGCACTCACATTGACCCCAGCGCTTTGTGCCGTATTTCTCAAGAATATTCATAGCGCTGAATCCGCTAAAAAGTCGGGCTTGCAGCTTTTCTTTACGGGATTTAATAACCGGTACAACAAACTGTCCGACAACTACAAAAAACTGATCGGCGCGATAGCTAACCGGAGGGTTATAACCTTTGGCATATTACTGGTGTTTTCCGTGGGCGCAGGCTTGATCGGGGCTAAGGTTCCTGCGGGTTTTATTCCCGAGGAAGACCAAGGGACTATATATGCCAATATTACGGCACCATCGGGAGCCACCCTTGAGCGTACTGAGCAAGTGTCGAATGAAGTGCAACGTATCGCATCGGGCTTGGATGGCGTGACTTCGGTTTCCAGCCTGGCAGGGTTCAGTCTGCTCTCTGAAGGCACTGGCGCGGTTTATGGCATGAATCTGATCAGCTTAAAAAACTGGGATGAAAGAACGGCCTCCGACAAGGAGATTATCCGCGAGCTTGAAGAAAAAACCCGGCATATCAAAGATGCCGGCATTGAATTTTTCACCCCCCCGCCAGTGCCGGGTTACGGTAATTCAAGCGGCTTCGAAATGCGCTTACTGGACAAAACCGGTGAGGGCGATCTGGCGCAATTACAGAAAGTATCTGAAGCCTTTGTAGAAGAACTCAACAAGCGGCCCGAAATAGTCAATGCGTTTACCACCTTCAACGCGAGTTTTCCGCAATTCCTGCTGCATATTGACGGCGATAAAGCCGCGCAAAAAGGCATCACTGCCGAGAATGCCATGAGCACCCTGCAAACACTGATAGGCAGTGAATATGCGACCAACTTTATCCGCTTCGGCCAGTTGTATAAAGTCATGGTGCAGGCGCTGCCCGAATACCGGGCGCAACCTGACGACCTGATGAAGTTGTACATCAAAAATGAAGCAGGAAAAATGGTGCCTTTTTCGTCTTTTCTACGCATTGAAAAAGTCTATGGCCCGGAGCAGGTGACACGCTACAACATGTATACCTCGGCCATGATCAACGGACAGCCTGCTTCAGGATACAGCAGCGGGCAGGCCATTGCGGCAATCAAAGACGTGGCTGCACAAAAACTGCCGAAAGGGTTCGGCTACGACTGGGCCGGGTCGTCACGAGACCAAGCCAACGCGGGCAATCAGGCTGTTTATATTTTTATGATTTGCCTGTTATTCGTTTACCTGCTCCTTGCGGCACAGTATGAAAGTTTCCTGATGCCCATGCCGGTTATCCTGTCGCTGCCGATCGGCATCTTCGGAGCCTTGTTTTTACTGATGATTATGGGCTTGGAAAACAATATCTATGCGCAAATAGCGATGATTATGCTGATCGGCATCCTCGGCAAAAACGCCATCCTGATCATTGAGTTTGCCACGTTGAAACACAGGGAGGGAAATACGCCGTTTGAAGCGGCAATTGAAGGCGCCGCTCTGCGTTTACGCCCTATTTTAATGACATCATTTGCATTTATTGCCGGACTTATTCCGTTAATGTTTGCTTCGGGTGCGGGCGAGATCGGTAACAACACTATTGGCTCGGCAGCAGCAGGGGGCATGATTTTTGGCACAATTTTCGGGGTTATCGTTATCCCAGGGTTATATGTGGTGTTTGCAACCATTGCTGATAAGCATCATCGTGGCGGAAGAAAAGAAGAAGCTGCATTCACGGAAACTATTTAACAGCTAATGAAGACTAAAATTTATTACACCGCCACTATTGCGCTTTTTATTGCATCCTTAAATGGTTGCGGAACACTCAACACCAACTTGTCCATTCCGGAAAAGGAAGTACCTGCGAGTTTCGGGAATCAAAAAAACACCGCCAGTTCTATTGCAAACATCAATTGGCGTGAATACTTTGCCGATACGCACTTGCAGAAGTTGATCGATACCGCCATAAGCAACAACATCGATTTGCAAATGGCCTTGCAGCGAATTGAGGTGTCCCGCTCAAGCGTGAAATTGGCAAATGGCGCTCTGCTACCGAAAGTGGATCTGAATATAGGAGCCGGGATTCGCAAGTTCGGGCTTTACACCATGGATGGGGCTGGAAACGCCTCTACTGAAATTACACCCGGTCAAATCGTGCCCGAAAATTTGCCCGATTACTATGTGGGGTTACAGTCATCTTGGGAGGTTGATATTTGGGGCAAGTTGCGAAACCAACGCAAATCCGCGGTTTCGCACTATCTGTCCAGCATTGAAGGCACCAACTTTGTCATTTCAAATCTTGTTGCCGATGTGGCAATTTACTACAACGAACTGTTGGCATTGGATAATGAACTGGAAATTATCCGGCAGACCCTCCTGAAACAACAGGAGGCGTTGGATGTCATCGTATTGCAGAAAGAAGCCGGCAGGACAAATGAATTAGCGGTGCAACAATTCAAAGCACAACTGCTCAGCACCCGGATATTGGAAAAAAATACGCTACAACAAATCACCGAAACCGAAAATAAAATTAACTTCCTGCTGGGTCGCTATCCGCAACCCATTCAACGAATAAAAGAAGTCTTGTTCAAAGAAATGCCGCAACAAATTTCATCGGGCGTGCCTTCGCAATTGCTGGCAAACCGGCCTGACGTTCGTGAAGCGGAATTTCAGATTGAGGCAAGCAAGTTTGATTTGAAAGCGGCAAAGGCAGCGTTTTATCCGAATTTTAACATTACCGCGAGTTTCGGCTTTCAGGCCTTCAATCCCGAGTTCCTATTTTCGTCGCCCGCCTCAATCGCCTATTCCGTGATGGGGACTTTAGTGGCACCGCTGATCAATATGAATGCATTGAAAGCGCACTTCAACACTGCAAAAGCGAACCAGTTGACCGCAATGCATAACTATCAGAAAACAATTTTAAACGGCTACATTGAAGTGGCGAATGAACTCTCTAATATTCAGAATTTGCAACAAATCAATGCCCTAAAAAAGCAACAAAGCGATGTGTTGAAACAGTCCGTTGAAACATCAAACGAGCTATTCAAATATGCCAGGGCAAGCTACTTGGAGGTACTGATTGCACAACAGAGCGCCTTGCAGTCCAATCTCGAATTAATCAATGTTATCAAGCGTCAACGGATATCGACAATAAACGTTTATAAGGCATTGGGAGGAGGATGGCGATAGGGGGGTAAAAATTTTGCGCAACCGTGTGCTTTACGCTCCAGATTTAAGTAGCCTTTTATTTTGCGATTTTATAATCGAGAAAACACGGCCATTATGGCAACGCATTGTCATAATGGAGGCTTCAAATTTGCATCCGCCTAACAAGAAATGTGGGTAGTGTTGCAAAACATACATACAATGCCATACGAAAAATAATCAATGACTTGTTGTTTAATCTTTCGTCCCAATGATATATAAACTTTAACTTAATTTTATGTTGTGAGTGTATGAATAAATATACCGGAATTATTGCTACTTTATTGATAGGCCTTTCCTTAACTTTTGGCGTGATGTCGGACGCGGATGCCAAGCGTTTCGGCGGCGGCAGCTCCTTTGGCGGCAGGTCTTCCTACAGCACGCCGTACCAACGCTCTGTAACCCCGCCCGCCCGCCCGGCCCAGCAGCAGGCAGCTACGCCAACCCAGGCGCCGAATCCCGCCATGCCTAACCGCAGCGGTTTAATGGGCATGCTGGGCGGTTTGGCGTTGGGGGGATTATTAGGTTCGCTATTTGCCGGCGGCGGCTTTCACGGCGTTAACTTTATGGATTTCCTTGTTTTTGGCGGGATTGCCTTCTTACTTTACAAGTTATTCGCTGCGAAAAAAGCGAGGTCGGCGCAACAGCCTGTCTATAACCGGACAGCGGATAACAACTATCAGGAGTCGCAATCAAACCAGACTGATCCGGCCGGTTTTAATACGGATATTCTGTTCGGCAACAAAAACAATACCGGCTCATCCGAGCCATTGAGTCAACCCGTACAACAGAACGCTAACTTTGGTACTGCGGCGGCCGTTCCGGCTGATTTTGACCAAAAGGCCTTTCTGGACGGCGCCAAGATAGCGTTTACCAATCTGCAAAAAGCCTGGGATGATCGCGATCTTGCCGAAATCAGGGGTTTGACAACGGATAAAGTATTTGCCGATATTCAGGATCAGCTCAAAGCCTTGACTATCGAAAACCGCACCGAAGTACTTAAGCTGGAAGCGGAACTACTGGAAGTCAGGGAAGTCGGTTCGGAACTTGAAGCCGTGGTGCTGTTCGATTCCATCATGCGTGAAGACAGCAACGCCCAGGCTGCGCAAGTCCGGGAAGTCTGGCATTTTATTAAACCGAAAGTCAGCATCCAGCCCAAATGGTATCTGGATGGCATTCAGCAATTAGCAGAGTAATTCGGTTTCACTGCAAAGTCCGTAGATTGATTGGGTTGCGGAAATTGCAACCCAATCAATTGGAAAGTTAAAAATTTTGATTCTCCTCGCCCTACCCTCTCCGTCAGGAGAGGGAGTTTTGAGCTTCGCACCGAATAGTTACAAAATTACTTCTTTTCTTCGGGCGCTTTTTGACCTTCTTGATGTTTCTTTTGCCATTTTTCGTGGCGTTGTTTTTTCATTTCATCCATTTTTGTGATTTGTTCTTTGGTAAGAACTTCCTGTAGACGTGCTTGGGTTTCTTCATGGATGGCTTTGAGTTTTTCATGCTGTTCTTTGAAGATGACTTCCACTTTGCTTTTTTGCTCGGCGTTTAAATCCAGCGTTTTGGCCATACGTTCGACTCTGTGGCCATGATGACCCTCAAAATCGCCTTTGTCGCCGGAAGCTGCGGCAACGGTTAAAGGAAGGGCTAAAGCCAGTGCGATGGTTATGATTTTTTTGTTCATGATTGCTCTCATTGGTTAGGGGTTGCAGAACAGTGATTTTCTGTTCTTGGAGCTTACTTTAACGATGAAAAGCGCAAACAATTTGAAGACAATGTGCAAACATTGTGAAACTTTCAATCACCGACTTTATCCTGTGGATCGTAGCGATAGCCTGCGCCATAAACCGAATGAACCAGTTCCTGGCCCGGCAATATATCGGCCAGTTTTTTCCTCAGTTTTTTGATGTGGCTGTCGATGGTCCGGTCAGAAACTATGCGTTGATCCTGATAAATCAGGTCCATTAATTTTGAACGGGAAAAGATGCGTCCGGGTTGCTGATACAGGACCTGCAGCAGTTGAAATTCGACCAGGGTTAATTCGGCTTCGCGTCCCTCGGCAGATACCCGGAAACTGTGGGGGTCCAGCTTCAATTTCAAGGCGCCGACCGCCGCATCGACTGTTTGTGTTTGCAATCGCCGCAGCACGGCTTTAACGCGCGCGACCATTTCGCGAGGGCTGAACGGCTTGCAAATATAGTCGTCGGCTCCCAGTTCCAGGCCAAGCAGGCGATCTATTTCTTCAATACGCGCCGTTACCATGATAATCGGCACGGCACTGAAACTTCTAAGTTCACGGCAAATATCCAGGCCGTCGCGGCCGGGCAACATTAAATCCAGTAATATCAAATCGGTGTGATTGGCTTTAAGCCACGGCAACACTTCCAAGCCATTGCTCAAGCAATCGGTGCCAAAACCGGCATTTTGCAGGTAATCCGCTTGCAGGCGGGCCAGTTTTAACTCATCTTCTACAATCAGGATATGGCTCATGAGCTAATCGGTAATTCAATGCGGATGGTCAGCCCTTGCAAAGGCGATGGTTGCGCTTGTATCGTGCCGTCATGCGCTTCGACAATATTAGTGCATATCGCCAAACCCAGACCGGCACCGCCATGATGGCGGTTGCGCGAGCTTTCCACGCGATAAAAACGGTCGAACAATTTGGGAAGTTCGTGTTCGGGTACGCCCGGTTCGCTGTCGGAAAAATCGAGCACCAGTTTATCGCCCATCCGAAAAACAGTAATGTCCAGCTCGCCGTTGCTGTCGGTGTAGTTATTGCTGTTGTTAAGCAGGTTTCGGTAAAGCTGGGATAAGCGGTCCGGATCGGCGTAAATACTGACCGGGCCGGTCAAGTGATTCGTCAATTTAATAGCAATTTGTTTGCTTTGAAATTCCGGTTTTAACGCCGCCAGATTTTCTTTTAATATGGCTACCGGATCAACGTGAACTTTGCGATAACTTAACGCGCCTTGATCGGACAAGGATAATTGATAAAGATCTTCCGTTAAGCGATTAAGCCGCATCACATCGCCGAACAGGGAATCGATTGCATCGCGGGTCAAGGGCCTTATGCCGTCCTGCAAGGCTTCCAGTTCGCCGCGCAATACGGCTAAAGGCGTGCGTAGTTCATGGGAAATATCCGCCACCCAGCGCCGCCTTGCCTGTTCCGACTGTTCCAGGGCGGCGGCCATATCGTTAAAGTCACGCGCCAACTCTCCCAGCTCATCTTTAGACTCGACCGGCAGGCGAAGATCATAACGCCCCACCGCAAGCGCCTTGGCCGCTGTGGTAATGCGCTTGAGCGGCCGTCCCAATATGTAAGCCAGTAACAAGGCAAGGGCGGCGGACAAAACAATCATTAACAGGGCAATCCAGATAAAGGATTCGGACTGGCGTTCCATAAAGCGGATTTCGCTGTCCTGATTGACGGCCTTGCCGGGCAGGAGTCCAAGAAAACCGACAGTTTTTTCTTGATAAAGGATAGGTTGCAGGGATAATTGTGGCAAAGCGTCTTGACGCCCGAAAATAATCGTCTTATCGGCGTTCAACAGCATCGCGCGCATTTCAAGAGGGAGGAAATGCTTTTTAGGATGCGGCTCAGGCAATGCCGGCGGCCAACTATTATCGGTTTCCCTTCGCGCTTGCATAAGCCATACGGGCGGCCGGTGAGATCGGTGAGGATTGGATTGCCACAATAAATCAATCCATTTTCGCTTATCGCCGGCCAAACCGCTCCAGCCCTGGTTGGTTGCATAGTATTCGCCAAGCTCTTCAACCAGGTTGCTGACTTGTTCCTGCTGCCGTGTTTCGATAAATTCATTGAAACCCCGGTTTAAAGACCAGCGCATGAAAATATACATCCCTAAAACGACAAGAAGCGTTGTCAGCAGGAAAGTTAAAAATAACTTGGCTCGAATTGTTTTATGCATGGCTATACCCACCTAACAGATAGCGTATTATTATCAATAAATGTGCAAGAATTATGAAGATAAGGCTGGAAGGCGGGGTATTTATATAGTTGAGACAGACCGTCTCTGGAGTTGTGCCGGGCAG
Organism: Methylobacter sp.; assembly: GCF_023227905.1. Classification (GTDB taxonomy): domain Bacteria; phylum Pseudomonadota; class Gammaproteobacteria; order Methylococcales; family Methylomonadaceae; genus Methylobacter_A. The sequence continues at coordinate 125,618 of NZ_JALOCF010000005.1, read as the reverse complement.
TTTTGGCGAAGCTTTTATCACGAAGTCCGGCTTTAGCCGGACTTCGTGTTTTTTGTGGTTGAAGCTGAAGATCAGACTGCCTGCTTCTTTCTGTAACGGATAGACGAAATCACCGATAGCGCTATCAGTAAAGCTCCCGTCAAGCCAGTGATAACCTCAGGGATATGATGGGTTATGCTGACTAGCATAATGCCCGCCAGCACGCCAATGGCGTAATGGGCGCCATGCTCCAGAAACACATATTCATCCAGCGTGCCTTTCCGCACCAGATAGACCGTCAGGCTTCGCACAAACATCGCGCCGATAGCCAAACCCAGCATAATAATGACCACATCCTGAGTAATCGCAAACGCGCCAATCACGCCGTCGAATGAAAACGACGCATCCAGCACTTCAAGATAAATGAAGCTCATCAGGCCGCTCTTTTTAAGCACGGCAACCACTTCTTCGCCCTCTTCTTCAGACTCAAACAAAGTCGCCAAACTGTCCACGATCACATATAAAATGACGCCTGTGATGCCGGCAACCAGTACGTCCAACCGGATTTCCTCAGGCAGGTAGTTTTGGATGATTAACAGCGGTCCTAAGGCCATGATGATTCCAATCGCTTCAAGCTTGCCGAACGAGGACATTTTTCTTTCTATATAACCCAGCCAGTGCAGTTCCCTGGTTTCGTCAAAAATGAACGAATAAAACACCATCAGCAGGAACATGCCGCCAAAAGCCGCAATTTGAACATGCGACTCTTCTAAATGCCTGGCATAAGTCGCGGTGTCTTTTAACGCCATCTCGGTGACGCCCATAAAGTCGATGCCGGTAGCCGCCGATACAATGACGATGGGAAACAGCAAGCGCATACCGAAAACGGCAATCAAAATTCCCCAGGTCAAAAAGTACTTCTGCCAACGGTCATCCATGCGCTTTAAAATTGATGCGTTAACAACCGCATTGTCAAATGATAGACTGACTTCGAGGACACCCAGAATAGCGGCGATAAAAACCCCCATTATTCCTCCCCAATAAAATGCTGCTCCCAAACAGACTGCGGTGACGAAAAAAGAAAGACGAAAATGTTGCATATAATACTCTCTAAAGGTTAGTTATTTTTTATCAGGGAACTATAGGGGTATTTGATTTAAAATCAATATTTATAAAAGTCCGGGCGATGCTTTGCCAATAATGCTTTTCGATAATCTCCCGCGTTACTTTTAAAATTCGTAATCATTAAATTACAACCATACTCCCGGTACCAAAATGCTAGAATTACAAGTTTTAACACACTGATGCCTATGTCTTTGTTCCGGTTGGCTGGTTTATTATATCTGGCACTTTGTTCACCACCTTTATTGGCGGAACTTGCACAGCCTGTCGAACAGGTCTCGTTGCAACTCAAGTGGTTACATTCATTCCAGTTCGCCGGCTATTATGCGGCCAAGGAAAAAGGTTTTTACGCCGAAGAAAACCTGGACGTCACTATCCGTGAACGTATTTCCGGCATCAACAACATTGAGCAAGTTCTAAAAGACGAATCTCAATACGGCGTAGCCGATACCGGCCTGCTGGAACAACGGCTTGTCGGCAAGCCGGTAGTGGTTCTGGCTTCTATTTTTCAACACAGCCCGCTGGTCTATCTCACCTTAAAGAACTCCGGCATAGTCAGCCCTTACGAGCTTAAGGGCAAACGGGTCATGGAGGATCCTTACGACAATGCGCCGCTGCTTACCATGCTTTATGAAGCAGGCGTTTCTACCGGTGAATTTACTCATTTGGGCAACTCCTTCAACCCCGATGACCTGATCAAAGGCAAAACGGATGCGATGGTCGGTTACCTGACCGACCAGATTGATTATTTCAAAAAGAAAGGCGTCGAAATCAACATCATCAATCCCCGCAACTACGGCGTGGATTTCTTGAGCGATAACCTGTTCACCACGGAACAGGAAATAAGCCGACACCCGGACAGGGTTCGGCGTTTCCTTCGCGCTTCACTCAAAGGCTGGGATTATGCGCTCAAACATCAGGACGAACTGATCGGAATCATTCTCAGCAAGTACAATCCCAACAATCGGCTATCTGCCGATCACTTGCGCTTTGAGGCTCAGGAAACGGTAAAGATGATTTTACCGGAGACGGTTCCAATCGGTCATTCCGACATCAAGCGCTTTCAACGCATTGCCGATACTTATCGGCAACTGGGCCTGATAACGTCAACGGATCACCTGAATGGCTTTGTTTACGGACAGGCAAACTCCGGCCTCGTTAATTTCACCCCGGAGGAGCAGGCCTGGCTGCAAGCGCATCCGGTTATTCGCGTAGGTGTTGACCGGGATTTTGCGCCGTACGAATGGATCGATGCCAAAGGCAATTATGTCGGCCTGAGCGCGGAATATATTGCTTTGATTGAGCAACGGCTAGGCGTAAAGCTTGAGGTAATAAAGGATAAACCCTGGGCTGAAATACTGAAGATGGCGCAGCAGGGAAAATTGGATATGCTGTCCAATGCCAATAAAACGCCTGAGCGCCAGCAGTATTTAATTTTCACGGAACCCTATCTGCAAACCCCTGCCATCATTATCAGCGATAACAGCAGCGGATTTATCAGTTCGCTGAACCGGCTCAACGGAAAGCAGGTGACGCTGGAAAAAGGCTACTTCATGCAGGAACTGCTCATGCGTGACCATCCTGAAATAAAGCTGGTTCTCGCCGAGAATATTCACGATGCGCTGGCTATGGTCAGTAGCGACAAAGTGGATGCCTATATCGGCGATGCCGCTTCGGCACACTATGCGATTAAAAAGGGAGGCATGCTGAATCTCAGTTTTTCCGGCGATACCAATTACAAAAATTACCACAGTATGGCCGCCACCAAGGCTAATCCTGAACTGGCCAGCCTGCTTGCCAAATCGCTGGCCAGCATTCCTCAATCTGAAAAAGACGCCATCCAGAACCGCTGGATGAGTCTGAAATACGAACCCGGTGTAAAAACCGAAACCGTTCTGTTCTATTCAGCAGCGGCATTATTGCTGCTGGCTTTTATTGTCTCCTGGAATATGCGTTTACGGCGCGAAATCAGCAGGCGAAAACAGATTGAAGAAGAACAGCGCATGGCCGCCAGCGTTTTTGAAAATACCCAGGAAGGCATCCTGATTACCGATGCCAAGCGCAATATTATCGATATGAACCCGGCATTCAGCAGCATAACGGGATATTCGCGAGACGAGGTGTTGGGCAAAAAGCCAAGTTTGCTTAAGTCGGGCCTTCACGATACCAATTTTTATGAAAACATGTGGCAAACAATCGACCGGCAAGGCTACTGGCGTGGCGAAGTTTGGAACCGCAGGAAAGGCGGGGAAATCTTTGCCGAATGGCTGACCATTTCCGCGGTTGCCGATCAGCAGGGTAAAATAACGCATTACATCGGCACATCTTCTGATATCACCCAGCTTAAAGCGCAAGAACGCAAGCTGGAGCTGATGGCTCACTACGATCCTCTTACCGGGGTGCCCAACCGTATTCTATTTGCGGATCACATGCATCTTGCCTTCGCCCAAACCAAACGCGATAACTGTTTAATGGCGGTAGGCTATCTTGACCTGGACGGCTTTAAACCGGTCAACGATCGGCTGGGCCATGAAGCGGGCGACCAGCTGCTGATAGAAATTGCCCTGCGCATTAAAAACTCGCTGCGCGAAGGCGATACTATCGCCCGTTTAGGTGGAGATGAATTTGTGTTTTTATTGCTGGGACTGCACAAAGTTGAAGACTGCGAAGCCACCTTGCATCGTTTGCTGGAAGTCATCAGAAGGCCTGTTATCTTGAAAAACCAGACAGTCTCGGTATCCGCCAGTATCGGCATTAGTATTTTTCCCGAAGATAACACCGACCCGGACACGCTGTTACGGCACGCCGACCAGGCCATGTATCAGGCCAAACAGGAGGGCAAAAACTGCTTTCATATTTACAACCTGGAGCTGGACCGTCAGCTTCATTCGCATCGCGAGACGCTAAACCGTATTGAACAGGCACTTGAAAACGAGGAATTCGAACTGTTCTTCCAGCCCAAAGTCGACATGCAGCGAGGCATAGTGTTGGGAGCGGAAGCATTGATACGCTGGCGGCACCCTGAACGCGGCCTGGTCATGCCCTGCGAGTTTTTGCCGCTGCTTGAAAATCACGACATTGTAGCCCGGCTCGATGCCTGGGTTATCGACAAGGCATTGCAACATATGCATCACTGGCAAAGTTTGGGCTTACAACTCAAAATCAGCGTCAATATTACCGCCCGATCGCTGCAATCGGACGATTTTGTGCTGCAACTCTATTTTGCATTTGAACGTCACCCCTCCATCAAACCGGCTCATTTTGAACTGGAGATACTGGAAACCCAGTCGTTAATTGACTTATCGCTGACATCCCAGGTTATTAAAGACTGCCAAAAACTGGGCGTACAGTTTGCGCTGGATGATTTCGGGACCGGCTATTCATCGCTGAGCTACCTCAAACATCTGCCGGCGGAAACGCTTAAAATCGACCAGACTTTCGTGCGCAATATGCTGGAAGATGAAGATGATTTAGCCATCGTGCAAGGCGTTATCGGTTTGGCTGAATCTTTCCGGCGGGAAGTCATTGCCGAGGGCGTGGAATCGATCGAGCACGGCATCGCCCTTTTGCATATGGGCTGTCACCAGGCGCAAGGCTACGGCATTGCCAAACCCATGCCGGCCTCTGAGCTTGCCGCTTGGGTACAGGATTGGGAAGACCCGGCAGAATGGAAAATATCCCATCGACAGCATGAACCTCAAATATAATCCGTTCCCACTATTACTCGGCGCCAGCCTTTATAACCCACCGACATGACTTATTCCGAAGACTTTTTCAATCTGGCCAATCAACTGATTGATGCCGGTCAATTTATCGACAGCAAAGGCTGGGTACCTGCAACCAGCGGCAATTTTTCCGCACGGCTGCCTGACGGCAACATTGCGATTACCGTTTCCGGCAAGCACAAGGGCCGCTTGCAGTTGGACGATATCATGCTGATTGACGCCGATGCCAACTCCCTGGACGGCAAAAAACCGTCGGCGGAAACGCTGCTGCATACCACACTATATAAGCGTTTTCCGGAAGTTCAGTCGGTACTGCACCCGCATTCGATTAATGCCACGTTGTGTTCGCGGCTTTTCAAATCCGAAATCGCCTTGGAAGACTACGAGCTGTTAAAGGCCCTGGCCGGCATTGATACCCACGAAAGCCGGGTTGTGATACCCATTTTTGCCAACGACCAGAATATCCTCCGCCTGGCCGGGCAAGTGGAACAGTATATGGACCAACACGGCGCCATTTACGCTTACATCATTGCCGGACACGGGCTTTATACCTGGGGCGGCTCGGTACAGGAAACATTGCGCCACCTTGAGGCGCTGGAATTTTTATTTGATTGTGAATTAAGACTGCACGGAGCCAGAAGACTATGAGCGCTTTAACCGTTTATCCCGAAAACCAACCACAGTCAGGTGTCGCTTACACTGACTTTAATGCAATACACCGGCATCTGGACCAGATCGGCGTGCAGTTCGAACGCTGGACAGCCAACTGCGAACTGGCCGCCGACGCCGACCAGGATACCGTGATCGCCGCCTACAGCGATTCGATCGAGCGCCTGAGACAGCAATACGGTTTTCAATCCGTTGATGTGATCAGCTTGAATCCGGACCATCCGGACAAGGCCGCATTCCGGCAGAAATTTCTATCCGAACACGTCCATGCCGATTTTGAAGTGCGCTTTTTCATCGAAGGCCGCGGCCTGTTTTACCTGCATGTCGACGGTAAAGTGTATGCCGTGTTGTGCGAGCAAGGCGATTTGATCAGCGTGCCGGCCAACACCACGCACTGGTTCGACATGGGCGAGAACCCCAAATTTAAATGCATACGCTTGTTTACCACGCCGGAAGGCTGGGTCGCCGATTTTACCGGCAGCGACATATCCAAATCTTTCCCAACCCTTGATCAATACGTTACAGGCTTAGCATGATTAAAGCCATCGTCACCGACATCGAAGGCACGACCTCGTCGATCCTGTTTGTGAAGGATGTGCTGTTTCCCTATGCGCGGGCTAATCTGCCCGACTATGTCCGTTGTCATGAGCGCGACCCGCAAGTAAAACCACTGCTGGACGATGTTTGCAAGGAAGTCGGTTCGGAACTGTCGCTTGAGCAAATCATCGCTCAACTGATCCAGTGGATAGACGAAGACAAAAAAGTCACGCCCCTAAAATCCCTGCAAGGTCTGATCTGGGAAGCCGGTTACCGGCAGGGCGACTTCAAAGGCCATTTGTATGCCGACGCCGCAGAAAAGCTCAAGTCATGGAAAGCCCACGGGCTGGATTTGTATGTTTACTCTTCCGGCTCGGTCTACGCGCAAAAACTGCTGTTCGGGCATACCGAATACGGCGATTTGACGCCGCTGTTTTCCGGCTACTTCGATACCCATATCGGCGGTAAGAGAGAACAACAATCGTATGACAATATCGCCAAACAGCTGGACATGCCAGCCAACCAGCTGTTGTTTTTATCGGATATTAAAGAAGAACTGGATGCCGCCAAAGCCGCGGGTTTTGAGACCATTTGGCTAGTCCGGGACGGTACGCCCGACCCGCAAGCCGAACATCGGCAGGTAAATAATTTTAATCAAATCGATGTAGGCCGGAATACCCACAGGGGGCACAAGTAAGCCGGTTTGAGCGGCAGCGAGAACCGGTGTTGCCTACATGGATGTAGGTAAGGAGCGTGAGCATGGAGCGGAAGCTTTTCCGGCAGACCTTCTAGGTTTTAAAAACCTGGAAGGTCTAACTCGCGTAACGTGCGGATCAGACAATCCTGTTCCATCTTATGCCCAGCGGATGCCGGTAAAGCGAATACCTCAGTCTCCGAACGCCATAATTGAGAGACCAGCGGCCGAGCTTTATCCACTGCGCCGCTGGTCCAGAAACATTCCGTGCCCGCCTCGCCCTTATCTGCCAACAAATGGCCCGCTTCCAGCCGATGGCGAAGTTGCCGTGCTACGGCGGCGGCGGAATCTATCACAGCTACCCCGGGGCCTGCTATCTGCTGTATCAGCGGCGCCAGGAACGGATAATGCGTGCAACCCAGCACCAGCGTGTCAGCGCCCCGCTCCAGCAACGGCAGTACATACCGTTCCAGCAATAGCCGGGTTTTGTCGCCCGACAGATCCCCCGTTTCCACCTGCTCAACCAAACCGGGACACGATTGGCCCAATATTTCGGCGTCCTCGCCGTAGCGCGCAAACAGCTTCACAAAATTATCACTAGCCAAAGTCCGGCTGGTCGCCAGCACGCCGATAACGCCTGACCGGGTGTTCGCAACCGCAGGCTTTACCGCAGGTTCCATCGCAATAATCGGCATGGAAAATCTTGAACGCAATGTCGTTATCGCAGCGCCCGTTGCCGTATTACAGGCAACGACGATGGCCTTGGCATTCCGGCTTATCAAAAACTCGGTAATCGCAATCGACCGTTCCTCGATAAATTGCTGGGATTTATCACCGTACGGCGCATGGGCCGAATCGGCTACATACAACAGGTCTTCACTTGGCAATGCGCTACGAATTTCACGCAGGACGGATAACCCGCCAACGCCTGAATCGAAAACACCAATGGGATTTGCGGCATTCATGTTTTGCAGCTTTACTGGGCAGTAAGGGGCATTTTTACACCGGAGATGCCCGGAACCGGCGACAACAACTTTTGCATGACTTAATAGAAAAACCAGAATCTATCTTACAAACCAAACAACTCGCGCATCTTCTGCCCAGGGCTTTCCGCGCGCATGAACGCTTCGCCAACCAGGAAAGTATAGATGTCGTTATCCAGCATCAGTTGCACGTCTTCATGAGTATGAATGCCGCTTTCAGTGATGATCAAACGATCTTCGGGAACTTGCGCTTTTAAATCCAGCGTCGTCTGCAATGAGGTTTCAAAGGTGCGCAGGTTGCGGTTGTTGATACCGATCAGTTTGGTATCCAACGTTAAGGCTCGTTGCAGTTCTTCGGCATTATGGACTTCCACCAGCACGTCCATGCCCAGTTTGGTGGCGATATCCGATAGCTCGTGCATCTGGCCGTCTTCCAACGCGGCAACGATCAGCAATATGCAGTCTGCGCCCAATGCGCGGGCTTCATAAATTTGGTAAGGGTCGATCATGAAGTCTTTGCGCAGCACCGGCAGCGGACAGCGTTCCCTGACCATTTGCAGGTAAACTTCCGAACCCTGAAAAAATTCCTTATCGGTCAATACCGACAAACAGGCCGCGCCATTCATCGCGTAATCCTGGCCGATAGCGATCGGTTGAAAAAATTCCCTGATTACGCCTTTGCTGGGCGAGGCTTTTTTGATTTCGGCAATAATGGCCGGCTTTTTTGCCAATACCTTGCTTTGCAGGGCGTTATAAAAGCCCCGAGGGCTTTCTACGGTTCCGGCAATTTCTTCCAGATTGGCGATGCTCATGCCTAATCTTCGTCTGGCAACCTCTTCGGCTTTTTTATCGAGGATTTTTTTTAAGATGTCTGGCGTTTCGGTCATGGCTATTAGTCTTTGTTATAAGTTTTTTGAATAAGCAATCAACGCGTCGAATTTGGCTTTTGCCGCGCCGCTGGCGATCAGCTGCCCGGCTTTTTCTATGCCTGCGTTTAAAGAGTCGGTGATATTGGCCGCATAAATGGCCGCCCCTGCATTGAGCGCCACGATATCTCTTGCCGCTCCGGCTTTATTGTCCAGCACCGATTTTACCATCACCAGGCTGGAAGCGGCACCATCAATAGCCAATTCATCCAGACTGGCCCGCGTAAAACCGAATTGTTCCGGCGTAATCGTATAGCGGGTGACTTCGCCATTTTTAAGCTCGGCAATGGTTGAGGGCGATGCAATGCTGATTTCATCAAGCCCGTCGTCGGCATTGACGACCAGCACATGCTGGCTGCCGAGTTTTTTCAACGCCTGCGCCAGCGGTTCCAGCCACTGCTTGGCGAATACGCCGATCAGCTGGTTCGGCGCTCCGGCGGGGTTGGATAACGGGCCTAACAGGTTGAACAGGGTTCTGACACCCATTTCCTTGCGGGCGTTGCTGGTGTATTTCATCGCGCCGTGATGTTTGGGCGCAAATAAAAAGCCGACGCCGATGTCATGGACGCAATGCGCGACCTGCTCGGCATTCAAATCCAGATTGACCCCGGCGGCTTCCAGCAAATCGGCGCTGCCGCAGCTGCTCGATACGGAACGATTGCCGTGTTTGGCGACCTGCCCGCCGGCGGCGGCCACGACAAAAGCGCAGGTCGTGGAGATGTTAAAGGTGTTCGCGCCGTCGCCGCCGGTGCCGCAAGTGTCGATGACATGATCGCCTTGAACCGGAACTTTAGTCGCCAATTCGCGCATCACTTCCGCGGCGGCGGCGATTTCGTCGATGGTTTCGCCTTTGCAGCGTAGCGCGATCAAAAAACCGCCGATTTGCGCGTCGGTGGCATTACCGCTCATGATAAAATGCATCACCTCGCGCATTTCATCGGAACTGAGGTTTTGCTTGTTCAGCAGGGCTTGCAGGGCTTGTTGTATTTGCATGTTTTTGTTTGAGTAAATTATGTTTCACCACGAAGACACGAAGGACACGAAGTTTTTATTTTAATTTTCTTCGTGCTCTCGGCAACCGCTCCCTGCGTCGCTTAGAGCGCCTACTTTTGGTGCTCTACCTCCTGCATCCATGCAGTCGTTCGTGCCTTCGTGGTGAATTTATTATTAAATAAGTTAGCGCAACGCATCCTGCAAACGCTGATAAATGCCGCCGAAGCTGCCGTTGCTCATCAACACAAAATGCCCGCCGTAACGCGCTTCGAATTTAAGCTTGGAGATGATGTCATCCAGCGATGAGCAGATTTCGATATTACCCGCGTATCTTTTCAGTTCGCTTAAATCCCAGCCTAATGCTTCCGGCTGGTAGATGATGGCTAGATCGGCATTATCTAAAGATTCCGCCAGCGTTTGGGTATGCACCCCAAGGCGCATGGTGTTTGAGCGCGGCTCGACGATGGCGATGATACGCTCTTGACCGACCTGTTTGCGCAAGCCGTCCAGCGTCGTTTGTATCGCGGTCGGATGATGGGCGAAGTCGTCATAGACTGTCACGCCGTTGATGCTGGCGATCACTTCCATGCGCCGCTTGACGTTTTTGAATTGCCCCAGCGCAGCTATCGCATCCTTGGGCAGGATACCGATGTGCTTTGCGGCGACTATCGCAGACAGCGCGTTGTAAACGTTATGCTGACCGGTTAACGACCATTCGACACAACCTTGCACTTGATTGTCCATTACCACGTCGAACTTGCTGCCGTCGCTGTTGATCAGTTGGGCGTTCCACTGGGCATTGGCATTAATCGATGTCTTGGCGACCGGCGTCCAGCAACCCATCGCCAAGACGTCATTGATATTGGCATCGCCTTCGGGACTGATGATCAGGCCTTCGCCGGGCACTGTCCTGACCAGATGATGGAACTGCTTTTTGATTGCATCGAGGTCCGGGAAAATATCGGCATGGTCGTATTCAAGATTGTTCAGGATGGCGGTTCTGGGGCGGTAGTGGACAAACTTTGAGCGCTTGTCGAAAAACGCGGAATCGTATTCATCGGCTTCGATGACAAAAAAATCGGACTCGCCGAGCCGCGCCGAGATGCCGAAATTTAGCGGGATGCCGCCGATTAAAAAGCCCGGATTAAAACCCTGGTGCTCAAGTATCCAGCTCAACATGCTGGTGGTCGTGGTTTTGCCGTGGGTTCCGGCAACGCCCAGCACCCATTTGTCCTGTAACACATGCTCGGCCAGCCACTGCGGGCCGGATACATATCTCAGCCCTTTATTAAGCACCGCCTCGACTTCAGGATTGCCGCGCGACAGGGCATTGCCGATAATGACCAGATCGGGTTTACTGTCCAGGTTTTCAGCCCGATAACCTTCCATCAATGTGATGCCTTGCTGCTCCAGTTGCGTGCTCATCGGCGGATAAACATTCTGGTCGGAACCGCTGACCTGATGCCCCAACTGCCGCGCAATGACGGCAAGCCCGCCCATGAATGTTCCGCAAATACCTAAGATATGAATGTGCAATGTTTTGTCCTGAGTAAAATTATTTTTTGGCTGCCGGTTTTGCGCCAGGCTTTTCTTCCGGTTTTCCACCCGCGCCATCTTTAGCGGTTGCTTCTTCTATCGGCACTTCCGCCTCTTCTTTGGCCCCGGCTTTTTCCAGTATTTTAATGATGTTTTCGTGAGCATTCTTTTTGGCTCTGGCCATGACCGTCACATTTTGCTTGTCCAGCGCATTGACATCGGCTCCGGCTGCAATCAGTAAATTCACGATCTCTTCATTGCCGAAAACCAGCGCATCCATCAATGCAGTTGTTCCCGAATTATCGGCAAGGCTGACATCGGCTCCGTACGCCAACAAGGATTTAACAATCTGTACATTGCCGCTAAAACTTGCGGCCATCAATGCGGTGCGACCGCTGGCTGTTTTGCCATTAGCATCAATCCCTTGCGCCAGCAAAGCGTCTGTTCTCTCAAGTTTGCCCATCATGGCCGCCGCAAACAAATCTTTGATGTCTTCTGCATGAGCCGCTTGGGGCAAGGCCAGCAACAGGATTAAAAAGCAGTCTTTGTATTTCATGCTGAATAGATGCTTGCGTTTAATGAAAAGTTACGATCAAATGATCATATATAACCTAATATGATCCAATAATGAACGAAAAAAACAAAATATTAGTTGAAGCCACTCCTTTTTTTATAGAGGCGCAATCCGTCCCCGATGAGGATCGCTATGTCTTCGCCTACACTATTACTATCACCAACGTAGGCGAAATACCGGCGAAGCTGCTTCAGCGCCATTGGCTGATTACCGATTCCAACGGCAAGATCCAGGAAGTCAGGGGCGACGGGGTTATCGGCGAGCATCCCTATCTTAAGCCCGGCGAATCGTTTCGTTATACCAGCGGCGCCATGATAGAAACACCGGTCGGCACCATGCAGGGCAACTATACGATGCATTCGGATGACGGCGATGAATTCCGTGCGGATATTCCCAGATTCACCCTGTCCATCCCAAGAACCCTGCATTAAGCATGTCTATTTATGCTATCGGCGATATTCAAGGTTGCTTTGACGAGTTATTACAACTTCTTGATACCATCTCTTTTAATGAGCACACCGATCAACTGTGGTTCGCCGGGGACCTGGTCAACCGCGGCCCCAAATCTTTAGAAACCCTCCGCTTCATCAAATCATTGGGAGATTCAGCCGTCACGGTGCTGGGCAATCATGATTTGCATTTATTGGCCGCATCTTGCGCGCCTAAAATAGCCCATAAAAAAGATTCGCTGCTGCCGATACTGGAAGCGCCGGACAGTGATGAGTTAATCGATTGGCTGAGGCATCGGCCGCTGTTTCATTTTAATGAGGACTTCTGCCTGATTCATGCCGGCCTGCCGCCGCAATGGGATTTTAAAAAAACAAAAAAAATGGCCTTGCTGGCGGAACAGGCTTTACAAGGCCCTAAATATGAGGCGTTTTTAAAACAAATGTACGGCAACAAGCCCAATATCTGGTCGTCCGACTTGAAAAGGGTCGATAAATTGCGCTTTATCATCAATTGCTTCACCCGGATGCGTTATTGCGATGTTAACGGTCGGCTGGATTTTGTTCATAGCGGGCCTATAGGTTCCCAGCCTAAAAGCCTTATGCCGTGGTTCGATGTCCCCAAACGCAAAAGCGCAGATATGCGCATTATTTTCGGCCATTGGTCCGCCTTGGGATATTACGAGGGGCCGAACTGCTATGCCATTGATACCGGCTGTCTTTGGGGCGGGCAATTGACCGCATTAAAGCTGGGGGAACAGGTACAGCGTTTTAGCATTGATTGTCCCGAAGCTAAAAAACCGCGTAAAAATAATCTGGCTGTCACCGGCTAAAAAAGACCACCATAATGAGCAACAATCGTTCGGAGCTCATCCACCGCTTGTGGGACGAACTGGCCGATTTCGATGCTTCCCGCCCCGACGAAGCCTTATTCCAATTTATGGAAAGCCTGTGCTTATTGGTAGGGGCATGGGATGCCTCTTGGATGGGCGCAGTACGCATGGACACTTCATTTCCCGACGATCCGATCAAAGGCTGGCGGCCGCATGTTGTCCGCCACCTGCATCCCGCATCGCAGATTGATACTGCCGTACAGGAGCAGACGGAAAAACTGGAACGAGGCGATGTCGACGAAAGTACCATCCGCAACCTGGACGGCGCGGGCAGCTTCCGTGCGAATCGCTTGCGGGACTTGGTAGGCCCCGAGTGGTTCGAAGGGGCTTATTACCGGCGTTATTACCGGGACGTCGGCACAGCAGATGCTCTCTGGGTGGCTTCTCCGGTCAACCGGGATGCCGAATCCTGGTTCGGCATCTTTCGCAGTGAGGATCAACCGCCTTTCAGCGAATCCGAGCGGGACGAAATCGCCAATATCCTGCGCAGCATCAAATGGTTCCAGAAGCAACTGATGCTTTCCCACGGCTTGATGCTTGCCAAAGTCCCGCTGACGCCGACCGAACGGAAAGTTCTTCATCTGCTGCTGGCCGGACTTCCCGAAAAACTGATTGCAGACCAATTGGAGCGCAGTTATCACACCGTTCATGAACATGTCAGCTCCATCTATCGCAAATTCGGCGTTAGCCACAGAGCCGCGCTGATGGCCCTGTGGCTCGGCCTGCCGCCGTAGCGTCCCCCTTTGTTTAAAAAGTTCAACAGCAACCATTGCAAATGAATGAGTAAGAAACCATGACCCCCGCAATATATGAAAAAATACATCGCATTTGGGATGAACTGTCGGACTTCGAGGCCAGCCAATCCGACCAGGCCGTCTCCCTTCTGATGAAATCGCTGTGCAATCTGGCCAACGCCTGGAATGCCACCTGGGGCGGCGCGGTGCGCATGGATGGCGAGCATGATAACGATCCGCTGCAAGGGTGGCGTGTCTCCGCCATGATACAACTGCATCCCATTGTCCCCGATCCGGATCAAGGCCCCTTCAAGGAAATCCTGCAACTTTGGGACCGGCGGGAAATCGACCCTTCCTTTCTTCTCCCCATGCGAAGCGTCGGCACGTTCAGAACCTACTCGTTCCGCAGGGAGTTGTCGCCGGAATGGTTTGAGTCGCCTTTCTACAGGTATCATTACGGCTCCGTCGGTACCTGCGATGCCGTCTTTATCGGATTCCCTCTCAACCAGGACGCCGAATCCCACTTCGGTTTCTATTCCCGAAAGACGTTCACCGACGAAGAAGTCGAACTGCTCTCCTACGCGCTGCGCGGCATTAAATGGTTCCATCGCCAACGTATGCTCTCGCACGGATTGTTGGCGGCCGCGACTCCCCTGACGCCGACCGAGCGGCGGGTGTTGCATCTGCTGTTGACCGGTCTTCCCGAAAAACAGATCGCGGAACAACTGGAGCGCAGTTATCACACCATCCACGAATACGTCAGCGCTGTTTTCCGTAAATTCGGCGTGAGCAACCGTGCAGCGCTGATGGCGCTGTGGCTGGGGCAATCGTCCTAACTGATTCCGCGAAAACCACGAGAAACACGAAAAATAGAACACCAATGACACAGAACCGACGGATCAGCACGCCCTACCCGATAAATATTATTTAACGGGGGTTAATGGCATTTAATATTACGTTTTTGTCCAACCTGAACACCATAGTTTTATAGGCTCTAACGGCTATCAATATGCGTACCGCAAACAGCTCAAACTTGGTTACACCCCCTAATTAGGGGGGTATAACCCTATAAATTTTAACGGTATCATGGCTCAAAAAATAACAAAGTGAATAGCCATGAATCTGACCTACCGCCTAATCCGGGATGCCGTAACCGATGGCTATGTTCCAGCCACTGCATTCGCCCGTAACGGAAAAATCGAGTGGCGTATAGTACGCATTGCGTATCTTTCCACTCTGCCCTTGTTCACCCCAGCCGCTTACGCCGCACCGGCCGCCACGGAACTACCCGGCGGCGGTCAAGTCACCGCCGGCTCGGCCAGCATCGACGTCGACGGCAGCCATATGGACGTAAACCAGGCCAGCCAGAACGCCAGCCTCAACTGGCAGACCTTCAACATCGGCCAAAACGCCCAGGTCGATTTTCACCAGCCCAATGCGTCCGCCGTCGCCGTCAATCGTATCGCCGATCCCAACGGCAGCCAGATCATGGGCCGGCTCAACGCCAACGGCCAGATTTACCTGATCAACCCCAACGGCGTACTGTTCGGCCAAGGCTCGCAAGTCAACGTCGGAGGTCTGGTGGCGTCCACCCTGAATATCTCCGATGCCGATGCGGCTTCCGGCAAACGCACCTTCTCCTCCACGGCAAACGGAGGCGAGGGAAAAATTGTCAACCAAGGTACTATTACCGCCGCCGATGGCGGCTACGTCGCCTTGCTGGGCGGGCAAGTGAGCAACCAGGGCATCATTCAGGCCCGGCTCGGCACCGTGGCGCTGGCGGCGGGGGATAAAATCAGCCTGGATTTCGCTGGCGACAAACTGCTCAATGTCGAAGTGGATAAAGGCGCGCTGCAAGCGCTGGCGGAAAACAAGCAATTGATCCAGGCCGACGGCGGCATCGTGCTGATGACGGCCAAGGCCGCCGATGCGCTGCTGTCGACCGCCGTCAACAACGAAGGCGTCATCGAAGCCCGCACCGTAGAGGACCATAACGGCGTCATCAAGCTGCTCGGCGACATGGACAGCGGCACGGTGAACGTCGGCGGCACTCTCGACGCTTCCGCACCGCTTCCCTCTCCCTCAGGCAGAGGGGGTGAAGAGAGCAACGGCGGCTTCATCGAAACTTCCGCCGCCCACGTCAGAATCGCCGACGATGCGAAGATTACCACCAAAGCCGAAAACGGCCAATCCGGCACCTGGCTGATCGACCCGGTGGACTTCACCATTGCCTCCGGCAGCGGGGCATTAACAACATCAGGCATCGGCGCATCCACGCTGTCCACCGCCCTGGGCGGCAGCAACGTCGCCATCGCCACCAACGCCTTGACCGGCGGCAACGGCGACATCTTCGTCAACAGCGCCGTGTCCTGGTCGGCCAACAAACTCACGCTTACTGCCCACCGCAACATCGCGATCAACGCCAACCTCAACGGCTCCGGCACCGCCCAACTGGCGCTGGAGTACGGCCAGGGCGCGCTGGCGGCGGGCAACACCAGCAACTACACCCTGAACAACGGCGCCAAAGTTAGCCTCCCGGCCGGCGCCAACTTCAGCACCAAGCTCGGCAGCGATGGCGCCCCGACGATCTGGACCGTCATCACCGCCCTGGGCGCGGAGAACAGCACCACGGGGACCGACTTGCAAGGCATGTTCGGCACAGTCGCCATCACCCCCGCCAACCTTGCCGGCAACTACGTCCTGGGGGCCGACATCAACGCCGGCCCTACGTCCGGCTGGGCGGGAGGCTTCAATCCGGTGGGTTACTACAGGATTTCGGACGGAAATAGCAAGGTGTTCACCGGCAAGTTCGACGGCCTCGGCCACACCATCAGCAACCTGTCGATCAACCGCACCGATGGCAGCTTCGGCCTGTTCGGCTGGACCCAGAACGCCCTGCTGCAAAACGTCGGGCTGCTGAACGTCGCCATCTCCGGCGGTAGCAACGGGGCCACCGGCGCGCTGGTGGGCAGGGCCGATACCGGCACGGCCATCCGCAACAGCTATGTCGACGGCGGCAGCGTCTACTCATCGACCCAAATCGTCGGCGGACTGGTCGGAGTTACCCTTGGCAGTAGCGCCATCAGCTACAGCTACGCCAACGTCAGCGTCTCGGCAGGACTCGGCGGCGGATCCACTTCTGCCATGGCCGGAGGACTGGTAGGCATCAACAACGGCGCCATCAGCTACAGCTATGCGACGGGCAGCGTCTCCGCTCCTAGCGGTAACGCTGCCGCCAGCTATATCGGCGGCTTGGTAGGAAGGCACCAGAACACTGCCAGCATCAGCAACAGCTACGCCACGGGCCTGGTCACCGGCAACAATACGCTGGGCGGGCTGGTCGGCTTTATCCAGGGCGTCCCCACGGTCACCAGCAGCTACTGGGATGAAACCACCACCGGCCAGAACAGCAGCGCAGGCGGCGGCACGGGGCTGACTACCGCGCAATGGCTCACCAACGGCCCATTCAGTTCCTCCCCCAGCGACGGCGCATGGAGCACGACCGATTGGGGAGCGGGCAACCCCTATCCGGGGATCAAGGCATTGCCCTACATCACTATCACCGCCAGCGCCAGCCAGACCTACGGTTCGGCGGTGACCTTCGGCATCGCCAGCATCCTGGACCAGACGGGCGCGAATGCCAGCGGCCTCGTCAACACAGGCAGTCTGGCTTGGACCGCCTCGACCAGCGCCGCCAGTGCCGCCGGTACCACCAGCGCCGTGCGCGGTGCGGGGGCCACGGGGACGGGCTACCAGATTCTCTACGCGGGCAATCTGACGGTGGCCCAGGCGCCGTTGACCTTGACGGCCAACGGGTTTTCCAAGACTTACGATAGCCTGGCCTACAGCGGCGGCAACGGTGTTACTTACAGCGGTTTCGTCAACGGCGAAACGTCGGCGGTGCTGGGCGGTACGCTGGCTTATGGCGGCAGTTCGCAAAACGCTGTCAACGCCGGCAGCTATGCGATCACACCTTCCGGCCTGACTTCGTCCAATTATGCCATTACCTTCGCGGACGGCAGCCTGACGGTGAATCCGGCGGCGCTGACTGTCACCGCCAACAATGCCGCCAAGATTTACGACGGCTTGGCCTACAGCGGCGGCAACGGCGTCGGTTACTCGGGCTTTGTCAACAGCGAAGGTTCCGATGTGTTGGGTGGCGCGCTGGCTTATGGCGGCAGCGCCCAGGACGCTATCAACGCCGGGACGTACGCCATCACGCCTTCCGGCCTGACTTCATCCAACTATGCCATTACCTTCGCGGACGGCAGCCTGACGGTGAATCCGGCGGCGCTGACCATTACCGCCAACGGCTTCAGCAAAATCTACGACGGCTTGGCCTACAGCGGCGGCAACGGCGTTGGCTACAGCGGCTTGGTCAACGGCGAAGGGGTGGATGTGCTCGGCGGCAGCCTGGGCTACGGCGGCAGCGCCCAAGGCGCAGTCAATACCGGCAGCTATGCCATCACACCTTCCGGCCTGACTTCGTCAAACTATGCCATTACCTTCGCGGACGGAACCTTAACCGTGACTCCGGCTGCACTAACCGTTACGGCCAACGCCGCCCCGACGCTGATCCCCAACAGGCCGCCGGAACAAGTTCTTAATGTGATGGCGCAACTGGAGTCGACGATTCTCTCGCCCCCGATAAGCAGCCAGCCTGTAACGTCCAGTCTGTCCCCTGCCATGACGGTAGCACAAAATCCCAGCGCCGAGGCAGTCGAGGCATCATCGCCTGAATCCGTCACCAACGCAGTGCAAACTAATACCAAGCTGAGCTCTACGACGGCAATCGGGGCGAACGGCCCGACATTTACAATTGTGCATCCCGGCGTGAATCTGCCGGACTATATGCTCAACATGGATGAATAAGATATTTTTTACTTCGTTCCCTCAGTATGAAATTTAATCCCATACCCCATCAATCCATGAAACCGTTATTGGCATCCTTACTCGTCCTTTTCCCGCTGGTTGCTCCGGCTGCGGATTTTGTCGTTCCCGGCGCAGGCTCTATGTTGCAACAGCTTCAGCCGGTCAAGCCGCCGGCCCCTTCGTCCACCGGGCCGGTGCTGGATATTGGACAAAATGGCGGCGGCAAGCTACCGGCCAGTGTGCCTTTTCCGGTCAAATCGATCCAAATCGCCGGCAACGAAAAAATCGATCCCCAGACCCTGCACGCTCTGGTGGCGGATGCGGAAGGCACCAGCATCACTCTGCCCCAGTTAAGCGAATTGGCCGACCGTATCACCGGTTATTATCGCCGCCACGGCTATCCGCTGGCGCGGGCGTTTATCCCGGCGCAAACCATCCAATCCGGCGTGGTGCGCATCGAGGTCATGGAAGCGCGCTATGGCAAGATCCTGCTCGATAACCAAAGCAAGGTCGGCGATTCGCTGCTGAACGATACGCTCGCCCCGCTGCAAGGCGGGCAGACCATCGTCCAGGCGGGGCTGGATCGTGCGCTGTTGCTGCTCTCCGATATTCCGGGCGTGGCGGCCGCCACGACGCTGAGGCCTGGCGCGACGGTCGGGGCCTCCGATCTGGCGGTGGACGCCACCGCCGCCCAGGCGGTCACCGGCAATCTGGTGGTGGACGATTACGGCAACCGCTACACAGGCAGACCCCGGGCCGGCGGCACGGTGAACTGGATTAACCCGCTGCACCACGGCGATGTGCTGAGTCTTAGCGGACTGACTTCCGGCAGCGGCCTGAACTACGGACGGCTGTCTTACGAATCGCTGGTCAACGGCCACGGCACCCGTTTGGGCGCGGCTTATTCGGCGCTGGACTATGAGCTGAGCGGATCGCTTTCGGCGCTGGAGGTGCGCGGCACCGCCCAGGTCGGCAGTGTCTGGGGCAGGCACCCGCTGGTGCGCAGCCGGAATTTCAATCTGTACGGACAAGTCGAGTACGACTGGATGGAGCTGCGCGACCGTGTCGACGTCAGCGACATCAAGATCTACCGGCATCTGGATAACGGCACGATCAGCGTGTCCGGCGATGCGCGGGACACGCTGCTGTCCGGCGGCATCAACACCTGGATTTTGGGCTGGACCGGCGGCCATGTCGGCTTCGACAACCCGGAGGCGCAGTTGTCGGATGCGGCGACCGCAAAAACCCAGGGCCTGTTCTCGAAATGGATCGCGAATCTGTCCCGCCTGCAAAGCCTGACTGCGCAAGACCAATTGTATCTGGCTTTCACCGGCCAGTGGGCGCAAGACAACCTGGATTCGGCCAGGAAGATGATCGTGGGCGGACCTTACACGGTGCGCGGCTATGACATGGGTGCGGTGTCCGGCGACACGGGCTATATAGGAACTGCCGAGCTCCGGCATGCCCTCGGTTCGGGCCGGTTTGGACAATTCCAGGTGGTCGGCTTTATCGATAGCGCGCAGGTGACGGTTAATCAAAATCCATGGTCTGCCGGAACCAACAGGGCCACGCTGAGCGGAGCGGGCGGCGGGCTTAACTGGCTGGGGCCGAAGCTGGGCTGGGTCGGCGCAAGTCAGTTGAGCGCCAGGGCCTTCATCGCCACGCCGGTCGGCCCGGTGCCGGAGCTAGTCGGTAAGACCGACTCGGTGCGGGCATGGCTGGAAATGGGTATGGGCTTTTGAGGCTGGTTGGCGAGCTGTGCGCTTAGGGACTAAAAAACCTGGAAATCAGCTCGTAAAACAATACTGGAGTCCAAAGCTGGCTTTGGACAATAGTGAAACATCCAAAGCCAGCTTTGGACTCCTAATTTTTCCGTTTTTCCAGCTTCAAAAAACTGTAGCTGAATGCAGCATCCGGATCGTCCTGAATATCTTCCCGATCCACCTCGATCCACTGGTCTGCATCGATTTCGGGAAAAAACGTATCGCCGGGGAAATCCTGGTGTATTTGCGTCAAATAGAGCGTATCGGCAACCGGCAGCATCGACTTATAAAAGTCCGAGCCGCCGATAACGAAAATCTCTTCCGCATCGCGGCAACTTTCCAGCGCCTTGTCAATGTCATTAAACACCAGACAGCCCGGTTGGCTGTATGACGGATTCCGGCTGATGATGATATTGGTGCGGCCCGGCAGCGGCCTGCCTATCGATTCGTAAGTTTTTCGGCCCATCAAAATCGGTGCGCCCATAGTGATCTTTTTGAATTTTTTCAGGTCCGCGGATAAATGCCAGGGCATTTGATTATTCAGGCCGATGGCCCGGTTGCTTGCCATTGCGACGATAAGTGATATTTTCATTTTAATGCAGTATTCTTTAAGTAATTAATCCATCCAAACATCATACTATGAAAAACATACTGGTTGTATTTACCGGCGGAACCATTGGTTCTATTGCAACTGGCGGCACTATCAATACCTCCGATACTACATCGTTCAAATTGATCCAGTTGTTTGAACAGCATTACGAAAATCACCGGCAAATCCATTTCGACACCATCCAACCCCTACAGATATTAAGCGAGAACCTTGCGCCGACTGCCTGGAAGACGCTCATAGCCGCCATAGAAGCCGCCCAACCCGATCAATATGACGGCATTATCATCACACACGGCACAGACACGCTGGCTTATACGGCTTGTGCACTGAGCTTCTATTTTAATGCCGCCAAAATTCCTATGCTGCTGGTTTCCAGCGATTATCCGCTGGACCATCCCAAAGCCAACGGGCTTGATAACTTTATCTGTGCTGTCGAATTTATCCTGCAAAAAAACCAGCCGGGCGTTTTTGTGCCTTACCGAAATCAACAGCAAGCAACCCAACTGCATCAAGGCACGCGGTTGGCCTGTTCTTTACAGTTAAGCGGCGACTTTTTTAGTGTTCAGGGCAAGAGCTACCTGCAATTTGCAAACCGGCAGTTCTCGCTAGTGAATCCGCCAGCACAACAAATGCCAACCCAAAATACCTTGTTAAAAGCTGATTTTTCCGAACGCCTCTTAATGGTTAAGCCTTATCCAGGTTTGGATTACAGCCGGTTTAACCTGGACGGTGTCGATGCCGTTCTGCATGATTTATATCACTCCGGCACTGCATGCGCATCAGCGCAGTGGGGCGAAAACTATTCGTTGCTTGAATTTATAAGGCGTTGCGAGAAACAAGGCGTTACCGTTTATCTGGCTCCGGCGATTAAATCGGCCGATGCCTACCAAAGCACCCAAGCCCTAATCGAGCAAGGCGCAAAAATAATCTGGAACATGTCGATTGAAGCCGCCTATGTAAAGCTGCTGCTGGCTTATGGGAACTTTGACGATCAACAGGAAATAATGGATTTTATTGTCAGGGATTTAGCCGGGGAACACCTTTAACGGCACTTGATGCTGGAAAGGTCTCCGTCAAAAACAATATCAACTCCGGATTCCGATTTCTGAAATCGCCTGTGGACGCAGCAAGCGGCTTGCAGTGGCCTTGTCGTTTATCGAAACGGTGGGGCTGATCCCTTTATCGTTTCTCTTTCCACAAAAGCGGCTATGCGGTTTCGCCTTGGGCGCGGACACCGAACTGGGCGGCCATGCGGTGCTTGGTGCGGCCTAGCGGTGCGCATAGGATCGAAAGCGCAAACAGAACCAAAGACGGGAGTGCAGGCTTTGCCTGCTAGGCAAGCAAAGTCCGCACTCCGCGCTGTATTAACTTGTCTGTTAGCGTGGCGAACAAACCGTGATTTATTATGGCCCGCTCCTACAAAATGCGATTGTTACAACTTAAACGCATCGCTATCGATATAAATATCGACAGGATTTTCCGGGACAATCGTCGCAACCGGCAAATCCGCTCCTGCGCGCCATTGCTTGACGATTTCCTGCTTATTGGCGCCGGTGATCAGGAAGATGACTTCCCGCGAGTTGCTCAACGCCTTGGCGCTGATCGAAACGCGCTCCGATGGCGGCTTTGGCGAATTATAAACAGGATGGGTCAGTTCGTTTTCCGGGTGCTGATGGCCGGGAAACAGGCTGGCGGTATGGCCGTCTTCGCCCACGCCTAGCAATACCATGTCGAAAGTTCCGGCTTTGGCGACGGCGACTTTATAGCGATCGGCTGCCAATTCCGGTCCTATTTCCGCGGGAATAGTAAATATATGAGATTCCGGAATAGCCACCTTATCCAGCAAAGCCCGGCTTGCCAACACACTGTTACGATCCGGATGATCGGCAGGCAGGCAACGCTCGTCGCCGTAATAAATAGTCCAGTTAGCCCAATCCGCACCGGATGCGGCGAGCAGTTGATAGACTTTTTCCGGGGTGGTGCCTCCGGCTAAAACCAGCTTGAATTTGCCTCGGTTTGAAATAGCCGATTTTGCGGCGTTTAAAATTTGCTGGCAGGCGGCCTCTGCGACCTGTTCTGCGGTATCCAGATAATGCCAGCGACTGTTATTTTGCATTTATTTACACTCCGGTATTAATGAGCTGCGCCAGGATTGGCTTTCTTTGTCGAATAAGCGGCGGCTGTCTTCCGGTCCCCACGAACCGGCGGGATAGGTGACGATGTAGTCACGCTCAATTGCCCAAGTTTGCAGGATCGGGTCGACAATGCGCCACGCATATTCTACTTCATCAAAGCGCAGAAATAACGACCGGTCGCCTTTTAGTACGTCCAGCAGCAAGTCTTCATAGGCATCGATGGGTTTTTCATTATCCAGGCGGAAACTGGCGTCCAGGCTGGTGGAACGGGTACGCATCTCCAGGCCGGGCTCTTTGACGGTCATCTCAATGCGGATAAACTCTTCCGGCTGTATCCCCAGCAGCACCCAGTTGGGGTTCATGCATTGCACTTCGGTGCCGCGGAAAAACTGTAACGGCGGATGGCGAAAACAGATCGAAATAACCGATTGGCCCTTAGACATGCGTTTGCCGGTGCGCAGGTAAAAAGGCACGCCGCGCCAGCGCCAGTTATCGATATACAGTTTCATTGCGGCATAGGTTTCGGTGATGCTGTTCGCCGGTACGTCCTCTTCCTGTACATAGCCGTTGACCTGTTCGCCGCCGACGCGGCCGTTGGCATATTGCGCGCGAAAGGCATGGCCGTGTACCGCCTCTCTGGGAATAGGGCGGATGGACTTTAGCACTTTGACTTTTTCATCGCGCAGCGACTCGGCTTCCATCGAAACCGGCGGCTCCATGGCGACCAGTGTCAGCAATTGCAACAGATGGCTTTGCAGCATATCGCGCATGGCTCCGGCCTTGTCATAGTAAGCAGCGCGGCTGCCAATGCCGATATCTTCGGAATGGGTGATCTGGACATGGTCGATATAATTGCGGTTCCACAACGGTTCCAGCATCACATTGGCAAAGCGGAACACCAGCACATTGCGCACCATGCCTTTGCCCAGATAATGGTCGATGCGGTAAATCTGCTCTTCGGACAAATAGCGGTTGATGCGCGTTTGCAGGGCCTGGGCGCTGTCTAAATCATAACCGAAAGGTTTTTCGATAATCACCCGCCGCCAGCCGTATTCTTCATTAAACAGGTTGGCATTGCTGAGCATTTCCATGACTGTGCCGAAGTCCGAGGGACTGATAGAAAGATAGAAAGCGATGTTTTTAGGGAAATCGTCTTTTTGGCTAATCGTATCGGCCAGTTCGGTATAGCACTGAGGCTGTGTGATATCGCCTTGATGGTAATACAGTCGGGCGCTGAAACGCTGAAAGACAGTTTCATCGAACTCGCCCGGCGCTTTGTCTTCAATCATCTGCCTGGCTTCCGCCAGCCATGTTTGCTGATCCCATGGCCGTCGGCCTATTGCCAGAATGCGGGTATCCTTGGGCAAGCGGTTTGCCGCATCAAGACGATACAGGGCCGGCATTAATTTAGTCCGGGACAAATTGCCGGTGGCGCCAAAAATAGTGTATGTGCAGGGTTCGGCTTTCATCGGTTGTACCTCGCAGTTAGTAGGGGAGATCAAACCATTGCTGGTAATATTTGAAGAGAGTACCGGGAGTTTGGAAGCCGGCGCAAGCAATTATATTGTCCAGTCTTCAAGCTCTAATTCAGCATTAAGAGAAATAATGTCTTTATAAATTTTGTCCGCGCTGACTAAAACGGTTTTATGATTTAACGCGCTGGCGGCAATCATTAAATCGATAGTATGTCTTTTCAGATTTTCCGGGTTTATTTTTCGTAGCTCTTTAAACAGCTTTTTTAAATCGCCGAAAATTTCAGCCGCCGTTGGCTAGAGAGGCAAAACGATGAGGTCTTGTTGAATTTGTTGAATAGTGGCTTTTATTTCGGCTTTTTTATGCGCCGGTGAATTCGCAAACGCATATTCGAACTCATAAAGCGTTAATACGGAAATAAAAATATCGTCGCTTTCTTCCAGTGCCAGTAACTTTTTAATAACGCTGTTATGGTTACCGGACGAGGGATTATAAATATCGGAAACCGTATTGGAGTCGAGTAGATATTTCATTCCGGCTTGTCTTTAAAAGTAAAAGATTCCCTGAACTCTTGCCTGTCCCGATTAAAAGTATCGGTATGATCTTCCAAATCGAACGCCTTTGATTCAATGCGTTGCACCATTTTCTCCCATCTGGAAGCGCTCTTTTGCGATTGCTGCGCTTCTTGTTTTAAGCGCTCTTCAAGCTCCTTGATGCGCTGTTGAACAAGGGCTTTGGGTAAAGTATCGGGAACGTTGATTAGCATTTGCATGATATTTTAACCGTTGGTCAGGGGTTATCGGTTAGGGTTGAATTCGCTGCCGCGTAATTCTTGCCGTTAATCCGGCTTGGTTTCCAGGCTGGCGCTTGGCGATAGCGAAAACAACAGACTCAGAATAACATATTCCATTAACGCTGCTGATTGACAATAATACCCAGTGTATATACAGTCTGTGCATACAATAAAATCAGGAGATAATCATGACTTACGCTCGTGTATTTCAATCCGGCAACAGCCAAGCCATTAGATTGCCCAAGGAATTCCGTTTGGAAGTCGATCGGGTAGAAATTTTCCGCCGCGGGGATGAAATCGTGCTGCGCGAGCATCCTGCGAACGCAGCCGCGATCTTTGACGCATTGGCTGGCCTGCCGGACGATTTTATGGCGGACGGCCGTGAAGACACCCCACCTCAAGAAAGGGAAGCGCTTTGATGGGAGCGCGCTATCTGCTGGACACCAATATCTGCATCTATATCGCCAAGCATAACCCGCCGGCCGTACGTGAACGCTTCGCCCGGCACGTGGCCTCCGAGCTGGCTATGTCCGTCATTACGCTGGGCGAGCTTCGTTTCGGCGCAGAAAAAAGCCAGTCCCGCGAACGTGCATTGGCTTCTATCAATCAACTTGAAGCGGTGATCCAGGTTGCTCCGCTCCCCGAGGCCGCCGGAGAACACTATGGTCAAATCCGCGCAGCTTTGCAAAGTAACGGGCAGATAATCGGCAACAACGACCTTTGGCTAGCAGCCCATGCCCGTTCGGAAGGCTGGATATTCGTCACTAACAATGAGCGGGAATTTGTTCGGGTTGAAGGTTTGCAGGTTGAAAATTGGGTTGAAGCAGAAAGGTCGTAGTTTTTTAATGTATCGTGATAAGAGACAACGCGGCAGGATGCTTTGTTGATAATTATCATTCGGCGCAATACGCGATAAAGCTGCTATTGCCCCCTACGGGCTACCGATAAAAAATCAGTGGCCCCCAGTAATTTGAATGCTCATAATCATATCCTTATAACCATTAAGATTGATTTTATGAATTGGGAAAAATGGCATGATTAGATAAATCCCGTAGAGCAAGCGTTGCTCACTCTATGGAGTGGCTGTAGGTGTGTTTATATTCGCGAATACCGATAGTTCCCTTTGATAGTAGATGCTAAATATCCACCGACTGAGCCTGCGTCTCTAAGGCCGTTATACACATTTTCAGGCACATCGAAGTATTGATAAGTTGCCCCATTCTTAAATTCAATCTCCAAAGTTGAACTGTCTTCGTAATAGCGAATTGACTCAACATTGCTTGATGTTACATTTATTTTTTCCATGTTTATTCCCCTGATTTGATTTTGTCGATTTTTGGGTTTTGGGCTCTCCATGTTTCAACCAATTCCTGATAATTAGGATTGTTCTCCATTTTAATACCCCAGCCTCCGGGATTTTGTGAATCAACCAAGGATACCTCATCATAAATAACGGGATCTTGGCTATCTGGTCTTCTATTTTTTGGCGGTGCTTCAATGGATGTTCTCATTGGTAATTTGACCGCTTCGCCCAAAATTATTGCTTCGCCTGTTCGCAATATGGGCAACATACTCGTTAAACCATCCAGATTATCTGATAAAGCAGATGTAATATGACTTCTATCTGAGGCGTTCGTTAACCTGAGCGCGAAGAACGTACCGCATTGCGAAAGAATTGTAGGATTAATTTCAGAGGGTCTTTGGCTCACAATCATTGCACCTATACCGTACTTTCGACCTTCTTTAACAATGCGCTGGACTACCTTTGATGCCATTCCTTTGAAGTCATCATTTAGATAAATATGTGCTTCTTCCATGACTAATAGCAGCGGTCTATGCCTTCCACCTTGAGATAAATTTCTAGCCCAGAACAATGCTTCATAAAGTATTCTAAGAAGAGCGCCTATCGTTGTTTGTAAAATATCGGCAGGCACTCCAGATAAGTCTAATATCGAGACGGGCCTGTTGCTTCCTATCCAATTTATTAGCAGGCAATCCAGATCCTTAGCGACTTTCCCATCATATTCAGGCATCCAACCATTAGGCTTAAAAATAAAATCATATCTAGGCATTCTTAGCTTGGTTCCCAACAATAGAATTTGCTTCCCCAAATTTAAAGAACCTGGCAAATAGTTAATTTTTTCTTCACCAGCGTCAGTTACAATATTTTTGAAAATTGGTGGTATACCTTCCATAGGGTTACCCCTTAATTCATTTCCGTTGATATCAGTGTCATAAGCTAAATTATCGATTGGTTTTCCTGTTCTCCCTTTACTGTTGTAGTACGTTCCAAAGGTCTCAATAAATAGTTCATACCACAAATGATGAATACTGAACGGTATCGGAGAATCGACACTGAGCGCATCGGCAGATGCGCCTTTTCTTGGGTATTTTGCTAGAGATTCAGCCTTATATTTCTGAACTCTTTCCATAACTATATTTTTATCTTTTTCATTGTTAAATTCGCCAAAGCTAATCTCGCATAGCTCATCGAAATTTAATGCCCAAAATGGTATATGCAGCTCTTGCTCTCTTAGCTTTAAAGATGAATCACCGTTTATTTTGTAAATATGCGCTTTTTCTTTTAACGCATGCCCGTATTCGCCATGTAGGTCTAGCATAATTATTCTGGAAGAAGGATAATTTTCACTATCAGACAATGCGTTAATAATGCTTGCTACAGTCGTTGACTTTCCGGAGCCTGTTGTTCCAATGACTGCTGAATGCCGGGTAACCAACTTATTTATATCGATTAACGCAGGAATAGAGTCGGCATTTGAGATATGGCCTAGTTTTACAAAATACGGTCTATTCGGTTGTCCATAAATATTTTTGAGTTCTTTTTCTGATACTAAGTGAACGCCATCACCGATAGTTGGATATTGAGAAAGTCCTCTTTGAAAAACTCCGTTTCTTTGACCTTCTCCTATAAGCTGAATTTTCATCCATCTATTTCCATGGCTCTGATTTTCGGCACGATTTTCAGGGATGGCACTTGCGCCTACTTGACTGATAATGCCGAACAGATCATTAAAGCCGATAGGTATACGAACAAAACTACCTATCTGGCTCACCCTATACCCTTGTCCGTCAATGTACACAAATCCTGTTAACGATTCCTTCGACAAAAAGATACTGACGGTGGTTCCATTAACGTCTTGCACATCCCCCAAATAGGTTTCTTTGTTAGACATTTCTATCTTCCTTAGATGTACCTATTATTTTTTTCAGAAAGTCTGTAAATACAGAAAAATCACCAAGCTTAATTAGGGTTTCAATATCAGTGGATTCCTCAGTTTTTTTGTTGCGGCAAACAAATTTTAAAAGGTCTAAATCAACATCGTCTTTCACATTATGCCAAGTACCTAAATTTGTTCCGATTATGGCTTTATCAAATGTCCATATATTTAGATTATGCTGCTTTTTTGCCAGGCGATATGCGTGTTCGTATCTTTCGATTTGATCACCAGTACCAGATGTCTTTTCGTATCGGTCAAACATTAGGCCAAGTACCATTGCCGTTGGGTTTGCGATTAGTGCGTTAATAATCGTATCGTTCAAATGTCCGTCATTAAACGAATAGCCAGACAGAATTAAGAAGGATGATTTTCTTCGAATAAACCGGTTCAATTGATCGATTAATGCCAGATAAGGCATTTTTCGGCTTTCTTCATATTTTAAATGGGATGGATAAATTAAATGCGAGGCGTCTTGTTTTATTTCCGATGATCGATATACCTTCTTCTCATCTTCTATTTTTTCCTGATACCAATTAATTGATCCATGTATTTTCCATAGTCTCGACCAGTGCGTGGGTATCAAGTTATCTTCTACTGCTCTAAGGTCAAAGAAAGATCTTCTTGAACCCACAAAACCATCAAAGTATGGAACCCCCAAATCTTCCAAAGCTTGCTCCATCAATAAATCATAATTTGTTGTAAATAGTTCTACTGCGACTTTTCGGTCTATTGACCTTATCCAGCTGCAAAGGCGATGGTACGGTGTTTCTTGGTCTGGCAAATATACGTTAAGTTTTTTCACAATCTCCGCACAAATAGCCTGCTCTAAGTCCGATAAGTCTTTTTCGCACAACCCTCTTACATCGGCCCCCTTAGAAACCAGTAATAAGCTCCGAAGAAAGCTTAAAATATCTTCGATATTGTTGACGTTTTTTTCTGCTTTTTCTAATTCCGTTAGCAGTACCGTATATTTTTCATTATCTTTCAATTGTTCGTTAATAAAGATAGAAAGAGTGGCAACGTCAGGTATTAGCGGCCATGTGTCTTCTTCCGGCATAACTACGGATAAAGGACATCCTGCTGAGATGAAGAAACCTATTGATTCGTTGTCTTGCGATAGTGATTGTCTAAGATATTTTAAATGTCGAATGGGGTCATGCATGATAATTATCCATTTGAGGAAACTCGAGGCGATCAAATATGGAGACATGATAAATCTTCGCCTGACTTGTTAATGGTTCCGATTTATCTGTGTTAGATGCAGTTATTGTTTGATAAGGTTAGGCATTTTTCGCGAGACTGCATAACAACGGTTATTAACGTATATTGCAAAATTGTGTTTATAAAGTCCCGGCAATTTCCTGATACCAGAGTTACGAGCAACGGTCCGAAATGACTTATTTTGCCGATAGCCTTAAAGGCATTACGGATTCTAGCTCAATTGACCTAAATTACCTAACGCGGGAGTAAGGTGTGCTGCTTGTAGGCATGAAGCGCATGATGTTATTGGTGTCAGCAAGTAGCCTGAATGTAGTACTGTAGGTTGGGCTGACGCGAGGAAGCCCAACATTTGCCGTTCGATGTATTGGGCAGCGTACCTCAGCTCAATCTGCGAGAGTAGGTCCGATTACACTAACCGGACCTATGCGGGCTACATCTAGCCTTACGGATCAACTGCAACTTGTGCGCAGGATGAGTGCTAATCCACAAAGGGATTGCTGATGCTTAGCCTGTCCTCGATGAGCTGATGATTTTGCATGTCTTCGCTGATTAGCTTTGTGCAGCCATGTTCCAGTGAGGAAGCAATAATCAAAGAATCCCAGTAGCTGTACCGATAACGGTTTCGGATCAGATAAGAGTTTGTTACGGTGTCTTTTGATAAGGCAACCACTTCAATAGCCTGTGTTAGTTGTCGTGAGCTTTCCTGAATATCAAGGTCGTCAATTTTGTTTTTTAGCAAGGCACTGTAATACTCGCTTAAAACCTGGGTGGAAATGATCATTTCGGTATCGCGGTAAAGTCGTTGCAAACATTCGACCGCTTTAAGATGCTTGTTATGGGATTGGGTATTGTCGGTATCGAGATAGGCGTAGACCCAAATATTGGTATCGACGAAAACCTTATCGGTCATGCAATTCATCTCTGCTGAAAACGGCCAGGTTTTCTACTTTTTTGCTTTGTTTTAAAAATCGGTCAAAAGCAAGCTCATCTTTTTTATCGCCGATTTCATCGACCATAACGATGATTTTAGCTTTATTGCTGTTTTGTAATTCTTTATAGCGGGCAGGGATATGAACGATGCCGTTGTCGATATGGGTTTCAAATTCTACTGCATACATGGCTTTCACCGTAGGGATTGGAGATGGCTGGATTCTAACACCGAATGTTGTAACTCGGTAAGGCGGACTTGTAGGGCGACAATAACGTACTGTATTGCGCCGTATGACACATTAAGCTCAGCTAGGGTTAGTGTTTGATCTGATCCAATCTGCAAACTCTGTTTCGGTCAGGCTACCGTCAGCGAGTTTTAAAATGGTGACAATGCATGACGGATCATCGGCAATCAATTCCTGTCCGTTTAAAGCAAGGAACAGCTCCATTACTGTGAAAGCTGTGCGTTTGTTGCCGTCGATAAAAGGATGGTCGCGGGAAAGGTCAAAACCATAGGCGGCGGAAGGAGCGGCGAGGTCTGGATCACACCGTAGCCGATTAAGTTCTGCGGACGAAACAAGGCGGACTCCTGTAGTCCGCGATCACGAACGCCAACAGGGCCGCCATGTTCTGCCAAGTGCTCCTCATGCAGAGCAAGGACAACAGATTCTCAATCCATACGACTGACATTATTTTGCCAGTTCGTGCAAAACTTCACGGCGCTTTTTCATGATTTGCCGTGCCAGAGTCATTTGTTTTTCAAATTCCGGGTCATAGGGTGTCAGCCGGAAGCCTTCAGGGGATTCGGTCAGGTACACTTTGTCGCCTTTTTCGAGGTGCAGCTTGTCCAACGCTTCCTTGGGTAAAACAACGCCCACGGAATTGCCAATAGTTATAAGTTTGAGGGTTAACATGACGTCGCCTTGTTATAACGTAAGTAAGCACACTAAAGGGTGAATGGGAGTATATCCACACAAATATTGATTTTACGCTGACCCTAAGCAGAAGTTTGAAGATCAGTGAATACAAAAAAAGCAGCGTAATCCGAAATGCTTCATTTAGGCAGTATAACTACCCGATGCGGTCTTGCCGCCGCGTCCGGTCCAGTCGGTATGGAAGAATCGGCCTCTGGGCTGATCTACCCGTTCATAAGTATGGGCGCCGAAATAGTCCCGTTGCGCCTGCAATAAGTTGGCCGGTAATTTTTCACTGCGATAGCCGTCGTAATAGGCCAGGGCGGAAGAGAGCGCCGGGGTCGGGATGCTTAACTCAATACCCAATATAACCGCTTTGCGCCAGCCTGCGTCGGCTTGCTTCATGGCGCTGGCAAAGAAATCGGCGAACAGCAGGTTTTCCAAATCGGGATCGGCGTCATAGGCTTCTTTGATGTCGTTTAAAAAACGGCTGCGAATAATACAGCCGCCGCGCCACATCAGGGCTATATCGCCGTAATTGAGCGACAGGTTGTATTCCTCCGACGCTTCGCGCATCAAGCGAAAGCCTTGGGCATAAGAAATAATTTTGGCGGCGTACAAGGCATCGCCAATGGCGCTGATGATGTCTTTCTTGTTGCCGATAAACCTCAGGGCTTTTTTAGGGAGTATCGACGCGGCTTTAACCCGCTCGTCTTTTTGGGCGGATACGCAACGGGCGAATACCGCTTCGCCGATCAAGGTCAACGGAATGCCCAAGTCCAGCGCGTCGATCACGGTCCATTTGCCGGTGCCTTTTTGTCCTGCAACGTCGAGGATTTTCTTCAGCAGCAACTGACCATCGTCATCTTTGTAGGCCAAAATGGCGGCGGTAATTTCAATCAGGTAAGAGCTTAACGGACCCTGATTCCATGCCGCAAATATGGTGCGTAATTCATTCGCGCCCAAGCTTAAGCCGTCGGACAGCAATTGATAAGCTTCGCCGATCAGTTGCATGTCGCCGTATTCAATGCCGTTGTGCACCATTTTGACGTAGTGGCCGGCCCCGTTATCGCCAACCCATTCGCAGCAAGGTTCGCCATCGACCTGCGCGCTGATGGTTTGCAAAATGGGTTTGACGATAGGCCAGGCTTCTTCATTGCCGCCGGGCATAATGGAGGGCCCGTGTCTTGCGCCTTCTTCCCCGCCGGAAACGCCGGCGCCTACGAAAAGGATATTTTGTTCTTTTAGGGCAAGTGTGCGGCGGGTGGTATCGGTGAATAGCGAGTTGCCGCCATCAATAATAATGTCGCCGGCCGATAACAGCGGCACTAACTTGTCGATATACTGATCGACAACTTCGCCCGCTTTTACCATCAGCATAATGATGCGCGGCGATTCCAGATTGTCGACCAGCTCTTCCAGCGAGTGCGTGCCGATAATCTCGGTATCTTTGGCCGGGCCGTCCAGGAACTCATCGACAGTACTGGTCGTACGATTAAAGACCGCGACTTTAAAATCATGGTCGTCCATATTAAGAGCCAGATTTTGACCCATGACTGCCAAACCGATTAAACCGATATTTGCTTTCATATTTATTTTCGCGCTTAAAAGAAGGAGGATGAAATTTACTAACGTAAGATGGCTAATCGCTCGTTCCCCGGATTTTAAACAGCGATTCTGAAGCTCTCGTTAAGCCAATTGCTTACTCGGCACCTGTTTTACCTTGCGCCTTTG
The DNA here is from genome assembly GCF_023227905.1 of Methylobacter sp. Classification (GTDB taxonomy): domain Bacteria; phylum Pseudomonadota; class Gammaproteobacteria; order Methylococcales; family Methylomonadaceae; genus Methylobacter_A. Next base: position 92,123 of record NZ_JALOCF010000005.1, on the reverse strand, counting down.
GATAAACAACAACGATGAAATCGGAAACGCTACAAGCGGAGGTATCTTTGCTGAGCTTGTCGGATCGATTTCCGGCAACAGCCGATGTTCATGCAGCCATGACACAGAACTGTTCGGGTTATCGAGCATTTACAGCGCGCTGTATTGGCCGGACAGCTAGGGAGAAGAGGGTAGAGCAAACGGCTTGCTCAGACAATCAGTAGACTTACCTAATTTGATGTGTTCAATTACGGCATTTCCAATTGGTGAATTAGCTTACCGTTCGCCCTGAGCTTGTCGAAGGGCCGATACCTCTTAGGTATGGCTCGACAAGCTCAGGGCAATGGAAGAAAGGCTGTAACTTAGATGTCGAAATCCAATTCAAAACCGCCGTAAGCAAAAATAGGCATGCCGGGACGCGGACCGTAGGGTTGCCTGGAGACCAGGTATTGCTCGTCGGCCAGATTTTGCACGCCGCCAAGAATTTTAATGCCTTTGGCAACCTTATAATATGCGGAGACATCGGCGATAACATAGTCGTCGGTTTTGCCGAAGCGCGCATCGGGCGTTCCTGCGCCGTTGACTTGAACCCCGGTATTATTGGCGCTGGTGAATGTTTCGCCGACATAATTGCCGGAAACATCGACACCCCACTTGTTGAAGTGCAGCCCACTGCCGAAGCTGAGCGCGTATTCCGGTATATACGGTACTTTGTTGCCTTTTTTGCCGTAACTGAAAATCGACTCCGCATCGGTCGAAGTGGCATTATTCAACTGCTCAGTATCGGTATAAGTAAACGACAGGAAGTAAGGGTTGCTAAAGCTCCAGTCAAATGCTTTACCGGCATCAAAATTCATCGCCATTTCGACGCCTCGGCTATCGACTGCACCGAAGTTTTCGCTTTGCCCGGTTCCGGCGCCACCGATATTATTGACCACCAGCAAATTCTCGAACTGGGTATAAAAACCGGTCATTTCCGCAGAAAAAGCGCCATGGCTATAACGCCCGCCTAATTCGTAGGCATTGCTGGATTCTTCTTTCAGTTTGTCAATCACGGCATTTTGCGGGCTCGGCGGTGAAAATCCGCGATGGGCGCTGCCGAACATCATGAAATCTTCGTTAAAGCGGTAATCCAGACTGGCCCCGCCAGCATACATATCCAGAGAGCTTCTACCGTTTGTACTTGGGCTGAGGCTATTTTTGTACACTTGATTCAAATGTTCATAACGCATACCGGGCGTAAATCCCCATTTCCCCAGTTCGATCCGGTCTTTCAGGAAAAACGCATAAGCATTGGTCAGGCCGGAACGGTCATCCTGGCTGCCTGGCGCACCGACAGTCGTGCTTGTAATTGTGCCGTTGGCCGCTTGTCTATGGGTAGTATCGTGCTGAAACCGGGTTTCCTGGTCTTCGTGATAACGGAAGCCGCCATTAAGTTCATGCTGTGTCGAGCCTACGTCGAAACGGTAATTCGCCGCTGTTTCCACGCCGCCCGCATAATAACTGCGATTGTTGTCCCGAACACGCAATTGGCAGGCCAGATCGCCTTTAAGACAGGCTAAGCCGTTGCCGCCGTTGGTGCCGGCCAATGCATTCGCTAAATCCATATTTTGCGTACCTACTCCAGAGGCGTTAGGCACATTGCGAATGTCGTTCAGTTTGCTCCAGTTACGGTCAAACTCGTTGTAATACGCCGTTGTAACAATATCCAAGTTGTCGGTCGGCGATATGAAGTAACGCGCAAAACCGCCGTTTCGTTGTGAATCTATATTGTCAAAACGCGATGCCGAATAGCGCCGGTAGGGATCGTTTCTAAAATCGGCTTCGCTTAGACCCAGATAGGTTTCATCCGCATCCATGCTGGAATAACCGTACTTGACTTCAAGCTTTTGATAGATGTCGGTATTCGGTTCCCAGGATAAACGCACCATCGGTTCAACCTGTTGGAAGCCGGTTTGGTCGGCGTTTTGAAAATCCGGTGTGGTATCGATGCTTTTGAAGCCATCCGAGCCGCGATAAAAACCTTCCACCAAGTAGCCGAAGCGACCCTGTGCGGTGTCCACGGTATCGCCGACATAACCCTGCGTTCTCACTTCATTGTAACTGCCATAGATGGTTTTGAGATAAGCCTTGCCGCTGTCGGGAATCGCAGTGGACAAGTAGTTGAGTACGCCGCCGGTAATATGCGGGCCGTATTTGATTTGACTGGAGCCTTTCAAGACTTCCACGCCGCTCATGCGGCCGCCGGCCGGATTGAAGTAAGCGGCCGGCGCTGAATAGGAGGCGGGAGCCGTCAATACGCCATCTTCCATGACGGTGATCTTGGCGCTGCGAGTCGTATCCACGCCGCGAAAACTGATGTTGGGAAATAGCCCGAAGCCGTCCTCTTCACGGATATTGACGCCGGGAGCGCGTCGTAAAATGCGGTTAATATCGCTATAACTTTGATCGCGGATCTGTTCGGTACTGATGACCTGGGCAGAAGCCGGTATATCTTTTGCTGCGGTGGCATCGCCGATAATGTTGACGGTATCCAGGATGACGGGTTTTTCTACTGCGCTGGCCGGTACGCTCAAGGCGGCCAGCGCAGTCAGCACCCCGCCTTTAAATAATCGATTATTATTTTTCATTTACACGATCTCTCACAAAATAATTGGTAAATACAGTATAGGATAGATAGCAATGTTGTTACAAACGATTCTTATTTAAAATTTAAAATAAGGTTTTATGCTGCCGCTTAATTTCCAATTTAGGCAAGAGTCGTCATACCGGCAGAGAATGTTGGTATTCAAAGGCAGGGAGGGTGCTTTTAAAACATCATCGCTGTTTAGAGGTTTTGGAGTCTCACATCCTTTTGCCTGGATTCGCTTCACGCTCTAACAGGTGGGTATATCTGCCGGATGAGGGCGTTTCGTAGCCCTTTACAGCATAATGGTGAAAAAAATCTAATTGAATTTTGAGAAACGGGGCTTGAGCCGTTACTGACTATTTTTGTAACTGCGAGATCAAGCTCTTAATTGCAGATTCTTGCGACATGATGCTTTCGCATAAGCGGAACTGGCCGATTGCGCGTCGCAGGTTTTGCTCGGGCTCTGTAACCTTGAAATACAGGTTTCCTTTCAAATAGTCGGTATAAAAGCGGAGTCCTAATTCAAAGGGGATCAGCCGCATGGCGGGGTATAGATAGTGGTAATCGTACTCGGTAAAAAACGCACCGGCCTCGTGCAGGTAGCTTTTTAACAGGGCGGCGCAAATATCCGGATCGAACACGACCGGCTCGGCGGTGTGGCAGCAAGATCGCACGCAATCGCCAATGTCGTAATGAACCAAGCCCGGCTTGACGGTGTCCAAATCGATAAGGCTGACGATTTTTTTGCTGCGCTTATCAAACAGGAAATTATTCAATTTGGGGTCGCCATGGATAACCCGCAAGGACAGCAAACCTTGCTGTCTGGCGGATTCCAAGTCATCGGCGATAGGCTGAAACCGGGCGATAAAGTCAGTGCAATAGCGGTCTTCGGGGGTGGACGGTTGCCGCCTTACCTGATGGTAATGCTTTAAATAGCCCGGCGTTATATGGAAGCCGGGCAAGGTGTCATGCAACAGCGAGGGGATAAGATCGCTAGTCAAGCGGTGAAAATGCCCCAAAGCAAAGCCAACCTGTTCAGCATCGCCGACGGAGCCGATGGTCTCAATGCTCTCGGTATTGGCAATAAAGCTCAACGCCCGCCAGCAATCGCTGTTTTCATCCTGATACAGCGCTTTATTATCTAAGGTTGTCAAAATTTTCGGAATTTGCAGCCTAACCGATTCACTGGGTTTTTGCGCGATATGCTGATTCAGCGTCGTCAGGTTGGCCATGATTTGCTCCGGCGCAGGAAAAACCGTGCGGTTTATGCGTTGCAGAACAAAAGGGGAGAATGGCGCCGCAACCCGATAAGTATCGTTGATCAGGCCGTTGCCGAGCGGGGTTATCTCGGTAACGATGTTGGCGAACTGCTTGGCGGTAGAGAGTAATGTGTTCATCAACTTAGAAAATCATTTTGCCCACGAAAGGCACGAAAAACACGAACAAAACACAATTATTTTGTTTTTTCGTGCCTTTCGTGGACAATTCATTAAGCAGATTCTTTGGCTTTGATTAATGTCGTTAACGTTTTCAGCGCCTGCCCCCTGTGACTCAGCGAATTTTTAACCTCCGGAGGTAATTCCGCCGAGGCACAGTTCCGCTCCGGCACCCAGAAGACTGGGTCATAGCCGAAACCGTTCTCGCCAACCGCATGGTCCAAAATCCTGCCTTCCCAAACGCCTTGGGCGATCACAGGGCAAGGATCGTTCGCGTGCTCCATAAACACCATCACGCAGATAAACCGCGCCGTGCGCAGTTCAGCCGGGACGCCTTCAAGCTCCCGCAACAGCTTGTCCACATTGTCCTGGTCGCTGGCGCCGACTCCGGCATACCGAGCGGAAATCACGCCCGGCGCGCCGTTCAGCGCATCAACAACCAGTCCCGAATCATCGGCTATCGCCGGCAATTGGCAATGCAGCGCCGCATTTCTGGCTTTTAAAATGGCGTTTTCCACAAACGTGGAGCCGGTTTCTTCCGCGTCGATCACATTAAACGCGGACTGCGGCACGATTGGGTGATCCGCCAACATCGCCTGAATTTCCCTGATTTTGCCGGGATTGCCGCTGGCCAGTACGATTTTTTGTAAGGTCGACAAGGTCATTTATGATTTTCTATCGCGAGTCGTTGTTTTTCCAGTAATTTTTTGATGCCATTGCCTGCCAGCTCCAGCATTGCATCCAGTTCTTCTTTCCTGAATGCATGGCCTTCAGCGGTACCCTGCACTTCAATAAACGCCGCGGCATCGTTCATCACCACATTCATATCGGTCTCGGCATTGCTGTCCTCGGCATAATCCAGGTCCAGCACCGGCACGCCGTTAAAAATGCCTACAGAAACCGAAGCCACTTGTCCGTGCAACGGATTAGTCTTGATTTGTTTGCGTTTGAGCATCTTTTGTACCGCCAGCGACAGTGCGACAAAACCGCCGGTAATCGACGCGGTACGGGTCCCGCCATCGGCTTGCAACACATCGCAATCGACGGTGATGGTATGTTCGCCCAATGCCTTTAAATCAATCGCCGCCCTAAGGGAACGGCCAATCAAGCGCTGAATTTCCAGGGTACGGCCGCCCTGTTTACCGTGGCTGGCTTCCCGTCCCATCCGGGTATGGGTCGAGCGCGGCAACATGCCGTATTCGGCGGTAATCCAGCCTTCGCCCTTGCCTTTAAGAAAGCGCGGCACACTCCTGTCGACACTGGCTGTACAAAGCACCCGGGTATCGCCGAATTCAACCAGGACAGAGCCTTCTGCATGTTTGGTAAAACCGCAGGTAAATTTAATGTCTCTTAGTTGATCCGGATTACGTCCGCTTGGTCTCATAGTTGTTCCGCTAAAATGAAAACCCCACAGTATACCTGAACAGCGCTTTGTCCGGCTGTTCAATTTGGAATAATTAGCCGGCAAGAGCCTGCTGCAATTCGGCAACCGACTGCGGACGGTTTTCCGGCTGCAAGGCCATGGCCCAGTCGATGGCTTCTAGCAGATGCTGCGGAAACTTTTTATTAAACGCCTTGACTGCGGGAACCAGTGTGTCCTGCCGCGCCCTGTCTTGTGCAGGAACCGGAGCTTTATTTTCCAGGCAACTGCGCATGCTCGCGCCCACTGCATAAATATCCGTCCATGGGCCTAACTGGGCGCTCAAGTCATGCTGCTCTATCGGCGAGTAGCCTTTGGTCAGAACCTTGCTTTGCTTGCCCAGATGCGATTTCGGAAAGCTCTGAATCGCGCCAAAATCAAGTAATAACGCGTCATTGCCCGGCCGCACCAGGATGTTGGAGGGCTTAATATCGAGATGGATATATTGTTGGCTGTGAATATGCCCCAGCCCTGCCAGTAACGAGTTGAACAAGGTCAATAAAAAGTCTTCGGAAACAGACAACGACTTATTTCTCAACAGCTTATCCAGCGTAACCCCATAGTCATAAGTCATCACCATATAAACGGTAGAATTGGCTTTAAAAAAACCGATCACTTCGACAATATTGGGATGCTTTAAGGTCGACAACACCTTGGCTTCCTCAAAGAACAATACCCGGCCGCGCTTGAACAACGTCGCGGCTTCTTCGCTGTTGGCGACAACTTTATTGTTCCAGGTCCGGTGCGCAAACTTGCGGGGCAGATATTCCTTGATAGCGACCTGAAACTGGTCGTGTACCTGCCGGGCCAGATAAACGGAACTGAAACCGCCGTGCGCCAACTCCCTCTCAATGACATACTGGTCTATAATGGTGCCAGTTTGCAGGTAGTTCCACTCTTTGGGATAAGTTTGCGGATCGTAGTATTCAGCCATTGGGTTGCTTGTTTGTATGTGAGCCCGTTAATTATAGGTGAAAAATGATTAGAAGCATGACCGCGTTTGCCGTTAACGAGACAGAAATCGGCGACTTGACCATCAGCTGTGAATTGCGCTCGGTTAACCACCGTTACTGCGACATTAGCTTAAGACTGCCGGAACGCCTGCGTTTTGTTGAAGCCGAGCTACGCTCAGCCATTGCCGCAAAGATCAACCGAGGCAAAGTCGAATGCTCATTGAATTACAAAAAACAGGCTAAAAACGGGCAAATTTACAACATAAACACCGATGCCGTAGCGACGCTGCTTGCCGCGACCAATTCCATAGAACAGCAAATGCTTGGCCCCTTGTCCTTTTCGGCGCTGGATGTGCTGGCGTTTCCCGGTATTCAGCAGGAACCGGATATTGACAAGGAGCAACTCAGTCTGGGGATCGTCGCTCTTGTCGACCAGACCTTGGCGCAGCTCGTGGAAGCGAGGGAAAGAGAGGGCGCGCAGCTTAAACTGCTGATTGAAGAGCGTTGCGCAAAAATGCTGATTTTTGTCGTTTCAGCAGGCAAACGCATGCCGGAAGTGTTGCTGCTGATTCGCAATAAATTGAAAGACCGGATTACCGAACTGGTCGCACAGCCCGATTTTGACCGCTTGGAGCAGGAACTGGTTCTGCTGGCCCAAAAGCTGGACATCACCGAAGAACTCGACAGGCTGGAAACCCATATCGCTGAAGTGCTGCGGGTACTTAACCAAAAAGACCCGGTCGGCAGGCGGCTGGATTTTTTAATGCAGGAATTGAACCGTGAAGCCAATACCTTGGGCTCTAAATCGACCGACAAGGAAATGACTAAAATAGCCATCGAGCTTAAAGTGCTGATCGAGCAAATGCGCGAACAGATACAAAATATTGAGTAGCGCTTCAAGCCTAGTTCAAAGCGAAAAGCGCGGCTGCCGAGCGTAACAACTTAAGCCCGTATTTTTACAAATATTATCGTTGCCACAACGGATAATGAGGCGAAAATTTGGCGGCCTGCTGCCCGAGTGTCTTGGGGAGGGGGGTTAATGAGGTGGGAGCATATATGCAAGAGACCGGTAGTAATCGGCGGAAGTGATTTTCGTCCCCATTAGCGCCATAGTTCTACCGTTTGTATGCGTTCAAGAAGAACACCAAAATGGCTGAGAGCCGATAGAGCGCTCTTTGCCGCTAGAGAGAAGGACATAGCCAATAAGCCGGGTTTTAGCTTGAGATTAAACAGTAAAGGCAACCATAGTTGAATTTATTGAAACAAGAACTGATCCCAAATGCCGGCATTTTAAAAGCTGGAAATTCAGCGCCTTGTTAACGTGATGGTTTAAATTGCAATTAATAGAAGTTCCTTATGGCGGTTCAACAGGCACGAAGAGGAAAAAGTATCATGACATCTCCCAGTAACTTATCTCGACTTTCGCGCTGCCTCTGGCTGGTCTTGGGGATGTTTGTCTTTTTCGCCATCCTTTTTGTCATATACGTTCATTCGGAAAAGCAAGTTGATCGTGCCAATGAGCTGCGGCTTCAATCGCACTTGTTGGCTGACGAATTACGCCAGTCATCGGATGATCTCACCCGGATGGTGCGCAGTTATGTCATTACCGCCAACCCGGTTTATAAACAACACTACCAGGAAACTCTCGATATCCGCGACGGCAAGATCTCTCGCCCGCTCAATTATCATAATATCTATTGGGACTTGGTGCTGGCTGATGACCAGCGGCCGTGGCTGGACAGCGGGCAAAAGATTGCCTTGCTGGACCTGATGGGACAAGCCGGTTTTACCGAGGAAGAATTTGCCAGGCTTGCAACAGCCAAGGCTAATTCGGATGGTCTTACCCGCGTTGAATTTGCGGCAATGAAGCTGCTCGAATCGACAGCCATACCTACTGACGCCAATCGCCTCAAGGCAAGCCAAATGCTGAACGATGCGGCCTATCATCAGGCCAAGGCCGATATCATGCAGCCGATCAGCGAGTTCTACCAATTGATGAGCCAGCGCACCCTGGACGCCGTTCATATTGCGAAAAATACAGCCATGCTAATGCGCATGGCGTTCATCGCTTCCGGTCTGTTGTTGATACTCATGCTGTGGCGCGCTTGCCGGGCTTTATATACCACACTGGGTTCATCGGTGGATGAACTGTATGAGCGCATTAAATGCATAGGTCGCGGCGATTTTTCATCGCCGATTGTCGTCCCGCGAGGCATGGAAAATAGTATGCTGGCCTGGCTGTCGGAAACGCAAATCAACCTTGCCAAAAATGACGCCCGGCGCAGGGAGGCCGAACTCAGGAATGAGCGCATGACCCAGCTCTATGCCGCTTTGAGCCAGTGCAATCAAGCTATCGTGCGTTGTAATGATGAAGCAGAGTTGTTTGCGCAGATTTGCTGTGATGCGGTGACTTTCGGCGGCATGAAAATGGCCTGGATAGGCATGTTGGATGAACAAAGCAAACAGCTTAATCCGGTCGAGTCATATGGCAGCGGCACGGAATATTTGGAAGGGATTGACATTTCTGTTGATGAAAACAAGGCTTCCGGTCGCGGCCCAGCCGGAACATCGATGCGCGAGGATCGGCCTTTCTGGTGTCAGGATTATCAGCATGATCCCGCCACTGTAGTATGGCGCGAGCGCGGTGCAAAGTTCGGGTGGAAGGCTTCAGCTTCGCTGCCGTTGCACAGAAACGGCGCGGTCGTAGGCGTTTTCATACTATACGCCGCAGAAATCAATGCCTTTGATCAATCGGCGCGCGACCTGCTGGTTGAAATGGCGATGGACATCGATTATGCGCTGAACAGTTTTGAGCACGAGTCGCTGCGCAGGCACGCTGAAAGCTCACTCGCAGACTCACACCATCTGCTTAAAATGATCATCGATACGGCTCCCATCCGCGTATTCTGGAAGGATACAAAACTACGTTATATGGGCTGCAACCCTGCTTTTGCCAAAGATGCGGGAGTGGATTCAACGCAAGATATCATCGGTAAGGACGATTTTCAGCTGGCATGGAAAGAGCAGGCCGAACACTACCGAGCGGACGATTTGCGGGTAATGAGTTCAAATAGCCCCAAGCTTGCTTTTGAAGAACATCAAACTATGCCTGATGGAAAAAACATCTGGCTACGGACGTCCAAAGTGCCGCTCCAGAATGAAGCGAACGAAACGATCGGTTTGCTGGGTATTTATGAAGATATCACCGAGCAAAAGCACTCTGAGGAACGCATCCACTATCTGGCAAATTTCGATTTACTGACCGGGCTCCCGAACCGCACGCAACTGAATGATCATCTTAACTATGCCCTCAGCCTGGCAAAGTGCGGCAACGGCCATCTGGCATTGATGTTTCTCGATCTCGACCATTTCAAAGATATCAATGATTCGCTCGGTCATAGTATTGGCGACGCCTTGCTGGTTGAATTGGCGAAACGTCTGCGCCTCGCGCTTCGAACGGAGGACACCGTGACCCGCTTGGGCGGAGACGAATTTATTTTATTATTGCCTGGAGTCAATGCCATCGGAGCCGCGCATGTTGCGCAAAAGTTGCTGGACGCCATTGCCGAGTCCTATTTGATCGAACTCTATGAGCTGGCTTTGACAGCATCGATCGGCATTGCGCTTTATCCGGAAGATGGCGGGGATCTGGAAACGCTCTGCAAGAGCGCAGATGCCGCCATGTATCGAGCCAAACAGGAAGGCCGCCAATGCTATCGTTTTTTTACCCACGAAATGCAAGCGCATTCGGCCCGCAATCTGCAATTGCTGAATGCACTGCATCACGCGCTGGAACGGAACCAGTTGCAAATCTATTACCAGCCGCAAGTGGCCCTGCACGACCGGCGTATCATTGGAGCGGAAGCTTTGCTGCGCTGGCAGCATCCTGAATTAGGCATGGTGTCTCCGGCAGATTTTATTCCGGTCGCGGAAGGCAGCGGGCTGATCCTGCCGATCGGCGAATGGGTGTTAAGGTGCGCGGTGCGGCAGGCAAAAGCCTGGATGGATGAGGGTTTTGCACCGCTGACTATGGCCGTGAATCTGTCCGCGGTGCAGTTTCGTCATCCCGATTTGCCCGAGCTGGTCACGCGCATACTCGACGAAGAGGGCTTGCCGCCCGAGTATCTGGAACTGGAGTTGACTGAAAGCGTGGCAATGCACAATCCGCAAGGCGTTATTGCCGTGATGAATAACCTGCATGAGTGCGGCGTTCGCATGTCGATTGACGACTTCGGTACCGGCTATTCCTCGCTGAGCTATCTGAAGAAATTCAAGGTGTACAAACTCAAGATCGACCAATCCTTTGTGCGCGACATCAGTACCGACCCGGAGGATAAGGCTATCGTCAGCGCCGTTATCAATTTGGCGAAGAGTCTTGGCCTTAAAACCATTGCCGAAGGCGTGGAAACAGAAGGGCAACTCGCGTTTTTGCGCGAGCAGGGTTGCGATGAGATGCAGGGTTATCTGTTCAGCAAGCCGGTGCTTGCCAGGCAATTTGAAGCTTTGCTGAAGCAAAACGTTGTTTTTGATGAGATGCCGAAGCCGCTTCGCCAGCCATGAAATAGCTAGATGCAGTTGATGCGCGGCTTGAAGCGGGCAGGGAGCGACGCCACGCCACGCCTAACCGGGCAAATACGGATGTGTTCCGCGTTAACTTTGAAAGGATACTGAAAGGTTGCAATGTTAAACTCTGAATGGGCGAAGCGCTTTTGAAGCGAGTGTAAACATAACAAATTTAGTTTACAGACTCTTACCTTTTGCAATCTGGCATAACCGTTGAAGGACTATTGATAGTTTGCAAGGTTAATGCTTGCCAAGCAACAACCTTAACGTACAATTGCCAATCCTTGAAACTACCAGACAACAGAGCATAAGGAATACTACAATCATGGGGATACTCAGCATACTGCTCTGGACGCCGGCTGCCGGAGTCTTGCTCTTGGCCTTAACTTCCGGCCAGAACATTCGGCTAATCCGCTATATTGCAAATCTGTTTACTACCATCGCTTTTTTATTGGTGTGCTGGCTGCTGAGCATCTATAACGCGCATGATGCGGGTTTACAGTTTAATGAATATTATCCGCTTAACCCCAAGCTAGGCAGCGCTTACGCATTGGGCATAGACGGCTTATCGATGCCGATGCTGGTATTGGCGACCTTGCTCACCTCGATCTCATTGCTGGTTTCAGCCAACGTATCCACCGGTATCAAGGGCTACCATATCTGCATATTGCTGCTTGAATTCGGGATGTTGGGCGTGTTTCTGGCTCAGGATTGGGCATTGTTCTATATCTTCTGGGAAGTGACGTTAATTCCGCTATTCTTTCTGATTGGCCGCTGGGGCGGCAAACGGCGGCACACGGCCAGCCTTAATTTCGTACTGTACACGATGGGCGGCTCGGTTTTTATGTTGATCAGCCTGTTGGCGATCAGCCAGTATGATCTTGAACACGGCGGTTCCTTAATGTCCTCCATGCATCAGGCCGCGCAAGACATGCCAAGGGTTGAGCAGGTCCTGGTGCTGCTGGGTTTTGTGATCGGTTTTGGGGTTAAGATGCCGATTTTTCCGCTGCACGGCTGGCTGCCGCTGGCGCATGTCGAAGCGCCCAGCCCGGTCAGCATTTTGCTGTCCGGTATCTTGCTGAAAATGGGCGCTTATGGCTTGATCAGGGCGGTAGTGATGCTGCCGGAGGCCGCTAAATTGTTGCAGTCGATGCTGTTTTTTCTGGGATTGTTCGGCATGCTTTACGGCGGATTACTGGCCTGGCGGCAAAGCGATCTCAAAGCCATGGTAGCCTATTCTTCAATCAGCCATATGGGTATCGTGTTGCTGGGCCTCGCGACACTGAATGAAACGGGCATTACCGGTGCGGTTTTACAGATGACCGCACACGGCCTGATTGCCGGGGCGCTGTTTCTGCTGGTCGGCCTGCTGTATGAACGTACCCATACCCGCAACATTCAGGATTACAGCTCACTGATTCAGGTGATGCCGCGTTTTGCGCTGTTCATGACCTTAACCTTGTTGGCGGCAATGGGGCTACCGGGTTCGGTCGGCTTTATTGCCGAGCTGCATACGCTGATCGGCGGTTTCAGTACGTTTCCAAGCGCCGGGATGAGCATGGGCGTGATGGTGTTTTTTAGCGTCAGCATTTTAATCGGAGCCGCCTACGCGATGCGCACCGTCAGTCTGTTGTTTACCGGGCCGGTAAAAGCGCAAATGCGACACATTGAAGATTTGAGGGCGCCGGAAATGCTGGCTGTCGGGATACTGGTGACAGGCATCGTGTTGTTCGGCTTGCAACCCACTCCGCTGCTTGATTTGTCCTCAGCCACTATCAGCCAGATGAACGACGTGATCCGGCAACGGATTTTGTAGGATTAGCATGCAAGAGACTCCTTTGTATAAGAACCCCGCGTTGCGCGACCAAATCGCTCATGCGCTGAACCATCTGGATCATGTTCTGCCAGGGCAAGCGCCGATCCTCGATTTCGTGCATCACAATACCTTGCATGGCTTTCAGCATCTGCCGTTTGACGAGGCGCTGGCTGAATTCGAAGCCTTAACCGGTATCGGCGGTTACCTTCCCGAAGCGCAAAACCGCGATTTTTACCGACAAGGGCGCATTGATGATCGCGACTTGGCGGCAGCCTTTGCCCAACATCCAGCCTTGCAGGCAGAGCAAATTGTTTGCCGCTTGAAAGACAAAACCATCATCCGGCAGGATATCTGCTGCATTGCTTTGTTATTCGATCTGTCAGAGGTCAGCATCAGCCAATTGAACTGGCAAATAGAAGAGCTGGCGGCGCTGGATGCAGTGCAAGCCGATGTGCCCGAGTCGATCCGGCAGCGCTTGTCCGCCGATAGCAACATGATCCGGCAATTGTGGGAAAATATTTTAATCAAGCTCGGGCTGGAGCAGGCGGCATTACACCCGGAAAACATGCTGGATTTGTCGCTGGAACAGGCGGAAGACTGGCTGGAGCATGGCGCCAGCATTCCCAAGCAGGAAAATGGCGCATCCACCGCGTCTGCTCCCGGCAGTCCTTCGGCATACACACCATCCCTGGCGATCGTCGCGCCGGTTCCCGACCTGTCTGCGACATGCATACCATCCTTGGCGATCGCCTCGTCTGTTCCCGACAGACCAGCGGCATACACACCATCCTTGGCGATAACACATCAGCAAATGCGGGAGCAGGCAGGCGCAGCATTGGATGATCTGCTGGGCCAAATAGGCGACGACATTAGTTTGCGAGGTTTTATTTTGGCCTTGACGGGCGTAGATATTCTCGACGCTATCCGTTCGCAGCTGATACGTTTTTGCGCATCAGGGCTGGATGAAGGCGTAGCGGCATGGCAGTTGCCAGAGCGCAGCCGGTTGGGACTTTATGCCGCTTGGCGGGCAACGGCTCAGTATGACGCAAATCCTTTCTTGCATGAGTTACACGACTGGCAACAAATTATCGCCGAATTGCCCGAAGATGCACTCGATACCATCATTCTGCAACTCGACCACCTGGAAATACCGCAAGCGCACTGGGAGGGCTACCTTCGCCGCCTGGCGCTGGAAATACCCGGTTGGTCCGGGCTGATCAACTGGCGGCAGCATCACCCCAGCTATCAAACACCCAATGATGCAGCGCCGACACTGGCCGATTATTTGGCCATACGCCTGACACTGGACCGGCTGTGGCTGAATCAGGTTTGCCGCGATACCTGGAAAATCGAAGCCAAGCTCAGCTCAATTCAAAGCTATTTCCGGAAAAACTTGTCGGAATTCATGGTGCGCAGCTGTCTGTATCAAAGCGACTTACCGGAATATCTGACCCATCGGGCGGAATCGCTGACCTTGCATGCCGGCTCCGAACGCTATGACCGTAGCGATTGGCATCAACTTGCCGACCTGATTTGGACTTGGCGGTGCTGTCCGTTGGCGGATAAACATTCTGTAGCCGTGCATTCGGCAATCGCTCCTGCATCCATGCAGGCGTCGCCGCATAACAGCGGCTGGCGACTGTTTCGTTTGTGTCAGCATCTGGGCCTTGATGCCGCGGATGTGCAACAAATGGGTGCCAACGATTTACAAGCCATGTTGGCGGTGCTGGATGAATTCACCGTGGCCGAGCGCAGCAAAGTCTGGCTGACGGCTTACGAGCATCATTATAAAGAGAGCTTCTTTCGCGCCGTGCGCGCCAATCATCAGCGCGGCCGCTGGGCCGGACGCGGGCAGCGCCCCGATTCGCAGCTCGTGTTCTGCATGGACGACCGCGAAGAGAGCTTTCGCCGCCATCTTGAAGAGTTCAACCCCGCTGTTGAAACACTGGGCGCCGCCGGGTTTTTCGGCGTTGCCATGAATTACAAGGGCCTGGACGACAGTAAAGTCACGCCGCTGTGCCCGGTGGTGGTAACGCCGGTGCATGAAGTCCATGAAGTGCCGGGTCCCGGCAGCGAAGCTTCCGCTCCTCGGCAATCGCTCCTGCATTGCTCTACCTCCTGCATCCATGACAGTCGTGCTCACGCCCCTCGCCTACGTCCTGTAGGCGAATCGTCGCTGCTAAAACATAGCCGCGGCCGTAAGCTGAACCAATGGCTTGCCAAACAAGTGCATCAGGGCTTGCGCCGTAATTTGTTGCTGTCGCAGCCGATTATCGATGCGGTAGCGCCGGTTACCCTCGCCGGATTATTGGCTAAAGCGCTGTTTCCCAAATCGCAACAAAGATTGGTTTCCGGCATGGCAAAGCGGGTTTCGCCGGAGGTTAAAACGCAATTGCAGTTTACGTCTACCGATCAGACGATTGCCTCGCCGGAGCGCCCCAAACTGGGATTTACCGATAGCGAACAGGCCGACCGTGTTTCAGGCTTCCTGCGCAATATCGGGCTGACTTACGGGTTCGCGGAACTGGTCGTACTGATGGGGCACGGCTCGATCAGCCAGAATAACCCGCATTTGGCGGCTTACGATTGCGGTGCCTGTAGCGGCCGGCACGGCGGACCGAATGCCAGGGTATTTGCGGCCATGGCTAACCGTCCTGAAATACGCAAGCTGCTGGCGGAACGCGGTATCGCTATTCCGCCCGATACCTGGTTTATCGGCGCCGAGCATAACACCTGCAATGAAGAGGTCAGCTGGTATGACCTCGACCGGCTTCCCGCCGAACGGCAGGCCGGGCTAAGCAAGCTACAGCAGGAATTACGGCATGCCCAACAGATGTCGGCGCACGAACGCTGCCGCAGGCTGGCGTCTGCGCCGCGCAACCCGACGCCCGAACAGGCTTTGGCGCATATCGAGGAACGCGCCGCCGATTTCTCCCAGGCGCGGCCTGAACTCGGTCATGCCACCAATGCCTCGGCGGTTGTCGGCCGGCGTTCCTTAACGCAAGGCGCATTTTTTGACCGCCGGGTGTTTCTGATTTCCTACGATCCGACCCAGGATCCTGACGGTAAGATATTGGAAGGCATTTTGCTGGCGGTGGCTCCGGTCGGCGCAGGCATTAATCTGGAATACTATTTTTCCACCGTCAACAACGAACGCTTCGGCTGCGGTACGAAAGTGCCGCATAACGTCACCGGCTTTTTCGGTGTCATGGAAGGGGCGAGCAGCGATTTACGCACCGGACTGCCGCGGCAAATGATTGAGATCCACGAGCCGATGCGCCTGCAGATTATGGTTGAAGCCAAAACAACGGTGCTGGCAGAAATCTATCAGCGCCAGGAAAGCATACGTGAGCTGGTTGCAGGCGGCTGGGTGCTTCTGAGCGCTAAAGACCCTGATAGTGCCGATATTTTTGTATTTAAGCCCGGCACAGGTTTTGTACTTTGGCAGGCTGAGGCAGAAGACTTGCCGGTTCGGGATAATTCGCCGGATTGTTATCGGGATCAAACATTGCCGGTCGCGCCAATGCTGATCAAGCAACCTGAACGATTTGGAGTTAGGTAATGGATGCACTCGTTGTTTTAATTCCCTTAATGCCGTTGGCCGGGGCTTTGGCTATCGGCATCGGGCACCTGTTTGGCGTCATCAGCGGCGAAGCCGGTGAAAGCAGAACCGCAGATATAGCCGGTTGGACGATTATTATGTCCAGCTTGCTGGCTTTGACCTTGCTGGGAGCCGATTTGCTGGGGAAAAATGCCGGCTTCTATAAGGTAGGGCACTGGCTGAACAGCGATACGCTGGATATACAAATCAACTTTATCACCGGCGGTTTTAATGTCTGGCTGGCGGCGCTGTTTTCAATACTGTTGGCAATAGTCATCCAATTTTCGGTTAACTATATGCACCGGGAGGCGGGCTACCACCGGTTCTTTTTTATTCTGAGCCTGTTCTCGTCGGCAATACTGTTGCTGGTGTTATCGGGTAATGTAGTCGGCACTTTTATCGGTTGGGAAGTGGCAGGGTTATGTTCTTATTTTTTGATAGCTTACGCCTATGACCGTCCGGTTGCCGCTGCAAATGCGACGCGGGTTTTTATTACCAACCGTATTGGCGACGCCGCATTTTTGCTGGGTGCAGGCTTAAGCTACGCATGGCTTGGCAGCGTTAACTGGAGCAATATCAATGCCGCATCCGCACAGTTCAGTCCGGGCGAAGCGACCGCCATTGCGCTGTGTTTCGCAGTCGCCGCTTTTGCCAAATCCGCGCAGCTGCCTTTTACCCCTTGGCTGGCCAGAGCGATGGAAGGACCTACGCCGTCCAGCGCGGTATTTTACGGCGCGGTCATGGTACATGCCGGTGTTTATCTGATCATTTTGCTGAGGCCGGTTTTCGAACATGCGCCCTTGGCTATGGCTGTGGTCGCCATAGTGGGTTTGATGACAGCTGTTTATGGCTTTGTGGTCGGGTTGACCCAGACCGACGTTAAAAGCTCGCTGATTTTTGCGACATCCGGGCAATTGGGGCTGATGTTCCTGGAATGCGGCCTGGGCTTTTGGCAACTGGCCGGCTGGCATCTTTGCGCCCATGCGGTGGTTCGCGGTTATCAGTTCCTGACTGCGCCGTCATTAATGCACAACGTCCAGGGCTTACGCGCCGAAGCCTCCCGGCTAGACTCTGCGCCTCTTTGGGTTTATGTCGCATCCTTGCAGCGTTTCTGGCTGGACCAGGTTACCGATTGGGCGCTGGTTAAGCCGGTACGCGGCTTGGCGCATGACCTGAGTTATTTTGACGATCATGTCGTTGACCGGATCATGGGGATTCCCGATCCGGCTATCCGGACCATATCGTCACTCGCACAACTGGAAGAACGCATGGTTGGCGCCCGACTGGATACTGACTCGGATAAATTTGCCCATGGCAGCGGTCTGGCGGGAAAACTTACCGAATGGATGGCGGCCGTGCTGCACTGGTTCGAGGACCGCTTCGTATTGCGCGGCGTCGGCAAAAATGCCATCAATTATGGCCGGGAGCTTGGCCATATCGCCAACAAGTTTGAACAATCAGTGCTCAGACCCCGCTATCTGGTGTTGTTTGTGTTTATAACATTGCTAGTTGCATTTTGAGGCCGTGATGGATATTACTGTTAACCACTGGTCGCAACTGGCGGCTTTCCCGCTGCTTACCGCGTTGACGCTGGTTCCGCTGGCGTCGATGATCGCCATCCTGCTGTCGAAGTCGTCGACGGTGGCACTGCGCTTTGGCTTTGCCGGAGCGTCGGTCACGGTATTGCTTAGCTTTTATCTGCTGAGTGTTTTTGATTCTGCCACCCCTGGCATTCATCTGGCCGAGCACTTCAATTTTGCGGGCCTCAGTTACAGTGTCGGTGTCGATGGGTCTAATATCTTGTTTATTCCGCTGACCGCCATTTTAACCTTGCTCGCGCTGATTTATACCTTGATTACCCGGCATGTAACCGACCGGTTGTTCATTGCCTGCTTGTTGGGTTATGAAACCGTATTGATCGGCGCGTTTGCCGCGCTGAATGTGATGCAGTTCTGGCTATGGTGCGTGTTGGAACTGATTCCTGTGGCGCTGCTGACGATTCACGCCGGAACCGGGCAAAATCGGCGCTGGGTTGTCGTGAAGTTGCTGCAATACTGGGGCAGCGGCTTGCTGATGACGCTGACTGGCTTCTTGTTACTGGCTTTCGGCTTAATCGATTCCGAACATGCGCTGACTTTCGATTGGCTGACGCTTAAACAGAATAATGCCTATCTGCACGATGAGGTATTGATTTTCGTGCTGCTGTTCTTCGGCTTTGCGATACGGATGCCGTTATTTCCGTTTCACGGCTGGTTGCCGGTGCTGGCAGAGCAGGGCACGGTCGCCAGCGCCGTGATTTATCTGGTGGGCTTGAAGCTGGGCATTTATGCGGTTATCCGCTTTATTTTGCCGATGGTGCCCGGCGTTGCCGAACAATGGTCAGGCTTTGTAGTGATACTGGGTTTGATCAGCATTTTTTACGGCGCCTTGCTGGCACTGATGCAAATCAATATTCGCCGTTTGCTGGCTTTTGCGGTCATCAGCCAGACCGGCATGCTGGTCATCGGCGCTTTCTGTTTTAACGAAAACGGCCTGGAAGGCAGCCTGTTGCTGTCCGTGGCCTATGGTCTGGCGACGGCGGGCATGTTGTTTAGCGTCGGGCTGGTTTACGAGCGCACCCGCACCGCTTATCTGCCGCGTCTGGGTGGACTGTTCGATACCAACACAACCTTGGCTGTGCTGTTTTTGGTTTCTGCGCTGAGCACCATGGTCATGCCCGGCACGCCGGGATTCGATGCTGCGCATTTGCTGGTCGAAGGGATTATCGAAGAAGACGGCTGGCTGCTTGCCATCGCCATTTTGCTCGGTAACGTAATGTCTGCCGCGTTCTTGTTATGGGCTTTCCAGCGGGCTTTCATGGCAAACCCCAAGCGTGCCGAGCAACCTTACAGCTGCGCGCACCACCCGGTTTGGATCGAGCGTCTTATCGCCGCAGTAATTTGCCTGTTGCTGATCGGTACCGGCTTTTACACAACGCCGTGGCTGAATTTTATAGACCAGGATGCGGTCGTTATCGGCGAGCAATTTCCGATACACGGCTCACAATCCAATGACGATACCAAGGACGGCCAACATGAGTAATGCAAGTTTCCCTGTTTTAAGCCTGATCATTCTGCTGCCCTTATTGGGCGCGATGGCCATAGCCGTGACTCGCGATATCCGTTTGGCTAAAACCGTCGCACTGCTGTTTGCCACGCTGGAGTTAATCGCCACAGGGGTGACGGTGCAACTGTTTAATGCCAACCTTGGCAACAGCTTTCAACTGGTTGAACAACATGCCTGGATACCGAGCCTGAACATCGAATACCTGGTTGGAGTGGATGGCATTTCGGTGCTGTTTTTGCCGATGTCGGCACTGCTGACGCTAATGGCGATCATCGCCTCATGGAATTCGGTGCAGCACCTGACCCGTTTCCATTTTGCGTTATTACTGGCATTGGAAAGCATCACCATCGGCGTTTTTGTGGCGCTGGATATGGCGCTGTTCTTTTTGTTCTGGGAACTGACCTTGCCGCCGATATTCTTTTTAATCGGTTTATGGGGCATAGGTTCCGGAAGGCGTAGCGCGGCGATAAAGTACACGATGTTTATGCTGTTCGGCGGCGTGCCGTTACTGTTTGCGATTATCATACTGGCGGTTAATCATGCCACCGTAGCAGGCGGCAGCATTCCTCAGGGGCTGGCCTTCAGCTTGCCGGTATTGCTGGGAACGCCATTGCCGGACAGCCTGCAAACGTTGGTATTTTTATTATTACTGCTCGGCTTTGCCGTTAAAGCGCCTTTGGTGCCGTTTCATACCTGGCTGCCCACTGTAGCAATGGAAGGCCCGACCCAGCTAACTGCCCTGCTGACCGGCTTGAAGCTCGGCGCTTTCGGCATCATCCGTTTTGCAATGCCTCTGGCGCCAACCGCCGCCGTTCAATACAGCTGGGTGTTAGGCATACTCGGCGCGATAACGCTGGTGTACAGCGCGTTGATTGCGTTGCAGCAGACCAATTTGCGCCGCTTATTGGCTTATGCCAGCGTCAGCCATGTCGGGCTGGTTATCGTCGGCGTTGCCTCCCTGACTATGCAAGGCATACAGGGGGCGATTTTTCAATTGCTGAATTTCACGATGGTTGCCGGTTCCCTGATGCTGGTGGCCGGTTTTATCCAGCATCGATTGGGCAGTACCGAAGCCATTCATCTGGGCGGTCTGGCTAAAGTCATGCCGCGCCTGGCCTGCTTTTATTTTTTATTTGTGCTGGCCAGCATAGGCTTGCCCGGAACCAGCGGCTTTCCTGCCGAGCTACTGCTGATTATCAGCACCATGCTGGCGCACCCCAGCATCAGCATCGCAGCCCTGATCGGAGTGATATTGAGCGCCGCCTATATGCTGACCTTTACCCGCCGGGCTTTTTTCGGCCCTGTGACTCAGGCAAGCGTCAGACAAGTGCAGGATTTGCGGCCCCGCGAGCTGACGCTGTTGTGCGTGTCAGCGTTGTTGATATTGGGGTTTGGTTTCTTCCCTAATGGCGTGCTGAAAACTAATCGGGCAACAGCGGAGGCCTGGTTAAGCCGGATAATGGATCAGCCGGTGCTGGTGAGTGAGTCTGGGCGGAATTAAAAAATACAGCCTGGTAGGGTACGCACTGCGTACCTTTTCGGATTAAATTCATCGGAAAAATTTGAAAATGGTACGCGATGCGTACCCTACGGCTGCTACTCGTCTGCACGAAATTGTTAAAGAACGCCGTTCCATTACGCCTGATACTGCACTGCGCTTGGCGCGTTATTTCGGTGGCGATGCCCAATCCTGGCTGAATCTGCAAACCGCTTACGACTTGCGCGTGGCGGAGCAACAAGCCTTGGCCGTCATCGAGAAAGAGGTTTTACCACGCGAGGCGGCTTGAGCATTCCTACCCGCTAAGTAAGTGCATGAAATAACTTGAGCATTTTATTCCCCTCACCCCAATCCTCTCCCGAAGGGAGAGGGAGCAAGTTGTTGAAGTTATTCCGTGCGCGTACTTAAGCAGGTATTACGCATCATCAACCTGATCGGCCAACGCGGTCAGTTTTTTGACGAGCTCCGGTAATTGCTTCTGACTTTACGCGCGGACCATGGCATGAGTCATTTGCGGCCTTTGCGGCCTTTGCGCGGGACTTTATCGTAAAGATGCAAATGTGCGAGGGGAATTACCAATAGCTCTTTAGTCTATAGAGCTATACTTGAGCGAACAATCATAACGCTCAACCTTGACCATCTATACCAGCCTTAGCCGTGCCGCAAACACATCGGCTGGTTCGGCATGACCGTAGAAGTAACCTTGAGCTTGATCGCAACCCATTGCCAGTAACATTCCAGCTTGCCCCTCATCTTCCACACCCTCGGCAATCACTTGCATTTCCAGCGACTTAGCCATCGCAATGATGGTCTGAACGATAACCTGGCTATGTTCATCGCTTAACATGTTACGCACGAATCCTGCGTCGATCTTGATTTTTTGTATCGGAAAACGGGTGAGGTAGCTAAGCGATGAATAGCCGGTACCGAAATCGTCGATAGCCAATGAGAATTGATGTCCTCGCAAGATATGCAAGGTTTCGAGCGTGCCGGCGATATTGTTGACCAAGCTGCCTTCAGTCAATTCCAGCTCAAGCAAAGGCGCTTCAACTAAGGCATGGTGCAAACGCTCGGAGTAACCCGCCGATTCGATTTCTTGCGCGGAAATGTTGATCGCCAAACGTCCCGGCAGGTTCAATCCGGCTTCACGCCACAGCCGCAATTGTGCCAGGGCGGTTTTTAAAACCCAGGCCCCCAGTTCCAGCATCATGCCGCGCTCCTCGGCAATCGGAATGAAGTAGGTCGGACTAATCCAGCCTAGAATTTCATCGTGCCAACGCAATAATGCCTCGGCGCCTACGAGTTCGCCGCTGGCGAGGTCGACCTGGGGTTGATAATAAAGTTGTAAAGTATTGTTGGTTAAAGCAAGGCCTAGCCGCTGGGCCAACAGGATACGCTCGGCCAAGCCATCGCTCATTTCGTTGCTGTAAAAACAATAACCACCGCCTCTATTCTTGGCGCGATACATGGCAATATCGGCGCACTTAAGCAGTTCGTCGCCAGTCAGACCATCTAACGGGTAGAGTGCAATGCCGGCGCTTAGTCCTACCGAAAAGGAATGGCCTTTAAGGGTGATAGGCTGCTCAATCAATGATTGTTGCAAGCGCTCGGCTACGATAGTTAATATGTTAAGGTCATCGGAGTCAACAATCACTACAAACTCATCCCCACCCAAGCGAGCCAGTGTTTCTCCTTGCCGCAAGGAAGCTTGGAAACGCCGCGCACTTTCTACCAAAACCTCGTCGCCGACATCGTGACCGTGAATATCATTGATCTCTTTGAATCGGTTGAGATCTATGAAAATCACGCCTATGCCTTGAGAGTTCCGCTCGGCGTTGGCAAGCGCAAGCTTCATGCGATCATTCAATAAGGCACGATTCGGCAAGTGCGTTAGCGGGTCGAAAAAAGCTAACCGATGGATACTGGCTTCATGTTTTTTACGCTCGGTGATATCGGAAAAAATACCGATGTAGTTAACCACCTCGCCATGCTCATTACGCACAGCAGATATCGATAGCCACTCCGGATAAATCTCTCCTGATTTACGCCGATTCCAGACTTCGCCTTGCCAAAAGCCCTGTTCCTTAATTTGCTGCCACATGCCGGCATAAAATGCGTGCTCCTGACGCCCGGATTTGAGAATGCGCGGCGTGCGGCCGATAACTTCCTCGGCGGTATACCCGGTCACTCGGGTAAACGAGCTATTAACGCTGACAAAACGCTCCCGATCATCGAGAACGATCACTGCTTCAATGCTTTGCTCGAATACCACGGCCGCCAAGCGTAGGGCATTTTCATTGGCTTTACGTTCGCTAATATCGGAAAAAATCGCGACATAATGGGTAATGATACCGACGCTATCGCGCACAACAACAGCCGATAGCCAGCCGGGAAAGCATCGGCCATCCTTACCGTGACAGTTGACTTCGCCCTGCCAACAGCCTCGCTGATTCAGGGCATTTCGGAATATTTGTTGAAAAGACACGGTATTATTCTGGTCGGACCATAAACTTGAGGCATCCTTAGTCATGACCTCTTGCTGCGAATAACCCGTTGCTTCGGCAAATGCCTTGTTGCCGGAAAGCAAGTGCATGTTAGGGTCTAAAATAATGATGGCTTCGGAGCTGTTTTCGAAAACCTTGGCAGCCAGCCGTAAGCTCTCTTCCGTTTGCTTGCGCTGGGTAATGTCGCGCAATTGGGTTACGAAGGCCTGATTTCCATCCCATTCTGTTTCAGCTACCCGCATCTCCACAACGACTGTTTTGCCGGCAGGCAACGGAATATCCAGTTCGGCACGGTCGGCACCGATGACAGGAAAACCAAAGGGAACGCCGCGCAAATCTTCCGGTAACCTGCCAAAAAGCGACGCGGCCGCCGGATTGGAAAATAGGATGTCGCCGCCATTGCTAATGATCAGGATGCCATCCAGGCTATTGTTGACAATACTATGGAAACGCGATTCAGCGACACGAAGATGATGCTGAGTTTTTTGCAGCGCTGCTTGAATATCAATCATGGTTTTAGCTGCTCATTATTCGACGGTTTAGGCTGCCAATTCAAACAAGAGTCGTTGGATGTCATAGAGGAGGCGATGCTGCCGACGCCCAGCAGGTTAGCATGGTAGCCAAAGGGCTGGCCGATATGCATGCCATGACCGTCAATAGTGTATTCGCGGATCAGTTTTTCATGCATCGAACCTCGCATTTTTAAAACGGTAATGGCGCGACGAATCTGGTCTTCAATTTCGACATAGCGAAGCAGGACGATGGAGTCTGTCAATGTGGAAATGTGGGCATCTGTCACTGACGAGCCGCCGATCAGGTCAGGCGTGGTGGCGGTGAATAGCGCAGCCAGTTCATGGGCTTTGACGAACGAGGCAATGCCAATCACGAATTCACGAAAGCCTTTGGCCGATGTGATACGTTCCAAGGCGGAGATGCTGTCCAAAGCCAAACGATCCGGCTTGAAGCGCTCTATCTGATGCTTGATGGTGGCCAAATGATCTTCCAGCGTGGCGTTTTCGGGATAAGCCGAAACAATATTAAGAGCTCCGGATTCTTCCATCTTTTGGAAGTCAACGCCCCAGCCTTTGGCGTTACGGTACAGTTGTTCTCGGCTTTCTTCAAAAGCAAGTAACAAACAACGTTCGCCGCTGTTTACTCCTCCCGCAATGAATTCGGTCACCATCAGGGTTTTGCCGGTACCGGTGGCTCCTGATGCCAAGGTGATCGAATCACGGAAAATGCCTCCTCCGCACATCTCATCCAGCATGGCGTTGCCCGAACTGACGCGCAGGTCGGAGGATTGCTGATTCAGTTTGATAGCGGAAAGGGGAACTACGACTAATCCCTCATCGGGTACCACGGTAAAAGGATATTCGCCTTTATGATGATAAGTGCCGCGAAATTTGAGAATTTCAATGGTGCGATGGCGTATCTGGTCGTCCAGGCTATTGCGCAAAATGATGACATTATCGGCAACGAATTCTTCTACCCCAAAGCGGGCAATGTTGCCGTATTCGTGTTCACGTTCGGTAGTCATTACCGTAGTGACTTGCATGGCATTCATGGCTTTGGCAATACGCAACAACTCCAGCCGAATCATGCGAGTTTCCTGGAACTGTGAAAAAATCGCACCTAGTGAGTCAATGGCGACTCTTGATGCGTTTACCTTGCCGATGGCGTGTTTTAAACGCACCAATAAGGCGCCGAGATCGTAACTACCGGTTATCAGCGTGTCGTCATCGTAATAAGGCGAGGCATCGACGAATATCCATTTCCCTTCCGCTTCCCAAGCTGGGATGTCCCAGCCAAGCGACATCATGTTGCGGCGAATATCGTCCGGCGATTCCTCGAAGGTTACAAATACGCCGGTTTGATCCCATTGCTCGATGCCTTCCGCCAAATATTGGGCAGCGAATACGCTTTTACCGCTGCCGGCTGTGCCCGCCATCAGCGTGGTACGATGAATCGGCAAACCGCCTACCGCAATCAGGTCGAAACCTGGAATCCCCGTCGTCAATTTTTCGACGGAACAATCAGCAGTCTTGTTACTCATAAAAAATGCTCAGGTTTTTAGTTGGGATTTGCAGACGATTTAGACGTGCGGATATCGAGACCCACCAGAACTTTTTCTGTTTCCGATAAGTCGCCGATCAGGCGCCGCAATGGCGGCGGCAACGATTTGATCAATGTTGGCGTCGCTAGAATCCGTTCATCTTCCGCTAATTGCGGACGCTCAAGAATATCGATGATCTCGATTTCGTATTTTGCATCGAGATTTTCTTCGCAAATTTTACGGAGGTTCTGGATGGCGCTTTCCGAGCGAGGTGTTTGGCCGGTGATATAAAGCTTCAAGTGATATTTATTCATGCTGGCTAGTTTAAATCATTTATTAAAATAATGACAACGGCTGTTAGTCACCATGAATAGGGCTTCACACCGTGCAAAATATGGCAATTTTTGCATGTTCGTTTTTGAAAATGGGCGGAGCAAAAAGAGATTTCCACGTGGGGCGAAAGGAATACGCTGTGCACGACTCCTCGCCTACAACATCAACATCTATGAATCATCAACCTGATCGGCCAGCGCGGTCAGTCGTTTAAGCAGATCGGATAACTGTTCTTGGCTCTCAGCGCGTATCGTCGCATGAGCCACTTTACGACCTTTGCGCGGGGATTTATCGTACAGATGCAAGTGCGCATGCGGAATCGCCAATACGTCTTCAGTTGCAGGCAGTCCGCCGATGAAATTTACCATGGCTGCGTTACCTACCGGTGCCGTGGAACCTAACGGCAAATCCAGAATAGCGCGCAAGTGATTTTCAAACTGACTGGTTTCCGCGCCTTCAATGGTCCAGTGGCCGGAATTATGCACCCGTGGCGCAAACTCGTTGGCAACCAGCTGGCCGTCTACTTCAAATAATTCCAGGGCCAATACGCCGACATAATCCAACGCTTCCAGTAAGCGGGATACATAGCTTTCCGCCTGCTTTTGCATGGGATCGTCCGCACGGCATTCGGAAACGCGCAATATGCCGCCGCGATGCAAATTCTCCGATAGCGGGTAGAAAACAATTTTTCCTGACACACTGCGCACGGCGATGATGGAGACTTCACGATTAAACGGCACGAAGGCTTCGACGACAGCCGGTGCGCCTTGCAGCTGTTCCCAGGCTTGTTTTAAATCGTCCGCCGATTTGAGCAGGGACTGGCCTTTGCCGTCGTAGCCTTGGGTGCGGCTTTTTAAAATAGCCGGGTAGCCGAGGATAGGCATAGCCTGTTCCAGGCTTTCAAAGCTGTCCACTGCGGCATAAGCCGGTGTAGGAATGTCGATGTCATGAAAAAAGCTTTTTTCGACCAAGCGGTCCTGGGCAACGGACAGGGCTTTCGGGGAGGGATACACTTGGGTATGAGAGGTCAGAAACTCGGCAACTTCAGCAGGCACATTCTCAAATTCGTAAGTGACCACATCGGCGCGTTCCGCCAGCTCTGCAAGCAGGGACGGATCGCTGTAATCGCCAATTAGAGGCTCGCCCAGCCGGTTGGCGCAGGCATCGGCGGAGGGGTCGAGAAAAATAAACTCCAGCCCTAAAGGTATGCCCGACAGCGCTATCATTCTGGCCAGCTGACCTGCGCCCAATACACCCACTTTCATAAATCGTCCTCTGCTCTTGGATCTGAGTGCGCAAGCACCGATTCGGTTTGCTCACTTCTGAAATTTTGTAACGCGTCCTTATACTGGACATGTTTGTTACTGATAATGGCCGCCGCCAGCAAAGCCGCGTTGACTGCACCCGCTTTGCCTATAGCCAAGGTGCCGACCGGAATGCCAGCGGGCATTTGTACGATGGATAGCAGGGAATCCATGCCGTTTAAGGCCTTGGACTGCACCGGCACGCCCAATACCGGCACGGCGGTTTTTGCGGCCGTCATGCCGGGCAAATGCGCTGCGCCGCCCGCTCCGGCGATGATCACTTCCAGGCCTTTGGTTTCAGCGGTTTCGGCATAATGAAACAATTTATCCGGGGTACGGTGCGCCGATACCACTTCAACCTCATGCGGAATGCCGAGCTTTTCCAGCGTTTCCGCGGCAAAGCGCATGGTTTCCCAGTCAGAGGTCGAGCCCATGATGATGCCAACCAGTGCGGTCATGTGTTACTCCAAATTAAGCAGGTAATCATAAATTTCTCAGAGTGCCGTAGAGCGGTTTTATGATGAGCAAATCGCCAATAACCGGTCTATAGACGTATTAAAAAACGGGACAACAAAACCGCGTAGTATCGCATAAATATTGCAGAGATGTTCTGTAAGATGCCGATAAAAACCGATAATTTCTAGCTCTCGTCGCTATCAATACCGGCCTGATCGGTGATGCTTTTAGGAAAGCTCTTTTTGACCTTAACGCCCAGCTCGACAAAACTGCTGGCCTGGCGGATCAGGTTGCCGTTGCCTTGGGTCAGTTTATTCATTACGCCGTCATAAGTGCTGTTGACGGTGCTTAACTGCTTGCCCAGTTTATCCAGGTCATCGACAAAGCCACGGATCTTGTCGTAAACCAGTCCGGCCTTGTCGGCAATAGCCCGGGCATTTTCGTTCTGGCGTTCATAACGCCAGATGTTTTCAATGGTGCGGAGCGTCGCCAACAAAGTGGTCGGGGTGACGACGACGATTTTATGTTCGAAAGCGTCGGTAAATAAGCGTTCGTCGGCCTGAAAGGCGGCAATAAAAGCCGCTTCAATCGGCATGAATAGCAGCACGAAGTCCAGTGACCGTAAGCCTTTTAAGTCCGAATAATTCTTGTTGCTGAGTCCTTTGATATGCTCCCGCACCGCTTCGGTATGCTGTTTTAATGAGGCGATGCGTTCCAGGTCGTCTTCGGTCGAGCAGTAACGCTCATAAGCCAGCAGGGATACTTTGGAGTCGATAACGACATCCTTGTTTTCAGGCAGCCGGACGATCACATCGGGCTTGAACAGCCTGTTATCTTCATCCCGGAATGCGCCTTGCGTTTCATACTCGATGCCTTTACGCAGTCCCGATTTTTCCAGCACTTTTTCCAGGATCATTTCGCCCCAGTTGCCTTGGGCTTTTTTGTCGCCTTTTAATGCGCGGGTCAGGTTCAGGGCTTCCTGGTTCATCTGCGCGGTATCGCGCCGCAATGAGACAATCTCCTCGCGCAGGGAAATACGGTCCTTGTTCTCATTGTCGTAAACCGTTTCGATGCGTTGCTTGAACTCGCCGAGCTGCTCGCGTAACGGCGTGACGATATGATCCAGGCTGGTTTTATGATGCTCGGTGAATTGTTTGCTGCGGTCGTCGAAAATCTTGCCGGCCAGATTTTCAAACTGGGTGTTCAGGCGCAGTTCCGCGTCCAGCAGCAATTTTAGTTTTTCCGCGGTATTTTTCGCCTGTTCATCCATGCGGGTTTGCAGCTGGGCATTCTCGGTTTTGGTCTCGATAAACAGCTGCTGCAACTGCTTGAATTCGGCTTCGCGGGATTGAAGTTGTCTTAGTTTTTCTTCTGAAACAGCCAGGTCGGTTGAGAGCTGCCTGATCAGAGTCCTATCTTTGCCGCTCAACAGGCGCGTTGCGAATGCACCGATTAACAGGCCTATTAATGTTAGTACCAGCGGGGGGATGTTATTGATGAAGTTCATTAACTATTCAATAGTTAGAAAAAAGTAGGACATAGTTGATACGGATTTGGCTGATTATCCTGGATAAACTTGAATTTTATCAAAACACTGCAAGAAATTTCACAGCAAGAGTCGGTCGATGTCGAGTGATCCGTGAAACACGCCCAAAATATCAATTCTTTTTGGGCTTTTTATTAAATAAGCGATTCGGTAATGTCCGTATAGCAAAATGCGAATATCGCCGTCGGACTCTTTACGATACAGATACCCTAGTTCTGGAAAGCTGCGTAATAACTGGGCTTTTGCATATATTCCCGAGACAACATTTGCGGCGGCATCAGGCTTGTCATGCATAATATAGTCATAAATATCCCGCAGCCAGCGCTCAGCCTCGGTAGTCCAGTTTATTTCCGCCATGTGAAGATTCGATGTTCCATTTCCTCATTAGAGATTACTCGACCTTCGCGGGAATCGCTTAAGCCTCGTTCCACCATGCGCGAAAAAGCAAGCTCCCGCAGAATTTCATCAAAGCTACTGTCATCAGGCTGAGCTTGAACTATTTCAGAAACCCTTTCTTTGACTGTTGACATAATAGATGCCCCTATAGGTGGTTGTAAGGAAATGCGGTAGACCATTCTAAAAAAGCGTGTTATCCGTATTCCAATTTTTTAAAGTTATAAATGCTTGAATACGGCTTCTGCAATATCCAGCGTTTTTTCCAAATCTTCATCACTATGCGCCGCCGAAACAAAGCCGGCTTCAAACGCTGATGGCGCCAAATACACACCTTGCTCCAGCATCGCATGGAAAAAACGCTTGAACAGGTCCTGGTCGCATTGCATGACTTGGGCAAAGCGGCTGACTTTCGGCTCAGGGCTGAAAAATAGCCCGAACATGCCGCCAACGCTATTGGTGGTCAGCGCGATACCGGCCTTGGCTGCACGTTCTTTCAGGCCTGACGTCAGTTTTTCGGTTTTTGCGGTTAACGACTCATAGAAGCCGGGCCGGGCTATCAATTCCAAGGTTTTCAAACCGGCGGCCATCGCGACAGGATTGCCGGACAGCGTGCCTGCCTGATACACAGGGCCGAGCGGCGCAAGATACTCCATGATTTTACGCGAGCCGCCAAAAGCGCCGACCGGCATGCCGCCGCCGATGACTTTGCCCAATGTCGTTAAATCGGGCTTAATATTATAGTGTCCCTGCGCGCCGGTTAAGCCTACCCTAAAGCCGGTCATCACCTCATCAAAGATCAGTACACTATTATATTGGTCGCAAACCTGGCGCAGGCATTCCAGGAAACCGGGCTCAGGTGGGATGCAGTTCATGTTGCCGGCGACCGGTTCGACGATAATGCAGGCGATTTGTTCGCCCAATTCCGCAAACAGCGCTTTGACCGAATCGCTATCGTTATAAGTCAGGGTGATGGTGTTTTCGGCAACGGAGGCCGGTACGCCGGGAGAGCTAGGTACGCCAAACGTCAACGCGCCGGAACCGGCTTTTACCAATAAAGAATCGGAATGGCCGTGATAACAGCCCTCGAATTTAACGATTTTATCGCGGCCGGTGTAGCCTCTGGCCAAGCGGATTGCGCTCATGGTCGCCTCGGTGCCGGAGCTGACCATTCTGACCATATCGATTGACGGCATCAGCTCGCAAACCTTTTTAGCCATCAGTGTTTCAATTTCGGTCGGAGCGCCGAAACTCAGGCCCTTTTCGGCGGTTTGCTTGACCGCTGCAATGACTTCCGGATGGGCATGGCCCAAAATCATCGGTCCCCAGGAACCGACATAATCGATATAACGATTGCCCAAACTGTCGTAAATATAAGCGCCTTGGGCATGGTCGATAAAAACCGGTGTGCCGCCCACGCCGCTAAAGGATCGTACCGGTGAATTGACGCCGCCTGGAATTACAAGTTTTGCATCGGAAAATAACGCAGTTGCTTCAGTCATGGTTTTTTTAATCGCCAAGGATGGTGTGTTTGCCGTAAGCCTACCGGGGCAGATTCGGCGGCAGGTTAAATTTAAGGCGTAAAGGATAGGATAAGTTTGCGATGATTGAAAGCTTATCGTTGCTTATCCAATAACCGCCTTGATAAATAACGGTTTTAAAGTTACGCTCTAGCTCAAGTATCGGATAACATGGAATCAGTGGAAACCGATCGCAATTCGATGGCTGCCGGAATGATGTTTGCTCGTTTCATGCCAGATCGACACAGGCATTCAAGTTTAATAATAGTCGCAAAATAGCTGTTTCAACGCCGTTCTGAAAATGGCGAAACCTGATGATCAGGCCGTTATCCATGGCCTGTGTAGTGATAACTAAACAAAAACGAATCAGAGACTTATGCCAACTCCATTATCGCCGTCGGACCCCCCTAAACGCCATTTTCTCTCTTTGTTAGCCATCATCATTGCTGTCATTAGTATTTCCGAAATACTAGCTATATGGCTGCTGGATGCGGCTCAGCAATGGGGAATTATACTGTCGCCATTGCAGGGCAGCGTAAGCAGCATCATCTTGTCGACCGCGCTCAGTTCGCCGCTTTTATGGTTTTTGGCGGTACGGCCGCTGGCCTTGCAGAACGGGCAGGAACAGACGGCCTCCAACAGAGAGCTGCTGGAGGCTTTGGAGAACCATGTGCTGGTCAGTATTGCCGACGTTCAGGGGCGCATTGTCTATGCCAACGACATGTTCTGCAAAGTGTCCGGTTACACCCAAAATGAACTTGTCGGACAAGACCATCGCGTCGTGAACTCCGGCTATCATGATAAAGATTACATCCGCAACGTATGGAATACGATAGCCGGCGGCCAGGTATGGCGCGGGGAGTTTTGCAACCGCCGCAAGGACGGTGAACTGTATTGGGTGGACAGCACTATCGCGCCTCTGCTGGATAAAACAGGCAAGCCCAAGCAATACATTTCGATCCGTCGGGATACGACCGCCCGGAAAGCGAATGAATTAAAACTGACAGCGCTTAAACGCGCGCTGGACGCCAGCAGCGAGATGATACTCATCACCAATGAGGAAGGGCTCATTCAGTACGCCAACCCGGCACTTTGCCTGTTTACCGGCTGGGC
Organism: Methylobacter sp.; assembly: GCF_023227905.1. Taxonomy (GTDB): domain Bacteria; phylum Pseudomonadota; class Gammaproteobacteria; order Methylococcales; family Methylomonadaceae; genus Methylobacter_A. The sequence goes on along the minus strand of NZ_JALOCF010000005.1, from coordinate 59,901 downwards.
GGAGGATGCGCTGATGGGACAAAAGCCCGACGTGCTGGACAGCCCTAACGCCGATCGACAGATCCTGTCCGAGATGCAAGGCAGGCTTCGTTGCAGCGAAGCCTGGTCAGGTCGGCTGCGGGGCCGCCGTCGAGTCAAGGCTCACGCCCCTCACCTACGTCCTGTAGGCGAAGCTTCCGCATTAGCGCCTGAAAATGACAGCCTTAACACGGCACAGGACCTTCGAACCCGCCCGGGACAAGCCACTGAGGATACGCTGGATTACTGGGCCAAGACCAATATTACTCCGATTCTAACCGCAAGCGGCTCACTAGCGGGCTATGTACAGATTCAACACGATGTCAGCAAACAGGTCGAAGAGGAAGCGGCTTTGCAAATCGAAAGCGACGATATCGCCGCCCGCCTGACCATCTCTGAGGCGCTGCACCAACCCTTGACGCTGGAACAGCGCTCTATTCAGGTTCTGGATATTTTATTCGGCCTCAAGGATGTCGATTCACAGCGCAAGGGCGGTATGTTTTTGCGGGCGGAAGGGGATGATTATCTGGAAAAATTCGTCGTACGCGGGGATTACGATTGCAAGGAGCGCATAGACTTTGGCGACGGCTTATGTGGACAGGCTGCCGTTTCAAGAAAACTTATCGTTTCCGATCATTGCTGCTGCGCTGACCGCCTGTCTCATGGCCACTACGTTGTGCCTGTCGCTTCCAGCGGCGAGATTCTCGGCGTGTTGTTTATTTTTACCGATGCTTACCCGGTGCAAAACGAGCCCCGCATTGCCATGCTCAAGGAAGTAGGCGAAATGATGGCGCTCGCGGTGCTTCAGGATAAGGCCAATGCTTCGCTGAAAGCTGCGCGCGATGCCGCATTGCAGGCCGCGCATGCCAAGACCGAGTTTTTGGCCAATATGAGTCATGAAATTCGAACGCCAATGAATGGCGTATTGGGCATGCTGGATTTGTTGCAGGATACGCAACTGTCGCAAGAGCAATGGGACTTGATCGATATCGCGGCAAATTCAGCAGAATCGTTGTTGACCATCATCAACGACATCCTGGATTTTTCCAAACTGGAGGCGGGTAAAGTCGAGCTGGAGCAGATCGAGTTTAACTTGCCGGATTTAGTGGAAGAAGTTTGCACCTTGCTATCCAGCCGCGCCCACAGCAAGGGCCTTGAATTGAACTGCTTTCTGCCGACCAATCTGCCGCAACGTTGGCATGGCGATCCCACGCGCATCCGGCAAGTGCTCACCAACCTGATCGGCAATGCCGTTAAATTTACCGAAAAAGGTGAAGTCTCGGTAAAGGTGTCGGCGATTGCCGAATCTGTTCCTGACAGATTCTTGGCACACACACCCTCCCTGGCGATCGCCGCACCGGTTCCCGACCGGTCTGCGGCATACACTCCATCCCTGGAGATATTGCGGTTTGAGGTGTCGGATACCGGTATCGGCATCACCGCCGAGGCGCAAACGCGCCTGTTTCAGGCTTTTTCCCAGGCCGACAGTTCCACTTCCCGTCGCTATGGCGGTACAGGGCTTGGCTTATCGATCAGCAAGGATCTGGTTGCGTTGATGGACGGCAGCATCGGTGTTGAAAGCGCCTTGGGTCAGGGAGCCAATTTTTGGTTTACCTTGCCATTGGCGCCGATGGATAGCGACACTCCCGTTCCGCAGGCGAATTTTTCTGGCAAGCGTGCATTGATCGTCGATGATAACGCTACCAACCGCATGATTTTGACACATTATTTAAGCAACTGGGGCTTTACCTTAAGCGAAGCGGACAGCGGGCCTGCCGCACTTGTTGAACTCGAAGCCGCCGCTCTGCGAAACGAACCTTACGATTTGCTGTTGTCGGATATGCAAATGCCGGACATGGACGGCTTCGCGCTGGCCCGCGCCATCATGCAAAAACCCGCTATTGCCGACACGCCGCGCATTCTTTTATCCTCAGGCAGTATCGGCTCGCAAGTCGAAAGACTTGAGTCGGGGTTTAAACAAAGCCTGTTAAAACCGGTGCGGCAATCGCAGCTTTTCGATGCCATTGTCGATGCGTTGCAGCTTGCCGGTCAGGATTCCGCTCCAGCGAGCCGGCTAAAAGAGGTTTTGCTTGAGTACGAAGGCAAACGGGTGCTGGTGGTGGAAGATAACAAGATCAATCAAAAAGTGATACTTTCCCAGCTCGCCAAGTTCCAGCTTAAACCCGATTTGGCCGATAACGGGCAAGAGGCGCTGAATCATCTGGAGCGCCAAGCCTACGATCTGGTATTCATGGATTGCCAAATGCCGATTATGGACGGTTACGAAGCCACACGCATCTTGCGCGAACGGGAAGTCGCGGCAGCTTGCGGAGCGCATACGCCGGTCACGGCGCTGACTGCGCATGCCTCGTTAGGCGAGCGTGAGAAATGCCTGTCTGCCGGCATGGACGATTATCTAAGCAAGCCTGCCAGCCGAGCCGATCTGGCAGCAGTTTTGGCGCGCTGGCTGGGTGAGCCGTCCGTCCCTGAAGTCGCCCATGCAGCGCAGGATCGTGCTGCTGAAAGGGAACGTCTTTTTTTGGCAAAGGAGGATGCGGAAAGCTCAGCCTGTTGGGATGAGGAGGCAGCGCTTCAACGGCTGGATGATGACCATGATTTATTGGCCGAGATGATAGATTTGTTGCTTGAAGAGGCGCCAGGGCAAATAGTTGAATTGAATGCCGCCCTGTCTCGAGCCGACCTTGTTGCGCTGGCCGATGTCGCCCACGCTATTAAAGGCATGGCCGGGCATTTTTGCGCCGAAAAAATAATCAGTCTTGCGGTAAAACTGGAGCATTCAGCCCGCATGGCTTCTGCTTCGGATGCCGATTTTCAGTTGATGACCCATGACTTGATCCGGGCCATGATGAGTTTAATCGATAGCCTGTTACAACGGAAAGAACAAAGCAATGAATATTGAATTCAATCTTGATGAACTCAAAGTTACCGATCGCCTGCCTTCCCCTTCGGGAACGGCGCTGGCCATTATGCAACTCGTACAACGAAGCGATGCCACCGTGCAACAGGTGAGTCAACTGGTTAAAGTCGATCCTGCCCTCAGCGGGCGCATTTTGCGCTTTGCCAATTCGGCGGCTTTCGGAGCCCGGCGGCCCATCGCCGATGTTCAAACTGCGGTCATGATGATGGGCATGCAGACGGTACGTAACTTCGCGCTGAGTCTTTCCCTGATTGGCAACAGCGGTAGCGGGCATTGCCGGAGATTTAATTATGAAGCCTACTGGTCGCGATCCTTGGCGGTGTCAGTATCCATCGCGGCCATCACTGCCAGGGAAACCACAGTGGTGCCTGCGGAGTCGTTTACGTTGGGCCTGCTGAGTGACATCGGCAGTCTCGCCCTGGCAACCGCTTGGCCGGATATTTATGATGAATGCCTTGGCGCAGCGGAGGGTGAGCGGCTTCTTGCCCTGGAGAGTGAGCGTTTTGCTATCGACCATAAAGTCCTGAGCCATATATTGCTGGCCGACTGGGGATTTCCCGCGATATTTCTGGATGCCTTGAAACTGAGCTTCGAGAAAAAAATTGAAGGGTTTAACCGGACAGCCGATTTTGCCAGGCAACTGATTTTTGCCCGGCTGATTGGCAACTACTGCGTGGCTGATGAGCAACTCCGTGCCGTGATGTGGACGGAATTAACAGCGAAGGCGGCTCTTCATGCCATGGACGAGTCGGCTTTGCTCAGGTTTATCGACGAAACCGTCGAGCTTTGGCACGATTGGGGCAAGCTGATCGACGTAAAAACAGATGTGCGGGATTCCCTGGTAAAAAATGCAGCTCCAGAACCGGCTTTACCGGGCTTGAGCCTGTTGCTGGTCGATGATGACCCGATGATGCTGGCGCGTTTTTCCAAGCAGCTTGCCGCGGCGGGTAATCAGGTTGCAACGTGCCGAAACGGTGAATCCGCAATGAAATATATCATTGAGCACAAGCCGCAATTGGTGATTACCGATTGGAGGATGAAGCCCATGGATGGACTGGCCCTTTGCAAGGCGCTACGCGCGTCGGCCTTTGGTAAAAATATTTACCTGATTATGCTGACTTCGACAGAAGATGAAGATGCCCTGGTTGAAGCTTTCGATGCCGGTATCGACGACTATGTGACCAAACCGGTCAGCCTGCGCGTGCTGCTGGCGCGCTTACGGGCCGGGCAGCGCATTGTTACCTTGCAAAATGAACTGGAAAAAGAAAGCCAGGACATCAAACGCTATACTGCCGAGCTGGCCGCAGCAAACCGCCGTCTTAAGTCTATGGCGAATACCGACATTCTGACCGGCTTGCCCAATCGGCGTTATGCAATGGCCCGCTTGGAACAGGAGTCCGCGACTGCGCAGCGCTCCAATCAGCCTTTGAGCGTTTTAATGCTGGATTTGGATCATTTCAAGTCGGTCAATGACTCGCTGGGACATGATGTCGGCGACCAGGTGCTGGTCCACGCAGCCAGCCTGATGCGGGAAAATGTACGCACCAGCGACATTGTCTGCCGGCTGGGCGGCGAAGAGTTCCTGATCATCGCCCCCAACACCGACGGTACCACAGCCGTATTGCTGGCCGAGCGCATCCGCAATGCCATCGAGCGAAACCAGCCTGAGAGGATCGAATTGCGTTGCCCGGTGACTGTTAGTATTGGCGTGGCAGGCTCCAAGGGCGCCAAGCCGAGTTGGAAAGAACTGATGAAAAGGTCGGATAATGCTTTATATCTCGCCAAGCAAGGCGGCCGCAACGGTTCGCGGCTTGACTCATCGTCCTAAGCCGGCGAGAACATGACAATAAGGGAAAATTGTCATACTTGAACAGGTTAGCCCGCCATGCGCCCGTTATGCGAAAACCGGGCAGTTTTGCCAATAGTAGGGGGTGTTGTGTTATCGTTGTTTCAACCTTACCCGCATAAACACGAGACTATGCAATGAATGTATTAGCTGTCTATAGCATTAAAGGTGGCGTTGGCAAAACTTCGAGCGCGGTCAATCTGGCCCATACAGCCGCCCGCAACGGTTACCGCACCCTGATTTGGGATCTCGATCCGCAGGGAGCCAGCAGTTATTACTTTCGCATCAAGCCGAAGGTCAAGGGCGGCGGCAAAGACCTCATCGCCGGAAAACGCGAACTGGAAGGCCTGATTAAAGGCACTGACTTTGAAAATTTGCACCTGTTACCGGCCGATTTTTCTTTCAGAAATCTGGACCTGGTTCTGGATGCCCAAAAAAAACCGACCCGGCAGCTCAAAAAACTCCTGAAGCCCTTGGCGGAAGACTACGATTTTATTTTTCTGGATTGTCCGCCCAACATTTCGCTATTGTCCGAAGCCGTTTTTGAGGCCGCGGATATATTATTATCGCCGATAATCCCTACGACATTGTCGTTAAGAACGCTCGAACAGCTGGAACGCTTTATCGAAGCTAACGGCTTGAATAAACTGGCGCTCATTCCGTTTTTTTCGATGGTTGACCGCCGCAAAAAAATGCACCGGGACATCATGGAGACTTTGAGTGAGAGCCATCCCGAAATTTTAGCTACCGCCATTCCTTATGCCAGCGATATTGAGCGCATGGGTCTGAAGCGTATGCCGTTGGGAGGCTATATCAAGAACAGCCCATCCACGGTCGCTTACGATGCCTTGTGGCAAGAAATTCTGAACCGCGCTAACTCTTAACCGAAAATTAAATATAACAGGCAATAATGGAGCACTACTTAAGCTAATACCTTATTCGCATCAATCTATTGGAGTAACCATGCCTAATAAACGATTTATTTTAAGCAAGCCTATACCTTCAATCACTGATGTTCCCACGTTGGGCGTAAAAAAAGAGAATTTTATCGAAGATTTTAAACGGTATTATGTTCATTCTCTGGGGCGGGACGAGAATTTCCGTTCATCGCCTTTTTATGCCTGCGAGGCATTGTCATTATCCATCCGCGACCGGCTGATGGAGCGTTGGAAAACCACTCATAAAATCTACAACAAGTTGGATAGCAGGCGGGCGTATTACCTTTCAATGGAGTTCTTGATGGGTAGAACCTTGAGCAACGCCATGCTTAATCTGGGCGTAACCGATGAAGCCACTCAAGCCATGCATGATTTGGGCATTGAAATCGAAGAGCTGATTGACAGGGAACTCGATGCCGGCTTGGGCAATGGCGGGTTGGGGCGCCTGGCCGCCTGTTTTATCGACAGTTGCGCAACCTTGCAATTGCCGGTGACTGGCTATGGCTTGCGTTATGAATACGGCATGTTTACCCAAACCATCATTAATGGCGAACAGGTCGAAAAGCCGGACCACTGGCTGCGTTACGGCAACGTCTGGGAAGTTGAGCGGCTGGAATACTCGCTGCGCGTCAAGTTTGGCGGCCATACCGAAATACAGACCGATGAACAGGGCAGCCAGCGGGTATATTGGTTAAGCACTAACGATGTGCTGGCGGTGCCTTTTGACACGCCAATACCCGGTTATCAAAACAATACCGTCAACATTTTGCGGTTATGGAAAGCCGTCGCGACAGAGGAATTCAACCTGGATGAGTTTAATGCGGGCGATTATGCCGAATCGGTGGCAGCAAAAGTCATCGCAGAGCACATTACCATGGTGTTGTATCCGAATGACGCCAACGAAAACGGCAAGGAACTGAGGCTGCGCCAGCAGTATTTCCTGGCTTCCGCCAGCTTGCAGGATGTGCTTTCCCATTGGGTCCGGCAGCATGGAAACGACTTTAGCCATTTTGCCAACAAAAACTGTTTTCAGTTAAACGACACCCATCCGAGTATCGCCATTGCCGAGCTGATGCGCCTGTTAATGGATGTGCATGGCTTGTCATGGGATGCAGCCTGGGACATTACCCGGCAAACTATGGCTTACACCAATCATACCCTGCTGCCTGAAGCGCTGGAAAAATGGTCGGTTAAGCTCATGCAAAAGTTGTTGCCGAGATTGATGGAGATTATTTTTGAAATAAATGCCTGTTTGCTGTCGGAGGTTGCATCACGTTGGCCCGGCGACAGGGCCAGATTGACCCGGATGTCTATCGTAGAGGAAGGTGCCGAGCAGCAGGTACGTATGGCTTATCTTGCCATCGTCGGCAGTTTTTCGGTCAATGGCGTAGCCCAGTTGCATTCCCAGTTATTGCAACAGGGCCTGTTTCGCGATTTTTATCAATTATGGCCTGACAAGTTTAACAATAAAACCAACGGCGTCACTCCGCGCCGATGGTTGGCTTCCTGTAATCCCGAGCTGGCCGCGCTGATCACCGAAACCATCGGTGCCGGCTGGATAACGCATCTGGACGAATTAAAAAAGCTGAGTCCTTTTGCCGAGAATGCCGAGTTCCGGAATCGCTGGCGCGCGATAAAACAAAATGCAAAACAGCGGCTGATTGAACACAAAAAACAATATGTGGACATTCATTTAAGTTCCGATGCACTGTTCGATATACAGGTTAAACGCATTCATGAATACAAGCGGCAGATTCTAAACGTGCTGCATGTGATTCATCTTTACGATCGTATCAAACGCGGCGATACCGCAAACTGGGTTGCACGTTGCGTGCTGATCGGCGGCAAGGCCGCCCCCGGTTATGCGATGGCGAAAAAGACCATCAAATTGATTAACAATGTCGCGCATGTTATCAACGCGGATCACGATGCTGACGGTAAACTGACCTTGTTATTCCTGCCCGATTACCGGGTGTCCGGGATGGAAATGATCTGCCCGGCTGCCGATCTTTCCGAACAGATATCGACCGCAGGAAAAGAAGCTTCCGGCACCGGCAACATGAAGCTGATGATGAACGGCGCGTTGACTATCGGCACGCTGGACGGCGCCAATATTGAAATAATGGAAGAAGTCGGCGAGGAAAACTTTTTCCTGTTCGGCCTGACCGAAGAGCAGATTGGAGCAAGGCGGGAGCATTATGACCCGTACGCCATCATCGATCAGGATGAAGATTTGCGGCGGGTGATGAATCTATTGGAAAGCGGGCATTTTAACCAGTTTGAATTGGGGATATTCGACGACCTGATCGCATCGGTTAAAAGCAAGTTCGATCCGTGGATGACCCTCGCGGATTTCAGAAGCTATATCGACGCGCAAAAACGTGTGGAAGTCGCCTATCAGGATAAAGACCACTGGACCCGGATGAGCATATTGAATTGCGCAAACAGCGGCAAGTTTTCCACGGACAGAACCATCAGCGACTATAACCGGGAGATATGGAAATTAGAGCCTGTGCCTGTGCAATATCCTTAAAATATTGCTCTAACCGAAGTGCCATTTTCGCACCACGAAGACACGAAGGACACGAAGTTTTACTTTGCTAAGGGACATGCACAAAATAACTTAAGCAAATTGCCGATAGTCGGAGTGCAGGCTTTGCCTGCAAACGCAAGCACCAAAAGTAGGCGCTTTACGACTGCACGGACGCAGGAGGTAGGTAGAAAACTGCTCCATGCGTTTTCTACATTCACCACGTCCCTGTGGCTTAGCAACGCAGGGAGCAGTTGCCGAGGCGAAGCCTGCACTTCCGCTGAAAACCTAGTGCGCGAGTTGTTCGAATTATCATTCCTAAGCTTCGTGAACTTCGTGAACTTCGTGAACTTCGTGAACTTCGTGTCTTCGTGGTGAATTAATCAATTTATATTGTTGATGAAAATTGAGCTTGCGCTGTACTATGCAGCACCCGATTAATTACCCGAAGCCATCATGAAGCCAGACAGCGCCGCTATTAGAAAACGATACGACCGGATCGCCCCGTATTTCGAGGGCATGGAGGCGGTCATGGAAGGGTTGTTTTTTAGAAGCTGGCGGAAAAAATTATGGGCCAAGGTCGAAGGGCATCATATACTCGAAGTCGGCGTAGGGACGGGCAAGAATTTTGATTACTATCCCCAGGATGCCAGAATAACCGCGATTGATTTTAGCGAACAAATGCTCAAGCAGGCGGTGCGCAAACGGGACAGGAAAAATGTCAAGGTCGATCTGGAACTGATGGATGTTCAGTCGTTATGTTTTGCCGATAACAGTTTCGATACGGTGATTTGTTCATTTGTTTTTTGTTCGGTACCGTCGGCGCTCAAAGGCTTGAAAGAGGTGTACCGGGTCTGCAAACCGGGCGGACAGGTCTTATTGCTGGAACATGTGGTCAGTTCAAATCCCGTGCTTGCCGCGCTGATGAACCTGCTTAACCCGGTCGTTGTCGCGCTGGTCGGGGCAAACATTAACCGCAATACGGTTAAGAACGTTAAAGCCTGCGCGTTTACCTCGGTGCATGTCGATGACCGCAGCAGTGATATCATCAAGCTGATTGAAGCCAGAAAATAACGGATATTTTGCGATATTCCGATTGTCGGCAATTACAATCCGCCAAAGCGCCGTGAAACTTTTTAACTGGATAGCCGCTGAATTGGGTAAAATACAATCAATTTTTGGATTAGTTAATTTAAGTGAAACCTCAATTAGAAAATCTGGTACAGACGCCGATCCCCACCAAACACGGTGAATTTATCCTGCATTACTACAGCAACACCATTGATGACAAGGAGCATGTCGCTCTTGTTAAAGGCGAGGTTGCAGACAAGGAAAACGTGCCGGTGCGCATCCATTCCGAATGTTTTACCGGGGACGTATTAGGGTCAAGGCGTTGCGATTGCGGAGAACAGCTGGATATGGCGTTGCAAATGATCGATAAAGCCGGTTTCGGCGTATTGATTTACCTGCGCCAGGAAGGCCGCGGCATCGGCCTGTTGAAAAAATTGCAAGCTTATAACTTGCAGGATCAGGGCATGGATACCGTGGATGCCAATATCCACCTGGGCCATCTTGCCGACGAAAGGGAATACAGCATTGCCGCGTTAATGCTGGAAAACCTGAACGTCAGGTCCATAAAATTGATGACCAACAATCCGAAGAAAATAGAAGGGTTGGAAAAACTCGGCATTAACGTGGCGGGCCGCATTCCGGTCGAGGCCGTGGCTCATGAAGACAATGTCGGTTATTTAAAAACCAAAGCAAAGAAAATGGCGCACATGCTGTTTGAATCGAAAAAGAGCTAAATCAGACCTTCCAGGTTTTTACTGGAGCCGCTCCCGGCGGCTCCAGCACTTCCGCCATCCATGGCAGTCGTAAAACCTGGAAGGTCTAAATGCTTTTACCTTAACACCGTTTCAACCAATTTTACCCAATAAGCCGTGCCGACCGGCAATACCTCATCGTTAAAATCATAATGCGGATTATGCAGCAGGCAGCCATTTTCGGATGAGCCGTTGCCTATCCAGACATAGCAGCCGGGTTTTTCCTGCAACATAAACGCAAAATCTTCTGAGCCCATGCAGGGGGCCGGTTGCCGATCGACACCGTCCGCTCCGGCGACGGCCATTGCCGCTTGTATCGCCAGCTCGGTTTCAGCTTCCGCATTAAAGGTCACCGGATAGCCTGGGTTTTCCGGGTTGAATTTGATTTCCGCTCTGACCGCAAAACCCTCGCAGAGCGCATTAACCAGCCGGGTGATTTTATCGGCAATGGTTTTTTGCGCCTCGCCGCTAAAGCAACGGAACGTGCCTCTTAGCAGCACCGATTCCGGCAGCGCGTTCCAGGTGTTGCCGGCATGAATCTGGGTAATGCTGACCACCGCCGGATCAATGGGATTAACCGTTCGGCTGACGATAGTCTGCAACGCGGTAATCAGCTGGGCGGACGCGACTATCGCATCATTGCCCAAATGCGGCATCGCGGCATGGGTCGCTTGTCCGGTGATAATGATTTCAAAGCAGTCGAATGACGCCATCATCGCGCCGGATTTAACCGCAAAATGTCCCGGCGGAATGTCCGGGAAATTATGCAGGCCGAAAACGCGGTCGGCCGGAAATTGCTCAAACAACCCGTCATCGATCATCTGCTTGGCTCCAGCGCGGCCTTCCTCGGCAGGCTGGAAGATAAAATACACCGTGCCGTTAAAGTTGCGATGCTCGGCCAAATAGCAGGCCGCGCCCAGCAGCATCGCCGAATGGCCGTCATGGCCGCAGGCATGCATTTTGCCGTCGTGGCAGGATTTATGGGCGAAAGTGTTTTGTTCCTGAATGAACAAGGCATCCATATCGGCGCGCAACGCAATTTTCTTGCCGCCGTTCCCGGCAGTAAGCGTCCCGACAACGCCGGTTTTGCCCAAACCCCGGTGAACGTCCAGGCCGAACTCCGCCAACTTACAGGCAATAAATTCCGCTGTTTGCGTTTCCTCAAAAGCGGTTTCAGGAAACCGGTGCAGATGCTGACGCCATTGGCGCATTTGAGCGTGCAGTTGCTGGATATCGTTTGCTATCGGCATAAAAGCTCACATGAATTTAATGATAATCGCTATGCTACCTGCAAGTTTTGATAAAAGGTAAGACTTTTATTATTCCCTTGGTTCGGCTCATCAGTATAAAAACCTATTTAGGGATTTCTTAAGAAATCTTCTTTTACCATGCAGTCAATAGCTTGATAACCGGTCTCATCTGCACGGCTGATTTACAATCAAAGAGGCTGGCTGGGTCAGAGTTAATTCAAGCGGTTTTTTACAAGTTTCAAGAGGCGCTTTATGAATAACAAATTTATTAAAATTGTGTTGATTTTGGCGTCGACCCTTGGGGTTTGGCCTGCATTTTCTAACACATTCCCGTTATCGGAATCGGCGCTTTATCGGGATATGACCGGCGAGGATGAGAACGTTGCCGATCGCTATGCACTGCCTGCAAGTAAGGGTTATATCGAATCCTGCCAACGGGAAGGACTGCTTCGGCATCCCGGATTAATTGAGAAACAACAAATACTAAACCGGTCCGGGAATTTCTGGGTGCGGTTTGAGATACAAACGCAAGGCGGTTCGGACTGGTTTGCCTTGTGCAGCCTGGAAACCGGGGAAATCATCCGCGAACAGAAACTGGTCGATGCTAAATTCTGATAGCAGCGCTGCCGGGCCACAGGAATGGCTGCCGAACGGATGGGGCGATATTGCCAAACTGAATAACAATGCCGACCGATATGCATGGGCTAGCTCTTGATTATGCAGCGGAGCACACCGGCAACAATTAAAACTGATTGAGTTTAGCCCCTGTTGCATGCAAACTTGATTCTTTACTAAATTCAAAGGACGGTATGATCCCCAATTCCAACCGGTCGGCAACCTTAACCAAGGCCACGGCAAGATGGCTGACGATGCTGACTTTGTACCGCCTGCAAGTTTGCTTATCGCCAATGGCGCTGGCTCATACTGTCATCGAATACGACAAGGCAAGCACTGGCATTCCGCCCAAACAGCCGCTCTTGAATAGGGCCCGTTCCCATCAGCATCAAGCATTGCATTCATCGATTTTTACCAATGGTTTCACCGGTCGAATCGCTTCATTACTTTTGCCAAATAACCGGAGAAACTTTTGACGGGACAAATCGACAACAACAAGATCATAAAATGCGCGGCCTACCAAGACGGCGCCAGCATCGGCGATGTGACTGTCGAAAACATCAGCGAAGTTCTGAAACGGGAAAATACCTTTGTCTGGCTGGGTTTGTACGAAGCAGACGGCGAGTTGTTAGCCAAAATCCAGCAGGAATTCGGGCTGCATGAGTTGGCTATCGAAGACGCCCTCACGGCGCATCAACGTCCGAAAATCGAGGAATACGGCGAATCGCTGTTCATGGTCTTGCATACCGCCCATCTTGCCGAAGAGCAGGTCGAGTTTGGCGAAACCCATATTTTCATGGGGCCGCGTTTTTTGGTGACGGTCAGGCACGGCGCTTCGCGCAGTCACAGCAAAGTCAGGGAGCGTTGCGAGGCCATGCCGCAGCAATTGGCTAAAGGGCCCGGGTTTGTGCTGTATTCGATCATGGATTTCATCGTCGATAACTATGTACCGGTAATCGACGGTTTGCAACAGCGCTTCGATGTGCTGGAGTCGGCAATTTTCGAATCCCGTCCCAGCCGTCAGACTATAGAAGGCCTGTATGAACTAAAGCGCGAGTTGTTGCAGTTGGAAGGCGCCATTAATCCGGTTATCGATATCTGCAACGAGCTGATGCGCTTTCATAGCGGGCTTATTCCCAAGGATGTGCAGGTGTATTTCCGCGATATTGCCGACCACATCAAACGCATCGACCAGGCGATTCGCGGCATGCGCGAGATGTTGCTGGCGGCGATGCAGGTGCATCTGACCTTCGAAACGGTGCGCCAGAACGAAGTGGTCAAACGGCTGGCCGGTTGGGGGGCGATCCTGGCGATACCGACTATGGTATTCAGCTGGTACGGCATGAATTTCAGGCATATGCCGGAGCTGGAATGGCAATACAGCTATCCGCTGGTAGTCGGTGGTGTCGGGGTGGGCAGTGTGCTGCTGTATTTGCGCCTGAAAAGGGTCGGCTGGCTGTAATTTTAAAATATACAGGCTATGCGTTAGGCTGTCGGCCATTTTTAACAAATAATTTTAACGGCATATTCATGGCACAACGAATCCTGTATTTTCTGACACCAGGCGACAAAGTCAGCCCATTTGATGTGACTCTCGCCGCCGATGCCGGCTTTGATATGGTGGTGCCACTGACTAGAGCGCTTCTTTGTTAGTTAGAAACATAGCCCGAATTTTTTAAAATAAATTGTCTCGTTCCCATGTGCTACCAAGGAATGCTGTCTGAGACGCGCTACGTTGTGATTTAAGACGCTTGCTTGAATCGAGGTCTCGAACACCTGCCTGTGCCTTGCCTTGCGGGAGCTACTACGCATGCAAACCGCTGTCCTGCTGATCTGTCCCGGCGAAAGCTCCGGTGCCCGGCGCGGCAAACGGGACCCAGTCCGTGCCACTCAAGTGCCTGCTGCTTAATAGATAACGAGTAACCTTAAATAACCGAGAATTGCTTTAGGCGAGCCGGTAAACCGGCCTGATTTAATGAATAGTTTTATCTCTGAGTTGTTGTTCCTTGGATGGGTTGGCATGAGGCGAACTTGAACGATTTCCAGAACGACCTATTGGCGAGGTGTCTCTTTGCCCCGCTGAAAATATGTTAGATATGCTTATGCCGGATTTCTGGCGCAAGCGCATTGATGCTGGGAGACGGGCATTCATTTGCATTTTTCTATTTAATCAAATAGACTCTAATTCAGGTGAATTTTCAGGTATTTGTATAAGTTCATTTCGAATCGCGCCACTAATAGCAATATTATTAGTTATGGAAAAAACAAAGTCTTATCAAGAGCAACAAGAGTGGGCGAGGCATAATCAGGCGCATTTTATTGACCTGCGGATTAACTTGGCTGCCATCATTAAGGCTCAGTTAACTCTTGTGATCTGTTGCTGGAAATCAGCTTGCGAAAAAACAGTAAGCGGTTAGTCGGCTGATGATGGGCTCTTGGATACTCATTGCGTTTGAATTGGTTTTTTGTCTGCATTAAAGAATGCGCTGTTTACCGAAAACGGCCATATTTGTTCCGACTCATGCGCAGTAGCCGGTGACAGATATTGCCGGGCAACTTTATATTAGAAACTTAACTGGACTTGAGAGAAACTTCCAAATAATAATTCTTCAACTCGACTATACGGACCAGCAACCATGCACTATGACTATGGACAAAGCCCCGATCGTCCCACCAGTATCTTGAATCTCACTATCCTTGACGCCAGCACGCTCACGCCTGAAGGCAAGGTCAGCGCCGGCACCCGGTTTCAGATTGAAGTCCATAGTGCAGAGGTCAATACCACTGACCTGTACGTCATCAGTACGCCTCTCGCGCGGCGTTTACAACACACTAGAAAATCGACTTCTTCTTCGACCAGCTGGCGGAAGCCTGCACACAACTCGGAAACCAATCATATGAATATATCCCTCTACCGGCCGGAGATTCTTCGGCATTTCGCGGCCCCGGCTAATTGCGCAGAGCCGGCCAATTACTCCGTAAAGGCATCTCTGCACAACCCTGTATGCGGGGATCAGATTACTTTGTTTCTCACCGTCGATTCCGAGCGCATCAGTGGCGCGCATTTCACGGGCAGCGGCTGTGCCATCTGCATCGCTTCAGCGTCGATGATGACGATAAAGCTCACCGGCGTTGCCGTCAGCGAGGCGCAGGACTACCACTGGGCGATGGAGAATGTTCTTGCCGGCAGCGCCGATGATCCGTTCGTT
Organism: Methylobacter sp.; assembly: GCF_023227905.1. Classification (GTDB taxonomy): domain Bacteria; phylum Pseudomonadota; class Gammaproteobacteria; order Methylococcales; family Methylomonadaceae; genus Methylobacter_A. Next base: position 44,734 of record NZ_JALOCF010000005.1, on the reverse strand, counting down.
TGCGATGTAATACGTCCTCTCACGGCGGTGACCCCTCATCGGGGACGCCACAAGTGCGCACTGCTGGCATGGCGAACGCTGGACCGGGCCTTGGTCTCTTTATCCACAGGAGGCGAACGGTGAAGGAACTTTAGTTCATCCAGACGCTCGACCAGCTCAAACCGGTCTATCGGCAGACCTGCCTGTCCATTGATCCCAGACATGAAAGCTCGGCGGAGCACTCTATTGAGCCATTTTAGTCAAGCAAGTCGATAAAAACTGTAATAAGATAGCCGCAGTTTTTATTTTAAAAGAGTCACGTTATGCGACGTTTTATCCTACTGAGTTTACTGGCCTTTCCGGTCTATGCCATCGATGAGCGGCCGCCTGAGCCTGAACTTGAGGCTGTGCCGGAGGCTCCGGAGCCGCCCTTGCCGGTGCAAAACGGCGAAACCATGGAGCCGGACATTACCATTATCCGTAAAGGCAAAGAAACCATTCAGGAGTACCGGCGCGGCGGCAGGCTTTATATGATAAAAGTCGTTCCGGTTGTCGGCCCTCCGTATTATTTTATTGATACCAACGGCGACGGCAAAATGGATGAACGCCGCAACAATGTAGATAGAGAACTCGACATCAATATGTGGAAGATACTGGAATGGTAGCCGCTTAAACTCAGTGTCTGTATTTACTCGTATAACACGCCCGCAACTCGATCAATTCTTCAGTACTTATACTCTCGGCGAAGTCGTCGGTTTTGAAGGGATAACGGACGGCATAGACAACACCAATTACTGGGTAACGACTACGCAGGGCAGCTTTGTTCTGACCCTGTTTGAGTCGTTAACTGCCGGGGAATTGCCGCATTTTTTAGAATTACTGGCGCACTTGGGCAAAAACAGCCTGTCTTGTCCTCGTCCGCAGAGCGACCGGCAGGGCAATTCATTGCGTCAGCTTAACGGCAAACCGGCTGCGGTATTTAATCGGCTGTCCGGCGCGGCAATGGCATCGCCTTCTGTTTTGCATTGCCAGGAAATCGGCTTGCAGCTGGCCAGCTTGCATCGCTGTACGCAAGGCTACGTTTTTCCGATAAAAAGCGGCAATGATTTGAGTTGGTGCCAAACGGTGTTGAACAAGATCCGCGTTCATTTATCAACAACCGATCGCGCGCTGATTGATGACGAGCTGGCTTTCCAGGCTGAAAACAACACGGTTAATCTGCCGCGCGGCGTCATTCATGCCGACCTGTTCAGGGATAATGTATTGTTTGCCGATGACCGGCTCAGCGGTTTGCTGGATTTTTACAGTGCCTGCACCGATACCTTGCTGCTTGATGTTGCGATAACGGCTAACGATTGGTGTTGTGATGACGGCAGGGTGAATACCGAAAAATTCACGGCGCTGCTAACTGCTTATGAAAGCCTGAGGCCGCTGGAGCCGCTGGAAAAACGGCACTGGCCGACGTTGCTTCGGGCGGCGGCGCTGCGTTTCTGGCTGTCTCGCCTGGAACATCAGTGTTATCCGCGTCCCGGCGACATAACACAGCAGAAAGACCCGCTGGTTTTTCGGAGCATACTGCTGCAACATCGGCAACAGACTTATTTATCCAGTAACGTTAATATTTTCAACCCCAGGAGCACAGCATGATCAAAATTTTCCACCTCACCTTTATTTTATTGTCCATTTCCAGCTTTGTCGGCAGGGTCTATTTAGCGGAAAAGCGCCCGGAAATGCTGGAACAAAAATGGATAAAAATCGGGCCGCATGTCATCAACAGCTTATTGCTGCTTACCGGTTTTACGCTGGTTTTTCAAGGTTCCTGGTTTTCAGCCGAGTACGGCTGGATTATCGCTAAGCTTATTGCTTTGGTGGCCTACGTCGGTTTGGGCATTGTCGCTATCAAGAGCCAGGGCGAATTGCGCTGGAAAGCTTTTGCCGGAGCGCTGGCTTGCTTCGTTTATATCGCAGTTGTCGCAGCCACCAAGAATGCCTTCATATTCTTTTAACGGCTGAAAATACAGTTACAAAGAAAACTCAATCTTATTGAGTTGTTGATTTAGCCAAAGAAAAAACATCCTTGCCTTTGGGCAACAGGTTTTATTAAATTCAGGAACTTGGGCGTCGGTTAATGCGGCCCAGCGGGACAGCCGGTTTTTCAGCTGTCCCTGTTCGCTGACCCTAAAATGACCTCCTTCAAACAGCTTGAGTTCCTGCATAGCCTCGTTTCTCAGCACAACGTATACATATCCCATACAACAACTGAATTTCGCAACGCACTCAATAATCTGATCGGCAGCGATAGATCAGCTATTTTTACAATTTTTTTATAACAACCGCGTTACATTAACCTCTCGAAACATTCATAAAGAGAGGCAGTCATGACCTTTATCTACGGCTTGAGCGGCGTGCTCGCATTCGCATTATTCGTTTATCTGCTGGTGGCGTTATTTTACCCGGAGAAATTCTAATGACGGCAAACGGCTTATCGCAAATCACCTTATATTTTATCGTCCTGTTGCTGTTGGCTAAGCCTTTGGGCGTTTATATGGCGGCGGTGTATGAAAATCGCCCGTTACTTCTCAAGCTCATATTGGGGCCTTTGGAAGCAGGGGTTTATCGGTTGATCGGTGTTAACCCGGAACAGGAGATGCGCTGGACAGAATACGCAGCAGCCCTGTTCTGGTTTAATCTGTTCGGCGGGCTGGCGGTGTTTGCATTGCAAATGCTGCAAGCTTTTCTGCCGCTGAACCCGCAACAACTGGGCAATGTCACGGCCGATTCGGCATTCAACACCGCGGTCAGTTTTGCCACCAACACTAATTGGCAGGGTTACGGCGGCGAAACGACGATGAGTTATCTAACCCAGATGCTGGGATTGAGTGTGCAAAACTTTGTCTCGGCGGCCACCGGCATGGCGGTTTTGGTTGCGATGATACGCGGCTTTAAACGCACCCATGCTGACAGTATCGGCAACTTCTGGGCGGACCTGACGCGCGGCACTTTGTATATCCTGCTGCCGCTGTCGTTTGTACTGGCGTTGGTGTTGGTTGGCCAAGGCGTTGTGCAAACCTTCAAACCTTACCAAACCATGCCGTTAGTTGAGCAGGTAGGCACAGCAACGGAAGATTCCACACAAACCTTGGCAGTAGGCCCTGTCGCCTCGCAAATCGCGATCAAACAATTGGGCACGAATGGTGGCGGCTTTTTTAACGCCAATGCTGCGCACCCTTTCGAAAACCCAACGCCATTATCTAATTTTCTGGAAATGCTGGCGATCTTGCTGATACCTGCGGCGCTGTGCCATACCTTCGGCTCGATGGTCGGCGACACGCGCCAGGGCTGGGCCATTTTGTCTGCAATGACGCTGGTGCTGGTCAGTTTAGTATTTCTCGCTGTTGGTCTTGAGCAAGGCGGCAATCCTACGCTGGCTGTGCTTGGAGTTGAGCAAAGCATTGGTATTGACCAATCCGGCGGTAACATGGAAGGCAAGGAAACGCGCTTCGGCATCGTCAATTCCGCGCTGTGGGCGACTGCGACGACCGCGGCATCCAACGGTTCGGTCAATTCCATGCACGATTCCTATACGCCGCTGGGCGGCCTGGTTCCGATGTGGCTGATTCAGCTAGGCGAAGTCATTTTCGGCGGCGTCGGTTCCGGTCTTTACGGCATGCTGGTTTTTGTGCTGATCGCGGTATTTGTTGCCGGTCTGATGATAGGCCGAACCCCAGAGTATCTCGGCAAAAAAATCGAGGCCTTCGAGATAAAAATGGCGGCTATCGTTATTTTAATTCCGGCCTTCTTTATTTTGGGTGGAACGGCGTTGGCGGTCATGGTCGAAACAGGGAAATCAGCGGCCGCCAACCCCGGCGCGCACGGCTTCAGCGAAATTCTTTATGCATTTTCTTCCGCCGCGGGCAACAACGGCAGCGCTTTTGCCGGATTAAGCGCCAACTCGCCGTTTTACAACGTCGCATTAGGCGTCGCGATGCTGGCCGGGCGCTACGGCATTATCATCCCGGTGCTGGCGATTGCCGGTTCATTGGCCGCGAAGAAAACCGTACCGGCTAGCGTCGGCACATTGCCTACGCATACGCCATTATTCGTGATGCTGCTGATCGGCACCGTGATTTTGGTCGGCGCGTTGACGTTTGTTCCCGCTTTGGCGCTGGGGCCGGTGGTCGAGCATTTGATGATGAACGCGGCAAGATAATTAGCTCCGTAGGCCGGAATAAGCCGGTTCGAGCGGCAGCGAGAACTGGCGTTTCCGGCAAACACTGCCCAAATTCGCCGGAAACGCCACCTCGCGCTACGCGCTTGGATGGCCTTATTCCGGCCTACGATTATGAATTCAAGCAATAAGAGAAACAGGCTATGAGCAAGAAACAGCATACGCAACAGTTATTCAACAGTCAGATACTGCTGGATGCGCTAGGCGATACCCTGCGCAAGCTGGCTCCGCAGCAACAATGGAAAAACCCGGTGATGTTCGTGGTCTATATCGGCAGCTTACTGACCACCGGGCTATGGCTGTGGGAGTTGTTTTCAGAGAACAGTACCCAAACCGGTTTCATGTTGGCCGTAACTTTCTGGCTGTGGTTCACGGTGTTGTTCGCCAACTTCGCGGAAAGCGTCGCCGAAGGCCGCAGCAAGGCGCAAGCGGCGGCATTGCGCAGCGCCAAGCGCGACATCATGGCGAAGAAACTGGACGAACCGCGTTACAGTACAGACTACGCCAAAGTCACCAGCACCTCGTTACGGCGCGGCGACATCGTGCTGATTGAGGCGGGGGATTTTGTCCCTGCGGACGGCGAAGTCATCGAAGGCGCTGCCAGTGTCGATGAAAGCGCGATCACCGGCGAAAGCGCGCCGGTGATTCGCGAATCGGGCGGCGATTTTAGCTCGGTAACCGGCGGGACGAGGGTGTTATCCGATTGGTTGGTCGTGCAGATTGTCGTCAATCCCGGCGAGGCCTTCCTGGATCGGATGATTGCGATGGTGGAAAGCGCATCGCGGCAAAAAACGCCTAATGAAATCGCCCTGACCATTTTGTTGGTGGCATTGACGCTGATTTTTTTGCTGGTCACCGTGACCTTGCTGCCGTTTTCCTTATACAGCGTGGAAGTCGCCAAATCCGGTACGCCGGTTTCGATCACCGTGCTGGTGGCGCTGTTGGTCTGCCTGATTCCCACGACTATCGGCGGTTTGCTGTCCGCTATCGGCGTTGCCGGTATCGGCCGGATGATGCAGAAAAACGTGATCGCCACTTCGGGACGGGCCATTGAAGCGGCGGGCGATGTCGATGTGTTGCTGCTGGACAAAACCGGCACGATTACGCTGGGCAACCGCCAGGCTTCGGCTTTTATCCCGATAGGCGAGACTACCGAAAGAGAATTGGCCGATGCCGCGCAACTGGCGACGCTGGCTGACGAAACGCCGGAAGGCCGCAGCATTATCATTCTTGCCAAGCAGAAATTCGGCATTGGCGAGCGCCATATTCACGAACTGGATGCGACGTTTGTCGCCTTCAGCGCACAAACCCGGATGAGCGGCGTCAATATCGGCGAACGCCAGATCCGCAAAGGTGCTGCCGATGCGATTCGCGGCTATGTGGAAGCGCAACAGGCAAAATTCCCGGAGGAAGCGGCTCGAGCCGCCGATATTGTTGCGCGCCGGGGCAGTACACCGCTGTTGGTTGCTGAGGGTGGACGGGTATTAGGCGTTATTGAGCTGAAAGATACAGTCAAGGGCGGCATTAAGGAGCGCTTTGTCGAACTGCGGAATATGGGCATTAAAACGATCATGATCACCGGCGATAACCGCTTGACTGCAGCGGCGATCGCGGCCGAAGCGGGCGTCGATGATTTTCTGGCTGAGGCGACGCCGGAAGCCAAGCTCAAGCTGATCCGCGAGCAGCAAGCCGAAGGCCGACTGGTGGCGATGACCGGCGACGGCACCAATGATGCCCCGGCGTTGGCCCAAGCCGATGTGGCGGTGGCGATGAACTCGGGCACCCAGGCGGCCAAGGAAGCCGGCAACATGGTCGATCTCGACTCCAACCCCACCAAGCTGATCGAGATCGTTGAAACCGGCAAGCAAATGCTGATGACTCGCGGCGCGTTGACCACGTTCAGCCTGGCTAATGACTTGGCCAAGTATTTCGCCATCGTCCCGGCCGCGTTCGCCAGCACTTATCCGCAACTTGGCGCGTTGAATATCATGGGGCTTAGCAGCCCGGACAACGCGATTCTTTCGGCGGTTATTTTTAATGCCCTGATTATTGTCGCCTTGATTCCGTTGGCGCTGAAAGGTGTGGTTTACCGGCCGCGAAATGCGGAAACATTATTGCGCAATAACTTGCTGGTTTATGGCGGCGGCGGTGTTATCGTGCCGTTTATTGGCATTAAGCTGATCGACCTGGGCTTAACTGCGTTAGCGTTCTGATTATTAGGAGATCACTGTGATTAAGCACATCAAGCCCGCTTTACTGATGCTATTGTTCTTTACTGCACTGACCGGCATCGCTTATCCATTGACGGTCACGCTGATCGCGCAAACCGTATTTCCGAACCAAGCCAACGGCAGTTTGCTGGGCAGCGGCGAGCAACCGCTCGGCTCCGAATTAATCGGCCAGGCGTTTAGCCGTCACGAATATTTTTGGGGTCGGCCTTCGGCGACTTCGCCCGTTCCCTATAACGGCAGAGCATCCGGCGGTTCCAATCAAGGGCCTACCAATCCGGCACTGATAGATGCCGTTCAGGCGCGCATCAAAGCCTTGCGCGATGCAGACCCCGGCCATTCGGAAGCAGTGCCTGTGGATTTAGTGACCGCCTCGGCCAGCGGTCTTGATCCGCACATCAGCCCTGCCGCCGCTGCTTATCAAATCAGCCGCGTTGCCAAAGCCAGGCAAATCCCTCCTGACCGCGTGCGCGAACTGGTTGAGCGTTATGCTGAACCACGGCAATGGGGCGTGTTGGGCGAACCCCGTGTTAATGTATTGAAATTAAATTTGGCGCTGGATCATCGCCTTAATGAATGAATTTCCAGTAACGACCGGACTCACGCATGAACGACACCCGACCAGACCCTGACGCCCTGCTTGCCCGTGTAGAGCAGGCGGAAAACCGGCGGCGGCGCGGACGGCTCAAGGTTTTTTTCGGCGCGGCAGCAGGGGTAGGGAAAACCTATGCGATGTTGCTGGCGGCTCAAGCCAAGCGGGATGAAGGCGTCGATGTGGTGGTCGGATTGGTCGAAACCCACGAACGACAGGAAACCGTCGCTTTATTGCAAGGCCTGGATGTGCTGCCGCCCAAGCTGGTGAAACATCGCGGCACGGTGCTGCGCGAGTTTGACCTCGACGGCACGCTGAAACGCCGCCCGACCCTGGTCTTAGTGGACGAATTGGCGCACAGCAACGCCCCCGGTTGCCGCCATCCCAAACGCTGGCAGGATGTCGAAGAATTACTGAATGCCGGCATTGACGTCTACAGCACGCTGAATGTCCAGCATCTGGAAAGTCTCAACGACGATGTCAGCCAGGTAACCGGCGTGCAGGTTAGGGAGACCGTGCCGGATACGATATTTGAGCTGGCCGATGAAGTCGAATTGATCGACTTGCCGCCCGATGAATTGCTGCGGCGGCTCAAGGAGGGCAAAGTGTATGTGCCGCAACAGGCGGAACGGGCGATGCGCAATTTCTTCCGCAAAGGCAACCTGATTGCCTTGCGCGAGTTGTCCTTGCGGCTGACCGCCGATCGGGTCGATGCGCAAATGCAAGACTACCGGGACGACCATGCGATACGCGATGTGTGGCCGGTCGGCGACCGGATATTGGTGTGCATAGGCCCCGACGCTCTGGCCGAACGGTTGGTGCGCGCCGCCAAGCGCCTAGCGACCAGCCTGCACGCCCATTGGATTGCGGCCTATGTGGAAACGCCGGAGTTGCAACGCCTGCCCGTCGAACGTCGTGATGAGGTATTGCGGGTATTGCGTTTTGCCGAACAGTTGGGCGCCGAAACGGCGACGTTGTCAGGCCCGGACATGAGCAAAGAAATCCTGAATTTCGCCAAAAGCCGCAATGTCACCAAAATCGTGCTGGGCAAGCCTCGCCGCAGAGGTTGGAGGCGCTGGTTGCTGGGCTCGGTCGTCGATACCCTGATCGCGGAAGCGCACAATATTAATGTCCATTTATTGGGAAGCCCGCGCGGCAAAGACAGTTTCGAGCAAAAAACGCCTAAAGGAAAAGTGCCGCGTTCCAGCTATCCCTGGGGACGCGCCAAACGGCGCTGGTTAAATTGGGGCTGGGCGCTGGTTATGACCGGGGGCACGAGCTTTCTTGCCTGGCTCATGTCCGGGAAATTCGAATTGGCTAATCTGGTCATGGTTTATTTGCTGGGCGTGGTTTTTATGGCGGCCCGCTTTGGCCGCGAGGCATCCATCCTGACCTCGGTACTGAGCGTTGCCGCATTCGATTTTCTTTTTGTAAACCCGGTTCATACCTTTGCGGTTGCGGATGTCCAGTATTTAGTGACGTTCGTCATTATGTTGCTGGTCGGACTGATTATCAGCCATCTGACCAGCAACATGCGCTCACAGGCGAAAGTTGCCTCGCACCGGGAGCGGCGCGCCAATGTTCTTTATGCGCTGAGCGAAGAGTTGGCGGCCAGCCGTAACATAGCGGATACTGCGCGAGTCGCAGTGCGCCGTATTCGTGAGGAGTTCGGCGGCGCCAGCGTCCTGCTGTTTCCCGACGATGACGGCCGGATAGTCTATCCGTCGGATCCCCCAGCTCCGGAGTCCCTGCGCGGTTGCGATCTCAGCGTCGCGCAGTGGGTTTTCGATCACGGCCAGATAGCAGGACAAGGCACCGACACCTTGCCCGGCGCCAATGCGGTATTCTTCCCTATTTCCGGCTTTCGCGGCGTCATCGGTGTGCTGGCTTTACGCGCCGCCAATCTGCGCCGGGTGTTTCTGCCCGAACAGCGTCGGCTATTGGATACCTTCATCAGTCAGGTCGGCCAGACCATTGAGCGGGTGCATCTTGCCGAAGAGGCGCAACAGACGCAGCTGCGCATGGAATCAGAGACTTTGCGCAATTCCCTGCTCAGCGCTATTTCCCATGATTTACGCACGCCTTTGGCGTCTATCGTCGGCGCAGCCAGTACCTTGGTGGAGGAGGATGCCCAGCTTGCCCCTTCGGATCGGCAGGAACTGAGCCAGACCATCTATGACGAAGCGCTGCGCATGTCGAACCTGGCTAACAATATTCTGGACATGGCGCGTCTTGATGCAGGACAGGCATCACTGAACCGGCAATGGTATCCGCTGGATGAAATTATCGGCGGAACGTTGACGCGGATGCGCAAGCGACTTAATGATCGAACCGTCAATACCCAGCTGCCGGATGACCTCTGTCTGGTGCGCGTCGATGCGGTACTGATCGAACAGGTGCTGGTCAACCTGCTGGAAAATGCCTGCAAATATACACCCAAAGGCAGTCCTATCGACATTAGCGCCGAGTGCTCCGGCCATATGCTCAAGGTGACGGTAGCGGACCGCGGTCCCGGCATACCGCCGGGAGAAGAGGAACAACTGTTCGATAAGTTCTATCGGGTACACCGGGAGGGTACGCAAAGCGGCGTCGGTTTGGGCCTGGCTATTTGTAAGGCCATCATTATTGCGCATGGCGGCGTTATCGAAGCCGGCAACCGGCCTGGCGGCGGGGCGCAATTCTATTTTCTGCTACCAATAGACGAAGCGCCGCCGCAACTGGCAGCGGAGCAGTTGCAAGATGAGTAACGCCAAGCCTGTCATTGTAGTTATTGAGGACGACCCGCAAATCTGCCGGTTCTTACGTACCAGCTTGAGCGTGCAAGGTTTTCAGGTGATTGAAGCCGGAACCGGCGAACGGGGTTTGGTGGAGATCGGCACCCGAAAACCGGAGCTGGTCATACTCGACCTGGGCTTGCCGGGCATGGACGGCATAGCGGTGATCCGCAAGGTGCGCGAATGGTCCGCCGTGCCGATCATCGTGCTGTCGGCCCGAAGTCAGGAAAGCAACAAGATAGCCGCGCTGGATGCCGGCGCGGACGATTACCTGACCAAGCCGTTCAGCATCGGCGAACTGCTGGCGCGCATGCGCGTCTCGCTGCGCCATGCCGCTCAACTTGCCGGAGGAGACGGCGTCGAAACATTGTTTCATGTCGGCGATTTGCAGGTCGATTTATCCCGCCGCAGCGTGCATATCGGCGACCAAGAGATTCATCTGACCCCCATCGAATACCGGTTGCTGACCGTATTGATTCATCATGCGGGCAAGGTGATGACGCATCGGCAGCTATTGCTGGAGGTTTGGGGACCTGCCTACGTGGAACACGCCCACTATGTACGGATTTACATGGGACAATTGCGCCGGAAACTCGAATCAGACCCCACTCAGCCGCGCTACTTGCTGACCGAAGCGGGTGTGGGGTATCGATTTGCGTGTAGGGAATGAACTCATCGAATGGGATAGATTCGAAATCCAGGCCATGGATGGCTTTGAACTTAGGATGCCTGTATGACGCGCTTACAAATAATCTGACAAAGTAGAATTACAAAGAAAACTCAATTTGACTGAGTTGTTGATCCAGCCAGCCTAAAACATCCTTGCCTTTGCGCAACCGGGTTTCATCAAACTCGGGGATTGGTTGCCGGGTTAACGCCGACCAGCGGGACAGCCGGTTTTTCAGCTGTCCCTGTTCGCTGGCCGTAAAATGATAGCGTTGTGTCAGTTCTGCAAACTGTGCCGGTTCCGGCGCAGTTATCAATTCCGCCAAACGGCTTAACTCCACCAGCAGCAGGGTTTCAATCGTTGCAACATGCGCGGCTATTAATGACGCAACCTGCTTGGGCTGGATGTTTTCGGCGGGCGATGATTCATTATCCGAGATAACTTTCAGGCAGTGGATCAGTTCACCGGTCGAAAACCGCACAGCGGTTTCATAAAACGCAGACGCTTCCATATCGCAAAGATGTTGCCGGTCGTAAACAAGCTGCGGCCTTGATACCGTTTGGATGTTGGCAGTAGGACAAGGCGGCGTGAAAACCAGTGGCGGGTAATAGCTTTTTTGGCTATCAAAATCGGTGATTTTGTCGATTAAAAACAGGCTGCCTACAGCGTGGTCTTTATGTCCGGCGATACCGATATTAATCAGCACCGGATGTTCAACCGAAGCAAACAAAGCCTGGGTATAAGCCACACCGGCAGCCATCGCGCTTTTTCCCAGCCCGCTTACCGTCAGGCAGATGGCCTGATTTAAATACACTGCAAACGGCTGGATCGTCGTATCTTTTTTTAAATTGAAATGCTCGACCAGCGGCTTGGCTTCGCAGGGCAGCGCGGCGTAGATAAAAATTCGGGGCGGGGTTTGTTGCATGATTCAGGATGGTTAGTTAATTATCAGACGGTCCAATTTCAAGCATCATTATCCCTTAAGCAATGCAATAAGCAAATCACCGGCCAGCGCCAGCGCTTTTAGCACTTGCCGATTCGGGAGTCTTGCAACTCGGCTCTAATAGATCGGTTTTTTGAATCAAATTGTCCATGATAATCGCTTGAGCCTTGGCTTCAGCTTCGGTGATTTCATCGGCAAAGATATCCGTCTGATACTCCGGGCTGGTCACTGTAGCCAGTGAAGTGTCCAATGGCCGATCCAATTCCCTGACGTCGATTGAGGTCACGGTGGACAGTCCCGGGCGAAGGGGGTATTTCAGTATCTCGTCTTTTTTCAATGCGATGCGAACGGGAATACGTTCCACGATATGAATAAAATTTCCGGCGGCGTTATTGGGCGGCAATAACGCAAAAACACTGCCGGTGCCCGGTACCAAGCCCTCAACCGTTCCGTGATAGATATGGCTGTCCCCGTAGAGATCGACGATAATCTCTGCCGGCTGGCCGGGGCGTATCCGCGCTATCTCTGTTTCCCGCAAATTCGCCTCCACCCACAGATGCTCCAAAGGGACAATCGTCATTAGCGGATCACCGGGCTGAACCCGGTTGCCGACCTGAGCCTTGCGCATCGATACATAGCCGGAAACCGGAGCATGGATTTGCTGCCGGGAATAGTCAAGATAAGCGGCGATGAATTTATATTTGGCCGCTTCTACGTCCGGGTGCAAGATTTTACTGGTGCCTCCCACTTTCGCTTCTATGGATTTAAGTTCCGCGTCGGCTTCCCGCATCTCGGCTTCCAGGGCCGTCACTTGGTCTTCGGCATTTTGCACAACCTGCTCGGACACTGCGCCGGTTGGCAGCGCCCGCCGAAACCGAAGCACATCATGGCGGACACGGGCCAGCCGGGCAGAGCGGGCAAGCAGTTTCTGGCACAGTTGCTGATGCGTGGAAAAAACCGCCCCGATATCGCGCACCACCTGTCCCAGCTCGCCTCTACGCTGGCCCAACGCGGTTTGCGCACGATGCTCATCAAGGCGGATTAGCAGATCCCCCTTGTTCACATACTGACTCTCCTCGACCAGTACCTGTGTGACGATACCCGTTGCATCCGCTTCCACCGGAATAAGGTTGCCGGCGACGAACGCATTGTGGCTTACCACCCGGAAACGATAGTTGAACCACCAATGACCGGCGTAAGCCAAAGCGGCTATGGTCATTACCAGTGCGACGATTAATAGATAGCGGTTGCGTCGGGCGCGAATAATCTTGGGTTGAGTTGTCATAGGTAGTTATATCGGCAGTGCCATATTATTATTTTTAATACGAATCCATCCGCTCAAGGCTTCCATTAAATCGACCATGGCCACCAGCCGGGCTGTTTTTGTTCGGGATTCTGATCGGTCGTTCGCAGATCGTTGACGTACCCTCCGCCTAGCGCTTCCATCACATCCACCATTGCCAGCAGCTTATCGGCTTCCAGCGTTTTCAACGCATATTCCTGGTCCAGCACGGCATGTTGGCGGGTCAGCATCGCCCGGCGATCATCCAGGCCAGTGCGAAAGCGCACTTCAGAGAAACTCAGGTTTTCATGTTGCGCAGATAGCGAGCGGCCTTGCGCTTCGAGGATGGCGCTGGTTTCCCGCCAGCGGCTCAGACTATCGGCGACCTCCTGCACGGCATGCAGCAAGGTTTCATTATAAAGCTCCACGGCGACATCGTACTCGGCCCGTTGCGCCGATAATTCCCCGCGCAGACGTCCGCCTTCGAATAAGGGGAGCCGTAGGCCCGGCGCGACGCCATAGGAAAAGCTGGAACCTGAGAACAGCAGGTTGGCCAGAGAGCTTCCTCCTTGCGATGTCAGCCTGAGGGCGTTCACGCCGACAAATGTCGTCAGGTCGACGGTCGGCAGGAAGCTGGCTTTGGCCATCTTGACCCTTTGCGCCGCCGCCTCGGCTCGGTGAAGCGCCGAGGCCAAGTCAGGGCGCTGGCCGAGCAGCTCCAGCGGAAGTTGTGTCGGCAAGCGTAACTTTTCCGAGCTGAGAAGAGTATCGGTAAACAGCTTTTGCGTCGAGTCGGGGCCTTTACCTATCAGGCGGGCCAACAGGTTCCGCTGAATATCCAGCTGAACCCGGATACCGGCTTCGCGTTTATTGATATGCTCTAATTCAATATTGGCCTGTTTAACCAAATCGCCGGAATCCAGACCCAACCGCAGGCGTGTCTGGTCCATACTGAGCAAATCGCGGCGCAACTTAGCCATGTCCTGCGCCAGGTCGAGCTGCTGGCGCAGTGCCATGCCATGGATATAGGACCTGGCAATTGCGCCGGTCAAATGAAGCAGAGTCTCGGCCTGTTGCGCTTTCTCGGCTGCCTCTTCGCCCAGAGACGCTTCCAGCGCGGCGCGATTTTTTCCCCAGAAATCGAACTGGTAGCGCAGGCTCAAGGGATTTATAAAGGCTGAAACAAAATTCTCGCCCCGCAACACCACATTGAAACCATTTTCCGAAAAACGGCCCACTTCCATACCTGCGGTCGCATCCAGGAATGGCAGCAGCCTCGCGCCTTCCACGCGAACCATGGCTTGCGCTTGATGCAGCCTTGCAGCTGCCACTTTCAAGCCGATGTTGTCCTGTAGCGCGGTATCCATCAGGCCGTTGAGTTCTGCGCAGCCGAATTCACGCCACCAGCGTTCAGGCGGCCAATGCCCGGCAGGCGCAACCGGCTCCCGTCCCGGATGGGATAGCGTATGTTCCATGGGTGGGGTTTTCAGAAACTCGGCAGGCTTGTCTCCCTGAGGTATCCAGGCACAACCGGATATCAACAGCATATATACGAGCAATCCAAAACGCAGCCGTTGGTTGGGTGTGAATTGACGAATCATGGTTCTTCCATTATTTCTTCCGCCCGAATATCGGCTAAATCTTTCGCCAGAGTTGGATGAACTGGTGGGTGGGTAGGATAGGCCAGCCATACCAGTCCGGCCATGCCAAGAAAGAGGTAGCTTGCCAGCAAAAAGGCGTCGTTGAGTGCCAAAAGGGTTGCCTGCTGCTTGAGGACGGCCAGAAGCTTGCGATTGATCATGCCGGAGTCAAGGCCGGACGCTGCCAATCTCGAAGAAAGCTCTTGCAGTACATCGATTGAAGCGAACTGCCGTCCTCCGAAATGATCCGCCAATTGAAGCTGATGAAAAGGGCTACGCCGAAACACCACGATACCTTGCAAGGTGATGCCGATTGCGCCGGAAACGACTCTCAGCAGCCCCGACTCTTCGGCCGCGCGCATCTGCTGCTTACCGGACAGCCCGTGCAGCGTCAGTCGGGTTAGCGGCACGAAGAACGAACCCAGGAAAAAGCCGAGCAGCAACATTGGCCAAAAAATTTGGTCGAATGAGCCGGGATCATCGAACAAACCCAGCCAGTAAAAGGTCAAGGAAAAGCCAAGCAAATTGACACAGGCCAGCAGGCGGGCGTCGATATTTTTCGGCAGCACATGCATTGCCAGCGTCACTGGCAATGCAAGCAGGATCATCGGCAGATAGGCCATGCCCGCCAGAGACGAAGAATATCCCAGCAATAACTGAAGCTGGACGATAAACACAGACAGTAGTCCCTGTATTGAAAGAAACCCGAGCATCAGGCAAAGTACGCCTATCGTAAAATTGCGCTGTGAAAAAAGGCGTACGCTGAATGCCGGATGGCGTTCGCCGAGCTCCCAGATGATGAAGCAGGGCAATACGATAATCAGCATAATCAAGGTGTTGCGCAGGATCGGCGAATCCAGCCAGTCGAAATCGTTGCCCAGGTTCAGGATGGTCTGCAAGCCTCCCAGAATCAAGGCCAGCAGAATAAAGCCGATGCTGTCGAAACGAATGTGGCTGCGTTCAAATCCCCGTCCGGCAAGCAACGAACCTGTAATCCCGGCGATGGCCAGGCCCAGGGGGACATTCAGGTAAAACAGGTAACGCCAGCCCAGTTCGTCGGCGATCAGGCCGCCTATCGGAAAGCTGAGGGTAAAGGGCATCAGCGTGACCAGTCCCCATATTCCCAAACCCAGCATTTTCCGGCCGTCCGGGTACTCCTTCAACATCAAGGACTGGCCGATATAGAGCGTAATCCCGCCTGAAAAGCCGAGCAGGACGCGTCCCGGAACAAACAGCCATAAGCTCTGGCTGACGGCGCACAGATAGGACGCGAAGGCATACACGACAAACGCCGTGCTGAACAAGCGATAGTCTCCGAACCGGCCTGACAGCCAACGGGCGATAGGAAAGGCCAGTGCCAGCGCAACAATGAAGTACGTCTGGCCCCAGGTGCCAAAGCTCGGGAATACGCCGCCCAGATCGCCGGCCACATGCGGCAGCAGCGCAATATAGGCCCCGACATTAAACAGTACGGCGATATGGCCCAAGCTGAGCGCGACATTAAACAGGATAAAACGCCAGCCGCGCAGGCGCTTGGCGTAGGCGATAGTCATAGTGCTGTCTTGTCAACCGCTGCCTGGAACTTGCTGTCGGGGGCGTCGTGCGGCAGCCCAAGGTTGCCGAATGCTTGAGTAAGCAGTTGTGTACCCATCAAGGACACAAGCTGTTTGAACTTTTCGGCATCTTGGCTGAGCAGCGTTTGTGGCGAATCCTCGGCAGAGAAGGTTCGTGCGCGGGTCCTTCCGATAACTTGCCGGGTTTTGGGATCGATCAGTTTGACCAGTACCTGCAACGATGTTTGCGCGTTAAAGATTCTATAACTCCCGATGCCCACTTCCAACAGTGCATCCACCTGTTCCAGGTCGGACGGCCGGTAAGCGACGGATGAAATGTCCTGGCCGTACCATTGCTCAATGGCATCATGCCAGTTGCCGGGATTTGCATTGCGATCTTTGCTTGCCATAGGAAGACGGGAAGGCTGATTGCTCAGCTTTGCCTTGATCCTATCGCCATTCAATTGCGCGACCGCTTGCTGCGCCAATGCAAGGCTTGGCGTCCAGCTATCGGCAGGTTCATGGAGTGCGGATTCTTCCATTGAGGCTGTGGTTCGGTACGCATCGGCTGCCGGCACAACTTCATCCTTGCTCACCATGCCGGCGATGAGTATTCCGCCGGGATGTTGGTAGATTTTTTCCTCCAGGTACAGATGCGATGGCATGGCTTGATATTGAAACTGGTTATACACCGGAAACCGGGTTTCTATCAGGTCGGGAATGACCTCAAGCGGCGGCGATTCCACCGAGGTCACAAGAATTTTTCGCAGCTCACTCACTTTGGCGGTTGGCGGTGTAATCGGCGCGGCAACGCAAGCGCTCAATATAAACAGTACCGGAAGCAATAAGCCGCAGTTTTTGCCGGTCGGCAACAAACGCCGCACATGTCGTATCTTTTCAAAAAAATGGCCGATGTATGCTGCATTCAACAGCTTGTAGTAAAAAGGGATAATCACAGCCAGTTGTTCACCGACTGTTTTGCTTTGTTCATTCCGCCGAGCGGTTAGATTATTTCGTGTCATGTTTCTTCTCCAGGCTGATCTAAAAATATGGCGACAAGAGAGTTTTAATTAACAATATAAGAAGTATAGATGTATAAGGCAAACGATATTTATTGGACATTAGTATCGATATATCCGATATTAATGCCATGGATATAGATCAAATCAGAACTTTTTTGGCAGTAGTCGCCAACGGCAGTTTTCTTGAAGCGGCCAACCGGCTGCATGTGACGCAATCGACGGTAAGCACGCGCATTCAGCGGCTGGAATCCTATCTTGGCGCTATCCTGTTTGTGCGCAATCGCTCCGGCGCCGTATTAACGCTGCCAGGCCATCGCTTTTTGCGTCATGCCAAATCCCTGTTATTAACGCTGGAACAGGCACGGCATGATATTGGCCTGCCCAGTCGTTACCGGGCCAGCATTACAGTGGGCGCGCGGATTGCTTTATGGGAAGAGATGCTGCCCCGATGGGTTGGCGCATTGCGAAAGCAGGCTCCGGATGTATCGATCCGTAGCGAAATCGGTTTTGAAGAAGACCTGATGCGAGGGCTTATTGAAGGCAGGATAGATGTGGGTTTGATGTATACGCCGCAGCATAACCCCGGTCTCCAGATTGAACATCTGTTTGATGAAACGTTGGTGTTGATGACCACCGATCCGGCTAAGCCGTGGCCCAATGAGGATTACGTCTATGTAGATTGGGGGCCGGCATTTTATGCTCAACACTCCAGCAATTACCCTGATCTGGAGCGCCCGCCGCAGGTAGTCAATATCGGCTGGCTGGGGGTGCAGTTAATCATCAGCAACGGCGGCTCATGTTTTCTGCCGATACGCATGGCCGCGCCTTTAATCCAGGCCGAAAAATTATTCCATGTGCCAGGCAGTCTCCGATTCAGGTTGCCGGTGTACATGGTTTTTCCGCGCGACAGCGATTCGGTCGTGTTGCAACAGGTGGTGGATAGCTTGCGTCTATTGGCTGTTATCGAGCAGCAAAAAGCAGTTACTGAATAGGCCGTAATTGTCTGAATTTTAAACTTGATTAAGGGCGACACAGAGCAATGAAAGCGATAATCTTGCGTATACAGGTCAAAGTTGCCCTGTTTTAAGATAGAATTTCATCCAGGCCTTCGTTAACGGCGGTAATCTAAACGGAGGCTCGATCAATTCAGTCAAGTAAAGCTATTGAAAGGTACTTTGCGATGATGCCTCTAAAAAAAATACTCAGCGAGATTTTGGCCTGCAAAATCTGCGAGGCGCAACTTCCCCACGGCGCCAGGCCTGTGCTTCAGTTTCATCCGAAAGCGCGGATTTTAATTGCAGGACAGGCACCGGGGAGAAAGGTTCATGATTCGGGGGTGCCGTTCGACGACGCAAGCGGCGATCGTTTGCGGGACTGGATGGGCGTGACGCGCGAGGTTTTCTATGATGCTGGGAAAATTGCGATCTTGCCGATGGGCTTTTGTTATCCCGGTTCCGGCGCATCAGGAGATTTACCGCCGCGACCGGAGTGTGCCATCGCATGGCGCGAGCAGCTTCTGGGGAGTCTTAAACAGCTTGAAGTCACCTTGGTGCTGGGCCGCTATGCGCAAGGTTACCATATGAATACAGCCAACTTGCAGGTCACTGAAACCGTACGGGCATGGCGAACTTACTGGCCAAAAGTCATTCCTCTACCGCATCCCAGCCCGAGAAATAATCTCTGGATTCGCCGAAACCCGTGGTTCGAAGCCGAACTGCTCCCGGCGCTTCGAAAGCGGGTGGCCGAAGTGCTCTGGCAAGAGCCGGGCTGATAAGAACAAGTACATTAGGCACCTAACGATGCTATTGAGGTTCTGGATAGGCGGCAATTCTTGTTATCTTGGGAGGTAACGATGAAACTTCAACTTAAACGGGTTTATGAACCGCCGGCGGATAGCGACGGGATGCGCATCCTGGTTGATCGCCTATGGCCGCGCGGTCTTTCAAAAGCTGAGGCCAAGATCGATTTCTGGGCCAAGGAAGTGGCTCCCTCCAGTGAGCTTCGGCGTTGGTATCAACATGAGCCGGAGAAATGGCCCGAATTCCAGCGTAAATACCTTACCGAATTACAAAGCCATCCGGGCCCGGTGCAGGAGCTTATCGCCAAAATTGGCAATGGCCGAGCCACTCTCTTGTTTAGCTCCAAGGAAGCTCGTCTTAATAATGCCGCAGCTTTAAAAGAATATTTGGAAACGCTTTTGTGAAGGGCTTAAGGTTCTAGCGACTTTGTAAAGCCGATTGCAGAGGCCAATATGCCGGGTTTGCAAAAGGGCGCGTAACAAGGCGCGGAATTAGTTCGCGCCGGTTTATCCAGGCCGAAGCTGGGGTTCATCAGCTCCGACAATTCGCTGCAAGCCAACCTGATAGGATGTCTCCAGTTGGAGAGTAGGGTGTTTAGTCGGACTTATTACTTTTCCACTTGAGCGATATGAAAAGCGTCTGTGTAAATATCGCTCATAGACGCGCCTTTCATAAACGCCATTTTCTTGGTCTGGTTGATCATTTCCGGATGGCCGCACAGAAAAACCCGCCATCCGTTTAAGGTTTCAGTGGATGATAAGGCAACGTCATGAGCGCGGCCCCGGATATGCTCCGATTCAACATCCTCTCCTGAAAGACAGGGCGTGTAATAAAAGTTGCCAAACTTTTCGGCAAGCTCGCGCATCTCATCGATGAAATACAGGCCGTTAAGATCGCGGCTACCATGAAACAAATGAATCGGCCCGGAGTGGTCTTGCGCCAAAGCATCGGCAATAATGCCGTAAAGCGGAGCCAGGCCGCTGCCGGTTCCGATCAGCATTAAGGGTTGTTCTTGACGTCCGGGCAGATAATGACAAGAACCTTGCGCTTCTGAAATGGCTAATTGAGCGCCTACCTCCAATTCATCATAAATCCAGTTGCTGAATTGGCCGTTCGGCAAGCGGCGAATATGAAACTCGAGAATGTTTTCATGAGTCGGGATATTGGCAATCGAATAACTGCGGGTTAAGCCATCGGGCCGTTTTAAATTAACAAACTGGCCCGCGAAAAAAGTAAACGGGGTTTGATATTGCAAAACCAGCTGTACTATATCGGGCGTTAGCAACTGTTTTTTGATAACGACGGCATTAATTGACGCGCCTTGATGGTTAGGCAAGGCAACCGTCATATTCTGCTCAGGATGACAGATGCAAGCCAGGAAATAGTTCTGCTTTTGTAAGGTATCTTTAAGGCCGACTTGGGCAGAGACAGGTGGAGAATTATCAAGGCTGCGCATTTGGCAGGCTTGGCAAAGTCCTTGGCGGCAACCATTGGGTACCTGTATGTTTTCCCTTAGCAGGGTCTCCAGTACAGATTCACCCGGTTGGCAGGAAAATGTTGATCCGCCAATAGTTATGCTTCGCATGGTCTCCACCTGGTGTTTCGTTATTTACCCAATACGTCGTTGCGTGTGCTTTCCGCAATGGCGGCAGCTTCGGCGATCAGTTCTTGCGGCACATTCAGCTCGTTTAATGTGGCGCCAAGATGCTCCATTACGGCATCGAAGTGGCTGGCATTCAAGCCCATTTTGACCAGGCGGGCATGCGCATTACGCATGTCTTGACCGCTGTAATTGTTCGGGCCGCCAAATGCCATGGTAAAAAAGGCTTTTTGCTTGGCGATTTGTTGATCCATGTCAGTATTGTCAAAAAAACGGTTAATGCGGTAGTCCGCCAGCACTTTGCGGTAGAAAATATCTACGGCAGCATTGACAGCCGCTTCGCCGCCGATTCTTTCATAGAGTGTTTGGCCTGTTTCTTGAGTATCGCTCATTATTAGTCTCCAGTATGTGTAATATCATTATTATTTTTATAAGCAAACTTGCTCAAAGGGGAGTTTATAACAACAGGTGATTTTTTGCTATATAAAACTTTTACAAGTTATATATGTCATAATAGGTTATTATTACCGCACACTTAACACATAGGATGAACCCGCTAATGCTTCAGAAGATCAGTTCCCGCCAACACCAAATACTTGAGCATTTGCTGGAAAGCAGGAATGGCTTGAGTGTTGATGAGCTGGCTAAAGCGCTGGATATTTCCAGAACGGGTGTGCAGCAGCATTTTGTTGTTCTTGAGCGGGACGGCTATATCAAGAAAAGCATGCTTAATAAAACAGCCGGGCGTCCGGTGACGATTTATGTTTTAACTGACAAAGGCAACAATTATTTTCCCAAGCAATATGCCTGGTTTTCAGAATTAATCCTTAGCGATTTGCAACAGGAAATAGGTCCTGAGCGATTTAAAGCCTATATGCAAAAACTGGGCAGCAAGCTGGCCGATAAGCTGCGCGGCAAATTTGAAGGCAAAAATTTAACCGAGCGCATTGATGAACTGGCTATAGTCATGACTGACCTTGGCTTTCAAGTAAAAGTGGACGTGGAACCCGAAACTGAAAACCCGAATATGCAGGCTTATAATTGCATTTATCATGATTTGGCTCAAAAACACCATGAGATTTGCGAGTTCGATTTGGTGCTGATGTCTTCGTTGCTGGATAAGGATGTTGAGCAGTTAAGCTGCATGGCTAAAGGCGATTGCAAGTGTAGTTTCAGGATCAAGTAACTTACACAGCGTCTAGTGCATAACGATTGATCAGTTGCCGATAATAGTCCGCTTCATCGGTTTTTCCGCGTTTGGTAACCCCGGCAAGGTAAATGCGTGCTTTTTTTACCAGCATCTTTGCCGCCGCTTGCCGGTCTTGCTCGGACAGTTGACCGCCATCCATGATTTTTTGCAAAGCGCTGATGCGAAACCGGTCCATGCCCCAGAGTGCCATCGATAGCTGGTCTTCATGGCCGCCATGCTTATTTATCTGCGGCTGTTCAACCAATAAAACCGGGTAATTGGCGGCGATTCTAAGCCACAAGTCATAATCTTCACAGGCCGGCAGTTGGGTGTCAAACAGGCCTATGTCTGCAAATACTGAACGGTGTATCAAGGCCGTGGACGGCGATATCGCGCAGAGCGGCAAGCATTCGGTAAATATCCAGCCGCCAGTTTTGGCGTATTTCTTGGGCACTTCAACCCGGGCTCCGTTGCGTATCCAGTTTTCTTCGGTATGGCAAATCCTGTATTCAGGGTTGGCCGTCAGCGCCGCTTTCTGGGCGGCCAGCTTTCCAGGCAGCCATTCATCATCAGAATCCAGAAGCGCCACCCAATCACCGTTTGCTTGCTGTATGCCAAGATTACGGGCCGCACTGACGCCGAGGTTTTCCTGATGGCAGTAGTTTATCTGAGGGAACTCCTGGCGAAGCATGGATTTCGTGCCATCGGTAGAGCCGTCATCAATTACTATGACTTCAGTCGGCAACGATGTTTGACAGAAAATGGATAATAACGCGCGCTCCAGCAATTCTCGGCGGTTATAAGTGGGAACGACTACTGAGATTTTCAAAAAAATCCTTATGATTTAATTAATTTTGAGCTTTTAATAATCGACATAAATTAAAGCCGCTAACTAAAACCTCTAGGAATGCGTTCATGTCGATTGCAGTTCAAATGAATCCGGAAAAAACAGCAGGCTTATCAACTGATAACTTAACTACAAAACGAAAGACAGAAAGTCTGGTCTTTGTCTTGCCATATTGCTGAACTTATACCTTTTTCGGCTAACCGGGCGGTAAGGAGGAAGTTGGCCCGATTTTCCGAAATACTCATTAATTATATTTCTCTTGGCCATTTTAGTGTTTGCGAATATTTGCTCGCCGGAGCCGATAAGTCAGACCCCGCATTATCAGTCATGAGAAAAATTGCTCTGGCATTGTCGGCTTCTACAGAGGCGGCGGCATCGTTCAATGATAAATATGGCAGTGATGCAGCCCTTATTCTTGACAACCTAAAACATGACTTATCGGCCAATAAGGAAATTGGTTCATATCATAACCCGCCCGGATAGCTGGCGCACTTATTGGCCGAATTTATTCATACCGAATCCTGAGGGATTATAAGTGCAGAGCAGTGGCTTTATTTAAACGATCATTAACTGCTCGCCATGGCTCTGTTTGCGGGGGCAGCTCTATCAGAATCACATCCAGTTGCAAATTATCCAGCTCCCTTAGTGCCGCATAAAGGCTTTGAGCGTAGTTAGCGGCTTGTTCGGGCAAATGCAAAACACGGATTTGACCGGTTTCCGCTATATCCAATTGATAAGTCAATAAGCCAATCCTTTTGCCCTCAGCGATCAACTGCCGGATCCTCTCCGGCAACTGTTCTGCCGGGCAGCGCATAGCCGGTGTGGTCGGCGCATAATGCACGGCCATCATGCCCGGCGCACGGGTTTCTTCCGAAATTTCCGGGGCTGGCGCGCCTGATACTAAAGGCATCAGCAACTCGGTTTGTAAAACCGCTTCAATTTGCTGACGGGTGATATGTCCCGGCCTGAGCAATCTCGGCTTGCTGCCGCTTAAATCGATAATCGTCGATTCAACGCCGACTTCACAGGCGCCGCCATCAAGAATCATATCGACCGCATCGCCCAGCTCTTCGCTGACGTGACTCGCTTGGGTCGGGCTGATCCGGCAAAAGCGGTTCGCCGACGGCGCGGCAACACCGCCGCCAAAGCTTTTTAGCAAAGCCAGCGCGACAGGATGATCGGGCATGCGCAAACCAACCGTTTGTTGGCCTCCGGTCACTTCCAGCGGCACTTCGGGCTTTTTAGGCAGGATGATTGCCAACGGCCCCGGCCAGAACCGATTCGCCAGCTTTAATGCAGCGTCAGGCACGGTGCTGGCCCAATCGTAAAGGCTGTCAATATCGGCGATATGCACGATTAATGGGTGGTCGGCAGGCCGTCCTTTGGCTTTAAAGATAGCCGCGACCGCATCAGGATTGCTGGCGTCAGCGCCAAGGCCGTAAACCGTCTCGGTCGGGAACGCCACCAGCCGGCCTTGGCGCAATAAATCAGCCGCGCGCTTAATCGCGTCGGCATCGGCAACAATCGGTTTAATGTTCTTCATCATGCTGAGGGGGCGATTTCGATCAAGACTTCATCCGGGTTGGCCGGCTCGCCTTTAACCACATGCACCGCTTTTACGGTTCCGCTTATCGGCGCGGTTACTTCGGTTTCCATTTTCATTGCTTCGGTGATCAAAACGGCTTGTCCGGCAGTCACTTGCTGGCCGGTTTTGACTAATACATCCAGGATGTTGCACGGCATGCCGACCACAACATCGCCTTCCGTCGAAGGTCTGGCGCGCTTACGGGAAATCGCGCTTTTAACCGCGCCCTGGGTGCCGCCCTCCAGGACTATTTCGTCCAAGGTTTCAACCACGATGTCTTCGGGAACGCCGTCCACCATGAAATAAAAATGCCGCAAAGTCTGGTTTTTCGGGCCGGTACCGGTGACTTTGATATGATAGGACTCGCCATGTAACGCCACATTAAATTCGGTCGGCGCTTTTTTGACTGCGTCAGATGCTCTGGATTCAATTTCTAAAGGTTCAGGCACCAGCGTGTTATTCAAGCGCTGTTCCAAAAACGTCCGGCCGACTTCAGGAAACATCGCATAGCTCAGCACGTCCTCGTCATTCAGCGCCAGTTCGCCGATTTCCTGGCGAAGATTGTCGAACTCAGGTTTCAGCAAATCGGCAGGGCGGCAATCGATGACTTCCTCCTTGCCGATCGCGCGTTTTTGCAAATTGCTGTCAACCGCTGCCGGAGCTTTGCCATAGCCGCCTTGCAGGTAGCGTTTCACTTCATTGGTGATGGTTTGGTAGCGTTTGCCGGTTAATACATTCAGCACGGCTTGTGTTCCTACGATTTGCGAAGTCGGCGTCACCAGCGGCGGATAGCCCAGGTCTTTACGCACCAGCGGGATTTCTTTATAGACTTCGCCGATCCTATCCAGTGCATTGCGCTCTTTCAATTGGTTGGCTAAATTGGAGATCATGCCGCCGGGCACTTGAAACACATGCACTTGCGTGTCGATGCCGGTGAATTCGCTTTCGTAACGGCGATATTTTTTCCTGACTTCGGCAAAATAGCTGTTGACCGCTTGCAGCTTGTCCAAATCCAGGCCGGTATCGTAAGGCGTGCCGCGCAAAGCCGCGACGAAGCTTTCAGTCGGCGGATGGCTGGTGCCGCCCGCCCAGGATGAGATAGCGGTATCGGTATGCAGACAGCCGGCTTCGATGGCTTTGAGCTGGCACATTTCGGCCAACCCGGACGTGGCATGGCAATGCAGATGCAGCGGCAGGTCGACCGCATCTTTCAACGCTTTGACCAGCTCGCCGGCGGCATACGGCGTCAACAGTCCGGCCATGTCCTTGATTGCAATCGAGTCGCAACCCAAGTTAGCCAAGTCTTTGCCTAGTGCGACAAAACCGGCCACATCATGCACCGGGCTGGTGGTGTAGCAAATCGTGCCTTGCGCATGTTTCCCGGCGGCTTTAGTCGCTTCAATCGCGGTTTTAAGGTTGCGTACATCGTTCAGCGCATCGAAAATCCTGAACACATCCATGCCGTTTTCGGCGGCCTTGGCGATAAACTTTTGCACCACATCGTCGGAATAATGGCGATAGCCGAGCAGGTTCTGCCCGCGCAGCAGCATCTGCAAGCGGGTTTTTGGCAAAGCTTGCTTTAGTTTGTGCAGGCGCTCCCACGGATCTTCTTTCAGAAAACGCAGACAGGCATCGAAGGTCGCACCGCCCCAGCACTCCAACGACCAATAACCGATATCGTCAAGCATCGGGCAGGCGGGCAGCATATCTTCGGTGCGCAAGCGGGTCGCGATCAACGATTGATGAGCGTCCCGGAGAATAACGTCGGTAATGTGAACTTTTTGCATCTGTTTTTCCTTGGGTTACAGGCCGGTATGGGCCGCCAACACAGCGGCGATCACGCTGGCCAATTCTTCGGGTCGGAGTTTGTTGGAATAATTAACCAGTTCGGGATATTTATCGACAAAGCCGGTATTAAAGGTCGCGGCCCTAAACTCGGGATGGCGCAGAATTTCCAGGTAATAAGGGATGGTGGTCTTAATGCCGAACAGGCCCATGTCCTTCAACGCCCGTTCGCCGCGCTTGATAGCATCTTCCCAAGTTATCGCGCTGACAATCACTTTAGCCAGCATGGAGTCGTAAAACGGCGGAATTTCATAACCGGTATAAATCGCGGTATCGGTGCGCACGCCGGGACCGCCGGGCGCATAGTAACGCGTAATCCGGCCGAAACTGGGCAAGAAGCCGTTTTGAGGGTCTTCGGCATTAATCCGGAACTGGATCGCATAACCGCGCCGGACAATTTCGTGTTGCTTGAAGCGCAACGTCAATCCGGCCGCGACGCGGATCTGTTCCTCGACGATATCCACGCCGGTCACGGTTTCGGTAATGGTATGTTCGACCTGTACGCGGGTATTCATTTCCATGAAATAAAAACGATCTTTATCGTCCAGCAAAAACTCCACGGTACCGGCATTGGTGTAGCCGACGGCTTTAGCAGCAAGCACCGCAAGACCGCCGATATATTGGCGTTGCGCTTCGTCGAGTTGCGGGGACGGGGCTATTTCGATCAGCTTTTGATTGCGTCGTTGAATCGAGCAATCGCGCTCGTAAAGATGAATGGTATTGCCGTGATGGTCGGCCAACACCTGGACTTCAATATGCCGGGGATTAATGATGCATTTTTCCAGAAACACGTCGGCGCTGCCAAACGCTTTGGTCGCTTCGGAAATGACCCGCTGGTAATTACGCTGCAAATCATCGGCATTATCGCAACGGCGGATACCGCGTCCGCCGCCTCCGGATGTGGCTTTGAGCATGATCGGATAGCCGATTTTTTCGGCTACGGCCAGTGCTTGTTCAACGCTGTCCAAATTGCCGTCGGTGCCCGGCGTGACCGGAATGCCTGCGGCAATCATCGCTTTTCGGGCTTCAGTCTTATCGCCCATCCGGTGGATCACCTCGGCATCGGGGCCGATGAAAATAATGCCGCGCTCTTTGCAGGCTCTGGCAAACTGGGCGTTTTCAGACAAGAAGCCGTAGCCCGGATGAATCGCGTCGCAGCCGGTCGCAGCCGCCAAATCGACGATGCCATAGACATTCAGGTAGCCCGCTACAGGTTCGCTACCGATACAATAAGACTCATCGGCTTTTTTGACATGCAGCGCAAAGCGGTCTGCGTCCGAATAAATGGCGACTGAGCGTATGCCCATTTCGGCGCAGGCGCGGATGATGCGCACCGCGATCTCGCCCCGGTTGGCAATTAGAATTTTTCGTAACATAAATATTCCTTAAGCTTGCCGCTATTGAGCCGAATTTAAGCTGGAAAACACCAGGTCTTCCAGGAATAAAACAATCTCCGCTTCATCTTTGTTTTTGCCAAAGTCAGTCAGCGCCGGCAGATTGTTCATAAAAAAACTCTGGAAATGCGCCATTTCAATAATGGTGGACGCTAATGATTTCGGGTATTTGTAACGAGGATTACACTCCAAAATCATATTTCCGATAACAGCGCAAAGGTCTTTGTAGGGTTTAAACAAGTGATCCTTGTTATCTTCCGATACCCGTTTAGTCAAATAGGCTTTGGAGCCTTCCGTGACAATAATCTGATGAAGAATGCCTTCGTCTACATAGCTGGTTCTGATATCGTCTTCCACGGTAGTAGCCAGCAATTTAATGACCATTTTGAGCTTAACAACAGGGTCTTTAACGTTATTAGTCTGAAAACTAACCCGATACTCAAGCCAGCTCCAATACCAGGCGGTAATGTATATTAACAATCGGTGCTTGTTTTCAAAATACCGGTAAATACCTGCTTCGGTGGTGCCGATCGCTTCGGCGAGTTTTTTAAATGTAAATGCTTCAAAGCCGTTTTTATGGATGAGCTGAATACTGTGCAGAATGATTTTCTTGCCCAGCTCGGATTGCTCCGGATCCCTGAGAAACAATTTTTCATTCATTTTAATGTGTAGCTGTATTTCCATCGCTTTGGTTTGGCTTGTTTATCTCAAATAGTAAGGCACGTTGCCCGGTTGTTCTAAAAAGGGCTATTGCACGTCATTGAAGAAATAATAACCGAAGTATTGCCACTTTAAAAGATAGTGTTACTATTATTTTCAGATGGTGTTGCTATTTTACTTTTATTCTCCATAAGGGGCAGGCATGAAAAGATCTATACCGTTACATAGCAATAAAGATGAATCGCCGGATTTTTTACGCGGTGCCCTAATGTGGAGTGGTTCCGTTACGCCGCGTATCTTGCCCAATCTGCTGGTGATGACTTGTTATTGCGGGTTAGTTGTTGCATTGGATCAGTATTGGCGGCCGTTGCCGCATCTTGATGTGACGCCGCTTGAATATACCGGGGTGGTGCTCGGTTTGGTTTTGGTGTTTCGGACTAACGCGGGCCACGAGCGCTGGTGGGAGGCTCGAAAGCTATGGGGAGGCATTGTTAACCAAAGCAGGAACATCGTTATTGAAGCTTTGAACTACACTAAGCTTCAAAATTGCAGCTCTGAACAGGATGTGTGGCGTAAAGAAATTTTGAAGTGGACGGTCACGTTTTCTTTTGCGGTCAGAGAATCCTTACGCAACGGCAAAGACTTTGATAATTTAAACGGTCTACTGAGCGAACAGGAACTGGAAATGCTGAAATCCGCGGTGCATATGCCGCTGTTTGTCGCCAGTAAAATAGCTTCATTAATTCAGCAAGCCAGGGTTAGCCGTTATATCGATGGCTTCACTTTTAGGGAGTTGGAGGGGCAGCGAATTTTGCTGGTTGACCACCTTGGCGGCTGCGAAAGGATCTTAAAAACGCCAATGCCGTTGGTTTACGCGATCAAAGCCAGGCGCTTCATTCTGACTTTTTTGGTACTGCTGCCGTTTTCTTTAATAGACAATTTGGGTTTCAGCGCGGTGTTTATCTTCTTGCTAGTCGCTTATCCATTGTTGTCTTTGGACAGGATTGGTATTGAATTGCAAAATCCGTTCGATACAAAGAGCTTAAGCCATTTACCCCTGCATACTATCTGCGATGGGATAAAACTTCATTGTCAGGCGTTGCTGGAACAGTCACGCCAGGAAAACACTTGGCGATAAAGTTGGGCTGATTGAAAAATAAAGGCCGGCGGATATTGTTCCGCCGGCCTTTTCCCATTATTTTGATTCTGGGGCTACTTTAGGCTCGATTTTAGGCTCTACGATTGCTTTAGGCGTTTCCGTCCCATCGCTTTCCGCCGCACTTTGCAGATAAATTTGCTTCAAACGATTAAAAGCTGACCATAAGGTTTTATCCATAACAACCACGTTGCCAATAGAAACAATGACCCGGGTTAATTCGGGTATTTTGTTTTTGATCGAAGCCAGGTAAATGGGTTGTACATACAGAACGGTGCTGCCCATCGGCAGGATAATCATCCGACCCATCTCAACAACAGAACCGGCCTGGCCCCATAATGTAAATTGGGCAGAGATTTCGGGGTTCTGGTTAATCAAGGCTTCAACCTGTGCCGGACCATTGACCTGAACATCCTTGCCGAACTTGTAAACGGTAATGCCGGGCTTGTAATCCAGGCTGCAAGTGGT
Organism: Methylobacter sp.; assembly: GCF_023227905.1. Lineage (GTDB taxonomy): Bacteria > Pseudomonadota > Gammaproteobacteria > Methylococcales > Methylomonadaceae > Methylobacter_A. The sequence goes on along the minus strand of NZ_JALOCF010000005.1, from coordinate 15,283 downwards.
GGTATCGAGTGTTCCGGCAATGCCTATCATACTAAGATTGCTTCTGTTAACCGGCGTCATCGGGTTAATCGACACAAACTCTTCCATATCGTTACAGTTGCCAAAGTCCATGGTCTGATAATAAGGCATTACCGGCTCACCGCGGACATTGGCAAATTGCCAGGTTTCTGCCTGTTCGTAGAATAATTCAGGGGTTTGTTGATGGTACTTGGCGAACACTTTCATCTGCAGATAATAAAGATCGCGGGGATAACGCAAATGCCGCTTTAATTCGTCCGGCATTTCTTGCAGACTTTTAAATAAGCCGGGATAGGCACTGCTGTAGGCCTGAATGATGGCATCCGATGGATCTGAAATATAAAAATCAACATCGCCATCAAACGCATCGACAACAATCTTTACCGAGTTGCGGATGTAGTTGAAATTCTGTTTGCCTTCCAGGAAATCATCGTCCGCAGGCTTGGAGACCGGATACCGGTTGGACAAGGTGTAAGCATCCTGTATCCAGTAGAACCGATCCTGGGTTATAACCAGATAAGGGTCTTTATCCAGATGCAGGAAAGGGGTCAGCGTATTAATGCGGTCGGTTATATTCCGGCGCATCTTGACTTTGCTCTCTGTGGAAATGTTGGGTGAAAAAAATATTTTTTCATCCTTGAAATAAAAGGAAAACAATGCCTTTCTGAACAGCGACGGAATGGGGATGCCACCCTCGCCGTGATAAGCTTCCTCTATGACGGGCTCAGAGCCGGCAATGCCGACAATGTTGAGCTTATTGGGGACGATGGCATAGGAGAATTTTTCCTGGCCGTAGTAGATGTCCGGGTGCTTGACGTTGAAGCCGACGTCGGAGTGCATGTTCAGGTCGCGCAAATACCAGACCAGCGGGTTGTCGGCATCCTGTGCTGCGGGAGTAACGACAGCGCCATAACCGTGGGTATAGCGCAAATGGATGTTTTCCCAGTTCTGCGCTTCAGGCGGCAGCTTGGAAACATTGACTTCCCTGGCTGCCAGATTAACCTGCCGGGTGTGGTCAAGAATAAAATAGCGGTCTTCATCGACAGACAGGATTTTATAATAAGGTCTTATTTCCTGTAGCTGTCTATAGCTATGAACGATAAATTCCCTGTCCCACACCGGAATATTTTCAAAATGTTTTTGTGTGCTCCACGTTTCGATATCCTTGGCCGCATCCAGTTTAACGCGCAAATCAATCGTTTTGATATTCTTCAAATCGTAAGCGGCCAGCGTTGAATCGATATTGTGCTGTATAAGCGACTTATTGGTTTTAACCGGATTCGGGTTGACGATGTATTTTTGAATTAAATTGGGGATAAATTGGACATTCGGTAAAAATGCAATAAAAAGAAATAAGCCGAGTGAGATTAAAAACGGCGATTTGACCCGGTGTTTTTCCGAAAAAATAAACAGGCCAGCTGTTATCGCTGTCGCTACGAAGGTAACGATCTCTAGCCAGATCAATGGCAAGTGATAGCGCAATTCAACAAAGCCGGGACCGTAAAACACCGGTTCGTGCTTATCGGTATAAAGCAGGCTATAGCGATCCAGCATGAAGCCCCAGACCACAAAAGCCACTACAAAACCGATCAAGGTCGTTAGGTGAATTTTGGCTCCTAACGGGAATTCCGAGTTTTGGCTAGGGATAAAAACATGTTCCAGCCAATATAAGACACCAACCATGCAGAAAATCAGCGAGGCGGTGGTCAGCAGTTCCTTCTGAATCAGCATATAAGTCGGGTAGGACAGCATATAAAAACTGACATCCTTGCCGTAAACCGATTCGGTTACGCCCGAATCGCTGCCGAAAAAGTACAGCAGTGTCGTTTCCCACTGGTTATAAAAGGGAATGGCAATAAATACGGCAAGTATTAGCGATATCGGTGTGTACACGGCTGCCGATCCGTTTAAGAAGGTGTCGGCAAAACGTTGAAAGCGTCGGCGCTTATCTAAATTGCTGAGAATCTCATCCGGCGGATTTAAGCCCAGGTAGCGCGAGGCAATCCAGAAGTGAAAAAAGAAAATGGCAAAAAACGCCAGCGTGACTGCGCCGGAAAGAAAGAACTTGTAGAGCAGTCTTAGCCAGAAGTAGGCCTCAAGCTTCAATGATTCGAACCACCATAAGTCGACAAACAGATCGAGAAATATGAAGTAGAAGGCGACATATAAAATGATAGCGACAGCAAGGGTCGCTCCAATTATCGCGGGTAGAAGCTTCAGGTTCCGCATAGTGTCCTCTTAGTAGAAAATGTTTTAAACGTATTTGTTTGGTGCATTTTTTAGATGTTAGCTATTCGATCCAATGCGCACTTTAACCGTATTCTAGCATTCAATAGTAGGTTCGTAATGATTTAGACATTATGGCTTATAACTGATAAAGGCCTGCCGGCAGCCAAACTGAACAGCATGAATCCTGAAAAAGCGTTTAATCCGCGAAAATCACTAAAAGCGCGAAAATATTCAGCGAATCCGTAGAATGGATACGATGGCTATAAAATACTACTGGCTTTGCTGGCCGTTCCGGTAAATCCAGCCCCGGCGGCGCATCCACTTTTCAATTTCCACCATAATGAACACAATCGAAGAAAGCGCCAGACAGAACAACAGCTCGTCGCGGCTCAAAGCCTCGGTCTTGAAGATAGGCTGCAAAACCGGCACATACAACACCGCCATTTGCAGGCCGAAGGTCAACAGCACCGCACCCAACAGCAGCTTGTTGGAAAACAGTCCCTGACTGAACAGTGATTCCCGTTCCGACCTGATCGCCAATACATGTCCCATCTGCGACAGAGTCAGCACCGTGAACACCATGCTCTGCCAATGCGCGGAGCCGGTATAATAAGCCCAACCTTGGGAGAATAACGAAACGCCGCCCATCAATAGGCCGATCCACAGGATATGTTGCCACATGCCTTGCGCAAAAATGCTTTCCTGAGGCGGACGGGGCGGCCGTTGCATAATGCCCCGCTCTTCCTGCTCGACAGCCAGCGCCAACCCCGGCAAGCCATCGGTGACCAGATTGATCCAAAGAATATGAATAGGCAGCAACGGAATCGGCAAGCCCAGAAAAGGCGCCAGAAACAACGTCCATATCTCCGCCGAGTTACTGGTCATCGTGTATTTGATGAACTTGCGGATGTTGTCGAAAATCCGCCGCCCCTCGCGAACGGCTTTCACAATGGTGGCAAAATTATCATCCAGCAGCACCATGTGCGATGCCTCACGCGCCACATCCGTACCGATCTTGCCCATTGCGATGCCGATATTGGCGGCGCGCAAAGCCGGCGCATCGTTAACGCCGTCCCCGGTCATCGCGACGAACTCTCCCCTATCCTGTAACGCCTTGACGATTTCGATCTTCTGCTCCGGCGCAACGCGGGCATAAACACGAACGTCTTCGACCTGTTTCTCGAATTCGGCAAGGCTCATCTGCGCCAGTTCCGACCCGGTCAGCACCTTGCAGCCGTCGTCGACGATACCGAGCCTGATTGCGATGGCGCGGGCAGTCGCCGGGTGATCGCCGGTGATCATGACCGGCGTAATCCCGGCAGTCTTGCACAGCGCCACCGCGTCCTTGGCTTCCGGGCGCGGCGGGTCCATCAGTCCCGCCAAGCCCAGAAAACACAATTCGTCTTCGACAGAGTCCGCGCTCAGCGTTGACGGGCGTTCGGGGAATTGCCGGTAGGCCAGGGCCAGCACCCGCAGGCCGTCCGCCGCCATTTGCTCGGCGGCAGCCAATATTTTTTCTTTCGGTAGAGGCTGCGGGCCGTCACTGGTCCATAGGCTAATGCAGCGAGACAGCACATTCTCCGGCGCGCCTTTGGTGTAAGCGACAAGTTCGCCATTTTCCTGATGCAGCGTGGTCATCAGCTTGCGCTCGGAATCGAAAGGAATCTCATCCAGTCGCGGTGTTGCTTTGACGAGATCGGCGCCGACATAGCCAACGCTCTCGGCCGCTTCGTACAAGGCGGTTTCGGTAGGGTCGCCCAGCAGTTGCCCTTCGTGGTTGCGGCGGGCGTCGTTGTTTAAGGCGAGCGCCCGTAACAGCGGGGCCGGAAAGTCGTCGGCGATGCCTTCCCGCAAGCGCCCTTCGACGTAAAACGCTTCGGCATGCATGCGGTTTTGCGTTAGCGTGCCGGTCTTGTCCGAACAAATGAAAGTCACCGAACCCAACGTTTCCACGGCAGGCAGGCGGCGGATCAGCGCGTTTTTGATGACCATCTTGCGCGCGCCGATGGCTAAAGTCACCGTCGCTACGGCGGGCAGGGCTTCCGGGATAGCGGCTACCGCCAGACTGATAGCGGTCAGCAACATCAACATGGGCTCTTCGCCGCGCAACAAGCCGACCGCAAAAATAATCGCGCAGACGGCCAAAACCAACAGGGCAAGGCGCATGCCGAAGCTGGCAAGACGTTGTTGCAGCGGGGTTTTGGTCTCCTTGCCCTGGCGCAGAAGCTCGGCTATTTTGCCGAGCTCAGTGTCCATCCCCGTGGCGATGACGATGCCGACGCCACGGCCATAAGTCGCTACCGTTCCCTTGTAAGCCATGTTGAGCCGGTCGCCGAGCGGTGAATCCAGTTCCCGAATCAACGCTCCCGATTTTTCGACCGGCAGCGATTCGCCGGTCAGCGCGGCTTCCTCCACCTTGAGCCGCGCCACATCCAATAGCTTGAGGTCGGCCGGGACGATATTGCCAGCTTCAAGCATGGCCAAATCGCCGGGAACCAGTTCCTTGGCAGCGATGGTCTGGGTCTTGCCCTCGCGCAGCACTTGCGCGGTGGGGCTGGACAAGCGTTTGAGCGCGTCCACGGCTTTTTCCGCGCGGTACTCCTGGATGAAGCCGATGATGGCGTTCAACACGACAATCACACTGATGGCGATCGTATCCGTCAAATCGCCGATCAAACCCGAAACGATGCAGGCCATAATCAGCACGATAATCATGAAATCGGCGAATTGCCCGAAAAACATCCGCACCGGTCCCCGGCGGCTTTGTTCCTTAATGGCGTTCGGTCCGTAGGTTTCGAGGCGTTCTTTTGCCTCCTGATGATTGAGGCCTTTTTCTGGATCGACCTTGAGCCATGCAGTGGTCTGCCAGGGTTCCAGGAGATGCCAGGGAGGTGAAGGAGGCTGTTTGCTTTGATTCTTTTGTTGGTTGGGCAAGGTTCGATCTCCTGTAAAACAGACGCTACAATTATTTCAGCTTATATAGTAATTGCAATAGCACCTAAAAATGGAAATAACGTGGACATTGGCGCATTGAATTGTCGGGTATAAACAAGATGACCGAACTATCGAGCTGCGATAGCAGAAGTTAAAAGCTTAAATATAAAATCCTAATGAATTATGTTAGGTTGCGTGGATACTAGATAATAATTTTTTAGGAGTACGTAAGATTGCTTAATTATTCTTTTTTTCCATTCAAAAATATTTTAGAGGAGCTTGATGGCAGTGACTTATCTCTTTTGCGTGATGTTTCAGAGGGTTGGTATATTGATTATAAGGTACAAGGCTTAAAAATATCTGACTATGGAAAGCACTTGGCCGCCTTTTCCAATCAATATGGTGGCTGGCTAATCATTGGCGTAAGTGAAAAGAATGATGGTTCTCGAACAGCGGGTGAATTTCCTGGTGTAGAAAAAAGTGAAGTAGCAAAAATCACGTTAGCTTTAAGAGAGGCTGCATCGGCTCATGTTAATCCAGAAGTTCTATATGAAGAAAAAGTCATTGATGGGCCAATAGATGAAATAAATCTAGCGAAAGGAAAATCTATTGTAGTGGTTGGCATACCTAGAAGTGTTGCTACGCCGCACATACATTCTTCAGGCAGAATTTATCGTCGTGTAGCGGATCAATCTAAACCAAAAGAAGAAACAGATAGATATATTCTTGATGAGCTATGGAAACGAGGTAATGAACATCAACAGAAAAATGTTATGCACTTAACTAAAACACCAGAATTACCAGAATGTCAGTCTAATTCTCCGTGGGCATATATTTTCTTCAAGCCAAGCGAAAGGCAACTACCGCCGACCAAGAAGTTAAGTTTTGATGAATTTGTACGTATCGTTACAAATTCAGATAACAGCATAGTTGGTGTGCATGCGCCACTGCCTGCTGCCCATAGTGCCTTGAATGGCTTTGTTGCTAGGCAAATTGGAGATAATGATCCAAGTCTTGCTTTGTTGACTATTCGTTGGTGGCACGATGGAAGCGTTCGATTTGATATTCCTCTAAATCTCTACGATTTATCTAATTTTGCCAAGACACACGAGAAAAACATCTATGCAGGTCAATATTGCGGGATTGCATATGAAAATCAGTGTCAAGATATGAAAATCGTCGATTACGCTATGTTTGTTCCAATTATTGGGGCGTTAACTAATTGTTACCTTCATATGCTTAAAGCTACTGACGACCAACGAGATGTTTTTTCGTGTTTTACTTTACGAAATGTATTTCATACATCGCCATTTGTAGATTCAAGTTGCTTTATAGATAGAATAAAGTCTTTGTCTTTACCATTGACAATGGATCGTGAGATAGTCCTTCCCAAGGAGCCGACTGAAGATAATATGTTTATTCACAAGGCGGAATTGCGGAAATTGAACTGCTCTATTAGTAATGATGAATATCAGACTGTTCCATATGTGTTCGCAACGCCTCTAATCTACAGGATTTTTAACTCAGTAGGGCTGGCTCCCGACTGGGATAGTTTTGTAGAAGATATTGAAGCATGGGGTTTAAATAAGATTAACAGTATAGCGTCTCCCCCTAACGGTTAAGTTCGATGTAATGGCTGGAGCTCGATAGGATGGGTAGAGTACGCGAAACCCTTAGACCTCAGGTAATTGTTTCTGCAAGAAGTACAGGGTTAAGTCTTGCAATCACATATTCCGCCGTTCAGGCAACAAAGCGGCGTCCTGACGTAGTGCAGGCAAGATAAAAATTGTCGTCCCTCCAAACATGGAAATGCCGGGAATAATCAACATGCCCGTTCGACAGGACTTGTAGGTTTACCGCTTCAAGTCCCGGTAAAAGTTTTCATGGGAACCCAGCAACAGCAATAGACGAGTGCCGGGATCGTATTCGTAAGCCAGTAACATCAGCTGCTCATTGCATTTGAACTTATGCACAAACACTCCTGCCAGATCGCCTTTCTTGGCTTCGCCGATGGTCGGGTCACGAACAATTTCAGCTACGGCATCATCTACATCGGTTTTCTGATTCGGGTGCAAGCGCTTATAAGCCCGTTTGAACATTGCGCTTTGCAGTACCTGAATGGCATCAGCCATCAATTACGCTTTCCTTCGGGAACGAAGGGGGTGGCAAGCGTCGGTCCTTCTGCACGGGCAACCAACAAGTCACGGACGAAATCAATCGGCAGATCGGGGTTGTCCAAGGCGGTTCTTCCCACCAAAGCCCAAAACTCTATTTGCCCGGCAATCGTGCGCCGCTCAGCCTGCGCTTGCGCCCGTGCCTGTTCGTACAAATCATCATTTATGCGTACCGGCATTCCCATAGCTTCACTCCGAAATAAAATACTACAAAAGTAGTTTCATGCTAAAGCAAACGTTTTAGGAATGCAAATACAGGTTCGCTCGGATACGGGCGGTTTTTGGACTGTTGGGTTTCACAATAACGAGCAGAGTTTTCAGGCCTGAGGGATAAAACAAGAGGCTAATCCAATAATTCCAACTGGAACTATTGGATTAGCCCGGTAGGCCGGAATAAGTCGGTTTGAGTGACAGCGAAAACTGGCGTTGCTTACATGGACAGATATTTGCTCCTGCAATATCTGCATTCACCACATCCCTGTGGATTATGTAGGTAAGGGGCGTGAGCACGACTGCAAGGATGCAGGAGGTAGGCGGAAAACCGCTCCTGCGTTTTCTGCATTCGCCACTTCCCTGTGGTTTAGCAACGCAGGAGCAGTTGCCGAGGAGCGGAAGCTTTTCCGGCAACCCCTACTTAAATTAGCCGGAAACACCACCTTGCGCTACGCGCTTGGATGGCCTTATTCCGGCCTACGCCTGTATCCAAGTCGTACCGATCCTGTCATGTTGAAAGATACTCGGATTAAGGCTGATTTTGCCGATAAAAGGTTAAAATTTGAATTTGCGTCCCCTCAATTCTATACAGAATAGAAAATCGCTGATAGCTTAGGCGGCGTATGTCTTCACCATACTCCGGCATCGGTGTTCCGGATTCGGGGAATAATTTGAGGGTGTTTTCCAAATAAGCTTCTATTTTGCCGATATATTCTTTAACAAAGCGTTTTGATTGGGTTTGTTCATATAGATATTCGGCAAGCTCTTCCAATCGTCGCAGAGCCTTAGGCGATAAGACGATTTCCGGTTCACTCTTCATATCTTCGTTTGACTTGGGTAAACGCATCCGCCAGTTTTACGCTTTCGCCCTGTTCAAGTTGGTGTATGGAAATGCCGATATCGTCTTTAATTCTTGTAGTTTGTATGAATTGGCTGAATTCTTTGATCAGGCGGCTGTGATTATTGCCATAGGTTTGTTGCAATATGTGTTCTATGTCGGGGTTGTCGATAGTGATATTAATCATGGTTCAACTCCTAATGGTTGTTTTGCTATTTGAAAATAATAAGTTACGGTTTTTCTTCCTTGCCCTGGCATGCCCGAAACAATCAAAAATTCAATGTATAAACTGCTGTTTATCCTCTATTGCCTCAATTTATTAGCACAGGTGAATTTTGTAGAGAAAACAGTAATGAGTCTATCTGGCAGGAAATAAGCTTGAAAGCCGGTTTTGGATAAAACAAGAGGCTAATCCAATAATTCCGCCTGGAACTGTTGGATTAGCCTCCTGCCTTGGGTGTTTTGCTTTACGGCTGTATTTGCTTTTATCGCAAAAGGTTTGTGCTTTGTTAAACAGATGCGCGTGCTTCGCGACCAGGTTTTGAATGGGGGCAATTTGCGGCCCTTTCGGATTTTTACGTTTTTTCATGATTTACCTCTTATAATATGTCAAGTTTGTGTGAAGCCACACAGTAGTAATATACCATTTTTTAAGAGTACATAGCGCTAGTGAAATTTAGAAGAGATTTTGATGTCATCGTAGTTGGCGGCGGTCATGCGGGTACGGAAGCCGCGCTGGCATCGGCTCGGTGCGGTGCAAATACATTGTTGCTGACGCAAAATATCGATACCTTGGGGCAAATGAGCTGCAACCCAGCCATCGGCGGGATCGGCAAGGGACATCTGGTTAAAGAGGTCGATGCCTTGGGCGGAATAATGGCGAGAGCTATCGATCGCGGCGGCATTCAGTTCCGCACTCTGAACGCCAGCAAAGGTCCGGCAGTTCGGGCAACCCGCGCCCAGGCGGATCGTCAGCTTTACAAGCAAGCGGTAAGAACGGCGCTGGAAAATCAGCCCAACCTGGCTTTGTTTCAGCAAACCGTGTCCGATTTGATTGTCGAGGGCGGCAGGGTTGCCGGCGTTAAAACGCAAATGGGTTTGAGTTTTACCGCAAGAGCCGTGGTTTTGACCACCGGCACTTTCTTGGGCGGCAAAATCCATATCGGCCTCGAAAATTACAGTGGCGGCCGCGCGGGCGATCCGGCCTCCATCGCTTTGGCCGACCGATTAAGGGAACTGCCGTTTCGGATCGACCGCTTAAAGACCGGCACACCGCCGCGCATCGACGGCCGGACGATCGATTTCAGCAAGCTGGAAGAGCAGCACGGCGACGATCCGGTGCCGGTGTTTTCGTTCATCGGCAAGCCGGAGCATCATCCTCGGCAAATTCCGTGTCATATCACCCGCACTAACAATAAAACTCACGATATTATCCGCTCCGGCCTGGATAGGTCGCCGCTTTATTCGGGAATTATCGAGGGCATCGGGCCGCGTTACTGTCCGTCGATTGAAGACAAGATTGTGCGTTTTGCCGACCGGGATTCGCATCAGATTTTTGTCGAGCCGGAAGGCCTGAATACCCATGAGATTTATCCAAACGGCATATCGACCAGCCTGCCTTTTGATGTGCAGTATGAGTTCGTACGCTCGATGCTGGGCTTTGAAAACGCCGAAATCGTGCGTCCCGGTTATGCGATCGAATACGATTTTTTCGATCCTCGGGATTTGAAATCATCGCTGGAAACCAAGCACATGGATGCGCTGTTTTTTGCTGGGCAAGTGAACGGCACGACTGGTTATGAGGAAGCGGCCGCGCAAGGTTTGATTGCCGGGCTTAATGCGGCTCGATTGGTTCAAGGGCTGGACAGCTGGTGTCCGGGACGCGACGAGGCTTATATCGGCGTGATGATCGATGACCTGATCACGCGCGGTACCCAAGAGCCGTACCGGATGTTTACCAGCCGCGCAGAATATAGGTTGCTGCTGCGGGAAGACAATGCCGATTTGCGCCTGACCGAAAAAGGCCGTGAATTGGGTTTGGTTGATGACGAGCGTTGGCAGGCATTCGAGACTAAACGTGATGCGATTTCGCAATTGCAGGGCGATCTGAAAAAGAAATGGGTCAGAACGGAAACCGAAGAGGCCGGTCAAGTCGAGCAATATTGGGGCAAACCGTTATTACGCGAAGCTAACTTAATGGATTTGCTGCGCCGTCCGGAAGTGGATGTTCAACAGCTGTTGTCGTTTATGGATGAGGCCGGGGATATAGATCCGCAGGTAGCCGAGCAGGTCGAAATTCAGGCCAAATATGCAGGTTATATCGACAGGCAGCAAACCGAGATAGACAAGGCTTTGCGCTATGATCATCTGCGCTTGCCTGAGATTATGGATTACAGCGGCGTTCCGGGACTGTCTAATGAGGTAAGCGAAAAGCTTAAAAAGCAACGGCCGGAGACTTTGGGTCAGGCATCGCGTATCCCTGGCATAACGCCGGCCGCTATTTCCTTGTTGTTGGTTTATTTAAAGAAGAAAAGCGCCTGATGGAAGACTGTCGAAAAATCCTGGTCTCCGGGATAGCCTCGTTAAATTTAAATGTAACTGATCAGCAAGTTGATCAGTTACTCAGTTTTATAAAACTGATTGAGAAATGGAATAAAGCCTATAATCTGACCGCGATACGGGACAGGGAGGAGATGGCGCGGCTGCATATACTGGACAGTCTGACGATTGTTCCGCATATCGAAGGCAAGCGGATCATCGATATCGGCACCGGCGCGGGCTTGCCCGGTATTCCGCTGGCGATCTGTTTGCCGGAAGTCGGTTTTACCTTGCTTGACAGCAATGCCAAAAAAACCCGGTTTGTGCAGCAGGTCGTTTTGGAATTAAAACTTAAAAACGTCGAAGTTTTGCACAGTCGCGTGGAAAATTATCATCCTGAACAAACGTATGATGCCGTTCTTACCCGGGCGTTTGCCAGCTTGCCGGATATAGTGAAGTTGACCGCACATTTGCTATCTAAAGAAGGTGTATTGCTGGCAATGAAGGGGCAAAGTCTTGATGCGGAACTGGCGGAAATTACTGCAAAAAAATCTGTCATCTCGGTTAGCGTTCCGGGAACTGATGTTGAACGATGTCTGGTACGAATACAATCGCCTGAACAGGCCGAGGTAAGCTAGTGGGAAAAGTAATTGCCATAACCAATCAAAAAGGCGGTGTAGGAAAAACTACGACCAGCGTCAATCTGGCGGCTTCGCTGGCCGCGGCTAACCGGCGCGTGTTGCTGGTGGATCTTGATCCCCAAGGTAATGCGGCGATGGGCTGCGGCATCGATAAGCAGGAAGTTAAATATTCCAGCTACGATTTGTTGATGGAAGAAGTGCCGGCGTCGGAGACCGTCATTCAACTGCCGGAAATCGGTTTCTCGGTGATTCCCGGAAACTCTGACCTGACTGCGGCTGAAGTCGAATTGATGCATGCCGATCATAAGGAGCGGCGACTGTCCGATGCCTTAATCCCGATCAAAGCGGATTATGATTTTATTTTGATCGATTGTCCGCCTTCGTTGAATATGCTGACCTTGAATGCGATGGTAGCGGCCAACAGCCTGTTGATACCGATGCAATGCGAGTATTATGCGTTGGAAGGGTTGTCTGCATTAATGACGACATTGAAAAACATCCAAGATTCCGTTAATCCTGAGTTGCATCTGGAGGGTATTCTGCGGACGATGTATGACGACAGGAACCGCTTGACCAAGGATGTATCGGAGCAGTTGATTCGATACTTCGGCGATAAGGTATTTCGAACCTGCGTTCCAAGAAATATCCGTCTGGCGGAAGCGCCGAGTCATGGTTTGCCTGTGCTTAGCTACGACAAAGCTTCGCGAGGGTCTATGGCCTATATTGCGTTAGCGGGTGAAATGATTAGAAAAGAGAAGCATAGCGGCACATGACTTTTAGAAAACGTGGTTTAGGTCGGGGGCTTGAAGCCTTGTTGGCTGATGATTCAGCTAAAGAGAAAATACATCAATCGCAAGCTGTGCAATCGGAGGAAAATCAGCCCTCTAAAGAGGTGGATCAGGATGCAGCGCAGGCCATTGAGGAAGTAGATGATCAAGCGGCAATGGTGGTTGCGTTATTTAAAAATATCCAAAAAGAAAATCGTATGCTGCTTGAAGAGGCAGAGGCTTTAAGAAAGCTGATAGAAGAGTTTGAAGCAACAGTTCGCGCCAGCATGGATTAGTGTAATAGGCGGAAAATGACCAACAGAGAAAATTAAAAGTTATGGCTGTGAAAAAGCGGGGATTAAATCGAGGGCTGGATGCTTTGCTGGGCAATGTTGCCGGGAAAGACGATCAAGGCGAAACCGGGGAAGGCCATCAGCTGCAAACCCTGCCGATCGAGCACATGCAGCGGGGCAAGTATCAGCCAAGAAAGGATATGAATCCCGAAAAATTGCAGGAGTTGGCCGATTCCATCAAGGCGCAAGGAATCATCCAGCCGGTTGTGGTGCGCATGATGGCGCCGGAAAAATACGAAATTATTGCCGGGGAGCGGCGTTGGCGTGCAGCGCAATTGGCCGGATTGCAGCAGGTGCCGGTAGTCATCAAAGAGATAGACGATCGTACCGCAATGGCGATAGCGCTGATTGAAAACATCCAGCGGGAAGACCTGAATCCTTTGGAAGAAGCGGAAGCGCTAAAAAGGTTGTTGGAAGAGTTTGAAATGACCCATCAGCAAGTTGCGGATGCGGTCGGCAAGTCGCGCGTTACGGTGACTAATTTATTGCGATTGATAGAGTTGCACCCGGAAGTGAAAAAACTATTGGTCAGCCGGCAGCTAGAAATGGGGCATGCCAGGGCGCTGCTGTCTCTGGACGGTCCGAAGCAGGTGGCAGCGGCCCACAAGATCGTTAAGGAGGGGTTGACGGTCAGGGCGGCGGAGCGTCTGGTAAAAGACAGTCAAGCAGAACCTAAAATACCTAAGGTAAGGGTAATAGACAAAGACACCTTGCGTTTACAGGAAGACCTGACCGCCAAACTGGGTGCAAAGGTGCTGATTGAGCATAAAGAAAATGGCGCCGGAAAGTTGGTCATTGCTTATTCCAGTCTGGAAGAGTTGGATGGAATTCTCGAGCAAATTAAATAGCGTTATTAGGTACTCTGCCTGTAGATGAAAAACAATAGTAAATGTAAGTTAAATTTAATGTTCCTTGATTTAATGAGGGTCGCTAGATATAATTCCCGAGCTGTTGTGTATGGAGTTGAGCATGACAGATAGAAAGCGCTCTACTGTCAGTAAAGTCATAAGCTACCAGATTCTGGTGATCATAATAATGACATCGGGATTTGCCTTGATAGGGGCTAGATCTTACGCCTTGTCGGCGGCTTTAGGCGGAGCGGCGGCATTTATTCCCAATCTGTATTTCGCGTTAAGGGTGCGCAAATCCGCAGGGCAAGAAGCAAGAAAGATTGTAAGGTCTTTTTACGCTGGGGAATCAGGCAAATTATTATTGACAGCTGCGCTGTTCTTCATGATTTTTCAACTTCCAAACATAGAAATATTACCGCTGCTTTCAGTCTATGTAGCAGCATTATCGGTTTTTTGGTTTGCGTTGTTAATGCGCTGACATTATTAATATTTAGAGAGGAACGATGGCTACCGAAGCTCATGCCGCCGAAGGTGCAACCGGTTATATTATCCACCATTTAACTTCGCTAACCGTAGGCGAAGGTTTCTGGGCATTGAACCTGGATACGTTGTTTTTCTCAGCTGTTCTGGGCGGCCTGTTTGTCTGGTTTTTTAAGATGGCGGCTGACAGAGCAACAGCAGGCGTTCCGGGACTGGTACAGAACTTTGTGGAAATGCTGATTGAATTTGTCGATACGCAAGTTAAAGACAGTTTTCACGGTAAAAATAACTTAATCGCGCCGCTGGCCTTGACCATCTTTTGCTGGGTGTTCCTGTGGAATTTCATGGACTTGTTCCCAGTCGATATATTGCCGTTAATCGGCTCGATGATGGGTATTGAGTATCTGCGCGTTGTTCCAAGTACGGATTTAAATGCAACCTTTGCAATGTCGATTTCCGTTTTCTGTTTAATTATTTTCTACAGCATTAAAGTAAAAGGCCCTTGGGGTTTTGCCAAAGAATTGATGTTTCAACCTTTCGGTCCATGGCTTTTACCGTTCAATCTGCTGTTGAAATTGGTAGAAGAAATAGCAAAGCCAATCTCACTGGCACTTCGTTTATTCGGAAACCTGTATGCGGGCGAGTTGATCTTCATTTTGATAGCCTTGCTGCCTTGGCAACTCCAGCCGGTGCTGAGTTTCCCCTGGGCAATCTTCCACATTTTAATTATCACGTTACAGGCATTCATATTTATGGTTTTGACCATTGTTTACCTGAGCATGGCGCACGAAGATCATTAAAGACTTTTTTAACTTTTTATAATTAACTAACCGTTTGGAGGTTTCATGGAAATTGCAAAATTAATTGCTGATGTACAAGGCATGACTGCTATCGCAGTAGGTCTGGTTCTTGGTATGGGCGCTTTAGGAACAGCGATAGGCTTTGGTCTGTTAGGTGGAAAATTCTTGGAAGGTGCAGCTCGTCAACCGGAAATGGTACCTATGCTGCAAGTAAAAATGTTCGTTGTTGCGGGTCTGTTGGACGCGGTAACCATGATCGGTGTTGGTTTGGCGCTGTTCTTTACTTTTGCCAACCCATTCCTGTCTGCTGTACAAGCTGCAGCGGGTCAATAAGTCGTTTAAATTTAATAGCAACAAGAGGAACGCATCGTGAGTATCAATGCTACTCTGATTGGGCAAATGATTACCTTTGCACTTCTGGTATGGTTTACCATGAAGTACATCTGG
>NZ_JALOCF010000097.1 GCF_023227905.1 Methylobacter sp. | reverse complement strand
CAGAGATAGCCGGGAGCTAAGAACAGGCATGACAGCAGCGCATATTCTTGTGGTTCCGTTCAGACCCTCGCAGCCTGATTTGGACACCTTGCCGAACATGCAGGAAATCATTATCCAGGCGAAAGATCTCAATCATAACTTGAAGGTTTACGGCTTGATCACAATGGCGCCAACCAATCCGGTGATTCATGAAGAAACGGATGCCAGAGAGTGTTTGATCGACTATCCTGAAATCAAACTGCTTGCCACCATGATACGGGACCGTAAAGTTTACCGGGATGCCATGAGCGAGGGTCTGGGCGTAGTGGAAATGGATAACCCAAAGGCAAAAATGGAAATCAAGAAATTAGTAGAGGAAATACTGTAATGGTCAAAAGAAGAGAACCTAAAGCCAGTGCATTAAATTTGGTCAACTCACAACCGACCAATGAACAGATTGAAGCATTTGCCGCGAGAGCGGAAGGCGGCGCCCAAATTGAAAAACCCAAAGCCCCGGAATTAGACCAGAATGCCATCCGGGATTACAAAGCGATGCGAGTGCCTTTCAATCAATACGAATACGAGCAGCTGGTTGCGGCCAGCAAATTAAGCGGCAGAACCAGGCTCAATTTCATGCGTTACGCGATGCTGAAAATGGCAAAGGAATTGCAGGAACAAAAGGTATAATTTAAGTATTCTTTTGGTACCGATTTTATATAATTTTTATGCTTATAAGGTACTATAAATGTACTTTATTTTGATGTTTTCTTCAGGTTTACAGGCTGCTATTTGATTAATGGTATCAGTGTAGGCAGGGCAGGGTGGTTTCATTGGCAAACCACCTGGCAGATATTGGCAGGTCAATTTCTATCAGACTGATTTATTGCATTTTTAAATTTTTCAATCCATCTTTCTTTCCTTAATAAATTCTCGTTCCTTTAGCAAATCGATCTCAAAATGGTTGAGCTACGCTACCAGTGATACATGTCTTGGCCAATTGAATGTCAATTATTTGACGCTTCATAAGCGCCAATTTTCCAACACCCGCATGGCTAAAAAACAAGATATTGTTTTTTATTGTTTATTTGGAATTGGCACAGTATTGGCTTAACGTATCTCAATAGTAAGTTTTAAGACGGAAACAAGCCGCTATGACCAAAAAATCAACCAGCCTGGCGATTATCAGCAACAATTCTTTTGAAGCAACAAAAGTTGTTAACCTGAATCATTATGACATCAGCAGCGCCTTACAAACGACGCTGGAATTTAATAAATTGATCCCGATTTTCAGCAGCAAAATCGAAAGCATGATTCCTCATAGCGCCTTTGTTTATACCAATGCAGAGTTTGAACTGGAAATTAAAAGCGGTGTTTTTACACGACATTCCTGCAGCTACGCGCTCAAAGTTGAGGAGCAACAACTCGGTGAATTGAAATTTATGCGTAATCGCAAGTTCGATGATGCCGAAATCAAGTTGCTGGAAACTTTGCTTTGTTGTCTGATTTATCCATTGAAAAATGCGACCTTATATCATCAAGCCTTAAAAATGGCTTATACCGACCCGCTTACTCAAACCAATAACAGAACTTATTTTAATGATTCCGTTAAACGGGAAATGAGTCTGGCCGTACGTCATAATAAAAGCTTAGCCATTATTTTTCTGGATATTGACCACTTTAAAACCATTAATGATCAGTATGGACACGAAGGCGGCGATATCACGCTAACTGCAGCGGCTAAATGGATCAAGGAAAGTCTGCGCTGCAGTGATGTTGTTTTCCGCTATGGCGGTGAAGAATTTGTAATTTTATTAAGCAATACCGATCTTGCCGGCGCCGGATTATTGGCGGAACGCATTCGCAATACCATTGAGCTTCATACCCTGGCTTACGATATGGCAACCATAAAGATAACTGCAAGCCTGGGCGTGGGCGCCTTGCGTGACAATGATACGGTTGATACTTTCATCAAGCGTGCCGATGAGGCCATGTATAAAGCCAAAAAAAGCGGCAGAAACCAGGTTATGTTGGCCAACTAAATAGCCAGTAGAAACGCAAAATTTTGCGCCTCTACCAAGCCACCCCAATATCATGACAAAAAATATTAAAGTTTAAAAAACACCGGTCGATAACCATGACAGGTGGGGGAATTATCACAACGATGAAGGAACCCGATTTTATACAGACCGGTAAAAAATATTAATCCGGGCTAAACAGGAGAGTTGTCATGGCACTAACAGTATATACCAATGTTTCATCATTAAACGCTCAACGTAACCTGAATACATCACAGAGTTCGCTGAATACGTCGTTGCAACGGTTGTCTTCCGGTTTGCGTATCAACAGCGCCAAAGATGATGCCGCCGGTCTTGCCATTAGCGAACGCTTTACCGCGCAAATTCGCGGTAATGAACAGGCTTCCCGCAACGCCAATGACGGCATTTCCCTGTCGCAAACCGCTGAAGGCGCCTTAGCCGAAATCGGCAACAACTTGCAGCGTATGCGCGAGCTGGCCGTTCAGGCATCCAACGCCACGAATTCCGATTCGGATCGCGCCGCTATTAATAATGAAGTGCAGGCGCTGTCTACAGAAATTGACCGGGTAGCGCAAAATTCCGCGTTCAACGGCACCAAGTTGCTGGATGGTTCATTTACAGCCAAAAACTTCCAGGTTGGCGCTAATAATGCCGCAAGCGACAGCATTCAGATTACCGCTATCAGCAGTGCCCGCACCTCGGCGCTGGGCGGCGTATCGGGAGCAAATTATGCTGGTGTAGATGGAACAGCTACGACGGCCGCCTTGAATGCCGGTGATGTGACCTTGAACGGTATCCAGGTCGGTGCATCAACGGCTGGCGGAGCGGCAGGCCAAACTGCCGCCAGCGCTTATTCCATCGCAGCAGCCATTAACGCCGTTTCTGGTCAATCGGGCGTTACCGCTTCTGCTCAGGCAACCAGTATAGCGGGTGTAGCACCTGCTGCTTCAGGCGCCATCGCTGCAAATGCTTTCAGCATCAATGGCGTCAATGTGGGGGCAGTTGCTGCGGGTGGCGACGCTGTAGGCCAAGGTGCAAACGTGGCCGCCTCAATCAACGCCATTTCCAGCCAAACCGGTGTTATCGCGTCGGCAAATGCGACAACTGGTGCTGTTACATTAGCAGCAGCAGATGGCCGTGATATAACAATAGGCGGCACCGTTACCAATACTGGCTTAACAGCCGCTACTACTCACGGTACGGTTAAACTTGAAGCTGCAACAGACATCGTGGTTAGTGGTGGCGCAGTCGCTAGTGCAGGATTAACGGCAGCTACTACAACAGCAACACCAGGAGCGGCGGTATCCACCGTTGCGACAATGAATGTGCTAACCGCAACCAATGCCCTGAAAGCGCTAGATACTATCGATGGCGCTTTGGCGAGCATCAATAATTCGCGCGCTGCGCTGGGTGCCTATCAAAACCGTTTCGCATCGGTTGTGGCCAATCAACAAACCACAGTAGAAAACTTGTCCGCATCACGCGGCCGTATCCAGGATGCCGACTTTGCCAAGGAAACAGCCAACCTGTCACGGGCGCAAGTCCTGCAACAGGCGGGTACTGCGATGTTGTCCCAGGCTAATCAATCAACACAAGGTGTCTTGAGTCTTTTGAGATAAATGTGGAACAGGGGACAGCCGGCGGCAACGCCGGCTATCTGTTTTTCCTGCCAGTAATAAGGGGTGGCCAAAATGGACATTAATACCAAGACGTTGCAACATCAAGCTGTTGCCATTACGCCGTTGAGGCCAGATAACGTCAAGAAGCCAGTCGATTCATTGGTTAAAAGTGCGGCCGATGCAGCTCAAAAAACAGAAGTGCAATCAGTGTCCGCAGATATTGCTGTTGCCGATAAAGCAAAAGATGCAGAGGAATCGGGTGATCTGAAGCAGGCCGTCAGTCAGTTGAATGATTTTGTACAAAGTATGCAGCGGAACTTGCAGTTTAGTATTGATAAAGAAAGCGGCGCCATGGTTGTTAAGGTTATCGACGCCAAAAGCGAAAAAATTATCCGGCAAATGCCATCTGAAGAAACCCTCAGGCTCGCTCGCAGCCTTGCCGAACAAAGCGATGACGTGGCATTTAATATCTTTAACTCAAGAGCATAGGTCAGGTTAGCGATAGCGTAACCCGGCATATGGCTTGGCTCATTGGGCGGATAAATCCGCCTCTACATTATCCTCAACGGTTTAATTAAAGGGGAGGACAGGCAATGCCTGCAATTACATCTGCCGGGTTAGGTTCAGGTCTTGATATAGAAGGTCTGGTATCAAAACTGGTTGCCGCAGAAGGGCAACCGACGACTTTGCGGCTGAATCGTAAAGAAGTTGAATTACAAGCTGATTTATCGGCTTTGGGATCACTTAAAGGGGCTCTGTCCGCTTTTCAGACCAGTGTGCAGAGTCTGAAATATTCATCTTCCTTTCAGACGCGCACAGCCACATCCAGCAATGCCGATTTATTTACTGCATCAGCCGACGGTTCTGCAGTTGCCAGTAGTTTTTCTATTAACGTGGAGCAACTGGCGCAGCCGGCAAAAATGCGTTCCGGCGATTTCAGTAGCGAAACGGCAGTACTTGGAGCCGGTACGTTAACCATTGGCTTGGGTGCAAGCAGCTTCAATATTAGTGTTGCCAGCGATACGACATTGGCGAGTGTTCGTGATGCCATCAATAAAGCGTCTGACAACCCTGGCATTAAGGCAACCCTCATTAAGGTTGATAGCGGTTCTCAATTAGTGCTGACTTCAGATAAGGTCGGCGCCACAAATGCCATAACCATAGGCGCAACCGATACGGATGCATTGGACGGTAACGATTTAACCCGACTGGCAACAGCCAGTATGACATCTATTCAGACGGCTTCGGACGCCATTATCCATGTCGATGGGCAGAAAGTAACAAAGGATAGCAATAGCTTTTCTGATGTTATTTCCGGGGTAACCATTTCTCTGAAAAAAGCGGATCCGCTCAAAACAGAAACCTTGAGTATTGAGCTGGATAAAGAGTCGGCCAAGTCAAAAGTTAATGATTTTATTAAAGCCTATAATTCACTAGCCAGCACAATGAGCAGCTTGTCCAGTTATGATGCCAAAACCAGGCAGGGCGGTCCCTTATTGGGTGATGCAACCTTAAGGGGTGTGCAAAACCAGATTCGTCAGACCTTATCAAATCCGACGCAAGGCGTCGCAGGATTTTCAACGTTAGCAGAAATCGGCATTAAAACGAATAAAAACGGAGCACTTGAGCTTGATTCCGGCAAGTTCGATAAGGTTATGACCGC
>NZ_JALOCF010000042.1 GCF_023227905.1 Methylobacter sp. | reverse complement strand
TCCCTTAACCTTTCACAATCAACGTTACCTATGTATTTGTGTATTGCATGATTAAAAACACAGATACCAAACAAGTGAGCAGGTAACCATAATGAGAAGACTGTCTATCACGTTATTGATGGTTTTTACAACTCAGAATCTGCTTGCTGAATCCAGGTTGATGATGGGTGAATTCAGCCGCAACCAGCTAGACGACTGGGAGCATAAAAGTTTTAAAGGCGAAACCCGTTATCAATTGCAAACCCTGGATGGCGTCGTGGCGCTAAAAGCCGACAGCCGCGACGCAGCTTCCGGCTTGTTTAAAGAGCAGCGCATTGATTTGGAACAAACGCCGTTTCTGAATTGGTCGTGGCGCATCACCAACCACTTGGAAGGGCTAAATGAACAAAGTAAGGCCGGCGATGATTATGCTGCCCGTATTTATGTGGTGGTCAAGGGCGGTCTGGCGTTTTGGCAGACCAAAGCGATTAATTATGTTTGGGCGAGCAATACATCAAAGGATAAAGTCTGGCCTAATGCCTTTGCCGGCGATCATGCGATGATGATAGCTCTGCGCGGCCCGGAAGCATCGACAAATGTCTGGTACAGAGAAAAGCGTAATGTGAAGAATGACTTGCAAAAGCTGTTCGGTAAAGACTTGCACATTATCGATGCCGTGGCACTGATGACCGACACTGATAACAGTAACCAGCAAGTTTCTGCCTTTTATGGCGATATTTGGTTTTCCAAGGATTAATCATGCACGACATTCGACCACTCTTAGCCAATAGCGACTTTCCAGCCATTTTCCGTAAGCCGCTGGAAATCCTGCAAGTCAACCTGGGCTATCTCTGTAACCTGAGCTGCACACATTGTCATGTCAATGCAGGGCCTAAGCGTACCGAGATGATGAGCCTGGAAACACTGGAGCAGGTTTTGGCGTTGGCTCAGGCAGCTAATATTCACACCCTGGACTTAACCGGCGGTGCTCCGGAAATGCACCCGCATTTTCACTATCTGGTGAAGGCAGCGCGCAGGCAGGGGATTAAGGTTATCGATCGCTGTAATCTGACCATTTTGGAAGATCAGCGCTATACTGGCTTGGCAGAATTTCTGTCCGAGCAACAGGTGGAAATCAGCGCCTCACTACCCTGTTATCTGGAAGAAAATGTCGATAAACAACGCGGTAAAGGCGTATTCAAGGACAGTCTGGCCGCCTTGCAGCGCCTGAACCGGTTGGGTTATGGTCAGCCAGACAGCCCGTTGCAGCTTAATCTGGTTTTCAACCCACAAGATGCGGTATTGCCGCCCGATCAACAAAGCCTGGAACAGGCCTACAAACAGCATTTGCTACAGCATTACGGCATCGTCTTTAATCGGCTCTATGCTATCGTCAATATGCCGATCCAGCGTTTCGGCAGTATGCTGGTCAGTCAGGGGCGATTTGATGCGTATCTAAACTTATTATGCAGCAGTTTTCGCGAGGACAATCTCGCCCAACTAATGTGCCTGAATACGCTGAGCATCGATTGGCAGGGCACTGTTTACGATTGCGACTTCAACCAGATGCTGTCTATGCCGTTGGGCGCGGTTGCTAAGCCACGCGTGCATATTGGCGATTTAACCCTGGACACTTTGAACGGTGCAGCAATTGCTACTGCTGCACATTGCTACGGTTGTACGGCAGGACAGGGCAGCAGTTGCGGCGGCGCTTTATAAGCAAGTCGATCATGAAACCACAACTCAGCATTATCATCCCTGTTGTCAACGAGGCCAGTCAAATTGCCATCAAACTACAAGCCTTGCAACCGCTACGGGACCGTTGCCAATTGCTACTGGTCGATGGTGGAAGCGATGACGACAGCGCAAAAATCGCCAGATTGCTGGTCGATCAAGTATTACAGAGCCCCCGCGGCCGAGCTCGGCAGATGAATTGCGGCGCGGCGGAGGCGCAGGGCGATGTGCTGTTGTTTTTGCATGCCGACACCCGTTTACCGGATAACGCCATAAACCTGATATTGCAGGCGGTTACTGATGAATACCCATGGGGCCGATTCGATGTCAGCTTCGACAATCCGCAGCCTGTTTTTAGGCTGATTGCGTTCATGATGAACTGGCGTTCGCGGCTGACCGGCATCGCCACCGGCGACCAGACTTTGTTCATGACTCGCCAGGCTCTTCAGGCCGTTGCCGGATTTCCTGATATCGCACTGATGGAGGATATTGCTATGAGTGCACGTCTGAAAAAGCTGGGTAGTCCGTGTTGTCTGACAGCCAAGGTTGTTACTTCGGCACGGCGTTGGCAACGATATGGAATCCTTAAAACCATCCTACTGATGTGGTGGCTGCGACTCAGGTATTTTTTCGGTGCCGATCCCCGCGAGCTGGTAGCCAGCTACTACCATAGATCTTGATGGAAACCGTTGTCCGTTTTAGCGTATTTCTTGGTATTTTATTTTGGTATTTATTAGTAATGGTGACTTTGAATATGTTCCCGTTTAAGCGGGTTGAGCTATGACCACTCTTTTCCCCAACAGCGTACTGCTGATCTTTTGTAAAGCGCCGGTGGCGGGGCAAGCCAAAACTCGGTTGCAACCGACGCTAACCGCAACCCAAGCCGCCGCCGCGCACCGACAACTGACTCGATTGACGCTGGATCGAGCGTTTCAACAGCCATTGTGTGACGTTCAGCTTTACTGCACTCCTGATACCAAGCATTCATTTTTTCGAACAGTGCGCCAAGTATTATCCTTTGGTGCTGCCTATGCAATGTGGCTCCGATCTTGGAGACAAGATGCTGAATGCCTTTAGTGACGCTCTGTCACAGTATTGCCATGCGATCCTGATCGGCTGCGATTGTCCAAGCCTTACTGTTGATGACTTGCAGGAAGTTCTGACAACTCTTCAAAGCGACCAACATGCCGTCATCGCTCCAGCTGAAGATGGTGGCTATGTGTTGGTAATGGGTCAAATATGTAATTTTCTCGTATAATAGCGGGTATGACCTGTTATCAAGAAATTACCTGCCCGGACTATGGCAGCAAGCAAATTATGAAGTCCGGCCGTAGCGCATCGGGTACACAGCGTTATCGTTGCCAACATCCGGAGTGCAAAACTAAAACGTTCATGTTGGATTACCGCTATAAGGCTTGTAGACCCGGTATCAAAGAGCAAGTTGTGGAGATGTCCATCAATGGTAGCGGTATCCGTGATACCGCACGGGTTCTCAAGATCAACAAAAACACCGTGATTAGCACGCTAAAAAAAGTCGAGCGGCCTCGTCCAGGTCAATCCAAATTTTCAGACCTTGAATTCGGCAGCAAATTTGGCGGTGAGATTAGAATTGGCTTGTGCCGAGGCTGAAATGGATGAGCAGTGGTCTTTTGTCGGCAACAAGTCCAATCAACGCTGGCTCTGGTATGCTGTTGATCATGCGACGAATATCGTACTGGCTTATGTGTTTGGCAAACGCAAGGATGAGGTATTCAAAGCGCTGAAAGCATTGCTTGAGTAGCCGCTATTACACCGATGATTGGGGGGCTTATGAGTGTCACCTTGAAATCGACAAGCATCAGGTGGGTAAGCGCAACACCCAAAAGATTGAACGCAAAAATTTGAATTTCAGAACGTGGATTAAGCGACTGACACGGAAAACAATTTGCTTCTCAAAGTTGGAAACCCTGCATGATACGGTCATCGGATTGCTGATTAACAAGGTCGAGTTTGGCCTGGGTAGCCATGCCAAATTACAGATTTAACCCACTACCCAATTTCAGTTGGTGCCAACTAACAGATAATTGTTCTAGCCCTGATGTACCAACGATCAGCAGTAAATATGCTTTCCTTTGATGTACAACTCGCTGGTATTCAACGCGATACTATTAAATATGTCATTTTGCATTTTTTGCTAACGGCCATTTTTTAACCTCCTATACCAGTTACTGCCTTTACATTTGGCGCTTTGGGTAACGGCATCGAAAGTTTGGAATTTCCTAGGATTAAGTTAGAAATTTCTTTGAAAAAAGCCAACTTTTTTCGCAAATTTTTACTAACAATAATGTAAGAAGCGTCCAAAATTTGCGCCATTTAGCGCCGTTTTTCAGTCAAGATAAGACAGTGTGTCTATTTGAAAAAACAGGATAGTGATTAACGGCTGGCAAGCTTAGACGCTCCTTTATTGTGGATTTGGCAAGTTTTCAAGCCGGTTAACACTCCTTCCTGCATTTAAGAAAATTGATGTATGCTACGGGATTAGTGTCCTAATTGAGGGGCTATTCTTTTATAATTTTGTTTAACCAAACAAAAAAACACCAAGAGAAGGAATTGATGCAACAAGAAACCCCGTCCCCCGGTGATATAAACAATGCAGATTTTGTCTGGCTGCTTGCCAGTTTATGCCAGCTACATCGTATTCCGTTTGATGCAGATTTAGTGATCAGGCAAAATCCGCCGCCACACACTCTGACCCAATTGCTTAAGGCGCTGGGTGATATGGGGCTGAAGACACAAACCGCCCGGTTCGATGTCCGGTCATGCAAGCGAATGGTTTTGCCGTTTATTGCTTTCGAAAAGGCGGTGTCTTTCGAGCCGCATCCTGCATCGACGGCTCTGGCTTTGATAATTCAAAGTGACGGAGAACAGGTGGTGTATTTTTCTGCGGGTACAGATCAACCGCATAGCGTTTCGGTTGACGAGTTTCTTGCCCGTTATGAGCAGGATGTAATTACCATTGAGAGAACCATACCGGAACCAGCGGAAGAGGGTGCCGACCTCAATCCTGGCCTTAAGCGTCAGCCATTCGGTTTCAAGTGGTTTATGTCCGAACTGCTGAAGCATAAAACTATCTGGCGTGATGTACTGCTGGCTTCGTTGGCTATACAACTATTAGGCTTGGGCATGCCGCTGTTCTCCCAGGTAGTCATCGATAAAGTGGTCGTGCATCAAACCCTGTCTACCTTGCAAGTGGTAGGTGTAGGGATGTTCATTTTCATGATGTTCTCTGCCGGGATGGGCTGGATTCGCCAGCAACTGATCCTGCATACTGGGAATCGGGTTGATGCTGCGCTCGGCACATCGGTCTTCCGTCACTTGCTGCGGCTACCGCACCTGTACTTCCAGCATCGGCCGACTGGTACGCTGATTGCGCGGCTGCATGGCATTGAAACCATCCGCGACTTTATCACCGGCGCGGCAGTTTCGCTGATTCTCGATTTGCCTTTTATGGTGGTGTTTCTGGCAGTGATGTTTTTTTATAGCTGGCAACTGACATTAATCGCCGTCGCGCTGATCGCATTGCTGGCCGGGTTGAGCTTTGCCATTACCCCCATACTGAGCACCCGGCTCAACAAGCAATTTATGTTAGGCGCGCGCAATCAGTCGTTTCTCACTGAATATGTGGCCGGCATAGAAACCGTCAAAGCCCTGCAAATGGAGCCGCAACTCGAAACCCGCTACGGCGATTACTTGGCCGGTTACCTGGGCGCCAACTATCAAACCCGCAGTCTGGCCAATACCTATCAAACCGTATCGAACCTGTTGGAACAATTCCAGACTGCGGCTATTCTCGTCGTCGGCGCCTTACTGGTGATGAACAACGACGGTTTCACTATTGGCATGCTGGTGGCGTTCCAGATGTTTTCCTCACGGCTTTCGCAGCCTGTGTTACGGCTCACCGGCCTGTATCAGGAATTCCAGCAAGCCAGCATCGCAGTCAAACGTCTGGGCGACCTGATGGACTGCCCGCCCGAACCGCATACCCTGATCCGACACGGCGTACTCAAGTCGAAGGGCGTATCGAAATCACAGGACTGGGTTTTCGCTATGCCGATACCCAGCCTTGGCTGTATCGCGGTCTCAATTTGATCATTCCGCCCGGCAAAACCGTCGCCCTGATGGGGCCGTCCGGATGCGGCAAAAGCACGCTCTCCAAACTGTTGCTCGGCTTTCTTATGCCTGCCGAGGGCATCATCAAAATCGACGGCGTGGATACCCGCTTTCTGTCCGCCAACGAGCTGCGCAACTCATTCGGTGTTGTCCCGCAGGAAACAATACTGTTCTCCGGTACCGTGTATGACAACCTGATTGCCGCGGCTCCCCACGCCAGCTTTGAAGATGTCGAAACCGTCTGCCGCATGGCCGAAATTCACGACCATATTCAAAGCCTGTCGCAGGGCTACCAAACCGAAATCGGCGAAAAAGGCGCCGGGCTGTCCGGCGGGCAAAAGCAGCGTATCGCCATTGCACGCGCTTTGCTCAAACGGCCGAAAATCCTCATCTTCGATGAGGCCACCAGCAACCTCGATCCCATCACGGCCGAAGCTTTCGCCAAAACCATCAACCAGCTAAAAGGCCAAGCGACGATGATCTTCATTACGCATCAATTGCCCAAAGCCTTGCAGGTCGATGGCCTGGTTCAACTAGGCGGACAAACCGCTGAGGCAGTGGCCGCGTAGTGAGAAATAGGAATACCGCATAGTTTTGTCGTGCTTGATAATGGCAATGGTTTTCGTGAAAGTTATGGCTTTGCACCCAGTGAAGAGCATAGTTTGATCAGCTCCGGCGAAATATATAATGATCTGGAGCATGAGCGGGGTTACACAACCGGGCTAATCGAACTAACTACCGAGCAATACAATGCCGTAGTAGATTTTATACGGGACAGCATTGTGCTAATCCACCTGATTACAATCTTCCTAAATTAGCATTCTTTTCCAAACACCGTTCAACAATACGCTCGATGGGTGACGGATCTAAATTATGTAAGACCAGACTCGACTTAAAAGCCTAATAAAAAGCAATAGAGTCTGAACCATTCCATGAGAGCCCGACGAGTGAATGGCGATTTAGTTAGTCTTTTAACTGAGTATGATGATGAACATAAACGTCGAATAAAATGCGGGTTTTCTTCCATTATTTCTTGAGCTAAAAAGTGTGACTGCTATCACAAAAGTATTGTTACCTTTACAAAGGTATGGATATTTAGTGTGTAACCGGACAAAATCAAGCTTCAGTCAACTTATTTGAAAAGCTAGATGCATGTTTAGCAAATACAGAACTTAAAATCTATATAAGTGAGTAACCAAGGATGACGACACACGACAGAGTAGTAATTCGGTTGATTACCAAAACTGATAAAAGCACGGAATGAAGATAAAAAGCCCAATTAGAAAGACCTCAATGAAAAAACAAAATCAATCCGATTTCATGGCAAGGTCAATGGAGTCTGACCCCTGCACGAAATGGACGAAATGGGGACGGAGCCCCACTATGAAATATCGCTAATATAGACGTAGGAAAAAGATGCCCCGTAGAGCCCGTATAAGACATGCGGGTGTACCGCAACACGTGATTCAGCGTGGAAACAACCGCGCAGCCAGTTTTTTCACAGACGAGGACTATCAATCCTATCTGGACAGCCTTCTGGAAGGCGCGATGCGATATGGCTGTAGCATTCACGCCTATGTGCTGATGACAAACCACGTTCATATGTTGGTCACGCCAGAAGCCGATGAAAGCCTGTAACGCCTGATGCGCTACCTTGGAAGCCGCTATGTGCAATACGTGAACCACGTCTACCGTCGTAGCGGCACGTTATGGGAAGGGCGTTATAAGTCCAGTCTGATTGACTCGGAAGGATACCTGCTGACGTGCTACCGGTACATCGAGCTGAATCCTGTTCGTGCGGGAATGGTGGAGAATGCGAGTAGTTATAGATGGTCGAGCTATGGAGCGCATGCGTTAGGTCAAATGAATGAATTGATACGGGATCATGCGTGCTATCTCGCTTTAGGCGCAACTGACGAGATCAGGCATGCTGCTTATCAAGCACTATTTCGTCATCAAATGGACGAGGCATCACTAAAAGCGATTCGTAAGTCGGTGAATAGTGGTACTGCCTTGGGTAGCGAACGGTTCAAGGACGAAATCGAAACGACGCTTGCAAGATCGGTTCGACTTGGAACGCCGGGGCGTCGTCCAAGGAAAAAAGAGGTCGATGAGATAACGAGACAGTGTGATCTTAACTTGATGAGGAAATGAGTGTAATGACGAACAACAGAATATCGGGCTCCGTCCCCTATTGTTGCAGTGTAATGATGAACAGGAATGTCGAACAGAATATCGGGCTCCGTCCCCTATTTTCCCAATTTGGTGATGCGGGCTCGCGAAAAAATAGCGACGGAGGCGACCTGCAAGTCTGTGAAATCAAATGCTGGATTGATAAACAGCAGATAACTCGACATATTCACTTAGAACGGCTTGTGCGGTTGGTGGCATGAGACGGTTCTTTATCCTTTTATTTGCACTGCTTTGGACATGGCTGGCATCAGGCACCCACAGTATGCTGAGCTACGAACATGCCACGGGTTAT
This sequence comes from Methylobacter sp., assembly GCF_023227905.1. Lineage (GTDB taxonomy): Bacteria > Pseudomonadota > Gammaproteobacteria > Methylococcales > Methylomonadaceae > Methylobacter_A. The sequence goes on along the minus strand of NZ_JALOCF010000042.1, from coordinate 33,353 downwards.
GCCAAGGTTAGTGAAAGCCTATTCTGGGGAGGTGTTGTTTCGCTGCCATTGTGGTTAGGTTTGCTGACTGCCGATAAAAGGTTCGGATGGATGTGTTATTTGCGTTGGTTTTGTGCGGCAATCTTGTTGTCGGAAGCGGTTTATATATTCATTGTCAGTTGGATGAAATTTTTAGTGTTTCCGCCAATGATAGCCGCAGTGATGTTAGTGTGGCCGGAGCTCAACCAGCAACCGATTTCCCCGACACTTGAACAACAGCGTCAGTTGAGAAAAAGTCAACAATGGAATTGGTTCATCCTTGCAGTGGTTGTGCCTGTCTTCATATGGTGGGGCTGGTTGCATAATCCTTTGCCCAGTGATGAGGAAATGATTGGGCATTTCAACCAGCACCGTGCCGAGTTTGAGCAATTGGTGCAAAAATATCGAAATTTTCGTCCAGCCAGAACATGGCCTGCCCCGCCAGAGTTGATTTCTTTTGAAAAATCATCGGAAGAAGTTAAGCGGTTGTTGTTGCAAGTCCAGGTCTACGGTCTTTCGCATGGGGGGGGCAAATGGATGCCCGAACCCTATTCCGAGAAAGCCGCCCGCTTTCGTTGGGGATTATCAACCCATACGGCCAATGTCAAAGACAAGCCTCTGTATCGAACCCTTGAAGATTGGAAACGGGAAATGCCGGAATTGTTTGTAGGCATTCCGCAAATCACTGAAACCGATTTGCCACATATTGATCGGTATACATCACTTGTAACAGTTCTACCTGGTCCATCGGTAGCCGCTCTGGATCGCTTCCCGTTGCGTTATGGAGGTATCACCAAACGATACTGCCATTTTCCGCAAATTCCACATGTGAAAGATGGGTACTTGCTTGAGCCTTGGCAAACACTGGATAAAAAGCCCTATACCAAACCAGCCGAGCGGGTCTTTGATTCCTTGGATACTTACCCGCCCAATTGGAAACGTGGCGAATGCGTTTTAAAACGTATTGATGATCACTGGTTTCTTTCTATGTGCCGTTACGCCTGACCATTTAACTAACTGAATAACAAGAATAATAAAATGAAAATTACTTATTTGACAATTGATGTCCAAACAGAAATATATGACCCTGAGGTTTATACATACGTTACCTCACAAGTAAACATAAAGGCGATTGATCTGGTTTTTGATAATCTTGGTATATCTAAAACCTCTGTCGCCGGAGCTATGGTCGAAGAAAACGACGGTTATGGACAAAGTCTGTTAGATACTAATTATATCAAGAACCTGTTGTCCGATTACTATGCACTATCGGCCGCTGACCCTGCTCAATTCACTGCTCGGATGAGTGAATTTCAGGATCCGCTGGTGGGGCTGTCAACCGCAGCGCTTGAGTTTGGTGTTAATTTGTTGCCGGATGCACGGCGAACTCACACCAAATGGGCGGCTCTTTATGCCCAAGTCAAAGATCAACCAGATACCGGCTTAGATGGTGTGGACAAATTTCTTAATCCTGTGTTGATGGATATGGGGAAAGCCAATATCAAATTGGCCACCGCCATTCGTTTGATTGAGGAGCATGGTAGTGACGCCCTCTTAATAGGCATAGACGTTGCCGGATACAGCAACAACTACGCACGGCTCGCTGACAATCTTGTCAATGATACCACTGGTCTCTCTGCCAAACTCTACGGTCTGATGATCAAAGAAGCCGATACTTGGTACACCGCCCCAGAACATAATGCCTATGGTGCTGATTGGGCGACCTTGCCTCAGGAAATCAAGGATGCTCTCTACATCACTTACACCAACCTTGGCCAGGACGCTATGGAGCAACGCTTTAAAGAAACGACTGTCAACGGCACATTTCCCTATGAACCTTTGCCTGCCTCCGGTACCGGCGGTGGCCTTAATCACCTCAGCAACTCCCTAGCTATTGCCACTGCCATTGGCGTAACTGATTACGGACAAGTTAATTTCGTTAGCGGCAGTGTCGGATGGATACAGAAAGCCCAACAACATGATGATACCGGTTTAGCCATTCGAGAAGCTTTATTTAAACTGCGTCCCTTTGTCGTTGAGGACGGTAATTACAGCAATGCCAATGGGCAGCTTGATCTTTACGATACTGCGACCGGACAAGGAAGCATGACGGAAGATTACTTGCGAGACCGCACCGACATGCTTGCTTGGAAAATGCAGTTACGCTATGACAATATCAAACCCGATGCCAATAATGCCTACTACAAGGCAGATTGGACAGGCTCGCCTTACTATTTCGAAGACAAAACCAGCGGTCTTAAAATCATCTTGGGCGACGCCGCCAATGCAAATCGCATCATTTTTGGTTCTGAAAATGCGGATACGATAGAAGGACTGTCGAAAGCCGACCATCTCTACGGCGGTACCAGCGATGACATTCTGACCGGCTTAGAAGGCAACGATTATCTTGAGGGTGGTATGGGCGCGGACACCCTCATCGGCGGTGCGGGCAACGACACCCTGATCGGTGGACAAGGCGATGACACCTACCTCTACCAGACCAATCCCTTTCACCCCACCCAGGGCGATGGCCTCGACACCATCCTCGACACCGACGGCAGCATTATCTATGACGGTATCCAGCTCACAGGCGGCGGCCAATACGGCGGCGCAGGTGTCTACCGCGATGCCGACAAGCACCTCTACGTGCAAACCGAAGAAGGGCTGGTCATCGACGGCAACCTAGTGGTCAAAAACTTCCATGATGGCGACCTCGGTATCAGGCTGCCCGGCCCATCCATTGTGAGTACCCCACAAACCACCAACGACATCATCGGCGACTTGGCCCCATTGGATAACAATCCCGATGCCGATGGGGTACAGACTGGGAATGATGCTAATGGTAACCTCATAACCGACCCCGGCAAGTCCGAAGCCGGCCGAGCCGATATTTTGTTCGACAGTGCCGGTAACGACCGTATAGTCAGCAAAGGCGGCAACGACCTCATCAAAGCTTTCCGCGGCGGCGACGATATCTTGATCGGCGGAACCGGCAGTGACATTCTCCTCGGCGGAGCGGGCGATGACCGTCTTTTTGCCGACGGCCAAATCACCGTTGCCGATGCCATCGCCAACGGCGACCTCCAAACCGGCAGTGGACTTAAGGGAGACTGGCTTGCCGGTGGCAGCGGCGATGACACCCTGGTAGGTAGTGCCGGCAACGATGTGCTGACCGGTGGTGATGGACAAGACCTGCTGATCGGTGGCGCAGGCAACGACGACATCCTGGGTGACCACAACATCGAGACGGATGGCTTTGATTGGTCGGGTACTGATTCGAATGATCCAAGCCCGCTTAAATATGCCAACCTTGCCTCATTTGCCCACCTTGACGCCCCCGGCGTCGGCGCCGATGTCATCTACGCCGGCAAGGGCAACGACAACGTCTGGGGCGGGCGGGGCAATGATTTTATCTTTGGGGGACAGGGTGAGGATCACCTTTATGGCGGGGACGGCAACAACGCCGATCAACTAGGCGGTAACGACTTCATCTGGGGCGGCTCAGGCCGCGACACCCTCTGGGGCGAGATGGGCGACGATTACCTGTACGGCGAAGAGGGCGATGACCGGCTGGAAGGCGGGGCGGGGAATGATGTTCTGGACGGGGGCGTGGGTGCAGATACCTATGTATTCGGAAAAACGGGCGGCCATGATGTGATCCGCCAGTTCGATGCGCAGAACGACCGCATCTTGTTTGAAGCCGGGATTCAGGCCAGCGATCTTAGTATAAGCAAGAATGCCAACGGCGACTGGGTCATTGCCATTAACGGCGCCGATGCCGAACTGACGCTGAGTGGATCCACAGGGTTTACTGGCGCCGTTGGTGACGACATCTTCCAATTTGCCGACCGTCTCGACCCTGGCGCATCTATAGGCATGGTGGACATGAACGGCAGTGGTCAATTGCAGAGCTTGCAAGAAGCGGCGGCTCAGTCTGTTGGCTTGACCGATACACTTGCTAACTATGCGTCCCAAACCACCCAATCAGGGCAGCTTGGCCTCCTTGACAGCCTCGTCCATGCTTGGGCCTCCACGTCGGGTGCGGGTGACACGCAAAACGCGTCTGAAACCATTCATGAGATCATCTATTTGGTGCCTGGACAGACGGTTGCTGACTACAATGCTGGTACGGGCTTGGTTTTTTCGGAGCCAGATCGGCAACGACTGGAGCACCTGAATGTGCTTCAGCGGGAGATTGCTCAAATGATCGGCACTCTGGAAAATTTCAGCGGCAAAAATTATTTCTATGTCGACCTGAGTGCGCTGCCCAACCGATTTGTGCAGATTTTTAATTTGGGCACCGGCCTTGAGGGCACCGCTGGATCTAATGGGGCCAACTTTGGTAGTTCTCGAACAGTATACGTCAATCTGTCCACAGACCAAGTCGGCCAGCTTTACAATAATTTCAATGCCCTCAAAGACTCGGTTTATGGTAGCCTAGTCTCGCAGACAAGGCTCAAATCTTATTTTGATGCCATCAGCCTTGAAGTCACGGGGGACGGCATTATTCATGACTTTAGCAGCATGAACAGCCTGCTCGAAAGCGCAAGGCAATCAAACTTCAAGTACGCATTGTACGACCTGGTCGATCTTAACCGTTATGCCGGCAAGCGGCTCTATTCCTTGGGTTGGGACGGGGCTGATCGCCTACGAACCTGGGCCGAACAGGAGGCCGGCACACCCGAAATAATGGACATGAACATGGATCTCAACTTTTGGGACACGCTTGCTGATAAAAGCGATGACCCATTTGCACCCTCGTTCGATTCATACGAGTATGAAGACAATGGGGTGGGACAGAATACGCCTATGCTGCCTAATGAGATTCAGCAATCTGTCAACGACGTCTTCACCGCCGCCCGCAACTGGTTCCAGCGCCGCGACCCGCTCACTCTCGACCTCGATGGCGACGGCCTCGAAACCGTCGGCATCGACTCCGCCAACCCCATCCTGTTCGACCACGACGGCGATGGCGTGTCCAACGCCACCGGCTGGATCAAGCCTGACGACGGCTTTCTGGTGCTCGACCGTAACGGCAACGGGCTGATAGACAACGGCACTGAACTGTTCGGCGACTCCACGCCCTTGTACGCAGGAGGCACTGCCGCCGACGGCTTCGCTGCCCTGGCGCAGGAAGATACTAACGGCGACGGCCTGGTCAACGCCGGTGACGCCAATTGGGACAACCTGCGCGTCTGGCAAGATGCCAACAGCGACGGCATCACCGACGCAGGCGAACTGCACAGCCTCGAATCCCTGACTATCACCGGGTTCCATGTCGCCAAATTGGAAAACACGACTCGTTTGGGCAACGGCAACCAGATTGCCGACCTCGGCAGCTTCATCCGCGACGACGGCACCGAAGGCACCGTAGGGCAGATCACCGGCGGCATGGCCGATATCGACCTTGCCGATAACCCCTTTTACCGCAGTTTTAGCGACACCGTCCCGCTCACTGAACAAGCTCAGACTCTGCCCGATATGCAAGGTTCCGGGATGGTGCGCGATCTCAGAGAAGCGGTCAGTCTGTCTTCCGACTTAGGCAGCGCACTGGCCGACTATGCCGCCGCCGATACCAAGGCCGGGCAGATGGCGTTGGTTGATGCGCTCATCAGCCAATGGGCCTCGACCAGCGATTTCCAGACCAGCATCGAAAAAGCCGCTGCCCAGAACGACCAACTGCTCTTCCTGGTGCCGGGACTGAAAGCATACGATGTGCTTGACGCAGGTTATGTCGCAGGGACCGGCGGCCTCACCATGCCTACCGCTACCGAGATTGCGCAGCTCGAAGCACTGAAGGCGCAACAGATTCATATCACCCAAATTCTCGGCATGCTGGAAAAGTTCAACGGCATGACCTTCGTTAATGTCGAGGAGCAGGGCGTGCGCACCGGGGCAAACGCGCTCCTGGCTCCGTGGAGCGACTCATCCTCCACGATCACCTCCAGTGGGGGCTTGTCCGGCGGTAGCGACCTGTTCGTCCTCACCCTCTCAGCTACCCAAATCAGCTTTATCGAACACGCTTATGAATCCCTGCGCCAATCCGTCTATGACGGACTGCTTTTGCAAACCCGGCTCAAACCGTATCTGGATACCATCAACCTCACTGTCACCGATGCAGGGATCGGCCTCGATTTCACCGCCACCAACGCCTTATTCCAGACTCGTTACGACCAAGCTCCCGGCGAAGCGATGCGTGATCTGTTGGATTTACAGCGCATTCAGGGCACCAGCCTTAACGGTTCAGGCTGGGATGGACTAGAACAATTGCGAGGCTGGCTGGGGGATGCGGCTAATAGCGCCGACCCGGTATTGTCAGCTACATTGGTTGCGGCGCTCACCGAATTCGGCTACCCCGGTCTGCACACACAGGGCGACGGCGGCTCCGGCAATGACGTGGTGATCGGTGCCGAGACCGGAGCCGTGCTCAACGGTGAGGGCGGTAACGATTTGATCCTCGGCAGTGCAGGCGATGACGTGCTCAGCGGCGGCGTAGGCACCGATACCCTTTACGGCGGGATGGGCAACGACACCTATCGTTTTAATCTAGGCGATGGGGTGGATACCATCATAGAGACGCACGGCGAGACCGGAACCGACACATTGCAATTCGGCGCCGACATTCGAGCCGGCGACCTGGATATTTTTATGGACGGCGACAAGCTGGTCTTTGCCCATATCAATGGCAAAGACAGAATTTCCATCGCCAACTGGTTCGATAGCTTTGCCGATGGAGCCCACAGGCTGGATACAGTAACTTTCGCAGACGGAGCCACCCTACAGCTTGATGCATTACAACTGGGAACGGACGGCAACGACACCCTTATAGGTACCTCGAACAGCGATATTCTGATGGGCGGTGCGGGCGACGATATTTTAATCAGCGACGGCAACGACTGGCTCAACGGCGGCAGCGGCGCCGACAGCATGAGCGGATCGATCGGGGACGACATTTATGTCGTCGACAACGCAGGCGACACTGTTATAGAACTGGAAGGGGAAGGCAACGATACTATCGATGCGCGGGTGAGCTATACCCTGGCGGCAAATGTCGAAAATATGCGCCTCATGGGGGCTTCCAGTATCAGTGGAACCGGCAACGAACAGGATAACATCATCATCGGCAATGCGGGGGACAACCTCCTGCAAGGCATGGGTGGTAACGATACCCTGATCGGTAATGCAGGCAATGATACTCTGGACGGCGGAGCGGGCATGGATACACTGGTTGGCGGAATCGGCAACGATACCTACATCGTGGATACACTGGACACCGTCACCGAACAGGCTGGACAGGGTATCGATACGGTAAAAGCCGATCTTGGCTACACCCGCGGCAATAACCTGGAAAACCTGACTTTGACCGGCACCAATGCGGTGGATGGCATAGGCAACGAACTGAACAACGTCCTGACTGGCAATAGCGTCAAAAACATCTTAACCGGCATGGCGGGTAATGATACGTTGGATGGTGGATTGGGCGCAGATACGTTGCTTGGCGGCACTGGCGATGACAGTTATGTTGTCGATAATACAGGCGACCTCGTCATTGAAAATGCAGCCGAAGGCATCGACACAGTCAAATCGTCTATCTCCTATACGCTGACCGACAATGTTGAGAACCTAACCCTAAACGGAACGGCGAATCTGGAAGGCACCGGCAACGTGCTGGACAACATCATCATAGGCAACGATGCGGCCAATACCCTAACCGGGCAGGAAGGCAACGATACTCTGGACGGTAAGGGCGGTGCCGATACGCTGATCGGGGATACCGGCAACGATACTTATGTGGTGGATAATGCAGGTGATGTGGTCGCCGAAAATGCAGCCGAAGGCATTGACACCGTGCAATCCGGCATCAACTATATATTGGGCGACAATCTCGAAAACCTCGTGCTCACTGGCAGCGCAATCACAGGCACCGGCAACGCATTGGATAATGTCATTATCGGCAACAGCAGCAACAACATCCTTGATGGCGGTGTGGGTGCGGACAGCACGGCAGGCGGTGCAGGTAACGATACCTATTTCCTCGATAATCTCGGCGACAAGGTCACCGAATACGCAGGCCAAGGTACCGATACCGTCATCAGCCCGTTCGACTACACGCTGGGCGCGAATGTCGAGAACCTCACCCTGACCGAAGGCACGGCACTGACCGGCACCGGCAACGAGCTAGACAACGCCATCACCGGCAACAGCAACGACAACATCCTGACCGGACTGGCGGGCAACGATACGCTGGATGGCGGTATCGGCGCAGATACACTGGTTGGCGGCACGGGTAACGATACTTACATCGTGGACAATCTGCTCGACACGACTATTGAAGAAGCGGGCGAGGGTATAGATACCGTCAAAAGCAACTTAACCTGGACACTGGCTGACAACCTCGACAACCTGACACTGACCGGCCCTTCGACAGGCTCAGGACAGGCGGCTTCAATTGATGGCACGGGCAACGTGCTGGACAACGTCATCATCGGCAATGCGGCGGGCAACACGCTCACCGCTCTGGAAGGCAACGATACGCTTGACGGCGGCACGGGTGCTGATGTCATGCTGGGCGGCATCGGCAACGACACTTACATGGTGGATAACGTAGGCGACTTGGTCATTGAAAATGTCGGCGAAGGCACTGACTTGGTCAAATCGAGCATCACTTACACCCTGACCGATAACGTAGAAAACCTGACCCTCACCGATCCAGCTCTGAACTCCGGGTTGGCTCCGGCCAACATCGACGGCACAGGTAACGTGTTGGACAACACGATCATCGGCAACAGCGGCAACAACATCCTCACAGGTCAGGAGGGCAATGACACGTTGGATGGCGGCAAAGGTGCGGACACCCTGATCGGCGGCGCGGGCGATGATAGTTATGTGGTGGACAATGCGGGTGACGTGGTCGTGGAAAATGCCTGGGAAGGCATGGACAGCGTCAAATCCAGCATCAGTTATACATTGACCGATAACGTCGAGAATCTTACCTTGACCGGCACGACTGCAATTAACGGCACAGGCAATGCGCTGGATAACAGTATCCTCGGTAACAGCGGCAACAACACGCTGGACGGCGGTGCAGGTGTCGATGCTTTGGCAGGCGGCGCAGGCAATGATACCTATATCATAGATAACACCGCCGATGCAGTGACCGAACTGGCAGGCGAAGGTACGGACAGCGTGTTTGCTTCGGCAGATTACGCACTCTCCGATAACGTCGAGAATCTCACCTTGACCGGCGCGTCTAATATTAATGCGATCGGTAATGCCTTGAACAACGCTCTCACCGGCAACAGTGCGGACAATCTGCTGAGCGGCCTTGCCGGTAGCGATACGCTCATCGGCGATGCGGGTAATGACACATTGGATGGCGGTACAGGCGCAGACGCCATGACCGGCGGCACGGGCAATGACATCTACGTGGTGGACAACATCGGCGATGTCGTCGTGGAAAACCTTGCCGAAGGTGCGGACACCGTTCAGTCTTCGATTACCTATACACTAGCCGACACCCTCGAAAATCTCACGCTTACCGGCAACACATCCATTAACGGCACAGGCAATGTGTCTGACAACGTCATCATTGGCAACGATAGTAACAATATTCTAAGCGGTCTTGCAGGCAACGATATGTTGATCGGCGGTGCAGGCAATGATGTCCTGGATGGCGGATCGGGTGCGGATAATATGGCCGGTAGTACAGGAGATGATATTTACATCGTGGACAACAGTGGCGATGCGGTAACGGAAAATGCAGATGCCGGCATGGACACCGTGCAATCTTCGATCACCTACACCTTGACTGACAACGTCGAGAACCTGACCCTGACCGGCACGAACAATCTGGACGGAACCGGCAATGCGCTAGATAACACTATCACCGGCACCGGCGGCAACAACCTATTGGACGGCGGCATGGGCGTGGATACCTTGGCTGGCGCCGCAGGCGACGATACCTACATCGTGGACAACAGCGCCGATGCGGTTGTTGAAAATGTAGGCGAAGGCATTGACAGCGTGTTTGCGTCGGCAGACTACATACTGTCAGACAATATCGAAAACCTGACCCTGACAGGTGCGGCGGACATCAACGGTACCGGCAATGCGCTGGACAATATCCTTACCGGCAACGGTGCCGACAATATCCTGAACGGGATGGCGGGTAATGACACGCTGGACGGCGGTATTGGCATCGATACGATGAGTGGGGGCACCGGCAACGATACCTACACTGTGGACGACACGGCGGATGTTATCGTTGAGAATCTCAACGAAGGGTCGGACAGCGTATTTGCTTCAGCGACCTATACACTTTCAGACAACATCGAAAACCTCGCGCTAACCGGTACGGCTGCGATTGACGGCAGCGGGAACGCTTTGAACAACGCCATCACCGGCAACAGCGGTGCGAACGTACTGGATGGCGGCGCAGGTGCAGACACCATGGCGGGCGGCATCGGCAACGACACCTACATTGTGGACAATGCCAGCGACAAGACGGTCGAAGCGCTCAATGCGGGTACCGATACCGTACTTTCTTCAGTAAGTTACACATTGGCGGCCAATGTCGAAAACCTTACGCTCACAGGTACTGCAAACATTGATGCCACCGGCAACGAAGTGTACAACATCCTGATCGGCAATACCGGCAACAACCGCCTGTACGGCATGGCGGGCAACGACAGCCTGAGCGGCGATCTCGGCAATGATTTGCTCGATGGTGGGTCAGGAGCCGATGCCATGGCAGGCAATGCCGGCGATGACACCTACGTGGTGGACAATGTAGGCGATGTGGTGACGGAAAATGTAAACGAAGGCACCGATACCGTCCAATCGTCGATCACTTACACGCTCGGCGCTAATATTGAGAACCTGACTCTGACCGGTGCGGCAAGTATCAGCGGCACAGGCAATGAACTCGATAATGTGATTGTCGGTAATTCCGGCAATAATGTCCTTTCCGGTTTGGCAGGGGATGACACGCTCACCGGCAATGCAGGCAACGATACGCTAAACGGCGGGGCAGGCGCGGATACAATGTCTGGCGGTGCGGGCAACGATATTTACGTGGTGGACAACGTGGGCGACGTCGTCACGGAAGGCCTGAATGCCGGAACCGATCTGGTGCAATCCAGCATCACCTACAAGTTGACCGACAACGTCGAGAACCTGACCCTGGCCGGCGTGGATGCTATCGATGGTACCGGCAACACGTTGAATAACACCATCACCGGCAATACCGCTGCAAACGTGATGGATGGCGGCGCAGGCGCGGATACCCTCAACGCCGGTGCGGGCGACGACACGCTGATCGGCGGCGACGGCAACGATACGCTGAACGGTGAGGCAGGAAACGACCTGTTGCAGGGCGATTCAGGCAACGACACTCTGAATGGCGGTTTGGGTGCGGATACCATGCTGGGCGGTGTTGGTGACGACACTTATACGGTAGACAATGCAGGCGATTTGATCATTGAAAACTTGGGAGAAGGCCTTGACCTGGTTCAATCGTCAATCACCTATACGCTCACCGATAACGTCGAGCACCTGACCTTGACCGGCACGGCGGCAATCAACGGCACAGGTAATGTGCTGGACAATATCATCCTCGGTAACAGTGGCGCGAATGTCCTTACCGGCCTGGAAGGAAACGACACGCTAAACGGCGGCGCAGGGGCCGACATGATGCTGGGAGGCGTGGGCAACGATATTTATATAGTGGATAACGCCGGTGATGTGGTCACGGAAAATCTTGACGAAGGTATCGATAATGTTCAGTCCAGTGTTACTTATACCTTAACCGGTAACGTCGAAAACCTGACCCTGACCGGCGGGTCAACAATCAACGGTACCGGCAATGCGCTCGATAACGTCATTATTGGTAATGCCGCCGCCAACGTTCTGAATGGAGTACTGGGCGCGGACAGTATGTCCGGCGGAGCCGGCAACGATACCTATGTGGTGGAAAATGCGGGCGACATTGTCACGGAATCGTTGAATGCGGGCACTGATCTGGTTCAATCCTCGGTCGACTATACCCTGACGGCAAATGTCGAGAATCTTACATTGACAGGTGTCGATGCGATTAACGGTATCGGCAACACGCTAAATAATATTATTATCGGGAATGCCGCCGCGAACGTGATCGATGGCGGAGCGGGGGCCGACTCACTCTATGGCGGAGCGGGTGATGATACGCTGATGGGCGGTGCAGGCAACGACCTGTTGGACGGCGGTACAGGTTCAGACGCGATGTCCGGCGGACTGAACGATGATACTTATGTGGTAGATAGCATCGGCGACATCGTTACGGAAATGTTCAACGAAGGAACTGATCTGGTGCAGTCCAGCATCACTTATACGCTGACCGACAATGTCGAAAACCTGACCCTAACCGGTACAGCTAATATCGACGGTACAGGCAACGCGCTCAGCAATACCATTCTCGGCAACAGCGGCAACAATATCCTGATGGGGCTGGAAGGCAACGATACGCTGAATGGCGGAGCGGGCGCGGATACTATGTCGGGAGGGGTGGGCAACGATACCTATGTAGTGGAGAATGCAGGTGATATCGTCACCGAGAATGCCGGCGAAGGCATCGACCTGGTTCAATCATCGATCAGCTATACACTGACTGACAATGTAGAGAACTTGACCTTGACCGGTACGAACAACATTAATGGCACCGGCAACGGGCTCGATAATGTTATCAGCGGGAACACAGGCGCGAACATTTTATCCGGGCTGGACGGCAACGACACGCTTAACGGTAATAGCGGTAACGATATACTGGATGGCGGTTTGGGCGCGGATATTATGACGGGTAGTGCAGGCAATGACACTTATGTGGTCGACAATGTCGGTGACGTGGTGACGGAAGCTTCGAATTCTGGCAATGATCTTGTTCAATCCAGTATTACTTATACCTTGGGTGCGAATGTTGAGAACCTCACGTTGATCGGCGCGGATGCGATCAATGGCACCGGAAACGCGCTAAATAACATCATCACCGGCAATGCCGCCGCGAACCTGCTGGACGGCGGGGCCGGTGCGGATACGATGGCGGGCAGTGCGGGAGATGATATTTACATCGTCGATAACGTCGGCGACGTGGTAACTGAAGCGGTCGGTTCCGGGGTAGATACGGTGCAGTCCAACATCACTTACACCCTGACTGCCAATGTCGAGAATCTTACGCTCACCGGTACTTCAGCGATCAACGGCACCGGCAATACGCTCGATAATGTCATCGTCGGCAATACCGCCGCCAACGTGCTGAACGGCGGGTTGGGCGCGGATACAATGTCGGGTGGAGCAGGCAACGATACTTACATAGTCGACAACAGCGACGATGTTGTGGTGGAAAGTACCAATGCAGGTATTGATACCGTACAAGCCAGCACGACTTACGCGCTTTCCGACAATGTCGAAAATCTCACGCTGACCGGCATAGCTAATATCGACGGCACTGGCAATGCACTGGACAATGTGATTACAGCTAACAGCGGTGTGAATGTGCTCGCCGGTCTGGGCGGTAACGACGCTTATTATGTGGGCAATACGTCGGACATTGTTTTGGAGAATGTGGACGAAGGCAACGATAGAGTGTTTTCTACTGCGACCTATATGCTTTCTAACAACGTCGAAAATCTCACGCTGACTGGCACGTCCAGTATCAACGGCACCGGTAATGCCCTGGACAACATCATTACGGGTAACAGCGGCGCCAATATACTCGACGGTGGAGCCGGTGCGGACACGATGGCCGGCGGCGCCGGCGACGATACCTACGTGGTGGATAATGCCGGCGATATCGTAACGGAAGCGCTCAATGCGGGAACCGATACGGTGCATTCCGGCATCATCTACACCTTGGGCAACAATCTGGAAAACCTCGTCCTGACGGGTACGTCCGATCTCAGCGGCACGGGAAATGCGCTCAACAATACGATCACCGGCAATAGCGGCAACAACCTGCTGGATGGCGCTGCCGGCGCCGATACCATGGCAGGCGGCTCGGGAGATGACACTTACATTGTGGATAATGTAGGTGATGTGATTGTGGAAGCGGTGGATTCAGGTTTTGATTCCGTGCAGTCGAGTGTGAACTACGTTTTAAGTTCAAATGTCGAAAATCTGGTTCTGACAGGGACTTCCGGCATCAGCGGCACGGGTAATGCATTGGATAACGTTATCATCGGGAACTCAGGAAACAACACATTGGGCGGCGATGCCGGAAACGATACGCTGGATGGCGGCATAGGAGCCGATACCCTGCTGGGTGGTACGGGCGACGATATTTACATGGTGGACAACGTGGCTGATGTAGTCAGTGAAAACCTGAACGCGGGAACCGATACCATCTTATCAAGCGTGAGCTTCACGCTCGGTGCGAATGTCGAGAATCTGGTATTGACCGATGCCGCCGATATCGACGGCGCAGGCAATCAACTCGACAATGTCATTACCGGAAATGCAGGCAATAACATCCTCAGTGGCGGCTCAGGCAATGACCGCTATGTATTCAATCAAGGCGGTGGCGCGGATACCATCCTCGATATGCAGGGAAGCGATACGCTCTACATCGGCGGCAATCTGACCGAAGCAAATTTGGAAGGCGTGCGTGATGGCGACAACATGGTCATCAACGTGCTCGGCACGAACGATTCGATTACCCTGAGCAACTGGTTTGTGCAAACCGAAGGCGTGAATCGCATCGAGTTTTCTGATGCCTCGTCATTGGACAGCATGGGTATCAATTCACTTCTGAATCGCCCGCCAGTCGCCAATGCCGATGCGATTGCTACCAACGAAGACAACGCACAGACCATCATCACGATAGCGTCCCTGTTGTCCAACGACACCGATGCCAATGCCGGTGATGTGATCACGCTGACCGGCTTTGATGGAATTACTGCCAACGGCAATGCTATTATCCAAGACGCAACCGGCAACCTCGTTCTGGACATCGGCAATCGCTATCAATCGCTTGCCGCTGAACAGACCTTCGCCGACAGTTTCGGCTATACCATCAGCGATAGCAAAGGCGCTACGGCGGCCGGCGTGGTCGATGTCACTATCGCCGGCAGCAACGATGCGCCGATTGCCGTTGCCGACATAGCCTTTGTGCAAGAAGATATTGCCATCACTGCAACCGGTAATCTTCTGGGCAACGACAGCGACATTGATCAAGGCACTGTCTTGAGTGTGGCCGATGCCGAAATCCGAACAGGCAGCTACGGCAGTTTAAATATTAATGCGAACGGCAACTACAGCTACGACACCGACAATGCTGCTCAGGCTGTGCAGTCGCTGGGTCGAACTGCGCAGGTGATCGATCATTTCGGCTACACGGTAACGGATGGGCATGTTGCCGTTTCCTCGACTCTGGACGTTTTCCTGAACGGGACGAATGATGCCCCAATCCTGGTAACTCCCTTAGCTGATAAGAACCTCACGTTTAACAAATCTTTTTCTTGGCAGATGCCGACCGGAAGTTTTACCGACATTGATCAGGGCGACACGCTTGATTATACGGCGACGCTGGCCGACGGTTCTGAGCTGCCGTCCTGGTTGAGCTTCGACGCCACCACTCAGACCTTCTCGGGCAAGACGCCGAAAGAAGTGGGTTTTGTGGATATAAGAATGACGGCTACAGACAAAGTGGCCGCTACCGGCAGCACTGAAGGGAGTCTTTCCGCCTCGGATGTTTTTCGAGTATCGGTTAGTCACGGCAACGAAGGTGTAGGCAATGGTGAAGATGCGCCTCCAGCCGGTCATGATGAAAACTTTAATGATGGCGCGGCCGCCATGCCGAGCCAACCGGGTGCGAAAGGCGGCAATGGCTATTCGGGATATTCACCGACATATTCGCATAGGCATGAAATAACGGATTATATCTCCGATACTGAAACACAAGAGCAGGACAAGCAAGCACCGGCTGCTGGAATCCGCTCATGGTTCAATCAGCAAAGCGCAAGCGAACAGCATTCATCTTTTGCCCAAAATCGGAATATCACACAGGACAGTCAGATCGATCGGCAAGTGAATAGGAGTATATCCAAGGGCATAGCCGGGAATGCAAGCTCAGAATGGGAAAGGATGAATGATCGACTCAAAAATCATCTGGAACAAACCAGCGCTGATGATGGCATCTTCGCGGAGTCCCACGCTGGCGCTAGGATGCCAGTACTTTTCGGCGCGAACGGTAACCAAGGCCTATCTCAGTTGGGTACGGGCAACAGCATGCAGATGAAGGGGTTCTCGGGACTTAAAGAGGGGTTGGAAAGGCTGGGTGGTTAATAGGCAATTGATCCGGCACAAAAATTAAACGCGACAAGTAGGAGCTTTACGATAAACGGCAAACGGGTATGTCGGAAATCGATAGGCATCGTGAAAAAAATGAAGAGATATTTGCAATGATACATGAATCGTCCGTCATTACCCGCCTGCAACTCACGCCACCTATGCCGTTTGGCCGCTCGGTTCTATGGTTGTTGCTGGCGCTATTTTTTATTCTGTTGCTGTGGGCGATCTTCGGGCGTCTGGATATTGTTGCGGTGGCGGAAGGCAAGCTAGTGCCGCAGACTTATATCAAGATCGTCCAACCGGCCGAACAGGGCGTAGTAAAGGAAATTCTGGTTAGAGAAGGCGAGGAGGTTAAACGGGGACAGGTTCTGCTACGCATGGATGCGGTGGCGTCCGAAGCGGATGTCAAGACGCTCATTAATGAGGCTCGGCGTCATGCTTTGGCGTTGCGCCGTATTGATGCGGAACTGGATAGCAATCCGCTTGTGCAAGAACCGACTGATCCGGCCGATCTCTATGCGCAGCTACTAGCCCAATACAACGCCAACCGTTTGGCCTATCAGAGCGCATTGGATGAACAGCGTAGCGTGCTGGAAAAAGCCCGGCAGGATAAGTCGGCGGCTGAACAAATTACATCCAAGCTGGTACAGGTGTTGCCCCATTACCGCGACCAGGAGGAAGCCTATAACCAGTTGAGCCTCAAAGGTTTTGCTGGGAAACTGATGGCGACCGACAAGCAGCGCGAACGCATTGAGAAAGAGCAGGATTTGAAGAGCCAAGAGTTTGTAATCCGTAGCGCCCAGGCAACCATTCAACAGGTGCAAAAGAAAATCACCCAGATTAGCGCAGATTATCGTCGTCAATTACAGACCGAGCGCATGGAGACGGCGAGTCAACTGGATAAGGTGAATCAGGAATTGGCTAAACAGCAACACCGTCAGGAATTGCTTGAACTTAAGGCTTCGCAAGCAGGCATTGTCAAGGATTTGGCGACACATACTGTCGGTACGGTTACTGCGCCCGGTACGGTGTTGTTGACATTGGTGCCGATGGCAGAGCCGTTGCAGGCGGAGGTCTGGATATCCAACGAAGACATCGGCTTTGTGCAGTCGCAACTGCCGGTAAAACTGAAATTCAGCGCCTTTACCTTTCAAAAATATGGCATGGTGGATGGAACGGTTGAGCAGGTGAGTGCTGATGCGAGCGAAACGCCAGGGCAGGAGAAAAGCATGGACATAGTGAACGATGGCTCCAGTTCAGGGCTAGCGTACAAGGCACTGATCGCACTCAAGAATCAAAAGCTGGATGTCGAAGGGCATTCATATTTCCTAGCCCCGGGTATGCATGTGTCGGCAGAAATTCGCCTTGGAACGCGCACGGTATTAGAGTATCTACTGTCGCCCATTCAAGGAGCGTTTCATGAGGCTGGGCGAGAACGTTAGCCTGGCAAAATAGCAAATTCGGTCTTTTAAAACTGCTTCGGCAAAGAAATCTCTAAGAAGCTGTTTGGAAATTCATTTTTCGCCCCTAAGGTATCAATTTTGATTAGGAAATGAATGGTATGAGCACAAAAAACGGAAAAAACGTTACCCGAGCAATTTGAGTGAGGGGCGTGGCGTTATTTAAAGCCGCACTTGCCTGAGTCACGCGTAGGCAGGCCCCCGGCAAGTGAGTCTTCGCCACGTGTTAAACGCCATCCTCTATGTGTTGAAGACAGGCTGTCAATGGCGTCAGTTGCCACGCGAGTTTCCCCATTGGACCGCCGTTTATTACTATTTTTACCGTGGGTCGTGTGGTGGCACCTGGATTCGTCTCCATGACTTGCTCCGATCCAGGTTGCGGCAAAAATTGGGCCGGCACAAACAGCCGACCGCCGGTTGCTTGGATAGCCAGAGCGTTAAAGACTCGGCAACACCCGGCGTACGTGGCTACGATGCCGGGAAACAGATCAACGGCCGCAAGCGCCACCTATTGGTTGATACGCTGGGCCTACTGTTAGCCCCGTGACCAGTGTTCAAGATCGCGATAGAGCCCGCTTATTGCTGCGAAACCTGCCCGGTCATTGCAAAAAACTGCGGAAGATTTGGGCAGATGGCGGCTATAACGGACGTTTGATCCAATGGGTAGCTGAATGTTTCAGATTTTGCCTGGCTGTGGTCTTACGTCCAAAAGAAACGCCTGGGTTTACTTTGCTGCCTAGGCGCTGGGTCGTCGAACGAACCTTCACTTGGTTAAACCAGGCGTGTCGTCTCAGTAAGGCCTATGAACGACTGACTCGTATCGACGAAACTTGGATTTATATCGCTATGACCCGCATCATTCTGAATCGCTTGGCTTGACGCGGTAATTTCCAAACAGCTTCTAAGAAGCTGTTTACGATCTTTTTACACTTCCTGGGCCGAACTGGGTCGTTGGCGAAAGGATCAGTTCGACGACTCTTCCGCCTTGTGGCCAGGATGATAGGCAATATACACATAAACAGGAATACCAGTAGCTTTTAAGCTGTTCTCTATCAGCGGCCATACGTCATCCCAGTCCAAATCGCCCGATCCTGTTGCAAGTTTCGGCAAAGCAATCGAGGTAATTTTCTCTTTTAAGATAATTTTAGCTAAGGCATCCAAAGCATGCTTAACATTGTTGAGAGTGGCCTTGTGCACATGATAATCATGGCTATCAATAGCATCCTGAATAATCAAGTTCACAATATGAATATTATTTGTTCCGGTCCAGAGCCAGGCTTCGCCCGGTTGTGTATTGTGTTGATGGCACCAGCGATTGAAATCTTTGCACATATCGGGATATTGATTGCGCAGAGATAACGCGAGTCCTTTATCCATAGGATCGTTAATTTCTACTCCCTGCACAATAGCGCAAGCTTTACTTAATAAAATATCTCCTTCAACTTGATAGAACATAAGGTTCTCCTTTGACGCTTTTTAGTGCCTATTAAGTTCGACGATGGAAAACGGCGTCGAAATTTTCCCAGTTTTAAAACAAAAAGAGCGTTTAAATTTTTCGACTCATAGTCACCATCTTAATAATCTTAAATACCTAATGCGCTTGATGAAATGGAAATAATGGAGCTGAATGTGTAAAAAGTGCAACGCCGTTTCCAGCCCGAATTTTTGGCTGCACGGAAAGTATTAGATAATCCGAGATCAAAATTTGTACCTTGAATGCTCAGTGGTGGCGCTTGATCAACGGGTACAGCAGGATAAGATTTCCGCGCATCCAATAAAAATCAGGCCAGTTCGACGCCGATAATTTCCCCTTGGGCATTCAATTTCAACCGCAAACGACCATAACAGGATTTCTGATCGCACTGGCAGCCGGAGCCTTCCATTATGCTTTCGAGAAAAGTCACATAGATCAACAAGCTGTCGGGTTGCCGCTCGATGATTTCATAGTCAAGCGACTCGTTGATGATCCAGCCGTTTTGGGTGCAAAAGGCATTCATCACAGACTGAGAAAAATTCATTTCAGTTCGTAAGTTGAGCTGAGGCATGAAGCCCAACACTTTGCGGCTCCGATGCGTCAGTCTAACCTACGCATTGACAATATCAGTCAACCCGCCGCTGTAAAAAAACAACAGGCTCGGGATAGCATTCTGTTAAATATAAAGAAGCCGGTAAAAACCGGCTTCCGTTAAATTCAATATACCGCTATTAAATTTACTTTATGAACTAGCTCCCTGGATTTCGGTTATTGCCGCGTTAACATGTGTTTTAGCTTGATCTGCTTTACCCAAATTACCCGCATTAATAGCTTCTTCCAGGTGATTGGAAGCAGATTCCATGCGTTTTTGTGAAGCGCCTTTAAGTACTATAGCTGATGCCAGGCTATGTTCTAATGCCGCGCTTGCCTGCTTCACAATTTCTTTTGCATCACTTGCTTTAGCCGCCGCATTCGCACGTTCAAGTGCGGCTTTTCCATGATTTTCAACTGCAAAAACGGCAGAGCTTGTTGCCAACAATAAACTTGAACAAATCAGTGTTATTTTTTTCATTCTTATTCACCATTAATAATCAAATTATCTAATACAGTGTCTTGTTTAGGAAAAACTAATTTTTCCCGGTGCCCATTTTGGGGATGGCAATGATTTTTTTCAAGTGGCTTAAACTCAAACTGTTCAAATATTTTTTATCTAGCTTGATGAGATGTAGATAACTGGCTGAATAAACTTCTGCTGACCGATGCCGGGAATCGGCGGCACAAGCTACGACCCTCAATGTTTTATTAAAGCTGTAAGGTGGAGTCGCCGTTAGGCAATCTACCACATGACGACAGGTTGTAATCGGCGTTGTGAGTGTAAGGTGGTTTGTTACTCGAAACCACCCTACAAATAAAGCTATTTAGTCTATTTGGCAGCCCCTTTGGAATCAGCGCCAGATTCACATTCACCGATGCTTCTGACATTATTTACTTGCTTGCCGATACACTTGTATTCGGGGTTGGTTTTCGTAGCCTGCTTTTTACAGGTTATGGCGCTGCTGGCCACTGTATAAGGGTCGCCGGCCCCAGTTATGCCGGTCTTGCCAGGCGATTCCAAGTATATTTGAGCCCTGGCATCAGCTTCTGTGGGCGCATTTCCGGTTGCTGTTACGATTTGTCTACAACTATGCCGTTTCTGAGAGTCATTGATGTCGGCTTGTCTCTTTTCTTCGAGTTTTTGTCTTTCCTCGTTTTCAGCTAGCTCTTTTTCTTTTTGAGCTTTTTCAGCAGCAAGTTGCGTCTTTTTTTCGGCGTCTAATTTTTTCTGCTCGTCGTCAGTAATCTCAGTCTTTTTGTTACTTGGCAGCGCAAGACCTTGTGAAACTGCGGCTGCATTTTTCTCTCGCTTCTTTTTGGGTTGAGCCGGTTTCTCGATATTTTCAACTAACTGAGAAGTATCTCTATACGAATATTGGAATTCACACTGGAACAGTTCCTCCACCGATACGGTACCGATTATTTTGCATGCGCATTCCCCGATGCTGATCAACTTGTTGGGTCCTGATGAAAAAGAATCGATAACTTCAGGTACACGCCTCTGGCACCATGTACTAACTTGATTCCTATCGAGTGGTGATGAATAGGCTAGTTCCTTCATAATCCGCCCTTTATTTTTTAATCTGGCTTTTTTGTCAGCCACTTCCATAAGGCCTGAGGAGGTAACTGTGAGGTTTGTATAAACAGGCTCGGCATTAGAAGTGCTTGAAATGATAAGCAACAACAAAATAGCGAATATTCTCATTTATGAGCTCCTTAAATTTAATAAACAGAAACCTAAACGAATAAGGAGATATTCGCCCAGACCAATTAAGCTTGATTTTAATGGCTAGCGTCGGCCATTACAATTTACTCTACAGAAGCGCAGGATAGGGGCGAGCAAGGTGCGGTCCATCAATTGCTAAAGTTGGGCTTCGTTCCTCAGCCGATCATTCAGATAGCCAATTCAATTGGGCTGGGCAACTGCATTTCGTTGCCTGACATTTTGGTTTAAATTCCGCTAAATCCGGTTTCCCGGACCGTTTGTTACCCTTACACATTAAAACTGAACGGCTAAAAAGCTCATTTATTATTACTTTTATCATTGGTAAGCTATTATTTTTCATTTAAGAATAATAATGGAGAGGGCGCATGAAAAAAGTACGTGTTTATATATTGGCAGCTTTTACGGTCCTAGCCGTATTTTCGTTTCCTAATGCTTATGCACATAAGGCGACATCGCATACATCGGCGCAGAAATTCGGTAGAGGTTTGGCAGCCATGACAACAGGTTTTCTTGAAATACCCGGCAATATCGTTAAAGAAACAAGGGCTCAAGGGGCGATTGGTTTTCCGATCGGTCTTGCTACCGGCTTGGGGATGACTGTAACCCGTGAGTTGGTGGGCGTTTATGAATTTCTCTCCGCGCCTTTTCCGGTTCCGGCAGGCTTTCAACCCATTCTACAGCCTGAGTACCCATGGGATTATTTTGAATAAATTCTTAGGACAATAAAGTTTAGCAAGTCAAAGCGAGACTCGGTTGAATGCAGTTGATCAGAATTGATTTGACCATATCAGCCGAGCCCGATCCCAATGACTTTTGCATCCAAGCAATATCAGGGAATTGACTTATGAGGGTCGATTTCCTACTGTTCGTTAAGCACTTGTTATCGGCAGGCGGACAATATGAAACCGGAATACACAGCTGAATTTCGTTTCTACGAGGAACTGAATGATTTTCTTCCTCCCGAACAGCGCAAGCGAACCAATCTTTATCGTTTCAGCGGTCATCCGGGAATTAAGTATCCCATAGAAGTTTTCGGCGTGCCTCACACCGAGGTAGACTTGATTGTCGTCAACGGCCAGTCTGTCGGGTTCGATTATCAACTGCAAGCCGGGGATCGCGTCGCGGTCTATCCGGTTTTTGAAACTCTGGACATCACTCCTTTAGTCAAGCTGCGCGAAAAGCCCTTGCGCAACCCCCGATTTGTCCTGGACGTGAATCTAGGCAAACTCGCCAAACGCATGCGTATGTTGGGTTTCGACTGTCTTTATCGCAACGACTATAAAGATGCCGATATCGTAAAGAGCGCAGTCAACGACCGGCGTATCGTGCTGACTAGGGATCGGCGGCTTTTGTATAACAAACAAATCGACCATGGCTACTGGGTGCGTGCGGTCGACGTAGACGCCCAGGTCGATGAAGTTCTTCGGCGTTTCGACTTGTACGGCTTGATTCAACTTTTTTCCCGATGCTTGATTTGCAACGGCGTTTTAGCGACGGTCGCCAAAGCGGATATTTGGGATCGTCTCGAACCCAAGACCAGGCTTTACTATAATGACTTTTATCAATGTGCTGATTGTCAGCGGATCTATTGGCAAGGCTCGCATATGCAAAACATGCTGAAACGCTTGGCCGACTCGAATTATCCTGCTTTAAACGGATGAGCCAAAAGATAAAATAATCATACTGTTTGACGTATAATTTGGTTCATTTCGCGGGTAAAGCGCTTAAATTCGTTTAAAAACACCGGCTATCAGGCTGATCCCTAACTCAATCATGACAATAAAACTTTAGAAATTGTGGATAAGATCAACATGACAAAGGCTGAAGATCGAAGAGGTTTTTTTCGGATTGATGATGAAGTTAATCTGTCTTATAAAAAAATAGATGAAAAACAGCTGCACGAGCCGCACCCTGTTTCAGACAATATTTTAAATAGCTGTTCGCTGTCCACAGCGCTTGAAACAGTATCGCAGGAATCGGCAACGTTATTGCACCGGCTGGACAAAGTCTTGCCGGAGGTTGCGGATTATTTAAGGTTAATTGACACAAAAATCGACCTGCTTGCTCAGGCGATTACGATGCAGGGCTTTCAGGTTAAGGAAAACAACACCCGTAAAGTTAATATCAGTGCAACCGGCATCGCTTTTGGCTGCGAAGAAGCGCTTAAAGATGGCGATTATCTGGAAATCAAAATACTGCTGACATCTTGCATGAGAGTTATCGTGACATACGGCAGGGTTGTTCATTGTCAAAATAGCCCATCAAACGATAGCCATTACCCTTATTTTGTCGGTGTCAATTTTATTGACATGAAAGAAGAAGACCGGGAAATGCTGATCAAGTATGTGGTTAAAGAGCAGTTGCAACAGATCAGGGACAAAAAGCAAGATAGCAGCGAATCATGAGTGCTTGTGAATATTTCAGATAAACAAAAAAAAATCCTTAGCCTATTGGCTGACGGCGAGTTTCATTCGGGCACTGAATTGGCCGATGCGCTCGGTATCAGTCGTTCAGCGATCTGGAAACAGCTGAGCGGCTTGGCCGAATTGGGGCTGCAACACTCGGCAGTCAGCGGTAAAGGCTACCGGCTGGATAACCCGCTGGAGTTGCTGGACGTGTCAAAAATCAATGAAGTCGTTACCGACCAGGCCGGCGCATTAATTTCATCGTTTGAAATTCATGATCAAATTGATTCCACTAACCGTTATCTAGTGGAACGTTCTCAAAATAATGGGCTTTCCGGTTCCGTGTGCTTTGCGGAGTACCAGACAGCCGGCAAAGGCAGGCGAGGGCGGCAATGGGTCTCGCCTTACGGGAGCAATATTTACCTGTCGATACTCTGGCGTTTTCAGCAAGGCCCTGCCGCCATTTCAGGCTTGAGCCTGGCTATCGGCGTCGCGGTCATCAGGGCTTTAAAACAGCATCAAATTAGTGACATCGGCCTTAAATGGCCTAACGACATTTACAGCCAGGGCAAAAAACTGGGCGGCATTCTGGTGGAAGTCTCGGGCGAAACGGACGGTCCGTGCAGTGCGGTGATCGGACTGGGATTGAATTTGTTTTTGCCGGAAACCCAAGCCGAAGGCATTACTCAAGCCTGGACCGACTTAAGCAAAATAACCGGGCAGAGCCAACTGTCCAGGAACCAATTGGCCGGTATCCTGTTAAACCATCTGCTGCCGGTCATTGCCGAGTATGAAAGTGCCGGCATTCAAGCCTATCTCGATGAATGGCGCTCGTATGACTGTCTATCCGGCAAGACTGCAACTTTGTTTATCGGGCAGCAACAATTTGAAGGCATTGTGCAAGGAATCGACGATAACGGCATGCTGTTGATTAAACGCTCGGATGGCAATGTGCAGACCTTTGCCTCCGGCGAGGTTAGCTTTAATAGTTCAGTGCCGCAATGAATTTGCTGATCGATATGGGTAATACCCGGCTAAAGTGGGCGGCGGCGACCGCCGGTCAAATCATGACCGGGTCACCTTTGGCCAATAACCGGATTAATCGAGAAGAACTTTTTCAGCTCTGGAAAGGCCTTTATCGTCCCAAGCGGATTGCCGTTTCCTGCGTGAGTGCAAACCGGCTGCTCGAACTGGTCCAAACGGTAGCGCATGAACTTTGGCTTGATGTGGATATTATCCTGGTTAAATCGCAGGCCCAGGCGTTTGGTGTGGTTAACGCTTACCAACAGCCGGAAAAACTGGGCGTCGACCGCTGGCTGTCGCTGGTTGCCGTTTGGCAGCAATATCAAGTCTCGGCTTGCATAGTCGATTGCGGAACGGCCATTACCGTGGATTTACTCGACGGCCACGGCAGGCATCAAGGCGGTCTGATCAGCCCCGGCTTGATGCTGATGAAAGAATCCCTGGGCCAAGGAACGGCGGCGCTGTCTGTCAGTGATGCAAGCCATGTATTCGGACTGGCCGATTCTACCGAGGCTGCAATCTACAGCGGTACCTTAATGGCCGCCATTGGTTTGATCGAGCATGTGCTGGCGAAACACCCCTCCGGCATACGGCTGATTTTAACCGGCGGCGATGCGGAACTTATCGCCGGGCAGCTTAATGCCATATCCACTGTTGATCCCGATTTGGTGCTGCGCGGATTGCTGTGTGTTCTGGAAGGGCATGTATAGATCGCGAGTTTCAATAGTGAAAACTTCGCGTTCTTGGCTGTAGTGGTAAAAATCCTTTTATTGTCCTTAATACCTAACTATTCCTATCGTGCTAAACATCATCTGGATAAGCTTTTTTCTCGCCGCTTTTTGCACCGCGCTGTTCAAACTGGTTTTCCTGGGCGACCAGCAGGTGTTTGCACAAATCATGGAAGCCATGTTTGCGTTATCGAAATCGGCTTTTGAAATATCCCTGGGACTGACCGGCGTGCTCGCCTTATGGCTGGGCATTATGCGCATCGGCGAAAAGAGCGGCTTCATCCTGCTATTAACTAAAAGCCTGACGCCGTTATTCAGCCGGTTAATGCCGGATGTGCCCAAAGGCCATCCGGCTTTAGGCGCTATCGTAATGAATATTTCCGCCAATGCGCTGGGTCTGGATAATGCCGCAACGCCGTTGGGCATCAAAGCAATGCAGGAACTGCAATCACTCAACCCGAATCCCGAAACCGCCAGCAACGCGCAAATCCTGTTTCTGGTGATCAACACCTCAAGCGTCACGTTGTTTCCGGTGACGATTTTTACTTACCGAGCCCAGCTGGGAGCGGCCAATCCGACCGACGTATTCATCCCGATCCTGATTGCCACGTACATGTCCACGTTGGCGGGTTTGCTTGCGGTTGCCTTCGTACAAAAAATCAATCTGCTGGATAAAGTGATCGTGGCCTATCTCGGCAGTTTTACGCTGGTTGTCGGCGGCATACTGGCGTATTTTTCAAGCCTGCCGCAACAGCAGATGCTCGAACAATCGGCGCTTATCAGCAATTTCATCCTGTTCTCACTGGTTATCACCTTTATTCTCGGGGCTATCAATAAAGGGATTAACGCTTACGAAGCTTTTATTGAAGGTGCCAAGGAAGGCTTTCAGACAGCGATTACCATCATCCCTTATTTGGTCGCGATGCTGGTTGCGATCGGCGTGTTCAGGGCCAGCGGCGCGCTGGATTTGCTGGCCGACTTGGCGAGAGCCGCGGTGCATTACTTTATGCTCGACGACCGCTTTGTCGATGCGCTGCCCACCGCATTGATCAAGCCGTTCAGCGGCAGCGGGGCCAGGGCGATGATGATCGACACCATGAAGACCCTGGGCGCGGATTCGTTTGCCGGACGCCTGTCGTCAATCGTGCAAGGCAGCACCGAAACTACCTTTTACGTGCTGGCGATTTACTTCGGATCGGTCGGCATCAAACATATTCGTCATGCCGCCGCGTGTGGGATAATAGCCGACTTTGCGGGCGTTGTTGCCTCTATATTTATTGCTTATTGGTTTTTTGGCTAAAGGCGAAAGGCGAAAAAATCATCCTTTGCCTTGTGCCTATAAAATTTTATGAAAAAGCTCGGTCTTACCCGCATTGTCCGTATTCTAATTTTTATCATTATTGCTCAATGAAAGTTCATCTTAAAACACTCGGCTGCCGTCTTAACGAGGCGGAGCTGGAAACTTGGGCTCAGGCTTTTCAAAAGTCCGGCCATCAAATCACCAAGCAAGCCGAAGCCGCCCAGCTTATCGTGATTAATTCCTGCGCGGTGACCCAGGATGCCGCCAGAAAATCGCGCCAGCTGATACGGCGCATCCATCGCGATAATCCGCAAGCCAAACTGGTCGTCAGCGGCTGCTATGCAACCTTAAACGAAGATGAGGCCGCCTCATTGCTGGGCGTCGACTTGATAGTCAGCAACAAAGACAAGGATCAACTGGTCGAAAAAACCCTGACCGAGCTGAACATGGACAGCATGCCGGTCCTGTCCACCGAGCCGGGAGAAATATCGCTGTTTACCCGCGGCAGGCAGCGTGCCTTCGTTAAGGTGCAGGACGGTTGCCGTTACCGCTGCACCTTCTGCATCGTCACCGTGGCGCGCGGCGAAGAAAGCAGCCGCCCCGTGCAGGCGGTCATCGACGAAATCAATGCGCTGCACCAGCAAGGCATCACCGAAGTCATCCTGACTGGCGTGCATTTGGGCGGCTACGGCAGCGATTTGGGCAACAATCTGTCCGACTTGATCAAAGCCATTCTGGCGGAAACCACTATCCCGCGTCTTAGATTAGGCTCGTTGGAACCTTGGGAACTGCCCGGCGATTTTTTAGAGCTGTTCCACAATCCGCGCCTGATGCCGCATTTACATCTGCCGTTGCAAAGCGGATCGGATACCGTGCTGCGCCGTATGGCAAGGCGTTGCAAGACCGAAGAGTTTTCAGCCATCGTCAGCCAGTTGCGCGCGCAAATCCCGCACTTTAATATCACCACCGATATTATCGTCGGCTTCCCCGGAGAAACCGAAGAGGAATGGCAGGATAGCTTTAACTTCATTAAGCAGATCGGTTTCGGTCATATTCATATCTTCACTTACTCGAAACGTGAGGGCACCAAAGCCGCTGGCTTGCCGAACCAGGTAAACAACGAGGTCAAAAAACAGCGCAGCAGGCTGTTGCATGAGCTGGCTGAAGAAATGAAGCAGGCGTTCTCTGCAAGTAATGTCGGCAATGAATTTCCGGTGTTATGGGAAGGCTACAGCGAAACCTTGGATAAAGGCAAGCAGCGGGTGTTCGGATACACGCCGAATTATCTGCGGGTCGGCTGCGTGATCAACGACGATGTATCGGTGGAGAATCGGACGATTAACTGCGTTTTGACAGCAGTTGATGAGGGCTATGTTGCCGGAGAGCTTGCGGAGTAACTCAATAACGTGAGTATCTTCAAAACAGCAAAACGCGCCCTGCAATTTTTCCGCATCGGGCTGGCCGCCAATAAACTGCAACGCACCCAGGACGAGACCGAACGTCTGCTCGCCAAACGGGCGCTGGCCGGGCTGTTTGCCGATGCGCGCGGCATCACTATGAAAGTCGGCCAGTTGTTTGCAGGCACCGACGGCACGACGCCGTTTCAGGAACTCGTTGAAGGCATAGAGCCTTTGCCGTTAAAAGTCATGGTTCCATTACTTGAAAAGGAACTCGGGCAAAAAGTTAAGAACGTCTTTCGTTCCATAGAACCCGCCATTGCTGCGGCATCGCTAGGACAAGTGCATCTTGCGATACTTAAAAACGGTGACCCGGTGGCGGTAAAGATTCGCTATCCGGACATTAGCGATGCGATCGACGCCGAACTGTGGCTGGTCGGCCTGATGCCCGGTGTAGGGGCGGTCAATCGCTGGGGCTTTGACCTTGATGGCTATAAAAAAAGCTTGCGCGATAACATGCAGCGAGAGCTTGATTACCGCTCGGAAGCCCAAAGGCAGGACTATTTCGGCCGTACTGTTCAAGTTCCCGGTTTGGAAGTTCCAACGGTGTATAGCGATCTATGCAGCGAACGCGTGTTAGTGCAGAGCAGGGCAGAGGGCGTGTTGATCGACAAAGTCGGTAGTTGGCCTGAACAGGAGCGTCGAGCTATCGGTCAAACGCTGATGATGACGCTGTTTAAGAGCCTGTTTGTTGCGGGCGAAGTGCATGGCGACCCGCATCCGGGTAATGTGTTTTACAGCCATGACGAAAACGGCCAGCCGTTAATCGCATTGCTCGATTACGGCTGCACAATCACCGTTACTGAACAACGCCGACTGGCGCTACTCAAGCTGATCATCGGCTGCCGTGAACGGAACCCGACCAAACCGCTGGACTGTTTTGCGGCGCTGGGCTTTGACAGCAAAAAACTGAGTTATATCAGCGGTTCGTTGCCCGCCTTATGCCAGAGTTTATTCCGGCCTTTTTTAATAAATCACGCGTTTAATCCCGAACAGTGGCAACTAGGCCGGGAAGTGAACGATTTGCTCGGCGATTATCGCTGGTGGTTTAGATCGGCCGGACCTTCCGACCTGTTTTTACTGATGCGGGCTTTTCAGGGGCTAATCCAGCAACTGCAAGAGCTGGACGTCAAGCTGCCATGGTGGACGGTGCTGCAACAGGCCGTCGGCTCTGAACTTATTCAGCAGGCCATAGTCTATGATTTGCCCGCAATTGAACATGAGCCGGCGGCTAAGGCGCTGAGCTTTGATCAACAGGCCAGCGGCCTTTGCGTACGCGTCACTGAAAATGGCGAGCAGCGTGTTTCGATTAAAATGCCCGCCGAAGCGGTGCTGGATTTGGAGCGCCTGATTCCTGAAGATGTCTTGGCACGCATCATGGATTCAGGGACAATCGACCTCAAGCAGTTGGGCGAATCGATCCGCGCCAACGGCATTATTCCCCAGCAACTGTTTGTTTTTGAAGATGTTGAAAAAACTTACAGGGTATGGCTCGAGTAAGATAACTAAAGGTGAAAGCGATGCGTTATATTTTGGCGATAGATCAAGGCACCAGCAGTTCCCGTTGTGTTGTTTATGATCAGCAGGCTAACCCGGTTGCGATGGCGCAGCAGACGTTTACGCAGCATTTCCCGTACCCCGGTTGGGTAGAGCATGATGCCGAAGAAATATGGGCATCGCAATCCTGCGTTTTTAAACAGGTGATACAGAATGCAAAGCTTAAGCCGGAACATATCGCGGCAATCGGCATCACCAACCAGCGGGAAACAACGGTCATCTGGGAGCGCAGCACCGGCAAACCGATTTACAACGCCATCGGCTGGCAGGACAGACGTACGGCTGATGATTGTATCCGGCTGAAACAAGCCGGAGCTGAAGCGATGGTTAGGGCCAAAACCGGGCTGTTGCTTGATGCTTACTTTTCGGCGACGAAGATCAGCTGGCTGCTGGATCATGTCGAGGGCGCGCGCGAACAAGCCGAGCGCGGGGAATTGGCCTTCGGAACGATAGATTCATGGCTGGTCTGGAAGCTGACCGATGGCGAGTTGCATATTACCGATGTCACTAATGCCGCCCGAACCTTGCTGTTTAACATCGATACGATGCAATGGGATGACGACTTGCTGGCGTTATTCAACATACCCGCATCGTTGCTGCCGATCGTCAAATCCTCCAGCGAGATTTATGGGCAAACGCGTAATCAGGTAATAGGGGCGGGAATCCCGATTGCCGCCATTGCCGGTGATCAGCATGCGGGGTTATTCGGCCAGCTGTGCATCAATGCGGGCATGGCTAAATGCACCTATGGCACCGGATCGTTTCTAATGATGAATACCGGCTCGCAAAGGGTTGCTTCGACTAACGGTTTGTTGACCACGGTTGCCTGGCAAATTGGCGATCAAATCCATTATGCGCTTGAAGGCGGCGTGTTTGTCGGAGGGGCGGTCATCCAATGGCTGCGCGACGGTTTGCAGTTGTTCGAGCAGGCATCGGACAGCGAACAGCTTGCCGGAAGCGTAGCCGATAATGGCGGGATTTATTTCGTACCGGCACTGACCGGTCTTGGTGCGCCGCACTGGGATCCGCAGGCGCGCGGAGCGATTTTCGGCATCACGCGCGGCACAACTTCTGCGCATTTTACCCGGGCTGCCCTGGAGAGCATTTGCTTTCAGGTCGATGATATATTGCAGATGTTTTCAGCCGAAAGCGGTAGTCCGATTACCCAACTAAGAATCGATGGCGGCGCGGCAGTCAATAATATGTTGGCGCAATTCCAGGCCGATATATCGGCTGTTGAAGTTGTCCGTCCGACCAACCTTGAAACCACGGCATTGGGCGCGGCTTATCTGGCCGGCATTGCCATCGGGTTATGGACTATCGACGAGCTTAATGACAAATGGCGGATAGACCGGTCATTTCATGGAGCAATGCCGTCGCAGGAAGTTAAATTATTAAAACAACATTGGCTTAAAGCCGTGACAAGAGCAAAGAATTGGGCTGAATAAGGTTTACCGGATGAGTGAGACAAAACTTCGCGGATATGAAAATTTTCATATTGTGTTATGGCTGTTGAAAGATACCTGTTGGTTAATGGAATGGAGGCTGGAAGGCCTGTTTATGATTATGCCGACAGTTGCGGCGGCTTTTCACATTACCTGGCTGGGGCGGCAAAACACCGCCAACCTGTTTCACAATCTGGCTGTCAGCAGCTGGATATGCGGCAATGCGGTTTGGATGATAGGGGAATTCTTTTTCGACGACAGTTTCAGGCCGTTTGCCAAAGTCTTTTTCGGCATCGGTGTGGTGTTTCTTGCGGTGTATTATTTTGGCGTGTTGCCGAAACAAAGGCGTTTGTTGAGGCAAAAACTGTAGTTTATTGTTATACATAAGTATCTGCGGGATGTTGTCATTCCGACAGTCCCTTGCCTGGCGTTAGGCAAGACGCATGCCGATAGGCAGACCTTCCAGGTTTTTACGGGAGCCGCTCCCGGCGGCTCCCGTACTTCCGCCATCCATGGCAGTCGGTCGCATCGGTTCCCTACCGATTGCGACACTTCCGCCATCCATGGCAGTCGTAAAACTTGGAAGGTCTAATTGGCAACGCCCACGCCTTACAGCTCTTACGATTCAGCCTGCTTGAAATGCATGAATTTGACGCCGACAGCGCAGGCAATGCCGACCAGGATATAGGCGTAATTGACGAACAAGCCGGACAATGTGCCGGGATTATGTTCAACCGCATCGCGTAGCCCTGGGGTTACGGCAAAAGTCCAAACAACGCCGGGGATCAGATAGGACAGAAAGCCCACTATAGCTGAGGAGAGCGGATTTTTTCCGGTCGCTTCGGCGCTTTTGTAAAACCAGCAAGAAATCAGTAATGCGGTAATGGTGCC
The DNA here is from genome assembly GCF_023227905.1 of Methylobacter sp. Taxonomy (GTDB): domain Bacteria; phylum Pseudomonadota; class Gammaproteobacteria; order Methylococcales; family Methylomonadaceae; genus Methylobacter_A. The sequence goes on along the minus strand of NZ_JALOCF010000042.1, from coordinate 958 downwards.
TATCATGATGAAATTCCATAAGTTATGTTAGCGGTGGCGTCACAGTATCAAATTGCTTTGTTGGGCTCAAGCGTAAGGCTTTAAGTTGAGGCGGAAACATCAGAGTAGGAGTAGGGCGGTTTCGCGTAGCAAACCGCCAACCAAAGCACAATATCCAATACAATCGATCATACAAAGTTCCCGCTTGTAAAAGTTCGAGCAGGAATCAAATAAGATTATCCCGATCATGGCGGATTGCTTCGCGAATCCGCCTTACAGCGTTAATTAACGTAGGCCGGAATAAGCCGGTTCGAGCACCAGCGAGAATCGGCGTTTCCGGCTATTCGCACTCTATGTCTTCAATATTGGCAGGCGCAACTTCACCCCAATTGTTTGGATACCAACCAAGTGCGACAAAACGCTCAAAAGAGCTATGCGGCCATTCGTCAGGCGTGGACGCCAAGCCATGTTTGACCGGGTTGTAATGGATGTAATCCAAATGTTTGTGAAAGTCGTTTTCGTCTCGGATGCAGTGATCATAGAAACGCGGCTGCCAAACGGCTTTTGCGCCGCCTTTTCGGGCTTGAGCGGGAACATGTCTTGAAAAGTCGGCCTTCACCATTTGCCAACGGGTGGAAAAATCGGCATCGCCTTCCGGTAAGCGCCACAGGCAATGCAAATGATCAGGCAAAACCACCGCCGCCAGCAGGTCGAAAGGACGTTTCGCTTTGACCTCTCGAAAAGATCGACGGAGTTGCTCCACCCGTTCGGCGTCGGCGAATATCGGTTGGCGGCGATAAGTTACCAATGTAAAGAAATACGTTCCGCCGGGAAAATACAAACGCCGATAATCGCTCATGGACAACCCTCAACGGAGTAGATACTCTCTTAAACCACAAGCCCAATTTTGCAAGAAATCATAAAATTTTATGATTTTGCTTCAACAGGAAACGTGTAAAAACGAGTCCCGTAAAATTCT
>NZ_JALOCF010000095.1 GCF_023227905.1 Methylobacter sp. | reverse complement strand
ATCCGAACTCATCGGCACCAGTTCTTCACCGGCTCGCATAAGATAAGCGCCGTCATGATGCAACGGCGTTCCGACCGGGCGCGGCGGAATTTCAAACACCAACACCCTACCATCAGGATGGATCAATTCGGTAATCTCAACCCGAAACCGCAGCGCATTCAGAATCCGCGCCTTGATCTCGCCGCTATTTTGAAACGCCTGTGTGCCGACAACCCGGCGCGGCGGCTTGTCGCTAACGCCCAGCACCAGATGACCGCCACCCTCATTAGCCAAGGCCACGCAATAGCGGAACAGTTTGGTCGTGTCGTATTGCTGCTTAGCTTCTTTGAATTCCAGGTGTTCGTTTTCACGAGCACCAGCTAGCCAGCGATTTAATTGGTCCATCGAAGTCATGGGGAACGTCTCCATCACGGTTGCATATATAGAAAATCGGCATTTTTATACAGGTCGACTGTGACATGTATAGATTGGGCAGCAGCCCGCTGCCCAAATGTGAAATTAATCAGCAAGCTACTGACCAAATACCGTGTCGGCATCTCAGGAATCCTCCACCATGGCCTCGGCTTCGGGCAAACGGAGCTGGCCTGAGATCAGGCGGGGGAGCAAGGTGTCGCGGAGTTCTGCCAATTGTTTGATTTGCGTCAGATGTGTACGGTCAACCATTGGTTTTACCAAGCTGGCAAAAGCTCTAAGCACATTATCTGGAGGTAGCACTACAAGTTCTGTCTCTAAAAAATGAACCGTCTGAAAATTACTAATTCCTGTACTTTGATTTTGATACTCCCACGTTTTGCCTTGAGCATAGATATACGTGAGGTGTTGCGCCAGAAGCACACCAATATCCTTAGTATTCGGACGAAGCAAACGGCAAAAGCTCGCTGGCTCTACTGGACAATCGAATTGTCCTAGAAGCCCATCAGTTAAATACAATGCACGTCCTGTTGGTTGATCTTTACTTCCGCCAGAGACTTCTAAAACAATGTCGCCATCCTGTAACTTGCGAGATGTCAGTTTTTTCAGGGATGTGTAACGAACAGGTACTCGATTATTTGTTCCGCTGTGCAAGTTTGGAATATCTGTTCCGCGAATAATTGCAACCCGCGTGTCGTTTTTCTCATCTGCTACTTCACCACCCCAGTCGCCACCAATAGTGTGGCAAAGCAATTCACCAAATGGAACTAATTGCCATCCACTCGGTACCAAGCCCAGTTCTGATTCTTCGAAGCTGTCGGGGAAGAGCGCGGCGGTTTCGGCATCCATGCCCTCCGGCTCGCGGCCTTGCTGTTTGGCGCGCACGGGGTCGAAGTCCACGAACCAGGATTTGAACAGGGCCTGGGCGATGGCTTCGAGGGTGGTGTTGGTTTCGCGTAGCAGTGCGATGCGGTCGTCAAAAGAATTCAGAGTTGATGCAATCTCGTCCTGTATTTCTAACGGGGGCATTGCTATTTCAGCTTTCTTGAAATCACGTAGCACTACTCTTGGAATCGCCGCACCTGAAATAAAATTACTCTTCAAGTAGTCGATCACATCTATCGACGAAAAATAATATTTAAGAAAGTCAGAGTTAAGTTGTAATGGGTCTGGGCGCAAAATTGCGACCGAAGATAATACGACAGCCTCAAGCGATTTCTTGACTGTGCAAACAGTGTCAAGCGCACTATTCCCGTCTTTTGCTATTAGTACGTCACCAATTTCAGGTTTGCATCCTTGTTTGACTAAGGTCTCGAAATCTTCATTCGCGATTAAACGAGCCAGTGAAAGATCGACGCCAAATCGTGTTAAATCCTTTACAGATGCCATTGGCTTTCCAACCGCTACTGATTTTGGGCTGTTATGAGCACCATCGGTAATTTTAAGACATACGTCATTCAACGTTTTTGTCTGCCAATTAAAACTCATACCCCAGCCCTGTAGGTCGGGTTAGCGCAGCGTAACCCGACATTTTCGGTCTTTGGTGCATCGGGGGCTTGTCGGGTTACGCTATCGCTAACCCGACCTACGGTTTGTGATTTGTTGTGTGGTTTATTCATGACCTATGCCTGCAAAATCAATGGCGTTTTTGCCCCAATCGGGCGGAAAAATACCGGCTTCGACATAACGCTGGAAACTGGAATACGGCCATTCTATGGGCGATGATGCTAATCCATGTTTGACCGGGTTGTAATGTATGTAATCGACGTGACGTTCGAAATCGATTTCGTCACGAAGCAAATGCTCCCAATAACGGTGTTGCCAAATGGCTTGCTCGCCTCGCGCTTGGCGGGATGCGTTACGCCTGCCGTGTAACTCCGGGTCGCAATGCTTGGTAAACCAGGTTTTGATTAATCGCCAACGGGTGGCGAAATCCGCATCGCCGGGCGGTAATGTCCAAATGCAATGCACGTGATCAGGCATAACCACCATTGCATCGATTTCAAATGGACGCGATTTGCGGACGTTACGAAAGGCGTTGCGCAGGACTTCGACTGCTTCGGGGTTGGAGAAAATGGGTTTTCTTCCTTGCGTCACTAGAGTGAAGAAGAAGGAGCCGCCGGGGGTGAATGCGCGTCTGTATTGCATATGTGAGATTGGTTGTCGGGTTACGCGATAAGGCTGCTAACCCGACCTACGGGGTGTCTGTCAAAACTCATAGCCCAAGCCTCCCAACTTCTGGCGTATCAGTTGATCCAGTTCCGCGCCTTTCGCCATTTGTTCACCTAGGGTCTCGGTCAGCTTTTGCATTTTCTCGGCAAAGCTTTCGTCATCATCTTCAACGGCTTCTGCGCCGACATAGCGACCAGGCGTCAGGACGTGGCCATGTTCGGCGATTTCTGCCAGGGTGACGCTGCGGCAGTAGCCGGGGATGTCCTGGTATATCTGCCCTTCGACAGGCTCAGGGCGAACGGTATTTGAATCGCCACGCCATGCGGCAACGGTATTGGCGATTCTATCGATGACTTCATCGGTGAATTCGCATTGCACGCGGCTGATCATGCTGCCGAGTTTGCGGGCGTCGATGAACAGGACTTCGCCTTGGCGGGTGCGCTTTTCCTTGACCAAAAACCACAGGCAGGCGGGAATCTGGGTGTTGAAGAACAGCTGGCCGGGCAGGGCGATCATGACTTCGACCTTGTCGGCCTCGACCATCGCGCGGCGGATGTCGCCTTCGCTGTTCTGGCTGGACGACATCGAGCCGTTGGCAAGCACGATACCGGCGCGGCCTGTGGACTTGAGGTGGTACAGCATGTGTTGCAGCCACGCATAGTTGGCGTTGCCTAGAGGCGGCGTACCGTAGACCCAGCGCGGATCGCCTTCCAGGCTGCCGTGCCACCAGTCGGAGATATTGAACGGTGGGTTGGCGAGCACAAAATCGGCGCGCAGGTCGGGGTGCTGGTCGCGCACGAAGGTGTCGGCGGGTTCTTTGCCCAGATTGAAGTCGATACCGCGAATGGCAAGGTTCATCGCGGCCAATCGCCATGTGGTCGGATTCGCTTCCTGGCCGTAAATCGATACATCGCCCAACTTGCCGCCGTGGGCTTCGATAAATTTTTCCGATTGCACAAACATGCCGCCGGAGCCGCAGCAGGGGTCATAGACCTGACCGTGATGTGGGGCGAGTACGGCGACCAGGGTTTTAACGATGGAGGCTGGGGTGTAGAACTGCCCGCCGCGCTTGCCTTCGGCGCTGGCGAACTGGCCAAGGAAGTATTCATGCACCTGGCCGAGCAGATCGCGGGCGTGGTTTTTGGCGGTATCAGTCGATTCGCCAAAGCCGATTTGCGAGACCAGATCGACCAATTCGCCGAGCTTGCCGTCGGGTAGTTGCACGCGGGCATAGCGCTTGTCGAGGATACCTTTGAGCTTGGGGTTTTCGCTTTCAATCAGCGATAGCGCATCGTCGATGCGTTTGCCGATGTCGGCTTGCTTGGCCTGGGCGCGCAGGCTTTCCCAACGGGCGGCTTCAGGCACCCAGAACACGTTGACTTCCTTGTAGTAGTCGCGGTCTTCAAGTTCTTCATTGATCAGTTCTTGGTCGGCATCATCCAGATAGTAGTCGTCCTGGCTATCTGCAAACTTGCGCGTGAGTTCTGCGCGGCGGGTCTGGAAGGTGTCGGAGATGTATTTGACGAAGATCAGGCCAAGCACGATGTGCTTGTATTCGGCGGCGTCCATGTTGGCGCGCAGCTTGTCGGCGGTGGCCCAGAGTGTTTTCTTGATGTCTTCGATCATGCGTTTTTGCTTGAGAAATTTGAATTATTTTGTTGTTAGGGAAGCGCTGAATAAAATGATTTCGTTCATGGTTCGACAAGCTCACCACGAACGAAATCAAAATCTTACCGTTCATCCTGAGCCTGTCGAAGGATTAAATTAGCGCTTCCTGTTCTGATAACTTGGGTGCAGTTGTGGCTATAGTATCACGAAGCTTTGTCCATTGACTTTGTACCTCCAGCTCAGGATGTGCTATCGCTGAAAACAAAAAAGCCCATCATAAGATGGGCTTTTTTAACTGATAAACCAGGAAACAGTTATCGATTGTTGAATCGAGCTATTGTTTCCTGATTTAAGTTTTAGTTTTTAGTTTTATCAACAATCTGGTTGGCTTTGATCCAAGGCATCATGCTGCGAAGTTTTTCGCCAACAACTTCAATAGGATGTTCTGCATTCAAGCGACGCTTGGCAGTCATTTCAGGGTAGTTAGTCATGCCTTCCATGATGAATTGCTTGGCGTACTCGCCGTTTCTGATGTTTTTCAACGCTTCACGCATTGCCCAGCGGCTTTCTTCGTTGATGACGCGTGGGCCTGTAACGTATTCGCCGTACTCGGCATTGTTAGATATGGAGTAGTTCATGTTGGCAATGCCGCCTTCGTACATCAGGTCAACAATCAGTTTTAACTCGTGCAGACATTCAAAGTAAGCCATTTCCGGTGCATAACCGGCTTCAACCAGTGTTTCGAAGCCCGCTTTAACCAGTTCAACCGCACCACCGCATAATACGGCTTGTTCACCGAACAAGTCAGTTTCTGTTTCGTCGCGGAAAGTTGTTTCAATGATGCCTGAACGACCACCGCCGATAGCCGACGCGTAAGACAGACAAATGTCTTTGGCCTTGCCTGAAGAATCCTGGTGTATGGCGATCAAATCAGGGATGCCGCCGCCGCGTACAAATTCGGAACGAACTGTGTGGCCCGGTGCTTTGGGTGCAATCATGATTACGTCTAAATCGGTGCGCGGCACAATTTGGTTGTACAAAATTGCAAAGCCGTGGGCGAATGCCAACACCGCGCCTTTTTTGATGTTAGGTTCAATCTCGGCTTTATAAAGTTGAGATTGGAACTCATCAGGGGTCAGGATCATGACTAAATCCGCACCTGCAACAGCTTCTGGTACGTCTTTAACGGTCAAGCCGGACGCCTGTGCTTTGGCAACAGAAGGCGAACCGGCACGCAAACCAACGACAACCTCAACGCCAGAGTCTTTTAAGTTGTTAGCGTGTGCATGACCTTGTGAACCGTAACCGATGATGGCTACTTTTTTAGCTTTGATGATTGAAAGATCAGCGTCTTTGTCGTAATAAACTTGCATGGTTTTTCCTGTTTTTGTGTTTAAAGTGTTGGTTGTCAAATCGTGGAACCGTAGGATGTGCTGAGAAACGAAGCGCATCAATCGCGAACGATGGGCTTCGTTCCTCAGCCTATCCTATAAATGCAGTCCCTTTTCGCCTCTTGAAATCCCGGTCGGCCCTGAGCGAACGACTTCAATAATGGTGTCCATGTCGATAGCGGCGATAAAAGCGTCCAGTTTACTGGAAGGTCCAGTCATTTCAACAACGTATGTTGTTGGCGTAACATCAATAATTTTGCCGCGGAATATAGCCGCCATACTTCTGATTTCATCACGCGTATGATCGGTGGTTTTGATCTTGACCATCATCAGTTCCCGTTCAATGTGAACGGATTCGGCTAAATCGATCAGTTTAACCACATCAATCAGCTTATTCAGTTGTTTAGTGATTTGTTCGATGATGTCGTCGCTGCCGCGGGTGACCAGGGTCATTCGCGACAGGCTGGGGTCTTCTGTAGGCGCTACGGTCAGTGACTCAATGTTGTAGCCGCGCGCAGAAAACAAGCCTGCTACTCGCGATAATGCACCTGATTCATTTTCAATCAGGATAGAAATAATATGTCTCATTATGCCAGCTCCCTGTCTGTCGGTGTGCTTGGCGCTACTCTTAAGGTCATATCATGATGGCCTTTTCCGGATTCAATCATCGGGTAAACATTTTCAGTTCTGTCGGTCATAATATCCAAAAATACCGTGCGGTCTTTCATGGCAAAGGCTTCTTCCAGGGCCGGTCTGACTTCCTCGGGTTTGTCGATACGCATGCCGACATGCCCATAAGCTTCAGCCAGTTTTACAAATTCCGGAATAGTATCCATATACGAATGGGAATAACGACTTTCGTAGGAAAATTCCTGCCACTGGCGAACCATGCCCATATAACGGTTGTTCAAGTTAATGATTTTTATAGGCGTGTTGTATTGCAGAGCGGTCGACAGTTCCTGAATGCACATCTGGATACTGGCTTCGCCGGTAACGCAGGCAACATCCGCATCAGGGAAGGCCAATTTAACGCCAATCGCTGCGGGCAAACCAAACCCCATCGTGCCCAGGCCGCCGGAGTTAATCCACCGGCGCGGTTTGTCGAAAGGGTAGTATTGGGCTGCATACATCTGATGTTGACCTACATCCGAGGTGATATAGGCATCGCCTTTGGTTACTTCATACAGTTGCTCGATCACATATTGCGGCTTAATCAGCCGACTTTCCCGGTCATATTCCAGGCATTTAACCGCCCGCCATTTTTCAATTTGATTCCACCAGATTTCCAATGCTTTCTTGGATGGCTTCTTTTTGCTTTCCTTGATCAGCTCGAGCAT
>NZ_JALOCF010000038.1 GCF_023227905.1 Methylobacter sp. | reverse complement strand
TTTCCCGAAAGCGCGCCGGGCAATTTCACCTGGAATGCCGACATGCAAAAATGGGTGATGACCGTCTTCCACGATTACCAGTGGGATTTGAATTACAGCAATCCCGAGGTGTTCATTGAAATGCTCGACATTATCCTGTTTTGGGCCAATCAGGGCGTCGATGTGCTGCGTCTCGACGCTGTCGCCTTCCTGTGGAAAAAAATCGGCAGCTCCTGCCAGAACGAGCGCAATGCGCATCTGATTCTCCAATTGATGAAGGACTGCTGCCAGGTAAGCGCTCCCGGCGTGTTGTTTATTGCCGAAGCGATCGTCGCGCCGGTTGAGGTCATCAAGTATTTCGGCGAAGACGCCATTATCGCTAAGGAATGCGAAATCGCCTACAACGCCACGTTAATGGCCTTGCTGTGGGACGGCATTGCCACCAAAAATGCCAAACTGCTTTATCAAGGACTGCAAAACCTGCCCGCCAAACTGGAACGGGCAACCTGGCTAAATTATGTGCGCTGCCATGACGATATCGGCTTCGGTTTCGATGACAACGATGTCCGGGCGGCCGGCTATGAGCCTTTCGCGCACCGAAAATTTCTGGTCGATTATTTCAGCGGTCAATTTAAAGAATCTCCGGCCAGGGGGATGGCGTTCATGTGCAACGACGTAACCGGAGACGCGCGTATTTGCGGTTCGCTGGCGTCCTTGGCGGGACTGGAAGCAGCTGCGGAAAGCGGCGATTCGGCCCTGATATTAGCCGCGGTCAATAAAATCCTGTTACTGCATAGCGTGATTTTGTCTTTCGGCGGCATTCCGCTGCTTTACAACGGCGATGCGCTGGGCGTCGTCAACGACTACAGTTATCGCGACGACCCCAGTAAAAGCGGCGACAATCGCTGGATTCACCGGCCCAAGATCAATTGGGAAAGGGCCGAATTGCGAAAAAAACAAGGCACGGTGGAATACAGTCTGTTCAGCGCGTTGAAAAAAATGATCGCTATCCGCAAGGAAACGACTGCGTTCGCCGATTTCAACAACCGCGAATTACTTGACGTCGATAATGAGCATTTGCTCTGTTTTATCCGCTTCAATCATTTGCGGCCGTCGGAAAGAGTCCTGGTGGTTGCCAATTTCGACGCCAACCCCCAGTATCTTGACCTGGATGTCATCAGTGGCCGGGGCATTAATCTTTACGGCCAGTTCGTCGATTTATACAGCGGCAGAAGTCCCACCCAGTACGATCGTCGGATCGTTTTGCAGGCTTATCAATTTTATTGGTTAACGGAAATATGAGCTGATTGGTCCGCCCCGGATTTGTTTAGTCCCACGCGCCAGAGACTGTGAAAGTATTATCAAAATCAGTTTAAAAACCTATTCACCACGAAGGCACGAAGGACACGAAGTTTTATTTCTTCGTGTCCTTCGTGCCTTCGTGGTGAATGCTTTTGCTTTTGTTCTAAAACGAATACTTTCACAGTCTCGCCAAGTTATGACTATCAAGCTAACGGTTGTGCATTTCCAGCGGTTGGAGTGCAAGGCTGGCCTTGCACTGTGGTGCGGTTAGTACAAGGCCAGCCTTGTACTCCATTTGGGCTTAACTTTAATAGCAGTGACGCAACGCATGCAGTTGTCGGCAACCGCTCCCTGCGTCGCTCGACTCAGCGCAGCAACAGCAGCGGCTTTTTGGTGGTCGTCAGCATCTTGGCGGTAAAGCTGCCGAGCAACAGGTCATGAAGGCGGGTGTGACTGAAGGCACCCATCACGATCATATCGATAGCGTGTTTGTCCTGATATTCACAAAGCAGTTGATCGGGTTTGCCCAGTAATATTTTGCTAATTACTTCAATGCCGCCGGCGTTTGTCAGTTTGTCGGCAACCGGCTGAAGTAATTGTTCGGTCGCTGTCGCGTCTTTGCTGACATAAACCAGATGGCAGGTCAGGCCTTTATACAGCGGGCTGGTAGCGACCATGTCGATAGCTTTGTCCGCCGCTTTACTGCCGTCGTAAGCAATCATGATGCGCTGCGGCGCTTTGAAGGCTTCATTAACCACCAGGATAGGTTTATGCAATGAGCGGATGATGGACTCAAGTTTTGCGCCTATTTTGTCCGGCTGGTTTTCATGTACTTTGCCCCGAATACCGATGACCAGCACGCGGATGCTCTCTTCAAGCTCGATCAGCGATTCAACCAGGCTGCCGTGGCGCTGGTTGCTGTCGGGGTTGGCGATGCCGGCCTGGATAACCCGGTCTTTGGCGGCTTGCAGCAACAGCTTGCCTTGCTGTAATCGCAACTTGCTGCGCTGCTGTTCGACGGCAGTCAGTTCTTCAAGCAACTGCTCCTGGCTGCCCAAGCCGATGTTGCCGGACAAATCCATGGTTGCGGCAGTCTCGGGATGGTGATCGATGACATGCAGCAGCTTTAATGGCGCATCGACGCGTTGCGCTATCCAGGCGGCGTAATCGCAGACCGCTTCACTGAGAATCGAACCGTCGATGCATGCCAGAACTCTATTGGTATCAGTCGTCATTAATGGCCTCCCATAACTTTTTCAATTTCTTCGGGTTTATCGTGTATGCCGAAGCGGTCGACGATGGTGGCAGTGGCTTCGTTCATGCCGATTACCTCTACGTCCGCGCCTTCGCGCCGGAACTTGATCACGGCCTTATCCAAGGCAGTCACCGAGGTGATATCCCAAAAATGGGCGCGGTGCAGGTCGATCACCACTTTATCGACGGCTTCCTTAAAATCGAAAGCCGCAATGAACTTGCCCGACGAATTGAAGAAGATTTGCCCGACGACGCGATAAGTCCGGGTGCTGTTCGCTTGGTCCAACTCAGACTCGACATACATGAAATGGCTGATTTTGTTGGCGAAGAATAACGACGCCAGCAGCACGCCGACGAAAACACCGAACGCCAGGTTATGCGTCCAGACCACAACAATCACGGTCGCCAGCATCACTATATTGGTGGAGATCGGGTATTGCTTGAGGTTGACGATAGAACTCCAGCTGAACGTGCCGATCGAGACCATGATCATCACCGAGACCAAGGCGGCCATCGGGATTTTGGAAATCCATTCGTCCAGGAACACCACCATGATCAACAAAAAGCTTCCGGCAATTAAGGTGGACAAGCGTCCGCGTCCGCCGGATTTGATATTAATAACGGATTGCCCGATCATCGCGCAACCGGCCATGCCGCCGAGCAATCCGGCGCCGATATTGGCAAGTCCCTGGCCTTTGCACTCGCGGTTTTTGTCGCTGGTCGTGTCGGTTAATTCATCGACGATGGTCGCGGTCATCAACGATTCCAGCATGCCGACGACGGCCATCGGAATCGAATAAGGGGCAATGATTTTTAAGGTTTCCAGCGTCAACGGCACCTCGGGCCATAAAAATACCGGCAGCGTGTCGGGCAACTCGCCCATGTCGCCGACCGTGCGGATGTCCAGCTGCCAATAAAGGGCGATCCCAGTCAAAACGATAATGCAGACCAGCGGCGAAGGCAGGGATTTACCGATCACCGGAAGATACGGAAACAGGTAAATGATCCCCAGTCCGCCCGCGGTCATCGCGTACACATGCCAAGTCACGTTAGTCAGTTCCGGCAGCTGCGCCATGAAGATTAGTATCGCCAGGGCATTGACGAAACCCGTGACCACCGAGCGGGACACGAAGCTCATCAGGCTGCCGAGCTTCAGGTAACCGGCGATGATTTGCAGCATCCCGGTCAGCAGCGTGGCCGCCAGCAAATATTGCAGGCCGTGCTCCTTGACCAGCGTCACCATCAACAAGGCCATCGCCCCGGTCGCCGCCGAAATCATGCCCGGCCTGCCGCCGACAAACGCGGTAATCACCGCAATGCAGAACGAGGCATAAAGCCCGACTTTGGGATCGACCCCGGCAATAATCGAAAAGGCAATGGCTTCGGGAATCAGCGCAAGGGCAACGACCAGACCGGCCAACACATCGCCTCGGATGTTGCCGAGCCAGTCCTGTTTTTTCGATAAAAAGAGCATTTCAGTCCAGTAAATTAAAAACGGCCATGTGGGAACATAGCCGGAGAGTGTCAAAAATTATATAACTATTCAGCCTATTGGTGCCCACTCATCTAATGTTCAAAGCCAGCTTTGAACTTCGATAACACGCTTTCGGGAGTTCAAAGCTGGCTTTGGATACTCACAGAATCGGCTTTGTGATTAAAAAAGAGATACCCTTACCCATTGAGCATCAAATGGGCATAAATACTGATGATATAACCCAGCAAGATAACCGGCATCCACTTAAGATGGCCCACAAACGTATAAAAGCCTTTGCCTTGTCCCATTAACGCAACGCCGGCGGCCGAGCCGACCGATAGCAACGAGCCGCCGACACCGGTGGTCAGGGTAATCAACTGCCATTGGGCGGTATTCATTTCAGGATGCATGCTCAGCACCGAAAACATCACCGGAATGTTATCGATAACCGAAGATAAAATGCCTAATATGATATTGGCCTGGGTCGGCCCCATATCGACGTACAGCGTGTGCGACATCAGGTCGAGGTAACCGATGAATTGGAGCCCGCCGACCGCGAACACCACGCCAAAGAAAAACAGTAACGTATCCCACTCCGAATCGCGCACGCAATTGAAAATGTCGTAATGGCCTTCAAATGCATTCGATATTGAAAAGTGGTAACTCAACATCATTAAAAATGACAGCCCGACCATCATGCCCATAAAAGGCGGGATAAATAAATACTGCTCCCCGAGAATCGCGAAAACAATCGTCAGGATAAAGAAAGCCATGATTCGCTTGGCGCCCGTTTTAAGCCGAACCTTTTCTTTTTGTTTAGCGACCGGTGGCAATGTGTTAGGTACAAAAAATTGCATGCAGAGCGCAGGTACGGCGAAATTCAGTAAAGCAGGGATAAACAGCTGGAAGAATTCGATGAAAGGCACACGGCCCGACTGCCAGACCATCAGCGTGGTAATGTCGCCGAAGGGACTGAACGCCCCGCCCGCATTGGCCGCCACGACAATATTGATGAAACTGAGATTAACAAAATTTTTGGCATCTTTATCGGCGAATGCCATCACCACTGCCCCGACCAATAAGGCCGTGGTCATGTTATTGGCAAAAGAAGACAGGAAAAAGGCGATGATGCCGGTAATCCAGAACAGTTGCCGATAGCTGAAATGTTTGTTGCTTAACCAGCTTCGCAATACTTCGAAGACGTTCCTTTCCGTCATCGCATTGGTGTAGGTCATCGACACCAGCAAGAATAACAACAGCTCCGCATAGTTCATCAAATCGTGCATCAGTCTGCCTCTGATGGCTTCGCGATCATAGCCGTTTTGAATCGCCAGGTAAGCGGCCAATATCCAGATAAACCCCGACGCCATGATGACCGGTTTGGATTTTCTTAGGCCGGTAAATTCCTCGGTCATCACGAAACCGTAAGAAATAACGAACATCGCCAAACAAACGATACCGATCATTGAGCCGGTCTGCCCGAGCATCGGGGTTAACTCAGCGGCTTGGGCGGGTAAAGTGAAAAAAAGCAATAAAGCAATAGATAGTTTATGCATTGAGTTGTTCACAAGTTATTGTCGGAAAAAGCCAAAATTGAAAGCGGATAATACCGGCTATATTAGTCGATAATTACTTTCATTTTACTGTCAACCGGTAACGTTCGCTAAGGAAGCGCTGAACAAATCGATTTCGCTCATGGTTCGCTAAGCTCTCAATGAACTAAACCAACAACTTACCGTTCGTCATGAGCCTGCCGAAGGATTTAATCAGCGCCTCCCTCATAGAATCTTGTATCTAATTGATAAGCGCCAATACCCGTTTTGTGAAGCTAAAACTTCGCCCTCGGCGGACTCATTTGAAAATTGGGAAGCAGTGCAAGCTTAAGCCTTTTTGCCGGGTCAATTGCCCTATCCTGTTCATAGGAAAATCCCTTGCATGGCAAGCCAGGGTTTAACGAACAAAAATAACAGCCCGGCCGCGCCGCAAGCAGCGATGACCGGAATCACACCCGCCTTGTAACGGAGCAATGCCAGCAACGCACCCGTCCCGATCAACGCGGCAATACCGTCGAAACGGCCTTCAAAACCTTGCGGCCAAAACACATGCCAGGCAAAGAACACCGCGAGATTCAAAATCACGCCGACTACGGCAGCGGTAATTGCCGACAGCGGCGCGGTGAATTTTAAATTGCCGTGGGTCGATTCGACCAGCGGGCCGCCTGCCAGGATGAACAGGAAACTGGGCAGGAACGTGAAATAAGTCACGACAGCGGCCGCGGCCACACCGCCTGTTAATAACGCATCGGGGCCGAACGGCAACTGGCTCCAGCCGCCCAGGAACCCGACGAAAGTGACGATCATGATCAGCGGGCCGGGCGTGGTTTCGCCGAGCGCCAAACCGTCGATCATTTGCGTCGCGCTCAGCCAATGGTAATGTTCGACCGCGCCCTGGTAGACATAGGGCAAGACCGCATAAGCGCCGCCGAAAGTCAGCAGCGCGGCTTTGGTGAAAAACCAGCCCATCTGCGTCAGCGCGCCGTTCCAGCCATATTGCCCGCACAGCAAGCCCATCACGCCGCCCCACAAAATCAACCCGGTTGCCGCGATTTTAACCAGGTGAAGCCAACAGAACCGGGCATGATCCGGCGTCGGCGTATCGTCATCAATCAGAGCAGGGCCAAAGCTTTGCTTGGCCGCTCCATGGCCGCCGCCGACCGCAAATTTGTCGGGGACGATTCGCCCGCCGATGGCTCCGAGACAGGCCGCGATCAATACGATCAACGGGAACGGTGCATGCAATGCGAAAATGGCGACAAAAGCCAACGCCGCAAGCGTCCACAGCAAGCTGTTTTTTAAAGCGCGCGAGCCGATGCGATAAGCTGCGAACAGCACGATGGCGGTGACGGCGGGTTTGATACCGTAAAGCGCGCCGGCCACCGCCGAAACCTGACCGAAGCTCAGGTAAACCCAGCTGAGCAGGATCAGCAGGAACAGCGACGGCAGGATAAACAACAGTCCCGCAATTACGCCGCCCCAAGTGCGATGCATCAGCCAGCCGAGATAAACCGCAAGTTGCTGCGCTTCAGGGCCTGGCAACAACATGCAGTAATTCAGCGCATGCAGGAAGCGCTTTTCCGAGATCCAGCGCCGCCGCTCGACCAATTCCTGATGCATGATCGCGATCTGTCCGGCAGGGCCGCCGAAGCTAATAAAGCCGAGTTTGAGCCAGAAGCGGAAAGCTTCGCCGAAGCTCACGGGTTGCGGTCGTTCCATGGGATTTTCCTTCGATCAGGTGTGGATGGGATTTTACCTCGTTCCCACGCGCTGCGCGGGAACGAGAAAGAAACAAGATTGACTGAGTACTAGATTCGCCTCCGGTTAATGGAGATTAAGCTCTTTAGCCGCAATCAGCAGCTCGTCGATAAAGTGCTGCGTGTATAAAGGCAGGTAGTTGTTTTTCAGATAAGCGATTTTGGTTCTTGAGCTGGGGATCAGATGCGATAAATCCCGCGCCACCAGATCCTGATCCATCGCCTGGTCATAGGCCATACCGGCAATAATGCCGACGCCCATCCCCAAGCGGACGTAGGTCTTGATCACGTCGGTATCGGCGGCGGCCAGGATAATATCCAGTTCCATGCTGGTGTTTTTAAACGCGGTCTCGATATTTGAGCGTCCGGTAAAACCGAAACTGTAGGTGAGTATCGGATATGAGGCGAGCCGTTCAAGAGAAATGTCGCCCTCGCTTAACGCATGGTTTTGCGTCACTACCGCCGAATGATGCCATTCATAACAGGGTTTGACGACCAGGTCGGCATCCTCGCCGATTTTTTCAGTGCAGATGGCAATATCCGCTTTCCGGGCGTGCAGTTTATCAATCAACTGCTCGGGCGACGCTTCAATCATATAAATCCTGACACCGGGATATTTTTCCCTGAAGCGCAGGATAGGCTTCGGTAAAAAATACTTGGCCTGGGTGTGCGTGGTCGCAATGTGCAGCACGCCCTGATTGCTGTCGACATAATCGGCCGCGATGGTCTGAATATTTTTTTTGGCCATGTTAATGGTTGCGACTTCTTCCATGATGCGCTGCCCCAAGGAAGTCAAACCTATCAGTTTTTTGCCTTGGCGTTCATAGATCGGCGAACCCAGCTCCGCCTCAAACAGTTGCAACTGCCGGCTGACCGCCGACTGCACGATGTGCATTTTCTCTGCCGCTTTTGAAAGGCTGAAATCGTTTTCCTGAAGCACGCGAAGCAGTTCGATTTGGCTTAAGTTCATTTAATGGGGCGTTCCTTGTTTAAAATATCAGATAGCGTGGAGCAGTACGATTTCTCATCGGCATCGAATTAAAGCATAAAACCACGAAGACACGAAGAACACGGCGTTTTAGAGGGGATTAAATACGGTGATTTGTTATTTGCTCTGTCATGCACGTTGATTAGAGTGGGCGTGCTGCGCGCCTTACGCTGACTATTGTTTTTTGACCTGATAATTACCCTCGTTTCCACGCAGTGCGTGGAAACGAGATGAATTTTTTACCTTCGTGCTCTTCGTAGTTAATTGTTTACGGACTTTCCGTCTAAGCGGGTGCGTAATGTAGCCCGGCAACCTCGGCTAATGAAACCAATGTGCATGGCGTATGCGCAGATCCACCTTGTCGCCTCTGTTCAGGTGCAAGCGCTTGAACTGGTCATTGGGCATCTCTGCATAAACGCTCACCGCCGGATTACTGGCGCTGTTGACCAGCTCGATGCGGATCAGGGAGCCCAGATGCTGCCAGTCTTTTAGCGTTACAAACGCGTCGCTGTCAGCCGTCGGCTTCTCAATGACGATGTCATGAGGGCGGACATGGGCGATTTTGCCTTGCTGCGGCGTCAACAGTCCCGCTGTTTGCAGCCAGTCGTTATCTTGCTGGCCCAGATCAAAGATATTGGTCTGCCCGATAAAACGGGACACGAAAGCATTGGCCGGATGATCGTAAATATCGCTGGGCGAACCTTGCTGTTCGATGCGTCCGTGGTTGAGCACCACAACCTGGCTGGCGACTTCCATGGCTTCTTCCTGGTCATGGGTGACAAAAATACTGGTGACGTTCAAGTCGTGATGCAAATTACGCAGCCATTGGCGCAAATCCTTGCGCACACTGGCATCCAGCGCGCCGAACGGTTCGTCCAGCAACAGCACGGAAGGTTCCACGGCCAGGGCGCGTGCCAAGGCAATACGCTGACGCTGGCCGCCGGACAGTTGATCGGGATAACGGTCATGCAGCCAGTCCAGTTGCACCAGCTCCAATAACGCATGGACTTTTTTTGTTATGTCCGCATCACTGAGCCTCTCCCGTCTAGGCTTGACTCTTAAGCCGAACGCCACGTTCTCAAATACGCTCATATGCCGGAACAAGGCGTAATGCTGGAACACAAAACCGATCTGGCGGTTTTTGACCGGTTTGTCGGTGACCTTATCGCCTTTCAAGAAGACATCGCCCTGATCGGCCTGTTCCAGACCGGCAATAATGCGCAGCAAAGTGGTTTTGCCGCAGCCGGAAGGCCCCAATAAGGCGACTAATTCGCCTTCTGGAATGTCAAGGTTGATATTGTCCAGCGCGGTAAACGCGCCAAAATATTTACTGAGGTGATTTACGCTAATGCTCATGGGATTTCTCTAAATATTTTAAATTCAGTTGAACGATGAAAGGCACAAGGTTAAAGGCGAAAGAGGAAAACATTCTCTGTCCCGCTCACCTCTTTAGCCTTGTGCCTTTAGCTTTTTATCTTGATTTTGCTTCCATTCCAGCACGGTCTTAAACACCAGCGTCACCACGGCCAAGGCTGCCAGTAGCGAAGCGCCCGCGAAGGAGCCGACAAAATCGTATTCGTTGTAACTGACTTCGACATGCAGCGGCAGCGTGTTGGTCAGTCCGCGGATATGGCCGGACACCACCGAGACGGCGCCGAACTCGCCCATCGCCCTGGCGTTACACAGCAACACGCCATTCAGCAGGCCCCATTTGACGTTCGGGATAGTGACTTTGAAAAAGGTTTGCCAGCCGCTGGCGCCTAGCGATAAAGCCGCTTCCTCTTCTTCATGGCCGATTTCCTGCATCAGCGGAATCAGCTCTCTGGCAACGAACGGGAAGGTCACAAACAAGGTTGCCAAAATAATCCCCGGCACCGCGAAAATGATCTTGATGTCATGCTCGGAAAACCAAGGCCCCAGCCAGCCTTGCGCCCCGAAAATCAGCACATAAATCAAACCGGCAATCACCGGCGATACCGAAAACGGCAGATCGATCAGCGTGGTCAGCAGGCTTTTGCCGCGAAAGTCGAAACGGGCTATCGCCCAAGCGGCGGAAACGCCAAACACGGTGGTCAGCGGCACCGTGATTAATGCAATCAACAGCGTCAGCCTCATCGATGCCAGCGCGTCGGGGTGCATAAGGCTGTAACTGTAGGCCGTCCAACCCTTGGCAAAAGCCTCAACCAGCACGGTCAGCAGCGGCAACACCAGAAACAAGCCGATAATGCCCAGCGTGAGTCCGATCAAGGCGTATCGAACCCAGTCTGGATCCGACAGCGTCAGCTTTTTTGAAGCGATAAAAGAAGGGGCGGAAATGGCATTCATCACAAAGCTCTCATAGTTGTCCCGAACGGCGGCGTACCCACCATTGCAGTCCGTTAATCAGTAACAGCAACAGAAACGACAAAATCAGCATGGTCAAGCCGATCGCGGTTGCTCCGGGATAATCGTATTGTTCCAGTTTGGTGATAATTAAAAGCGGCACGATTTCAGAGATATACGGCATATTGCCGGCAATAAAGATCACCGAGCCGTACTCGCCGACGCCACGCGCAAATGCCAGCGCAAAGCCGGTAATGGTGGCCGGCAGGATATTGGGCAGAATCACTTTGACAAACGCTTGCAAACGCGTCGCGCCAAGACTGGCGGCGGCTTCTTCCATCGTGGTGTCGAATTCCTGCAACACCGGCTCGATGGTGCGCACCACAAACGGTAAGCCGATGAAAATCAACGCGAACACGATGCCCAGCGGCTTGTAAGCAATTTGTATTCCGGTGCCGTCCATCACCAGCTTGCCGACCCAACCGTTGGGTTCGTAGATCGCTGCCAGCACGATACCGGCCACGGCGGTCGGCAAGGCAAACGGCAGATCGATCAGCGCGTCGAACAGACGCTTGCCGGGAAACGTATAGCGCACCAGCGACCAGGCGATGATAAAGCCGAACACCGCAGCCACGGCGGCGGCAATCAGCGATGCGCCGAAGCTGAGCCGAAACGAAGCCAGTACACGCTGATTAGTCAGTATCGCCCAGTACTCGTCGAGGCTCAGCTGGAACGTTTTCAGCAGCATCGCGCTGAGCGGAATCAGCACGATCAGCGCCAGATAGACCAGGGTAAAACTGATGGCCGGGCGAAATCCCGGCATGATGTTACTTTGCGGCATATCAATTATCTTTTATTAGGTTGACCTGCATCTTTAGAATTTGGAGTGCAGGCTTCGCCTGCTATGCAAAGCTTGCACTCCTGTTACCCGATGGGTTAACGCAAAAGTCGTCAACCCATCTGCACGCAGTTTTAAGGCGCGTAAATTTGATCGAAATAGCCGCCGTCATTGAAATGCTCTTTTTGAACTTGCGCCCAACCGCCGAATCGTTCATTGACGGTGAACAATTCCAATTTTGGAAAACGTTTCAAGTCTTCAGGATCGGCGTGTTCAGGTTGATAAGGACGGTAAAAATGCTTAGCAACCAGTTTTTGCCCAACCGGCGTATACAAATATTGTAAATAGGCTTCCGCTAAATCCTGGGTGCCATTCTTTTTGACAATTTTGTCGACAACGGTTACCGGGGTTTCCGCTTTAATGCTGACCGGCGGCACCACGATCTCAAACTCACCGGCACCGTATTCCTTAAGCGCCAAAAACGCTTCGTTTTCCCAGGTAATCAGCACGTCGCCGATACCGCGCTGGATAAAGGTGGTCGTGGAACCGCGTGCGCCCGAATCCAAGACCGGCACATTCTTGAAAATTTTCTTCACAAACTCCTTGGCGGCATCCTTGCTGCCGTAAGCCTTTTCTCCGAACGCCCAGGCCGCCAGATAGTTGTAACGCGCGCCGCCCGAGGTTTTAGGGTTGGGGGTAATTACCGAGACGCCTTCTTTGGCCAGATCGTCCCAATTTTTAGCTGCCTTGGGATTGCCGTGGCGCACCAAAAACACAATGGTCGAGGTGTAAGGCAAACTGTTGTTTGGCAAACGGCTCTGCCAATCTTTAGGCAACACGCGAGCCCGTTCGGCAATTTGATCGATGTCGTAGGACAACGCCAGAGTAACTACGTCGGCTTCCAATCCGTCGATTACCGCCCGGGTCTGCTTACCTGCGCCGCCATGAGATTGCTGAACATTAACGTCTTCCCCGGTTTTGTCTTTCCAGTATTTAATAAACTCTTTATTGAAGTCTTGATACAGTTCCCTGGTCGGGTCGTATGACACGTTGAGAATGGTTCTGTCCGCCAAGACTGCGCCGCTTGAAAGCAGGGTTAGTGCGAACAGCAGGTGTTTTAAGGGTTTGGTGAATTTCATGGTTTCTCCTTAATGGAAGATGTTTTATTGGTGTTGCCGCATCGATTTAATAGGCGTCATACCGATTCGCATGACTGTCATGGTAGTCAAATTAACTGGACAATAAAAACGATATATTTAGATAGCATTATCTAAAAATTAGATACATTAATGCTTGAAAAACTCTCTCCCGTCTGACATCTGGAACAGGCTCAAAATCAGTCGGGGTTGATATTTTCAGACAGAGGCATAAAGGGCGACCGGCCGGTCGCCCCTACAATAGTCACATCGCTTGGATGACGATTCGCAACGTGATTCCCAGCCAAGCGGTGAATAACTAAATCAACACAACATTTTGAATTGTTTCGTGTCGCCTACTTTTGGCTTTCGTGATTTTTGTGGAAAAATTGCCGTTTTCAGGTTTACTTTGGCTTGCCGTCGCCAAACGCATTCAGGTTCACTTCGAAGTAGAAGAAGTTGCTGGCCTCGCTGGTGAAAGGGCCGCTGGCTCTCGCCTGAGACTTGGTAAAATCACCCGGCTCAAAACGGGCATAACTCAAACTCCAATCGACATACGGATTAATCTTGTGGCGCATACGGATGTCGAGCTCATGTCCCAGGAAACTGCCGCTCCTGCCCGTGGTATCCCTCAGGTTAGCCCTGTTCCAGGCCTCGGTTTCGCTTTCCAGCCAGAACGCGCCATAACCGACGTCGAGGCGGACTTCGTTATACGGGGTAAATTCCAACCTGGCTTTGGGCGCATGTACGTTATCCCAGGAGAAATAATCGTTGCGCGACCACGGCTGGTTGAAGCCGTAAAACGCATCGAAACGTTCGTTTGAACCGCTGGAAGCATTTCTGTTGGGATCCTTATCACCGGTACCGAAGCCGTAATACAGACTGGCGCGTGGCTTCCAGTCATGGTCAAAGGTATAACCGGATTCCAGCGAGTAAGCCAGGGCATCATGCTGAAGATTAAGCTGCGTCGGTACGCCCGCTCTGGTGTAACCAAACCGGCCAAACTGTTTGTTGATGTCGGCATCGAAATCAAAGCCGCTGTCGCCGAACAAACCGTAAACCCGCAAGCCCGGCGCATATATATCCATATCATTCTTGCGGTTGGCAGCAACACTGTTATAAGGATCACCATTGGTCTTGCGACCGATAAAGTATGGCTGGATGGTGATAAAATCCGACCACTGGCGCAGATTCAGTACGCCCCCATAAATCCAGGTATCCTCATCGGGTCGGTCGAAATCATATTTCCGCCGTTCAACTGGTTGTAATGCGAAGGTATCCAAATGCCAGTTGTTTTGCTTTTTGCCAAATTGGACACGAAAACCCTCGAAGTTGTTGGTGGTGTTACGGAACTGGTTGTTGCCCACCAGACGCCGATCCAGCAATTCCAAAGCTTGGCGACCGGCGCGGATGCTTAACGGCCGGTTATGCCCGAGCACATTGTCGAAATACAACTCGGCGTAGCCCTGGATCAATTCAAATTCGTTGATATCGGCATCAGTCCTTTCATACAGGCCGTTGTAACTGCGAGCGTCTTCAAACTCCACCGCAAAGCGCAAGGGGTCAAGAATATCTTTTACCCCGATATAACCTCGGGTTCTCAACAGCCACAGATTGTCAGGATCGTTGCGAAAAGTCGTCAGCGTAGCGCCGGTTGTGGGATCGGTTCTGCGCCGGTAATCGTTTTCCCGGTACTCATAGCGGGTACGAAAATCCAGGCCCACATCCAACCATTCCACATCGCGGAACTGCTCGAACTGGGTCTTGCTCAAATTCCGCACATAAGCCGGCGGATCGGTGTCCGGTTCGACGCGATAGCCTTTGGTTTTGCGGTAATAATCCTCGGCGCTTGCCAGGCCGGGCAACGCCAGCAGCAGGCCCAGAGCGCCGGTTGCCGACACGGTATTAACGAAATTGCGCTTCATATGTTCACCTAAAGTTTTATTATCTCTGTCAGTTACAGTAACTTCCGGTGATCCGGTCGGTTTGTATTTATGTTGTAGTAATGTCTTCGCCGTTTTTTACGGTAGAAATTTATAACTATTTTTTATTATCAAAGCGCAATTTCTCCTTACGCTCGATTTGTACAACCTTGCCTTCGTGAATAATAATTTCAATCGAACCAAACCTAATGTCCTGCAAAATATCGGAAATCTGAGTTGCAATTTCAGACATTCTCGGTTCTCGGTGCGTACTTTCCAATTTAAGCGCCATGCCAATGCTCCTGATGGTAAAACTTGTCGTTTATGTTGGCGGAAATTTTAAGGAGGATTTAATATTTAATAAAACGACATTATTAGATGCACATATCTAATAAAAAGATATTTGGATTGCCTCTGAATCGCTCTTGAATCTGCCATAAGGCGCAGCATGGGAAAGAATACGAAGCAAAGCCGAAATAAAAATTTCGTAATTTGGCTTGATGGGAGGTAAAAACGTTGTTTGTGCTAGCGATGAATCGGCTCGCACAAACGAGTTAAATCAGCAACATCGGCTAAGATCAGCCATGCCTGTGATGCAATCCGATCAGATTGTATTGGATTCCAGAAACTCCGCCAATTGCGCGCTGGTAAGCCTAAGCCGCTGACTCAGGGCACGGGAGATATTCCAGATAATTTTAAACGCCAGGGAAGGATGCTTGTCAGCCAAAATCAGCATGCTCGATTTGTCTAATGACAAGAAAACCGTTTCCTTTTCTGCGCGGGCAGTCGCCGATCGGGGCTGTGTGTCAATGACTGACATTTCGCCGAACGTACGTCCGACTCGCAGGGTGGAAATCAGTTTATTATTTTTATAAACGCCAATCGCACCCTTGATAATAATTCCCATCGAAGAGCCCATTTCACCTTCTTTATAAATCACCGTGCCTTTGGCTGCGGCGTAAGGCTTAAAATAATAGCTGATGGCTTGCAGCTGCTCCCATGAAAAATCCTCTCCCCAATGTGAAGCATCTAATATATGCGCATTGGATTCCAGCGTATTTTCAATGGCTATCAATTTTGGAGCGTTGGATTCAATCATACTTACACGGGTTGTCCGGTTACACTTTACAAAATGATAGCATCTAAGCCTTGCAAATTTTATAAAAACACACGGCTTTAGCCAAATAGGCTACTCGCTGATAAATGCATGCTCGCCAGCTCACCGCCAGGTTGACCATAGCCTTCACACGATACTGTTAATTAACGAGACCTCATTCGCTAATCAGTTTGAATTCATGCCTTAAAATGCGCGGCTGTCCGCATTTCTGGTGCCTTTTCTCACAATTGAGCTTATTATATCGGCTATTATTGCCATGAGGCTCCATCTGCTCATGCTTAACACAATGATTTATGATAACACCGATGAAACCTTATAAATTATTACTGCTTTTGCTGCTAAATCCAGTCATCTTAGGCTGCGGGCAGCCTGGCCCTCTTTATTTGCCGGGACAACCGGCGCCGATTCATGTAGAACCGGAACCCGCTCAAAAGCCCCAACCTAAGCCCGAAGAAAACAAATAGCCATGGATTATTTTAATTACCGAAACGACGAGCTTTTCGCCGAAGACGTCGCCGTGCAGGATATCGTTTATAAATACGGCAGCCCTTGCTACATCTATTCAAGAGCTACGCTGGAGCGGCATTGGAATGCTTTTGACCGGGCTTTTGGCGAACAGCCGCATTTAATCTGTTATGCCGTAAAGGCTAATTCCAATATTGCGATACTTAATCTGCTGGCGCGTTTAGGCTCGGGCTTTGATATTGTGTCTCTGGGTGAGTTGGAACGGGTTATTACCGCCGGCGGCGATCCTAAAAAAATCGTGTTTTCCGGCGTCGGCAAGCGCGAAGATGAAATTCTGGCGGCCTTAAAAATCGGCATACGCTGTTTTAATATTGAAGTCAGCGGAGAGCTGGACCGTATTAACAGGCTGGCGAGACAGTTGGGTGTTATTGCGCCGGTGTCTTTTCGGGTAAACCCCAATGTCGATGCCAAGACCCACCCCTATATTTCCACGGGATTGAAGGAAAATAAGTTCGGCATAGACATTCAGCAGGCCCTGACCGAATATCGCCGCGCGGCAGCCATGCCCCATATCAACGTGACCGGCATAGACTGCCATATCGGTTCGCAACTGACCGAAACCCGGCCTTTTCTGGATGCGCTGGATAAGATTCTGGATCTGGTCTCAGCGCTTGAAGCCGAAGGCATTAAGCTGCATCACCTGGACCTGGGCGGGGGCCTCGGCATTTGTTACAAGGATGAACGGCCGCCTGAACCGGCCGAATATATTCAGGCGATTTTGGCGCGCCTTGGCAAAACCGATTTCGAGATTTTATTGGAACCGGGCCGCGCTATCGTCGGCAATGCCGGCATTCTGGTGACCCAGGTTGAATACCTTAAACCGACCGATCATAAGAATTTTGCCATCGTCGATGCGGCCATGAATGACCTGGTGCGTCCTTCTTTATATAGTTCTTGGCAGAATATTATCCCGGTCAACCTGAAAAGTAACGCGGCAGAAACGACCTGGGACATCGTCGGGCCGGTCTGCGAAACCGGCGATTTTCTGGGTAAAGAACGGCCGCTTAAAATCGCTGAGGGCGATTTGCTGGCGATCCGTTCGTCCGGCGCCTATGGCTTTACCATGAGTTCGAACTATAATTCCAGACCGAGACTGGCCGAGCTGATTGTTGACGGCAACAACCTGCATGTCATCAGGGAAAGAGAAACGATTGCTCAACTTTGGGCCGGTGAGCATTTGTTGCCCTAAGGCTTTATAAAACAATTACATTTACCCCAAATAAGCACCGACTAAATGATCAACTTCACTAAAATGCACGGCCTCGGCAATGATTTTGTGGTCATTGACGCCATCAATCAGCAGATAGCCTTAGCACCCGAACAAATCCGGCAACTATCTGACCGGCACTTCGGCATAGGCTTTGATCAACTGCTGTTGGTCGAAAAAGCGATAAACGCCAATGCCGACTTCAAATACCGGATTTTTAATGCGGATGGCGGAGAAGTCGCTCAATGCGGCAACGGCGCACGCTGCTTTGCTCGCTTTGTACGCGATAAAAAATTATCGACCAAGAATGAAATCCGCGTCGATACCAATTCAGGCCAATTAGTGCTGCGTTTTGATGCCGACAACCTGATCACCGTCAATATGGGCGTTCCAAGGCACGCACCCGCTGAAATCCCCTTGCTGGCGGAGGAAGAATCCCGGTTTTATACAGTGCTGGTTAACGATACTGAAAAAGCCTTTGGCGCCGTTTCAATGGGCAATCCACACGCCGTTCTTCAAGTCTCGGATGTTAAAACCGCGCCGGTAGCTGAACTGGGCAAGGCATTGGAAAGCCATGCTTTTTTCCCGGAACGGGCGAATATCGGTTTTATGCAGGTTGTGGATCGTCAACATATAAAATTGCGCGTTTACGAACGCGGCGCTGCCGAAACCCTGGCTTGCGGCAGCGGCGCTTGTGCCGCCGTGGTCGTCGGCATTGAACACCATCTGCTGGATCCTACTGTCAGCGTTGATCTGCCTGGCGGAACGCTAACCATCAACTGGACTGGCCGCGGCGAACCGGTGTTAATGACAGGACCTGCCATTTCTGTTTTTGAAGGACAAATAACGCTATGAACGAACATCCTCCGGTAATTGCTCCCAACCTAACTCTTCTTTCTGATCCGGAAGGAATACCGGAAACAAGCGCGGCCATGCCGTCGGAACTCACTTCAAGCCAGGTCGCAGATTATCTGCGAAAGCACCCCGAATTCTTCCATGAACACTTGAGTTTGCTGGAGCACATGAGCATTCCTCATCCTACCGGCAGTGCGGTTTCCCTGATTTCCAAACAGCTGGAACTGTTTAGAAGCCGCCATCATGATATGGAAAACCAACTCACTGCGCTGATAGAAATCGCCAGAGATAACGATACCTCTCACAACCGTATGCACAAACTGACTCTGGCGCTGCTGGATGCGACAACGCTGGAAGAAGCCGTTGCCAACCTTGATGCCGTGCTATCGGAATATTTTTTGATCGATTTTGTTGCGGTACGCATCATTAAATACAATCCGGATACCGCCATTACCAATCTGTTTATTGAACCGGACAGCAAGGATCTGGAACCGTTTGCCAGCGAACTGGCCAGCCATAAGCCCAAATGCGGTCGACCCACTATAGCCCAGGCCAGAGTCTTATTCGGCGAGTTGGCGTTTGAAGTAAAATCCTGCGCCATTATCCCCCTGGCCTTTACCGAACTGGACGGCATTCTGGCAATCGGCAGCCGGGAAGAAGGCCGGTTCCATTACAGCATGGGCAACCTGTTTTTAAACCAAATGAGTGAAATCATAGGTACCCGGCTGATCACCTTGTTGCAACAACGTTAGCAGCATGCATCCTGATGCTGAACTTATGCTGGCTGATTTTTTCAAGCAGCTCACCTTTGAAGTTCGCGCCTCGGAACATACCGTAAAAAGTTATCAGCGGGATATTAAGCAGCTATCCCGCTACTGTACAGACAAGGCCATATCTCACTGGGCCGACCTGACGCACACGGATATTCGCTCCTACATAGCCGGCCGACACAGAAAAGGCCTGAGCAGCAAAAGCCTGCAACGCGAGCTGTCCGCTATTCGCAGTTTCTATAACTACCTGTTAAAACAAGGCCATGTCAGCATCAATCCGGCCCAACATATCCAAGCGCCCAAACAAGCCAGAAAACTGCCTAAAACGCTGGATGTCGATCAGTTGTCCGGCTTGCTGGAAGCCGGGGCAAGCTCACCTCTTGAAATCCGCGACTTGGCCATGTTCGAATTATTCTATTCATCCGGCCTGCGGCTGAGCGAATTGTCGGCGCTCGATTTAACCGACCTTGACTTGCCGGACAGCACCTTGACTGTGCGCATCGGCAAGGGCGGTAAATCGAGAGTATTGCCGATAGGCAGCAAAGCCGTTACAGCTATCAAGAACTGGCTGCAACAGCGGGCCGTAACAACCGCCGCCACTGAGCCCGCTTTGTTTGTTTCAACGCGCGGAACCCGGCTCGGCCAGCGCAGCATTGAATTAAGGCTGGAACAGTGGTGCAAGAAAAAAGGCATTGCCGAACATATCCATCCGCACATGCTAAGACACTCCTTCGCCAGCCATTTACTTGAATCCAGCCAGGACTTGAGAGCCGTTCAGGAACTGCTCGGACACAGCAATATCAGCACGACCCAGATCTACACTCATCTGGACTTTCAGCATCTGGCTGAAATCTATGATAAAGCGCATCCAAGAGCCAAAAAAAAACCTTTATAACAGCTTGCGCCATAAGCAAATAATAAAAAAACCTGCTACCATGTAGCTAATTTTTCATATGAAAGCAGCGGGGGAAATATTGTTCGCCTCCGCAAAAAACCTCTTTACGGGACTTCGAAAATGGCGGCAAACGATACACTGAACGATATAAAATCAAAAGGAATACTCTGGGGCTTTAGCGTTTTCGCTCTTACTGTAATAGTCATTCTGGTGTTCTTGGGCACTTGGTGGGGCAGAGAACCGGATCAGTTTAATGTTCTAGACGAAGCCGTCAAACGCGCAGAAGAAACCCACTCCACTGAGAATATGCCCGTCGGCTATGTCTATACCAATACCCTGGCCCATATCGCCGAGGTTCTGTTGCATAAAAGTGGTGGTTATATCACTAACGACGTCGCGCCTCCGGGCGTACTTCTCGACAACATTTCCAACTGGGAATATGGCGCATTAGTCATGCTGCGCGACGCCACGTCGGCATTAAGAAACCATTTTGCCCGGGACCAGTCGCAATCGGCTGAAGACCCGGATCTGGCGGTCGCCGAACCCTATTTCTATTACGAAAACGACTCATGGGCTCTGCCGTCAACGGAAGCCGAATATCAAAAAGGCGTCGAGGCCCTGCATAAGTACATGGAACGTCTGCAAAAATACGGAGGCCCAATCAAAAAAGCGCAATTTTATTCCCGCGCCGATAACCTATGGCAATACACTGAAGTTGTGATTAAACGTCTGGGCGGGCTTTCCACCCGTTTGACGGCAAACAGCACCAGCGGCAGCGGCAACTACGGCCCCGGATTAACTGAGCTTGAGCGGGAAGCCGCCGACGAGAAAGGCACCGCCATCGCGCCGGTATCCTGGCTGGAGATTGACGACGTGTTTTATGAAGCGCGCGGTGCAAGCTGGGCGTTGCTGCATATCCTTAGAGCCGTCAAACATGACTTCGAAGATATCTTATTGGATAAGCGCGCGATGCGAACCGTCGATATCATGATCAAGGCGCTGGAAAATGCCTTAACCCCTATTTTAAGCCCGATGATTTTAAACGGTAGCGGCTACGGCCTTTTCGCCAACTATTCCTTGTCGATGGCAAATTATATCGCTCGCGCAAATGCCGCGGCACTTGACTTGCGCGACATTATGAACCGAGGTTAATTACGATGGATGAACAAATCAACTACAACTTGACACAAATCAGCACCTGGAAAAGAATTTTCTTCATGCTGATTTTTGCGGCTATCGGCGGACTGGTCAGAATGCTGCTGTGGGCCGTTATTATCCTGCAGGTAGCATCAACGCTGCTGACCGGCAAAGCTAACGTCAACATTCTTAATTTCGGACGCAGCCTTTCCGTTTATACCTACCATATTCTGCTGTTCCTGACTTTCAATACCGAAACCCTGCCCTTTCCTTTTTCCGACTGGAATATGACCGCAGAATTGGAATTGCCGGAATCGAAAGACCCCGCAAAATAACACAGAATGAACTCTACCCGCAAAATCATTCATATTGATATGGATGCCTTTTTTGCGGCCATAGAGCAACGCGATTTTCCACAATACCGCAACAAGCCGCTGATCGTCGGCGGCACCCCGGACTCTCGCGGCGTAGTGGCGACCTGCAGCTATGAAGCGAGAAAATACGGTATCCATTCGGCAATGCCTTCGGCTCATGCTTACCGTTTATGCCCCCAGGCTATCTTTGTAAAGCCCCGTTTTGAGGCTTATCAAAACGCGTCAATGGCCATTCGAAGAATTTTTGCCGAATATACCGAGCTTTTTGAACCCTTGTCGCTGGACGAAGCTTATCTGGATGTCAGCCATGTCAATTTACACCAAGGCTCTGCCACATTAATCGCCAAAGCCATTAAAGCGGCGATCAAGCAGGAAACCCAGCTGATCGCTTCGGCGGGCGTCTCTTATAACAAATTCCTCGCTAAAATTGCCTCGGATATCAATAAACCGGACGGCCTTTATTTAATCCCCCCTGAACAAGGCGCAGACTTTGTCGCGCAACTTCCGGTAGAAAGGTTCCATGGCATAGGCAAGGCAACTTCGCTAAAAATGCACTCGCTGGGCATCAAGACCGGCAAGGACTTAAAGGAACTGCCGCTGGAAATGTTGCAGCACCATTTCGGGAAGGCTGGGCTACATTACTACAGTATTTCAAGGGGTATAGACAATCGCCCCGTCAATAATTACCGGATCAGAAAATCGGTAGGCGTGGAAATTACTTTTCAACAGGATATTAAGGTTAAACAGGATGTCATTGCGCATTTACAAACCCTGCTGGAAAAGGCATTAAGCAAAGTCGCCGAAAAACAATTGGCCGCCCACACCCTGACCGTAAAAATCAAATATCACAATTTTGTGCAAATCACCCGCAGCCGGACACTGCCGCATCTCATCACGGCGGAACCGGCCCTAAGCGTTATATTTGAAGACTTATTGAAAGACACCGAGGTTGGCAGGCGCAATATCCGCTTATTGGGCGTTACCTTGTCATCTCTGGCAAGTAAGTCCGGCCAGACTCATTTCCGGCAAATGGATTTATTTAGCGATTGATAAGCAGGATAGAGTAACCGGCAGTTAATCGTCGTTTTCCTGTTCATCGTCAAACTCTGCGTCATCATCCGCCTCGCCTTCAACCTTAAATAACTCTTTCAGCTGACGATATAACAGGCGGGAAGATTTGGGCGGTTTATTGGCTTCGGCTTCTTTTTGAGCATTGCGCAATAATTGTCTTAATAGCTGCCTGTCGGCATGAGGCTGTTCATCCAGTAATTCCGTCAAAGCGTCATTACCCTCGGCAATCAGCCGATCCCGCCAACGTTCAGCAGTATGATGCTCCCTGACGGCGTGGGCGCTTTTATTTTTGATTCGCGCCAGCTTCTCTAAAATAGGCTCCACCTCTATCTTATGGAGCTGGCCGGCAATAAATTTCAGCAGCCGTTTTCTTGCGCCCTTATGAGGCATTCCGGATACTTCTACAACGGCTTTATGAATGACGTCAGGAAGCTCAAGGGTTTTTAATTGCCCTGGCGATAACTCAGACATCTCTTCGCTTATAGCAAAAAGCGCCGCCATATCTTTTTTTATCTGTGTTTTATTAGGCCGGATTGCGTAATATTCGACTTCCTCATCATCGTATTCGTACTCGTATTCTTCACTCATTTCATATCAAACCATTGCAATTAAAAAACAACAAATAAAACCAATATTCCTCGGCACGCCGCTACACTGCTTCTGCATAACATCATAGGGATGTGGATTATACAGCCGTAAAGCGCCTACTGTTGGTACTCTACCTTCTGGTCGTGTTCAATTCAATTTTGCTATTCTGATTATTCCATTGCAGCCTCTAAAACCACATCCAGAAGATCATCGGCAAAACCGGTAGATTCCGCCAAGCTTGCTGGGTTATTTTACAGTATTTTTAATCGGCCTGTTTTGTGTGGCAATGATTACGGTTTTATCGTCCCTCAGACTCTATCCTCAAGCACAAACGCCTTGAGAGATGAATGCGGCAACTCATGTTAGCGTTTTTGCGGTGGAATTTTATTGTGATGCTATAAATCGAATATACAAGTTGAAATAATCGCATAAAACCATGAGCCACAAACGAAAAAACCGGCAGTCTCTCATCAGAAACTGCCGGTCATGTGGAATTGCTGTTAATGATTTATTTGGTTTTTTCGGTTTTTTTCTCAATGTTTTCTTCTACTTTTTTGTCTGCCTTTTGATCAGCAATTGCCGCATCAGTTAACAGGATATCGCTTTTGATTTTTTCGACAGTTTTCGCACCGATTCCATCAACATTAACCAAATCTTCCGCTGTTTTGAATCCACCTTTCGCTTCCCTGTACTTGACAATGGCTTCGGCTTTTTTCAAGCCTATGCCTGACAAGGCGTCTCCTATTGTTTTTGCATCGGCGGTATTAATATTTACGGGTGAGGCAATGGCACTAAATGAGCAGAAAGCGGCAAATACTACGACTAATAATCTTTTCATTTTTAATTTCCTATTTTAAAAATTATACGACTTATGATTTGAGAATAGTCTTATACATGCCAACCAAATTATTATGAACCATTCGCGACTTAGTTTAGACGTTTGCCTTATAAATACAACTTTTATCTGCCTATCGCGTAATAGGCTAAGCCGCTACGCTTCACTCTGCTCGGCTCATACATATTACGGCCGTCAAAAATCACCTTGTCACGCAGCTGCTGACTCAACTCATCAAAATCGGGACTACGAAACTGCTTCCATTCCGTAACAATAACCAACGCATCGGCTTGGTTTAAGGCCGCCTTTGGCGAGTCGCAATAACTTAAACCCGGCTTATCGCCATAAATTCGCTTCGCTTCTTTCTGCGCCTCAGGGTCAAAGGCCTGAATCGTTGCGCCTGCCTCGATCAATGCTTCCAGCACAATCCGGCTTGGCGCATCGCGCATGTCATCGGTATTGGGCTTAAACGCCAGTCCCCACAGCGCGAATACTTTGCCTGTTAAATCGCTTTGGTAATGTTCAGTAATCTTGGCAAATAAACGATGCTTTTGCCGGTTATTGACATTCTCTACCGCATTAAGCAGCTCGGCATGATAGCCCTGTTCCTTTGCCGTTCTTTCCAGCGCTTTCACGTCCTTGGGAAAACAGGAACCGCCATAACCGCACCCGGGGTAAATAAAGCTGTAGCCGATGCGACTATCGGAGCCTATGCCATGCCTGACGTGCTCAATATCCGCTCCCAAATGCTCGGCCAGATTGGCCAGCTCGTTCATGAAGCTGATTTTAGTCGCCAGCATCGCGTTCGCGGCATACTTGGTTAATTCGGCTGAACGGATATCCATCGTGATGACCCGGTCAACGCTACGGTTAAACGGCGCATAAAGCGCCTTGAGCAATTCCGCCGTTCTGGGATTATCGGTGCCGATTATGATACGGTCCGGCTTCATAAAATCTTCCACCGCGGCGCCTTCTTTCAGGAACTCTGGATTCGAGACCACATCAAACTCCAGGTCCTTACCTCGGTTTGCCAAAATCTGTTGCATCGCCGCCTTAACTTTATCCGCCGTGCCTACCGGCACTGTCGACTTGCCAACCACCACCCGATACTCGTCCATATTCTCGGCAATGCTTTTGGCAACCGCCAACACGTACTGCAAATCTGCCGAGCCGTCATCATCCGGCGGCGTACCAACGGCTATGAATTGAAACACGCCATGATCCACGGCTTGCTTAATGTCGGTAGTAAATATCAACCGTCCTTCCGATTGATTTTCTTTGACCATGGCTTCAAGCCCCGGCTCATAGATCGGAATAATGCCCTGTTGCAGCTTGGCAATTTTTGCTTCATCAATATCAACACAGACAACATCATTACCGACTTCCGCGAGACAAGTGCCTGTGACCAATCCTACATAACCACTTCCAAATATTGTAATTTTCATTTTTTAATTTTAGTTATTTGTTAAAAATATGATGCTGTTGCCGCAACTGTAACGCTGCCATTATCGGCCACACTTATCATAAATTTATCTCATTGCATTTCAATAGGTTAAAATACATATTTAGCGGACTGGCTATCCTGTTTTTGGAGCCTTACATTCTTTAAGGCCGCGCTCCTGTGACTATATCCTGACAAGCAATGATTGCTTGTTACATTTACCGGCATTGACCTATCATAATCGTCAAGCTTTCAAATTATCGACTGTCGTTTGATGCAAAAAACCACCAAACCCAATAAACACCTTTTTAACGGATTTTCCGTTCCCGACACCGAACAAATCAATCGGGCGCTGGCGATTATCGCGCAAATTCCTGATGATCCGCATTATTTCCGTCCCAGAGGAATTGAGGTGGCGGCAATTTTAATGGAATTTAATGTCGATCTGAATACTATCCTCGCCGCGATATTGAGCGATCCGCGCTTAGCCCATTTAGATCCCTTACCTGATATTAAAGAACAATTTGGCGAAACGGTTGCCGCGCTGGTTAAGGACGTTAACTGGCTGAACAAGCTAACCGTTTATTCCCTGGAAATGACGGATCAGCCTCGCCAAACGGAAACCTTGCGCCGCATGTTACTGTCCATGACGCAGGATGTCCGCGCCGTGTTGATAAAACTGGCCTACCGCGTTCAACGGCTTAAGGTTTTGCCCAAGGAATCTTACGAGCTCAGACGGTTTATTGCCCAGGAAACCCTGGATATTTATGCACCGATTGCCAATCGCATGGGTATCCATCAATTAAAATGGGAACTGGAGGACATGGCCTTCCGTTATCTAGAACCCAAATCCTATCTTCGTATCGCCAAGTCACTAAGCGATAGCCGTGCGCAGCGGGAAAACTGCGTCAATAAATTTATTGCCCTGTTACAGGAAAAGCTCGCCGCCGAGGGGATTTCCGCCAAAATTTACGGCCGTCCTAAGCATATTTACAGCATCTGGAAAAAGATGCTCCGCAAGCAACTGGATATAGACGAACTTTATGATTTGTTAGCGGTGCGCATTATTGTCGACAGTCTGACCGCCTGTTACGCCACGCTAGGTGTTGTGCATAGCCTTTGGCAAACCATTCCGAAGGAGTTTGACGATTACATCGCCAATCCCAAGGAAAACGGCTACCAGTCTTTGCATACCGTCGTTATCGACTCCGACGGCAACCGGATTGAGGTGCAAATCCGCACCCAACAAATGCACGACTTTGCCGAACTCGGGGTTGCCGCACACTGGTCTTATAAAGAAGGCGGCAAACATGACACGGCCATAGCAAAAAATATCGCCTCTTTGCGCAAGCTGTTGAAAGAAACCGGTCCTGAGCGTGATCGTAAAGAAGATAGCGATGAAGCGCTGTCCGAAAATTTCCGTAGTGAACTATTCAATGACCGGGTCTACGTTTTAACGCCGGCCGGTAAAATAATCGACCTGGTTAAAGGCTCTACGCCTCTGGACTTTGCCTATGCCATTCATACCGAAATAGGACACCGTTGCCGCGGGGCAAAAGTTAACGGTCGTATTGCGCCGTTAACCTATACCTTAAAATCCGGCGATCAGGTAAAAATTCTAACGGCAAAAGATGGCGGTCCCAACCACAACTGGATTGATCTGAACTTAGGCTATCTAAAGACATCGGCAGCGATCAGCAAAGTTAAAAGCTGGTTTAAAAATCAGCAACAAGCCCAGAATATTGCGACCGGCAAGGCTATCCTGGACAAGGAAAGCCAGCGGCTGGGGTTGAAAATGATAAGTTTAGCGGAGCTGGCCAAGCATTTTAATCAGCCTGATACCGATAAGTTACTTGAGGCGATAGGCCGTAGCGACATTAATAGCCGCCAGCTTGCGGCGTTTTTCAAGATTCCTGAACTGGAAGCCCCGCCGGCGCCCATTCAACGTAAAAAGCCCGAAATTAAATCGGC
Organism: Methylobacter sp.; assembly: GCF_023227905.1. Lineage (GTDB taxonomy): Bacteria > Pseudomonadota > Gammaproteobacteria > Methylococcales > Methylomonadaceae > Methylobacter_A. The sequence continues at coordinate 18,451 of NZ_JALOCF010000038.1, read as the reverse complement.
AATCGTCGTAGAAGGCATTGATAACGTTCTGACCTCTCTAGCGCATTGTTGCTCTCCAGTTCAGGGCAATGACATCATTGGCTATATCTCCCATAAGAAAGGCATTACTATCCACCGCAAAGACTGCGAAAATATCATGCATCTTGGCCCCGAAAAACAGGCCCAGCTTATTTCGGTTAACTGGGGGGCAAAAAAAGCCAGCTATGCAGTGCCTATTGTTATTCATGCCTTTAACCCGCAAAACTTGCTCAGTGACGTTACCCAGATTTTAGCCCAGGCTAAAATCCATATTTCCAACGCCGCGCTGGAGACGCATCCCGATTTTTCAGCGTTGCTTAATTTGACCATTCAAATTGAAAATACCGACCAGCTAAGCCAAGTGCTTAATAAAATAAGCCAATTGCCTAATATCGTCGAGGCTAAGCGTAAAACCTGACGCAAAGGCAAGCAATTCGCTGTCGTACGCATCAACTTAAGCAAAAAATCTGTATAGTAGACATATTGATTACATACCCGGAAGATGCGAAGACTTCGTGCCTTTCGTGTTGTCTTCGTGGCGTGTATTTTTAATCTTTAACCTTGCATCTAAATTCTATGTCCCAACAAGCACAAACCTGTCCCGAACCCGGCCGAAGGGAACGCCTGATCCTGGTTGACGGCTCGTCTTTCTTATTTCGCGCTTACCATGCCATCCCGCCGCTGACCAACGCAAAAGGCGAACCCACCAACGCCGTTTACGGCGTCAGCAATATGCTGCGTAAACTGATCGCCGACTATCACAGTGACTACATCACGGTGGTGTTCGATGCCTCGGGCAAAACATTCCGCAATGATCTTTACGATCAATACAAAGCCCATCGCCCGCCAATGCCTGATGATTTGCGGGTTCAGATCGCCCCGCTGCATAACCTGATTCGGGCCATGGGCTTGCCGCTGATTATCGAATCCGACGTGGAAGCCGACGATGTGCTGGGAGTGTTGGCTCAACATGCTGAGCAACAAGGTTACGACGTTATTATTTCCACCGGCGATAAGGATATGGCGCAGCTGGTTACCGAGCACATTATCCTGGAAAACACCATGTCCAATACCCGCATGGATATTCAGGGCGTTATCGACAAATTCGGGGTCAGGCCGGAACAGATTATCGATTACCTGGCGTTGATAGGCGACAGCGTCGACAATATTCCCGGCGTGCCCAAAGTCGGCCCCAAGACTGCGGCAAAATGGTTGGAGCAATATCAGTCCTTGGAAAACCTGATCGCCCACGCTAATGAAATCACCGGCAAAATCGGCGAAAACCTGCGCGCCAGTTTGGATCAACTGCCGTTATCTAAACAACTGACCACCATTAAATGCGACCTCGATTTGCCTTACAGCATCGAAGACTTAAAACAGCAGCCGATGGACAAGGCGGAACTGAGAAATCTATTGACCGATCTGGGATTTACGTCCTGGTTAAAAATGCTGGATGCTCCTTCGCCTGAACCCAGGACAGCCCCTTCGGCTACGCTCAAGACATTCCCGGTTGAAACGGCGCTTGCAAAAATCGAAAATGCTCCAGCCAAAATCGATTCCACTTATGAAACCATATTAACCAAACAACACTTTAACGACTGGCTTGAGCAACTTCATAAAGCCGAGCTGTTTGCCTTTGATACCGAAACCACCAGCCTGGATTACAGCAAGGCGCAGATTGTCGGCGTATCCTTTGCGGTCGTTCCAGGCACAGCCGCCTATGTGCCTTTGGCCCATGATTATCCCGGCGTGCCGGACCAGCTGAACCGGCTGGAAGTGCTGGAAAAGCTGCGGCCTCTGCTGGAAAACCCGTACCAGCCCAAGCTCGGGCAAAACCTGAAATACGATATGCATGTCCTGGCTAATCACGGCATCGCATTAGACGGCATTGCGCACGACACCATGCTCGAATCCTATGTGCTCAACAGCACAGCAACCAAGCATAATATGGATGACTTGGCTAAGGAATATCTGGGCGTAGAAACCATCCATTATGAGGACGTGGCTGGCAAAGGCGCCAAGCAAATAGGCTTTCAGGAAGTGCCGATAGAACAAGCCGCGCCTTATGCTGCGGAAGATGCCGACATTACCTTGCAGCTGCATCAAGTGCTGTATGGAAAGCTTATGCAGCAGCCGAAATTGCTCAAGCTGTATACGGAAATGGAAGTCCCGCTGATTAGCGTACTGGCCCGTATTGAAAATAATGGCGTACTCATCGACACCGACATGCTCGCGCAACAAAGCCTTGAGCTTTCCAGCCAGATTAGCTCGCTTGAACAACTCGCCCACGACCTGGCCGGACAGGCATTCAACCTGGGTTCGCCGAAACAGATCCAGGATATCCTCTACGATCGGCAAAAACTGCCGGTCTTAAAGAAAACCCCGAAAGGCCAGCCGTCGACGGAAGAATCGGTGTTGCAGGAGTTGGCCCTCACCTACCCGTTGCCCAAGCTGATTCTGGAGCATCGTAGCCTGAGCAAACTTAAATCAACCTATATCGACAAACTGCCGCAGCAGGTTGATGGGCAAACGGGCCGGATTCATACGTCTTACCATCAGGCGATAGCCGCAACCGGCCGACTGTCTTCTTCAGACCCTAACCTGCAAAATATTCCGATACGCAGCAAGGAAGGCCGGAGAATCCGGCAGGCATTTATCGCTCCCGAGGGCAGAAAAATAGTCGCCGCCGATTATTCTCAAATCGAGCTGCGCATCATGGCGCATTTATCGGCTGATGAAGGCCTGTTAAAAGCCTTTACCGACGGAGAAGACGTACATCGGGCCACTGCGGCTGAGGTATTTGGCGTGGCTCCGGAGCGAGTCACCACTGATTTGCGCCGTTCCGCCAAAGCCATCAATTTCGGGCTGATTTACGGGATGTCGTCCTTTGGACTGGCGCAACAGCTGGGCTTGTCTCGCAATCAGGCGCAATCTTACATCGATCTGTATTTTGCCCGTTATCCGGGTGTTAAAAACTATATGGACCGTATCAGGGAGCAAGCCCGCGAACAAGGCTATATTGAAACATTATTCGGCAGACGGCTGTATTTGCCGGAAATTAATTCACGTAATGCGGCGCGGCGCCAATACGCCGAACGCACCGCTATCAATGCACCGATGCAGGGAACTGCGGCCGATATCATCAAACGCGCCATGATTGCCGTCGACCGGTGGCTGTACCTGGAAAACCCGGACGCCAAAATGATTATGCAGGTGCATGACGAACTGGTATTTGAAATTGCACAAGATCAAGTGGACGATTGCGCCGCAGAGATCCGGTCCATTATGTGTGCAGCCGTCGAGCTTGAGGTGCCGCTGATTGTCGATATAGGCATAGGCAATAATTGGGACGAAGCCCATTAACCGTTAGCATTATTTTTCGGCAATATGGCAGTATTGTATTATAGTAATTGCGTCACGCGGGTCTTATGCCATTAACGACTGGCAAATATTTCTCTCTGCTATGCTCTAATACTGCCTAACCAAATTTATTAAATGCAAAACTCAAAAAACGAAAAACTCATCGTCCTCGTTGAGAAAATGCCCGCCTTTCCAAAAAGCGTGCAACAGGTAGTGCAATTAACGTCAGATATTAACGCCTCGGCAAAAGATATTGTCCGTGTTATCGAATGCGACCCGGTCATGACCGTTAAAATTCTTAAAGCCATTAATTCGTCTTTTTACGGACTGCCCCAAAAAATCACGTCAGTGCAGAGGGCTGTCGTACATATTGGCCTTAATACCATTAAAAATATTGCCTTGGGCGTTGCCGCAATGGGTATGCTGAATCCCAATAACAAGGCCAACTTCAATACTTCCAATTTCCTGCTGCACTCTTTGACTACTGCGGCAATCAGCAAGTTGCTTGCCGAACGCATAGGTTTATCTTCGGTGGAATGCAGTGATTGTTTCGTTGCCGGGCTACTGCATGACTTTGGGAAAGTGGTATTTGCTGAATTTATGCCTGACCAATTCAAACTCGCGCTGGAAAAGAGCAAAGAACATCAGCTGCCCTTGCATCAAACCGAACTCGAATTTATAGGTCTTAATCATTCGCAGGCCGGCAAAATACTCGCCGAGAAATGGGAACTGTCAGGCGCGTTAATTGATGCCATCGCGCATCATCATGAACTTGAGCGCAGCCAAAACGTTTTGCGAGACTGCGTTTTTGCCGCGAATCAAATCAGTAAGCACCTGCAATTCGGCGATGGCGGCAATCCTATGATAGAAGCCTTCCCGCAGCCCATTGCTACCCGCTTCGGCTCAACGCTTCCTGCCATTTGCGACGCTTTGGGGGATTTACAATCCATCAAGACAGAAGCCCAATCTTTTATTAATGCATAGCGCTCAGTTTGTGTTCCTACTGTTGACGCCTTACCTCTTCCATTCATGTAACCCGAAGGTCAACAATGAGAATCAAGTTCTGGGGCGTTAGAGGGTCCATACCCACACCGGGGCCCAATACTGTCAAATACGGCGGCAATACCACCTGCATTGAAATCAGGACTGATGACAATGATTTGATCATCCTTGACGCGGGTACAGGCATCCACACGCTTGCGCAAAATCTGCTGAAAGAAATGCCTATCCAGGCGCATATCTTCATCACCCATACCCATTGGGATCATATCCAAGGCCTGCCTTTCTTTATACCGATATTCATCCCGGGCAATCAGATTAAAATTTACGGCGGAATCGATCCGGTAACCAACGAAACCATTAATCGGGCGCTCTCCGTGCAGTTGCAATACAGCTTCTTTCCGATACGGGAAGCACAACTGAATGCCCGGATTGAGTATGTCACCGTCAAACCCGGCATACCGGTCAAGGTAGGCAGCGCCACCATCACGCCCATTGTGCTCAGTCATCCGGTATTAAATTTCGGCTATCGCATCGATTGCGACGGGCAATCGGTTTTTTTTACCGGCGATTACGAACCGCAGCTCAACATCTATGATCCAGAAGATGATGAATACGCCGAATTCCAGTCTTTTGTCGATGCTAAATGGGATGAAGTCGTTTTGGCCATGAAAGATGTCGATGCGTTGATTGTCGACTCATCCTATACCAACGAAGAATATGCCGCCAAGCAAGGTTGGGGGCACGGCACTTATGATTCGGGAATAAAACTGGCTAGCGCCGCAAAGGCAAAAAAACTGTTTTTCACCCACCATGAACCGACCCGCAGCGATGCAAGCCTTGATGCCATTTATCAGAACTTATTAGAAAACAATCCAGGCACCCATTGCGAATTATTGCTTGCTCAGGAAGGCGTCGATATCTCGCTCTGACCCTGTTCGACAGGATTGAACAACCGGTCGAGCGCAGCATGCACCTCATCGATACCGGTTTTTTTCAGCGACGAAAACAGCTGTATCGTTACTGGAAAACTCGCATCCTTTAAGGCCTTTTCTACCTGCAATAAGGTATTTTTAGCTGCGCCGTAATTCAACTTGTCGGCCTTGGTCAACAGCACATGTAACGGCAACCCGGTATGCTCGCACCACTCTACCATCTGCCAATCGAATTCGGTTAACGGATGGCGCACATCCATCACTAAAATAATGGCGCACAATGATTTGCGACTGGTTAAATAAGTTTCCATCAACTCGTGCCATTTCTTCTTCACCTCTAACGGCACTTTGGCGTAGCCATAACCCGGCAAATCGACAAACCGTTGCCGATCATCAATTTCAAAAAAATTGAGCATTTGCGTTCTGCCTGGTGTTTTACTGATACGAGCCAAGGAATTTTGCCGGGTTAGGGTATTAATCGCGCTTGATTTACCCGCATTCGAACGCCCGGCAAATGCCACTTCCAGGCCCTGATCAGGGGGCGTGTCCTTCAAATGTGGCGAACTGTTAATAAATTTTGCTTGATGATAAACTGGATTCATCGTTGTCTCGCTTAGCGTTACTATTTAGAGTAAAATTCGGTTGTGCACAGCAGCCTGAGCAACTAAAAGACTGGCATAATGATTAACCATTCCGAAGGGGAATTTGATGAAGAAAAAATTGCAGGTACTTTCAATTTCTCTGGCGTTGGCCAGTGCTACGAGTATTCTACATGCAGAAAGCAATATTAACGCAGGAAAAGAAAAATCAGCGTCCTGCTCCAGTTGTCACGGAGACGATGGTAATAGCATGGTAGCAACATTCCCCAAGCTTGCACAGCAACATTCTTCATATTTGGCACAGCAATTACATGCATTTAAGGACGGCAGCCGTAACGATCCTATGATGTCACCTATGGCACTGGCATTAACTAATGAAGATATAACGGACATTTCTGCTTACTACGCGACACAAAAGGTTTCAGAAAACGCCTTACCAACTTTGCCGCCTGCTGATGAAGACGAAAAACCGGCTGGCAAAAAAGATGATATCCAAGCCGTCATTGCTCAAGGCAGCGACCTTTACCGCAACGGCAACCTGAAAAGCGAAGTCTCCGCCTGCATCGCCTGTCACGGTCCTTTTGGCGAGGGTAACAAACCGGCTTCATTCCCGGCATTAAGATCGCAACACGCCGACTATTTAATAAAAGCACTCACAGACTTTAAGTCCGGCGCACGCAGCAATAACCCGGATAACATCATGCACATGATTGCAAAGAAAATGACGGACGAAGAAATAAAAGCCGTTTCATATCGTATATCAACGATGAAATAAGTGTAGGTCAGACTCGCGCTACAGCTGCATAGGCTGATTTGGTCCCATGCAAATCAGCATCCCTACATTCCTATGGATTGTGTTGGAATCATTATCTGCAATCCGCCTGTTCGTACCCAAAGTTGGGCGATTTTGCTTTAGCAAAACCGCCTACAAAACCAATAGAGAGAACTTTAGCCATGCTTAAAAAAATCGCTCAAACCAGCTTACTAATCCTATTGTTTTCCTTCTCAGCCTTGTTAAAGGCCGAATCCGTCGGTTATGAAACCCTGTCGCCGGCACAACCCACCCATAACCCTGACAAAATTGAAGTCATTGAGTTCTTTTGGTACGGCTGCCCGCATTGCTACAGTTTTGAACCGTTACTGGAGCAATGGGTAAAAAAGCTACCTAAAAACGTCGAGTTTATCCGTCAGCCCGCTGTATTCAGCGATCTTTGGGGCAAGCATGCCAAAGCTTATTTTACTGCTGAAGCGCTGGGCGTAGTCGATAAAGTTCATGCCGACTTTTTCGATGCCATCCAAAACAAAAAGCAGAATCTTGAAACCGAAGATCAACTGGCTAAATTCTTTGTTGAGCGCGGTGTTAACGAAACCGAATTTCGTAACGCCTATAATTCATTTTTGGTTGATTCCAAAATGCGCCAGGCCGCCACTACCGCAAGCCGTTACGGCGTAACCGGCGTTCCCGCCATTATTATTAACGGCAAATATAAAACCACCGGCCCTCTGGCGGGTTCTCAAGAAAAAATGATCGATGTTGTTAATCAGCTGATTGAAAAGGAAAGCGCTGCAAAATAATTGTATTGCGCATCGACAGATTACTGTCGACTTAATATACGTTTTATAACTTGAACACATAATAACGATGCGGCGGCTCGCAAGGCCACCCATTACTCTAAGCATATGTTATTTAGTTTTGTCGTTATTCATTGACAAGGTCAATCATGAATTTTTTTAGCAAGACAACTGATCAGGATGAATGGAGAAAGAAATACTTAAACCTACTTGATGAACAGGAACAATCGGCAACCTCCTGCAAAGAAAAAGAAGACCTGCTTTGTAAGACAATAATTCGCCTGACTATTGCAACCACAGGACTGGACCCCCTTTTGGACCCGCATCTATTAAGCATCCGCGATCAATTAAAAAATGGCATCAATAGCCGCGCACTTAAAGATGAGCTTGATAGATTTACCCTTTCCGTAACTCAAATCAAGCACATACCAGCCCAGAACCAATCAGTGGAAATCGAGCCATTATTTGATTTTCTGCTTCAGCGGTACACAACTGAAAAACAACAACGCATACTAAAGCTACTGAAGAAAAAGGCTCGGACTGCAAAACTTGAGACTCCCAATCAATTATTCATCGCCATACTTGAAGCCATAGAATCAGACACCGACATCTCAGCGCCAAAGACTATCAGCAGCCAAATCGATATAGAGATTGTCAGCCGGCAGTTGTTGTTATTTCTAGAAGGCATTGAAATACCTAGCATTTTTAATCAACAAGCGCAAACCGCAAAACAATTGCTTGCCACTCCGAATCAAACCACACTGGCTTTTGAATCCATTCTGGATAGATCCTTTAAACTGCTGCTTAAAATCAAACAGCACAACCAGTCGGAGCAGCAAGACATTGATAAGTTTCTCTCCCATATTACTGAACAGCTGGCAACACTGGATGCCAGTGTGATGGGAGCCAGTACGGCCGCAATCGAGTCGGCCGAAAACAGAAGCAGGCTCGATCAGTCCGTTTCCGAACAGATGAAAGAATTACAGTTAAGTTCAACCAACGCTACCAAACTTGAACCTCTGAAAGGGATTATCAGCAGCCGGTTAGCAAGCATTGCCAAAGAAATTCAAGAACACACCCAAAAAGAGGCAATTCAACGCCAAAAAACACAGCAGCAACTGGATGGCTTGATTGATAAAATAAAAAGTATGGAGTCAGAATCCTGCGACCTTAAATCCAAGCTCAAAATTGCCAATACCCAAGCACTACGCGACACTTTAACAGGCCTGCCAAATCGTAACGCTTATAACGAGCGCCTGGAAACCGAACTGGCTCGCTGGAAACGTTACGGTACTCCATTAAGCCTTATCATTTGGGACGTTGATTACTTCAAAACTATCAATGACAGATATGGTCATAAGGCTGGCGATAAAGTGCTGCTATTAATCGCGAAGCAATTATCCGATCACTCCTACACGACCGATTTTATTTCTCGTTTTGGTGGTGAGGAATTCACCATGCTGCTTCCTAACACCGACAGCCAATCGGCTTTGGAGCGGGCCAATCAACTTCGTCAAGTTATTGAAAAGACGGGCTTTAATGCCAGCGGCACCTCCGTTGCCATTACTATTTCCTGCGGCATTACCGAGTTTATCCCAAATGACACCGATGAAACGGCGTTCGAACGCGCAGATCAGGCTCTTTATCAGGCTAAACAGCAAGGCCGTAACCGGTGCAACGTATTGTGATGGCCCAAATCGTGGGCACACTACCCCTCATTACAGAGTGTCAAATCCCTGCCCACTACCAGATCAAATCATCAGGGACCTGGTACGCCGCATAGGGATCGTCCGCCGCATTGGCTGCTTTGTCGGGTTCATTAAACACAATCACACTGGCGGCATCGCGCGATTGTATTTTTTTCGCCGCTTCGGCGGGCACCACTTCATATTGTTGGCCGAGCCTAACAATGGCTGACCGTCCCTCGGCAATTTGCTCGCGCATTGCCTCTGAGACATACAACCGTTTGACTTTTTTATTGTCAGTGAAATTATAGGCCAGGCCGTCCGGATCTTGAGGCTGCCGGTTGAGTTCAATGAGCTGTTTGACTTGCGCGGCCAGCTCTTTTTGCTCTTCCTGTTGCCTGCGTAACTGATTAAGCTCCCTGTCCTTTTCGATTTTTTCAGCCTGTGCCTTCTGAACCAATTCCTTAGCCTCATCGACCACTTCGACTTTATTCTTGCGCTGCTGCTGGGTCTGCTTGCGCTTGTCGGATTTAATGCTCTTAGCCTTAGCGGCGCTGACTAATCCAGACTTTAACAATTGCTCTTGTAGTGATAATTTTGCCACAATTACTCCACCGTTACTGACTTCGCAAGATTTCTGGGTTGATCCACATCCGTACCCTTTAAAACGGCGACGTGGTAAGCCAGCAGTTGCAAAGGGATGGTATAAATAATAGGCGCGATCTCATTACCGACTTGAGGCACTTTTACGATCTGTACATTTTCATCGTTTGCAGTGGCTAATGTTTCATCCATAAAAACAATCAGTTGACCGCCTCTAGCGCTTACTTCCTGCATATTCGATTTCAGTTTTTCAAGCAGGCTGTTGTTCGGCGCTACAGTCACAACCGGCATGTCGGCATCAATTAATGCCAAGGGGCCATGCTTTAACTCGCCTGCCGGGTAAGCCTCGGCATGAATATAGGAAATTTCCTTTAGTTTTAACGCGCCTTCCATCGCTATCGGATAATGAGTGCCCCGGCCTAAAAACAAGGCATGCTGTTTTTCGGCAAATTGCTCGGACAAATTTCTAATTTCCTCATCCATCAGCAAAGTTTTTTCAATTTTTCCTGGCAAGCTGAACAATTCCGAGGTAATTTTTTGCTCCACTATTTCGTTCAGTTGAAAGCGTCTGCCGATAGCAATGACCAGCAGCATTAATGTTGCCAATTGCGTAGTGAATGCTTTGGTTGACGCAACGCCAATTTCAGGACCGGCGCGGGTCATTAAGACCAGATCGGATTCTCTAACCAGAGAACTTTCCGGCACGTTGCAGATGGCTAACGAGTGTTTTGCCCCGAGCTTCTTGGCTTCCAGCAATGCTGCCAGAGTGTCGGCAGTTTCGCCGGATTGCGAAATGGTGACAACTAAAGTATCTGGCGCTAAAACCGGGCTTCTATAGCGAAACTCGCTGGCCACTTCGATATGGCAAGGGACATGAGCTAGCTCTTCGAACCAATACCGTGCCACCAACCCTGCATGGTAACTGGTCCCACAGGCTAAAATCTGTATGCTTTTTATGCTATTGAATATTGTGGCGGCATTATGCCCGAATGCGCTTTCCTGCAAGCGGTTATTGATGAACCGGCCTTCCAGGGTTTGTGAGATTGCAAAAGGCTGCTCATAAATTTCTTTCAGCATGTAATGGCGATAGTCGCCTTTATCGACGGCATCTGCTGTCAGCTTGCTCTCTATAACCGAACGACTGACCACCTGATCATGCCGGTCATAAATAGTCAGGCCGTTAATAGTGATCGCGGCTATGTCACCGTCTTCAAGAAAAATGAAGCGTTGCGTAACCGGAAGCAATGCCGCTACATCCGAAGCGATAAAGTATTCGCCTATACCGACGCCGATCACCAGCGGACTGCCTTTTCTGCATGCTATCAGAGTATCGGGCTCATCTACGCTCATTATCCCTAGCGCATAAGCTCCCTCCAGCTTTTTGACAGTCTTTTTAACGGCACTCAGCAATCCTTCATTAACTTCCAGGGCGTGATAAACTTCATGCACGATAACCTCGGTATCGGTTTCTGAAGTGAATTCGTAACCCAGTTGCAGCTGCGTTTCTCTTAAGCTCTCATGGTTCTCGATAATGCCGTTATGGACAACAGCCACTTTATGCCGACAAATATGCGGATGCGCATTAGCTGTACTGGGTTTACCGTGAGTAGCCCACCGGGTATGCGCTATGCCGATCTGGCCTGTGATCGGGTCTGCCTCCAGTAGCGCTTCAAGGCCTTTTACTTTACCCAGCTCTCGTTTCCGGAAGATTTGCCCTTTGTTTATGACCGCCAGTCCTGCCGAATCATAACCGCGATATTCCAGTCGCTTCAGCCCCTCAAGTAAAATTGGCACTACATTTCGTTGCGCGATACCGCCTACAATTCCACACATGTTATTTCTCCTCGGCAATTGTTCCCGACATTGAGCTATCTCCTGCATCCATGCAGTCGCGCTTAGCGGGCCGCTGCCATCCTGCAAGGGATATCTGTTTGGCCCTGCTTAAAGTCAGCTGATTTTCAGGACTGTCTTTGGTGATGGTTGAGCCTGCGCCTATTGTAGCGTTTTTGCCTATGGTAACCGGAGCCACTAACTGGCTGTTCGAGCCAATAAAAGCGCCGTCCCCGATAACGGTTCTGAACTTGTTAACGCCATCATAATTACAGGTAATCGTTCCTGCTCCAATATTGACTTTACTGCCCACCGTTGTATCGCCGATATAACTTAAGTGATTAATTTTGCTGCCCGCCGCTACTGATGATTTCTTGATTTCTACAAAATTACCGATATGGACATCATTAGCCAACACACTGTCCGGTCTTAGTCTGGCATAAGGGCCAATTCTGCTATCCTGTCCTATTACCGCATCTTCTATGATGCAGTTGGCAAGAATCTCTACATTATCGCCAATGATTGAATTTTTTATATTAGTATTAGCACCTATTTTGACGTTGCTGCCAATACTGTTTTTTCCTTCAAGTATCACGTTAATATCGATTTCGATGTCTTGACCCAGGCTTTCAATTGAGCCTCTTTGATCAAAGCGCATCGGATCTTTTAAGGTAACACCCTGCTCCATCAAGCTGGTGGCCTGCTCATACTGATAGACACGCTCCAAATGACTAAGCTGTATGCGATTATTAACGCCCAGCACTTCATCCTCAGTTTCCGGCTGACTTGTAACGATGCTGACTTGATCGGCAACCGCCATTTCAATCACATCAGTTAAATAGTATTCGCCCTGGACGTTGCTGTTGCTTAATTGGCTCAACCATTTTTTTAATTGTTTGCCTTGCACCGCCATAATACCGGTGTTGACTTCATTGATCTGCTTTTCACTGGATGACGCATCTTTTTCTTCTACGATTTTAGTCACTTGGCCAGTGGCATTTCTAACAATTCTGCCGTAACCGCTTGGATTGTCAAGGTTCACTGTGAGTAAAGCAAGAGACTGGTCATTAACATTGTTTATTAACAGCCTAACGGTTGACAATTTCAACAACGGTACGTCGCCGTACAATATCAAGACAGTATCGGCATCGGCAATTTGGTCGCTGACCTGCTGCACGGCATGTCCTGTACCTAGCTGCTGTTTTTGTTCTATCCAATCGACATCTAAATCCTTTAACGCTTCTGTGACCAGCTCTGCCCCATGACCGACAACAATCTTGATAACATTGTTTTCCAAATGCTTAGCTGTGTCATAGACATGCCGTAACAGAGGTCTATTGGCTATTTGATGCAAAACTTTGGGCAACTCTGATCGCATCCGCGTTCCTTTGCCCGCTGCTAGAATAATGGTTGTTATTTTCATTTGGTGTTCCGTTAAACAAAAAAGCCCGATAGCGCGCTTTAACACGTTATCGGGCTTTCAAAAGGGATAGAGACGTGCCGTGTATCTGACTACCCGCCGCGTTTTCTAAATCTATCTAATGTTCTTAATTGCATAATAGCTTCCTGCAATTGTGCCTGAGCAGTCGCAAGATCAATCTTGCCTGACTTATCTGTCAACGCTTCTTCAGCTCTGGTCTTGGCCTCAATTGCGGCCGCCTCGTCAATATCCTTCGCTCTTATCGCCGTGTCTGCCAGAATGGTAACCTGATTCGGTTGAATTTCCAGCATACCTCCTGACACATAGAACGGATATACTTCCTTGTCGCTGACTTTTACCCGGACTTCTCCGGGCTTAAGTCTGGATATTAATGGCGCATGCCGGGGCGAAATGCCTACTTCACCCATTTCAGCAGGAGCAAATACCATTTCCGCTAATCCGGAAAATATTTCCTTTTCTGCACTAACGATGTCTACATGTACGGTCATGGTCATTATTATTACCTAACAGTTTTATAACTTATTTCATGCCTTTTGCTTTCTCAAGCGCTTCGTCTATGGTACCTACCATATAAAAAGCTTGCTCAGGAATAGCATCGTATTCGCCGTCGATAATGCCTTTAAATCCGGCAATCGTATCTTTTAAAGATACATATTTACCAGGTGAACCGGTAAATACTTCGGCAACGAAGAAAGGCTGAGACAAGAACCGTTGCATTTTACGCGCTCTCGACACGGTCAATTTATCTTCTTCTGATAATTCATCCATACCCAGAATCGCAATAATGTCGCGCAATTCTTTGTAGCGTTGCAAGATACCTTGAACCTTACGAGCCACGTCGTAATGCTCCTGACCAATTACCAACGGATCCAATTGACGGCTGGTAGAATCCAAAGGGTCAATCGCAGGATAAATACCTAATTCGGCAATTTGACGAGACAATACAACAGTCGCATCCAAATGCGCAAAAGTGGTCGCAGGCGATGGATCGGTCAAGTCATCCGCTGGTACATAAACAGCCTGGATAGACGTAATAGAACCGGTTTTTGTTGAAGTAATACGTTCCTGCAACACGCCCATTTCTTCAGCGAGCGTAGGCTGGTAACCCACCGCTGAAGGCATACGGCCTAACAATGCCGATACTTCTGTACCTGCCAAAGTGTAACGGTAAATATTGTCAACGAAGAACAGAACGTCACGGCCTTCATCACGGAAATATTCCGCCATGGTCAAGCCGGTCAACGCAACGCGCAATCTGTTTCCTGGCGGCTCGTTCATTTGACCGTAAACCAGCGATACTTTGTCGATTACGTTTGAATCGGTCATTTCGTGATAGAAATCGTTTCCCTCACGAGTACGCTCACCCACACCGGCAAACACTGAGTAACCACTGTGCTCGATTGCGATATTACGGATCAGTTCCATCATGTTAACGGTTTTACCTACACCCGCACCGCCAAACAAACCGACTTTACCACCCTTGGTGAACGGGCAGACCAAATCGATAACTTTGATACCGGTTTCCAGCAGTTCGGTTGCCGCAGCTTGCTCAGCATAGCTAGGCGCTTCACGGTGAATACCCCACTTTACTTTTTCGCCGATAGGGCCTTTCTCATCGATAGGCTCGCCCAGCACGTTCATAATGCGTCCTAAAGTTTCCTGTCCGACCGGTACCGCAATAGGTGCATTGGTATTGCTGACGTCCAAGCCTCGGCTTAAGCCATCGGTTGTACCCATAGCAATAGTTCTGACGACACCATCGCCTAATTGCTGCTGAACTTCCAGCACCAAGCCTTTGCCTTCTACATTTAAGGCATCATATACTTTGGGCAAGTCTGCACGTGGGAATTCCACGTCAACGACCGCGCCGATAATCTGAACGATTTTACCCGAACTCATTGAGTTGTCCTCTTGTGTTGTGTCATTTTTACTTGGGCTTAAACAGCTGCGGCACCGGCAACAATTTCTGAAATTTCCTGAGTGATAGCGGCTTGTCGAGCTTTGTTATAGACCAGCTGCAATTCGTTGATAATATTTCCGGCATTATCCGAAGCGCTCTTCATGGCTACCATTCTGGCCGCTTGTTCACAGGCATTATTTTCAACCAACCCCTGATAGACAATGGACTCGACATATCGAGTTAGCAGATGATCCAAGACTTCCTTGGCATCAGGTTCATAAATATAATCCCAATGACCGCTCAGGCCTTCCTCGAGCTCACCAGCTACGACAGGCAGTAATTTTTCGATGGTAGGCTTTTGAGTCATGGTATTAACAAACTCATTGCTGACTACATGCAACTCATCGATTTGACCTTGTACGTATGCATCCAACATGATTTTAATGATGCCGATAATGTCATGCTGGTGCGGGGTATCGCCCAATTTTGAAACCTGACCAACCAGATTAGCTTTCAGATTACCAAAAAAGCCAAACGCCTTGGTGCCGATTGTACAAATATCCACATCAATATTTGTCTTATCCCATTGCGCCATCTGGATCAGCGTTTTTCTGAACAAGTTTGAATTCAGTCCTCCGCACAACCCTCGGTCAGAACTAATTACAATAATACCAACCCGCTTGACCGGACGTTCAATAAGAAAAGAATGTTTATACTCTGGATTTGCTTGAGCCAGATGCTTGATAATCCGGCCAATTTTTTTAGAGTATGGGCGTGTCGCCATCATTCTGTCTTTTGTTTTGCGCATTTTACTCGCAGCAACCATTTCCATTGCGCGAGTAATTTTTTGAGTATTTTTAATACTCCCGATCTTGCTGCGTATTTCTTTACCAACAGCCATCTTAAGACCCTTCGCCTAGAGGCGCCTACTTTTGGTTACCAGCTATGAGTTTTGACGAAAGTCTGGATTGCTGTCAGCATACCCTTTCTTATGTCATCGCTGAAATCGCCTGTTGCATTAATGTTGTTCATTAATTCAGAATGTTCTGACGTCATGTACGACTGTAAGGCTGCCTCAAAATCAAGTACTTTGTTAACTTCCACGCTATCCAAGAAACCTTCATTGGCAGCAAACAAGGAAACCGACATTTGTGCGACTGACATTGGTGAATATTGATTTTGCTTCATCAATTCGGTTACACGTTGACCGCGCTCAATCTGCTTACGAGTGTTTTCATCCAAGTCGGATGCAAACTGGGCAAAAGCCGCCAATTCACGGTATTGCGCCAAATCAAGACGCGTACCGCCACCTAATTTCTTGATGATCTTGGTTTGAGCGGCACCACCTACACGCGATACCGATAAACCCGCGTTCACTGCTGGGCGTATGCCGGAGTTAAACAAGTTGCTTTCCAGAAATATCTGGCCATCGGTAATAGAAATTACGTTAGTTGGTACGAATGCTGATACGTCGCCGCCTTGGGTTTCAATAATAGGCAATGCGGTTAATGATCCTGTTTTACCTTTTACTTTGCCGCCAGTCAGTTTTTCAACTTCAGCCGCATTGATTCGCGCCGCTCTTTCCAGCAAACGGGAATGCAAATAGAACACGTCACCGGGGTATGCTTCACGACCTGGTGGACGACGTAATAACAAGGAAATCTGGCGATAAGCCCAAGCTTGTTTGGTTAAGTCATCATAAATAATCAAGGCATCTTCGCCGCGATCTCTAAAGAACTCGCCCATTGAGCAACCGGTATAAGGCGCGATAAACTGTAACGCCGCCGATTCTGAAGCTGATGCTGACACAATAATAGTGTGAGCCATCGCGCCGTGTTCTTCGAGCTTACGCACCACGTTGGCAATCGATGAACGTTTTTGACCGATAGCCACATAGATACATTTAATGCCTGTACCTTTTTGATTGATAATCGCATCAATCGCAATAGCCGTTTTACCGGTTTGTCTGTCGCCAATGATCAACTCGCGCTGACCACGGCCTACCGGAATCATCGCATCAATAGATTTCAAACCCAATTGCACAGGTTGATCAACTGACTGACGGGCAATTACGCCGGGCGCAATTTTTTCAATGGGTGAAGTTTCAGTTGCTTCGATAGCGCCCTTGCCGTCAATAGGATTACCCAGCGCGTCAACAACACGACCCAGCAACGCTTCGCCAACAGGCACTTCCAGAATTTTTCCGGTGCATTTTACAGTGTCGCCTTCAGAGATGTGTTGGTATGAACCTAATACCACCACACCCACGGAATCTCTTTCAAGGTTAAGCGCCATGCCAAAGGTGTTGCCGGGAAATTCCAGCATTTCCCCTTGCATAACTTCCGAAAGACCATGTACACGAACAATACCATCAGTCACACTAACTACGGTACCTTCTGTATGGGCCTCGGCGCTCAGGTCGAAGTTTTCGATCTTCTTTTTAATCAGATCACTTATTTCAGATGGGTTTAATTGCATATTCTGTTTCTCGCTCTGGTTAGAGTCGTTTTGCTAATTGTTGAAGCTGGCCTTTTATGGAACCGTCGATCACTCTGTCGCCTGCACGTACCAGTACGCCACCGATTAATGATTTATCCACGGTCACATTCATATGGACTTTTTTGCTTAGCGTTTTTTCCAGCGTTGAAGCGAAACTTTGCTTTTCTTCTTTAGAGAAGGCATAGGCTGTAGCCACTTCGACATCGACATAACCTTCACTTTCCGCCTTATAGGCTTCGAACTGCTCCGCAATAGCCGGAGCCAGGTTTAGCCGGTTATTTTGAACCAGTAATTTCAGAAAATTTGCACCTTCGTCATCTACTTGCCCTTGGCAAATATCAAGCAGCAGCCCTGATAACCGCTCTTTACTTACTTTCGGGTTGTCCACTACGACAGAAATTTCTTTATCTTTCAGGACAGCCGAGATAAACGCCAAACTTTTCGACCACTTTTCAGTTGTACCAGTTTCTTTGGATCGCTTGAACACCGCTGCTGCATAAGGTCTTGCCAATGTTGCCAGTTCGCTCATTTCGCTTAACCCAATTGATTAGAGATTCTGCTCAGGAGGTCCTGGTGCTTGGTTTTATCGATTTCCGCACTCAGAATCTGTTCCGCTGCCCGCAAAGCCAAGGCTGACACTTCCTTACGCAAATTTTCTTGAGCCTGCTGTTTCTCTTGCTCAATTTGCGCCTTTGCCACAAGAATCAAACGCTCACCTTCTTTTTTAGCGGTGTCTTTTGATGCTTCAACAATTTCATTGGCGCGTTTTTGAGCCAGATTTACAATCTCGGAAGATTGCTCTTTGGCTTCTTTCAAAACACTCTTGGCTTTTTTCTCTGCCAACTGCATTTCTTCCTGACCTTTTTCAGCCGCAGCCAAACCGTCAGCAATTTTCTTTTTACGTTCTTCTAAAGAGTCAAATAAAGGCGGCCAGATGTACTTCATGGTAAACCATACCAGAAGTGCAAAGGTAATCATTTGCCCAATCAGAGTAGCATTGATACTCACGA
>NZ_JALOCF010000094.1 GCF_023227905.1 Methylobacter sp. | reverse complement strand
AAGCAGCAGGCGCATTGTCGCTATCGGTGAATAATTGTTCTACTTCGGCGTTGGTCTCGGCGGAATTCCAGTCCGCCGCATAAGCGGCACGGCCTTTCCAGGCACCGGGAGGGGCGACTTTGTTGGCCGTATATTTAACAAGTTTGGCGACGGGTACGCCGTTACGGGCGATTACCACTTCTTCGTCTCTCTCGGCGGCAACGATGAGGCTGGACAAGTTGTTTTTGGCTTCGAGTATGTTGACTTGCATAGAGGACACCAGGGCTAAGTTGGCTAATGCTAGCCAACTTAATTGAGTCCGCCTTTATTGTCAAGAGAACGCTTCTTCTGTGGCGCTGTAGGCGCGGATAAATCCACAGCTACAAACGCTCAATTTATTCCGAGGTAATTACCCTGACGCCTGACTCATCGCCCGAATCGCCTCGGTGGTGACGGCTTGCCCGCCGACGCCCCATTGGCCCGAAGCGACATCCTCAATGATCACCCAGGTGACCGGCCGCAAGCCTTCGCCCTCTACCGAAACGATTGCATCGGTGACCTTGCTGATGATTTCCTGTTTTTGTTGTAGCGATAAATAACCGCTGATACCTTTGATTTGTACGAGTGGCACGGTGTTTCTCCTAAGGGTTTAAGTTATGTATAAAGTTCAAGCGCACTGCTTGTTGCACAGAGCAGGCGCATCCCATGCATCGGCCTGGAATTGACTGTCCAAAGGCGCATGAATGATATGATTGGCATAGTTGCTGAGGGTTTTCATTGTTACGCCGAGCACCACTTCCAGCACCTGCGATCGGCTGTACCCTGCACCGATAAAGTTATCCAGGGCGATGCCGGTTACTATGCCCCGTTGCTTGACCACGGCACGGGTAAATGTTGCCAAGGCATCCAGCTTTTTGTCCGGCAACGGCTGTTGCTGACGTAATGCATTGACAATAGCGGCATCGGCCTTGGCCTTATGCTTGGCAAGCATTGAATGGACGGCTACGCAGTAAATGCAATGGTTTTCGACACTGGCGGCAAGCAGTACGACTTGTTGCTCGACCGGGGTCAGCGAAGTTCTGTCGAACAATACGCCAATATCGAGATAGGCCTGTAAAACCGTCGGCGATTCGGCGAAGCCGCCCAGCAAATTCGGCACAAAGCCGAATTTTTGCTGCGCGCCTTCCAGCAGCGGCTGGGCGGCAAGCGGCGCTTTTTGAATGGAATAAATGTTGAATTGGGACATACTATATCTCCTGTTTTTTCGATTAATCTGAATAGGTTTTTGCTATGCAAGCGCTTGGGCTAAACGTTCATTTCACGATCTCCTCACTGGATAATTTCGACGGGGATAGGTTAAGCAATTCGGCTTGCCGAACCCATGCCCGAGGCTCCGGGATTGTTGTCCGATTGTCCGGGAGATTGCTGTGGATGCTTTAACTGCGCTGGTCAACGCGCTGAATTTGCGCGCCAAGCTGGTTTATTCGGGCGGCGTTTGCGGACGCTGGCTGATGGATCACAATTCCGATACTTCGGTTTGGTTTCATTTGCTCAGCAAGGGTCAAGGCTGGGTGCATTCGCCGAGCCGGGAAACGCCGCTGGCGCTGGAAAGCGGCGACTTGATTTTGTTCCTGCCGCATGCGCCAAAGCACTTTTTGTCCTACAGTGCCGAGCATTTGCCCTGCGACGCTGCCGACACCCGTTTGACCGGCTGGGAGGGCGGCGAATCGGGATTTGTCTGCGGCGAAATCGAGCTGGCTACGCCCCGATCGTTGTTGTGGCAGGCGTTGCCCGCTGAGATTGTGATCAAAAAAAATCAAGCCGGCGACATACTGGCCAAGCTGATTGAGCTGGTCATCAGCGAGGCTTCCGGTCAGCGTTTTGGTAGCGACTCGGTGGTGGAACGTTTATGCGACAGCCTTTTTGTGCTGGTGATCCGTTACTGCATTGAAGAAAATTTGGTCGGGCAGGGCGTGTTTGCGGCCATGCAGGACAGGCGGCTGGCAACCGTGTTGGGCTTGATTCATCAGCAGCCTTGGCAACCCTGGACGGTTGCCGAACTGTGTTCCAAAGCGGGATTGTCCAAAACCGTGTTATCGGAGAAATTCGCCGCGCTGATCGGCAGTTCGCCGATTGAATACCTTAGCGCTTGGCGGTTGCAGATTGCGGCAGGCTGGTTGATGGAGCCGGGCATGAGTGTAGAGCGGGTGGCCGAGCGTTGCGGATACGATTCGGTACCGGCATTCAGCAAGGCGTTCAAGCGTTATTTCGGCAACTCGCCGGGGGCGTTTCGGCGTGGACGGGAAGCAAACGGCTGATAAATGGTGATTCCAATATCTATATCGACCTCGTGATCAAACCTCTTGTTCATAACTAGCGGCGGTGCGGCTTGATGATACGCCAGCCATGACGCAAGCCGCTGCTGACCAAAAAAAGCAGGACGAAGCCGCAAAAGATTAGCAGCCAATGGCCGTATATGCCCGGCAATTTGCCGCTATGCAGGGGATATAGCAGCATGGTCCAATGAGAGGATGGTGTTTTGAGTTTAAGCAGAGTTCCATTTTGCCCGTCTACGAACCCCCAGCTTCCGTCCAAGAAGCGAAAACGCCACGGCTGGTTCGCGGTGGCTGGAAAATAGATGCGCTCCAACGGAGAGTCGCGGTAACCATTAACCGCTGCATCGACCAGTCTGGGCAATGGCAGCGTCGTTAGCTGCTGCGTGGAAGTTGGCGTCACAATCGCTGGCGGCGGGTCCAGCCATTGCATCAAAGGCCCGGCAAAGTTGAGCAGCGCCCCCAGTAAGGCCAGAACGGCAATGGGGCCGCCCAGCAGCAGCCCCGTTTGCCGGTGAATCGTTACTAATCCGGGGAAAAATTTTGCCCGGTGCCGCTGCCGTTTTGCCGTCGCACTGAGCCTATACCATAGCCAAAACCCCATTAGCCAAAGGAACAGCGTTCCTAAGCCGGCCATGCTAGCGGCGATCTTCCCTGGCAAGCCCAACACGCTGCCGCGATGCAGTTCCCGCAGCCAATCCAATCCGTCCAAGTCGGCGGCATCCTTTGTCTCCAGGATGGCGGTTGTGCCGGGATCGATAAATACCAGCAGAGGTTCCGGCCCGGCCAGCCTGGCCCTTGCGCTATGCTCCGGAGCTGTCGGCAGGAACAGCGCCTCCAGGCGGTGCCGGGGATAGTGGCGCCGGACGGATTCGGCCAAGGTATCGGCATCGAGCGATCGATACACCGGGCTTGCCAGGCGATAGGGCGGCGCGGTGTAGCGCAGATCGTCATAGAAACTCAGCACGATGCCGCTGGCGGCAATGATCAGCAGGGGTAAGGCAATCGCTATCCCCAGGTAAAGATGGCCGAACCACAGCTTCTTGGAAATAACCGCGCTCATCTCAATGCCGGGGTTTGCCAACTTTGCAGATGCGCTTTGAATGCCCGGAAGGCAACGCCTCTATCATCGCCCAGCAGGAAGGCATGAACGCCTTGCTGAAGCCAGTATTCCTTTTGCTCCGGCAGACGCGGCACGGCGCAAAACGGCACACCGTGTTTGCGGCAGGCATCGGCGATAGTTAGGATGGCGGCCTGCACGTCCGGATGTTGGGTCTGGCCGGGCACGCCGTAAGATTGGGACAGGTCGATTGCGCCTTCCAGCACCAGGTCGATACCCGGAACGGAAACGATCGCGTCGATGTTCTCCACGCCGGCCCGGTCTTCGATCATGACCGCGACCAATAGCTCGGCGTTGGCCTGTTCGAAATAGCTCGGCAGGTCCAGGCGGCCGAAGCCCGTGGTGCGGCCGCCGCTGATGCCGCGTTGGCCCAGCGGATGGTAGCGGCTGGCGCTGACGGCGGCTTCCGCTTCGGCGCGGCTTTGCAGATGGGGGACGACGATGCCGTGCGCGCCGCTGTCCAGGGCGCGCAAAATCGCAGCGGCATCCATACCGGGCACGCGCACCAAGGCGGTAAGACCTGCGCATTCGGCGGCCCGGATCATGTTTTCCAGGGTTTCCGGATTGGTGTTTACGTGTTCCAGGTCCAGGATGACGAAGTCGTATCCGGCATAACCGAGCATTTCCACCAGCAACGGCGACGGCACCGAATTCAGCAGCCCGTATACCGTATCGCCGTTACGCAGGGACTGTTTCAGTTTATTGGTTTGCAACATGAACCGGCTCCTGCATTGACAGATAGATGTGCCGCGGGTGCGGGTGGCGCAGGAAATCATGATGGGAAATATGCCAGGCGTAGGCTCCGGCATAGCTAAATACCAGAAGGTCGCCGATCCGCAACCGTTCCACCGGCGCGTCAGCGGCTAAAACGTCTTTCGGGGTGCAGAGCTGGCCGACCACGGTGATTTCGGTTTGCTCCACGCCGGGCCGGGGAAACGGGTAGGGCCAGTGTTCGCGCGGCAATACGAAAAACGGATGGCTATGGCCTTGGGCGTAAGGCGTGCGGAAATGATGGGTGCCGCCGCGGCCGACCGCGAAATGGCGGCCGAAGCATTGTTTGATGTCCAGCACCTGCATCACGTAATAGCCGCAGGCCGCAGTCAGGTAACGGCCCGGTTCGAAACGGATGCGCCAATCCTTCATGTTTTCGCTTTTGATCAATGCCGCGAGTCCGGTACTGAATGCCTTCCAGTCGAATTGCCGGTCGGGCTCGCGGTAATTGATGCCGATGCCGCCGCCTACGTTGAGGTGGTTAACGGTCAGTCCGAATTGCTCCCGCCATTGCCGCGCCTGCCGGAAGTAACGCGCAAGCAAGGCCAGATGAGCGTCGGCATCCAATTGATGGGACATCAGGTGGAAGTGGAAACCGTGTAAACGGATTTCCGGATGTCGCGCCAGCCATGCCAGGCATTCCGGCAGTTGGCCGGAATCGATACCGAACGGGCTGGCCCGGCCGCCCATGGTCAAGGTGGTGGTCGGCCCGCCGTCCAGTGCCAGGTTGATACGCAGCAGCACATCGGTCTGCCGGTTCATGTTTCGGGCCTGCCAAGCCAGCCGCCGTAATTCGCCCAGGCTTTCAACGTGCAGCAATTCCACGTTTTGCTCCAACGCGGCGGCCAGCTCCGTATCCAGCTTGCCGGGACCGCCGAAAATCACCGGCGTATCCGGGAAATGGCTGCGTACCCAGTCCAGTTCGCCGCCGGAGGCGACCTCGAAACCGCGCACATGAGGCGCCAGGGTTTGCAGGATCGGCAAGTCGGAATTGGCTTTGACCGCATAAAAGAGTTCGCAGTTGTCCGGCAGCGTAGCGGCCAAATCGGCGGCATGGTTATCCAGTGCCGCCAAGTCATAGATATAGGCGCATAAAGGTTCATCGGTGCAGGCGAGATGAACGGCTTCCGTCACTCGTGCTAACGATCGGTTCATATTACGCATCTCCCAGATAGGCCAACGGGCTGGGCAACGGGATGTAGGTGGAATCGCGATCCGGTCGTTTGTAAAAGCGGTTGATCAGGTTGGCCTTGGCTGGGAAAGGCGCGCCTGCCAGCAGGGCATTGATGCGCCGTGTCGCGTTCGGGTTGCCGTGCTGAGCCAGATAACAACGTAATTGGTGGCCGACGATACGCCACAGGCGAGGTTCCAGCGACGGGCGCAAGGCGGTCAATTGCGCTACGGCCTCGCAGAAGTTGTTGACCAGCAGACAATAGGCGATGCGGTTCC
The DNA here is from genome assembly GCF_023227905.1 of Methylobacter sp. Taxonomy (GTDB): domain Bacteria; phylum Pseudomonadota; class Gammaproteobacteria; order Methylococcales; family Methylomonadaceae; genus Methylobacter_A. The sequence continues at coordinate 1,770 of NZ_JALOCF010000094.1, read as the reverse complement.
AGCCTTGATCCTCGCTATAAAACAGCGCTTGCCGTACCCTTGCGTCGACGCCGTCGAGTGGAACCGCGTTGAATCGTCCGGCTACCAGCTTGACGCCCTCGAAATCGCGCAGCCAGACGTGGCTGGGCCAGTCGCCGGTCAAGCCGATCAGCACGTTTTGCAAGTGCGGTTCGAACACGATGCCGTGGTCGAAAAAGCAGTGCAGCACCGGCGGCAACAGTTGTTCGACATAGGCCGAGAACCAGTCTTCCGCTACCGTATCCCACGGCGCGGCTTGTCTTCGCGCCAACCGGCCGATAATGTCCGCCAGCCGTGTCTGGCCCCGCGTATGGTTGCCGAACAGTGAACCGGCAAGCAGCGGTGTCGCCCCGGCTGTGTCTATCGGATCCAAGCCCTGGCGCAGGATCAGGCCGAAACCTTCCGCCGCTTCCTGCTCGGCCGGGGTTTCATCGTTACTCAGCCGCACCGATGCGTAGGCCGGTTCCTCCAGTATCCGCAGGCTAGGAAATTGTGCGGCCAAGCGCGGCCCGATGGTCCGCATGATGCGGGTGACTTGCAGCGCGCCGTCCAGCTCGTAAATGGCGTTCTTGCGCACGCAATTGGTGATGCGGACATGCAGGGAACATTTGTAAAAATAGGGATTATCCGGGTGGAATAAGGTGCGTATCGACGACGTGGCGAAATAAGCCGGTCCTTGCGAGCCCAGGTCGCGGAGTCGATCTTGTTCGATGGCCGCCTGCACAGCGGGTAGGGACATTAAATAACGCGCTTGCCAGGGATGCGTCGGCAGCAAGGCGAAATCGTCGTTCGTTTGTAAATCGGCGGGGGCCTGCGCAGCCAGCAAGTCATCTGTGGATTGCGGCAACAGCGATTCCTGAAGCCAGTGTTCGCGGCGCACCGCGAAATAATGCAGCGGGAAGCTGGCGCGCAGTTCCGGAGCGTAACATTGCAGATCCGTAGCCGAAAAGCCTTGCCGGCTTTTCGGGGCTGGATGGAACGGGTGGCCGAATGTCAAAGATTGTTCGGAGTCCAGATAAGCCGCCAAAGGCTCTTTAGGTAGTGGCGGTTGCGGCATGGCCAAAATGGCGCCGGTCACCGCGATGCTGTCGCGGATTTGTTCCAGCAATTCCTCATTGAACGGCACATCGTTTTGGCTGGCCAAGTCGCGTAGCAGCAGCGTGGCCAAGGTGTGCCAGTCCAGCGGAGTCCAGGGACGGCCCGGCGATTTGTGGTAAAAAGGCGAGCGATAGCGGTAATTGCCGGTAGCCGAAGGTTGGTCGACTACCACTAACAGCCGCTCCCCGATATGCGGCAACAGAATGTGCATGGCTTTTCCTCCGCCTTGTCCCAATGCCGTCCGTAAAGCCATAGGCCAATCGCTTTGGCCGAACAGCGGGCCGATGCCGATTTGTCCGGCCGGGCCGGCGACTTCCCGGCAATAGCAATTGAGCAAGGTCTCCAGGCTGCGCTGGCCGGCTTGATCCTCGGCCGAGCACGTTTGGTAAAAAGTTTGCAGTGCTTGATGTCTCATGAATTGTCTCCAAAGGGTCAAATATTTTCGGTGCAGGGGCGGCAACAGTTTGAAATTGCCAGCCAAGTGGCGGCCGCAGTCATAATCCCGGCGCCGAGTAAAAAAGGTGCCTGAGGGCCGAAACCGTCGACCATGGCTCCGGCGGCCAGACCGGCGGCTACCGCGCCCCATTTCGAGCCGCTTTCCAGCCAGCCGAAGGTGCGCCCGGCATTGCCTTCATGAACCAGCGCAGCTATTAA
>NZ_JALOCF010000037.1 GCF_023227905.1 Methylobacter sp. | reverse complement strand
TGACCATGCGGGAGATTACCGCGGTATTGGCGCATGAAATCAGTCATATCCGGCATAACGACGTGCGCGTGATGACTTACGCCGATATTCTCAACCGCATCACCAACACCTTGTCTTTAACCGGTTTCTTGTTAGTTTTTTTAAACTTGCCGCTGTATTTTCTGGGCTGGGTTACGATTTCCTGGTTTGCGTTAGGGGTGCTGATTGTGGCGCCGACAATAATGAGTTTCCTGCAACTGTCATTATCCAGGATGAAGGAATTTGATGCCGATCATCATGCCATTTTACTAACGAATGACCCCGAAGGCTTGGCAATGGCTCTAAGTAAGCTGGAAGTCTACGAGTCGTCGCTTCTCGACATTCTGTTTGGGCGTGGTCATAGAGGATCAATTCCATCCGTGCTCCGAACGCACCCGGACACCGAGGAAAGAATAAAGCGGTTGCTAAGTTTGAAAGCCACTTCAAAACAGGCTTTGAAATATTCCAACCATGACAGATTTTCCGTACCCGTCCACTATCAGAAATCTATCAGGAAACCTCGTCGGCATATCGGTGGATTCTGGTATTAAACCGTTCAGAATATCGCCCGGATATTCTACTTTTTGGGCTTAGTATTTTGTTTTTTAATTTTGCTAAATTGCAACAGTTGGGTTTCAACCTGGCCGTTAAACGATTCCGGCTGATAAGTCCCTTGCTCATTCACAATGCCTGCTTCCATTCCTGTCAGTAACTCAATTGCTTCATCTACGGTTGTTACCGCGTAAATATTGAATTGCCCGGTTTGAGCGGCATGCACCACATCCCAGCGCAGCATCAAATGTTTAATATTGGCGGAAGGAATGATCACCCCTTGAGTACCGGTTAAACCTTTTTTGACACAAATATCAAAAAAGCCTTCAATTTTCTCATTAACCCCGCCTATCGGTTGAACACTGCCTAGTTGATTGACTGAACCGGTCATTGCCAAATCCTGCCGTAACGGAATCTGGGCAATCGACGATAAAATAGTGCAAAGTTCAGCCAGAGAGGCGCTGTCGCCTTCAACGTAGCCATAGGACTGTTCAAATACCAGGCTGATAGCTATCGAAAACTCTATTTTTCGGGAATATCGGGCGCCAATAAAACTCGACAATATTAATACGCCTTTTGAATGAATGGCCCCGCCCAGTTTGGTTTCACGTTCAATATCAACCACTTTTCCGCTACCCAGGCGAGTGGTTGCGGTAATCCGGGAAGGCTGCCCGAAACTAAAATCACCCAACGCCAATACCGAAAGGCCATTGACTTGACCAATGACCTTGCCTTCCAGGTCAATTAACAGGGTGCCCCGATGGATATTTTCATACAATTTTTCCCTGAGTTTATCCAGCCGGTGCGTTTTATGATCAATGGCCTGTTGCACATCGCTGCTGTCAATATGTTCATGACCATTACTCTGCGCCCAATAATCCGATTCCGATAACAAGTCTTTGATACTACGCAGATGGGTGAGCAACTTTTCCGTATCGCCGACCATTCTGGAACTGTGCTCGATAACTCGGGCAACCGCGTTCTGGTTTAGTGGGCGCAACTTTTCGCGGCGGGCAATAGTCGCCAGTAAACGGGCATACTCCTGGTCGTTGCCTTCCCTGGACACCGACTCGTCAAAATCGGCTGCGATTTTAAACAGGTCATGAAATTCCGGGTCATAGGCGCAGAGCAGATAATAAATCAGAGCTTCACCCAACAAGATCAGCTTCAAATTGAGCGGTATGGGTTCCGGCTCCAGCGATGTAGCACTGATCAGGCTGAGCGTCCGTTCCAGAGACTCAATACGGATTTCGCCGGATTTCAGTGTTCTTTTAAGCGTATCCCAGGCATAAGGTTGAAACAGCAGTTTTCGGGCATCGATAAGAAGGTAACCGCCATTGGCATTATGCAGTGCGCCGGGCTTGATCATAGTGAAATCGGTAACGAGCGATCCCATGTAGGCTTGATGGTCGATACGGCCGATGAGGTTACTGTAGATCGGATGGTCTTCGTAAATAACAGGAGCCGATTTCTTGCCGCTAAAATCCACCATCAGGTTTACGCTATAACGTTTAAGCGGATTAGCTTCCTGCGTTAACTCCATAAATGGAAGCATTTTTTCGCTACGCGGAAGAAAATCCAACACATGCTCAATAATATCTTTTTGAACATCATTCAGATAACTAAGAACAGTCTCCTGGTGGGCGTATTTTTCGATCAGGTCATCAATGGAATGATTGACGGCCTGCTCCGCAACTTCACGGTTAAGCGCTTGAAGTTTACGTTTGGTTTCCTTGCGCCAGATGGGGAAGTTTTTCAGCAGCTTGGTCAAGCGCTCCTGCAACTCGAAAATGGTGTGTTGTATTTCATGCTGTTTGTCCTTATCAAGCTTGTTAAACTGCTCGGGACTGATAACTTCGTTGTTTTCATTTGCCGGGGAGAAGGCATAACCGGTCGCAGTTTCGGTGAGCAGAATATGGGCATTTGCCGCATCTTCGCGCACTCGGCTGAGCTCGCTAATTTCCCGTTGGCGCGATTCGCTTTCGAGCTCGCCAGCTCTGGACCGGTATTCGTCACCGTCAAATGCCGCAGGTATCGCGATACTCAGCTCGTCAATCAACTGAGCCATATCATGCTTAAACGACTTGCCTTGTCCCGGCATTAATCTAATGGCCTTAGGCTGGGAAGGCTGACTGAAATTGTTTACATAGCACCAATCCGAAGGGATACCTTGCCGACTGGCTTCATGTTCGACCAATTGACGTATGGTAGTCAATTTACCGGTACCGGCAGGAGCCATTGCAAAAATGTTATAACCGTCCTTATGCATGTGGATGCCCAATTTGACGGCTTCCACAGCGCGTTGTTGCCCCACGGCAATATCAATATCTTCAAGCTCCTCGGTGGAGCTGAACTTTAGCTGTTCAACATTGCATGGCTTATAGAGTTGTGAAGGATCCAACGGCGTATTTTTCATGGGCTATAACTCTACGTGGAAAATTCAGTTTATGAGTTGGGTGGCGCTAAATATACGCTACCTGCGCTTTATGCAAGAACATACCCTATATTAAGGATTATGATCCATCTTGAATTAACAATTCTTTTAAATATTGATAATTAACAATGCAGAAAAACTTATATTTTAATAATAATCGCTAATCAATCCTATTTCCAGAACATTGTTACATCAAGTATTAGCACTATTGCTCATCCTGTCTTCTTACATCGGCAAGAGCGTTCTCCCTGATTCGAAATAACCAACTAAAAACGTATGTAAAGGGAAAAAATCCTCTGTTTCAATGTCTTTAGATTGCCTCTACGTCCTAAGTATTCGCACTAATATTTTTGTTGATAATTTTTTGTTTCAATGTCCCCAGTTAAATTTTTTACGACTACAAAGTTTTATATGAATAGAGTGGAAATGCATACGCCTCCTCAGGACACTATTTTAAGCCCAACAGCACCTTCAACGCCTATAAATCTCCCGGACTGTTATACAAAAATTGCTGAGGTTGCCTTCTATAAAGCAGAAAAAAGAGGGTTTGAACCAGGCCACGAAATTGATGACTGGATCGAGGCAGAGCAGGAACTTCAAGAGATGGTCACTAAAAACAAATCTCACTAGATAATTTATTTTAATATCAAAATTTATATATTACTGGAGATGTTATGGCGAATTAACTAAATAAAATACAAACATATATTTTGTTAACTATCACACTGATAGCTGGCATTTATCGAAAATCAGAATTGAGTAACATATCAATTACTTAATTATATTAATCTAATCTCTAGGATGTTAATTATGTCAACACAAACAAATACTGGTACAGTTAAATGGTTTAATGCTAGCAAAGGCTTTGGTTTTATTGAGCAAGAAAAAGGCCCTGATGTTTTTGTACATTACAGTAATATCAGTACCACAGGATTTAAATCATTATCTGATGGGCAAAGAGTGAAATTTAACGTAACCCAAGGAAAAAAAGGCCCGCAAGCTGAAGATTTAATCATTCTCTAATGCAACAACGGATGAGCTTTTCTCGTATTTAGCCTCGACAAAGGTGACTAATATGCAAATCCCATTACAAATTACTTTTCGTGGGATACCTCATTCAGATGCTGTAGAGGCTAAAATCCGTGAAAAAGCTAGCAAGCTGGATAGGTTTCATACACATATCATAGGCTGCCGAGTTGCGGTGGAAGCCGAGCACCAACGCCACCATCAAGGTAATCCGTATCATATACGCATTGATATCACTACTCCTCGCAAAGAATTGGTTATTAGTCGAGAGCATCATGACAACAAAGCTTATGAAGACATTTATGTAGCCATACGTGATGCCTTCAATGCCGCGACGCGACAGCTTGAAGACTATGCACGAATTCAGCAGGGCAAGGTTAAAACTCATGACTTGCAAAACACTGGAACCGTAACCCGTCTGCTGCCGGAAAAAAATCACGGTTTTATTGAAGCTACAGATGGGCATGAAGTCTATTTTCACCGGAACAGTGTGACAGGAAGCGGGTTTGATGCGTTACAGGTTGGCGATGAAGTCCGCTATATTGAAGAAAACGACGATCTTGGCCCTCAAGCCAGTATTGTTTATCCTTAAATACAGTGGTTTAAATTGACTATATGCTGCTCTAATTTATTTTAATGCTGAGTGACAGCTCCGGCATGGCTTGGTTTTACCCTGATTTTCTGGAATCATGCCGGACTGTTCCAACTGTAAATCAATATGTCTTGGTATAGCCATAATCTCCGAAGTTATGATAATGCTATGTTTGCTTCGACTGATTTAGCGCATATACCTGAATGTTTATCATATAATAAAATAATGCCTTAACAAACATAATCACTATCCAAATAATCTATATCTACCAAGAAAATATAGCCCGCTTTTTTATCCTATCGATACTGCGAATGTTTTAGTCACTATGAGTTAATAACAAGGCACATTAACACACATCTATATAAAAAAATATTCAACATATGTTTTAGTTTTTGCTCAACCATATACTCAACCGAATCTTTGTTATTATTTATAAAGAATAACAACGCCGACTGACACTCACCCAGAATATTTATTTATTTTTTATTTCGCCATTCTTTGAGCGGCTTAAAAATAACTCATTTTATTAAGTATAGAATCCGGCCAATTTCCACACAATAGAAGCAGATGACATTAAAATAAAAATCAGTATTTACCGCTGATAATAAAATATATTAAAGTATAGTATTTAAAAACCACTTAATAAATTGTTAATAGATAAAAAATTTGTGCAACATAATTTCAGGAAAGTAAATACGAATAACTACCCATAAATTTACAACTGCACTTACTGGATTCTGGAAAACCGGTTTAGATCCCAGCAAAAAAATATAGCCCTAAGAATAGGAAAAGGAATAACTCGTCTGGAATAGTGATCGGAATATCAATGGCTGAGCTTCCGCCCTACCCTTTGCGCGTATCCTACAGACAATTCAGGCGCAATGACCGGGATACCAAGAAACTGTAAATTACGCGTTCTGTGTGGCGTTAAGTTTTAGTGTCAATTTATTAACTAATGTTATGCAGGGATGTCTTTGTCCTCGTTTGCCTCATCGCTGAGCACCGCAGCTTTCGGCGGGAACAGGCCGTTAGGGGCGTTGCACGGATGCAGTCGTGCACACGCTCCTTACCACGTCCATGTATAGGCAACGCAAAAGAAAGTAACTCGCCCTCGGGTGCGATAACCTCGATATATCAGTTATTAAAAACAGCCACTTATACGATAATTTCCCGCAGCACCGCCGTGGCATAGCTCCCCGCCGGCAAGGTAAAACAAAGCTCCAGCGTCGCATCATCAATAAACTGCCAGTGCAAATCCTGCACGTTAATCCTTAATGCGCGTCTGTCCCGATCAACGGCATTCGCTATCAAACCTTCGGCCAGAAGCTGATGCCGCTCGATAACCGTTTGCTCGATAACTAGCGCCTCGGCTGACACATCGGCATTTCCCTTGCCCCATAATGCGCCGGTAGGATGAATTTCTTTTGCCGCCAGCCGCCGGGTGATCTCCGCGTCCGGTTGTTCCGATTGAAAACAGCTGTGCGACAAGTCGAATTGATAGGTATCGCCTGCAACCGGCTGGTTCCAGTTATGTTGCGTTACCCGCTCAGCCAAAATCAGGTTGAACAAATAAGACCTGGCTGCCGATAAATAGATACTGCGCTGCTCACGCCCCACTTTTGCGCCCTGAAACATTGCCAAAGCCTTGCTGACATTTTGTCCCTCGTTGCCAAAGCGTTGCGAGCCGAAATAATTGGCGATGCCATTGGCCTTAATCAGTTCCAATTGCTGAACGGTTTTTTCCTGGTCGCCCTGCCAATCGCGAACAACCAGCTTAAAGCTGTTGCCTGACAATACGCCGCGCTTGAGCTTTCTGGCATGGCGAACGGCTTGCAACACTTTCACGTTGTCCGATTCGAACTGAGTCCAATCGGGATCGGCCTTACCGGGCAACCAGACGCTGAACCATTGCGTCGTGACCGCGTAGCGGTCTTTTAAGCCTGCATAGCTGACGTCACGTTGCCGGACATTGGCAAACCTGGACAGTTGCCTGGCGACATATTCGGTATTTTCGCCTTTCTTTTCTATTTGCAAAAAAGCGTGCTCGCCCGCGCCTGACGGCTCAAAGGACAGGTTTTCCGTAACGATAAAATCTTCAGGCAAGCTGCGGATTTTGCCGGAGCCGGAAGGTTGGCCGTAAACATAAGGCCAGACGGGGATTTCAATAGTTTGCATTAGAAGGCTGACTCGGCTGTTTTTTTTCAATCGATGGAATCCTGGATTCCGCCTCGACCATTGTTAAAACCCAATCTGATGGGTAGAAGTAAATCATGCGACGCAATGCGCCCTACGGATTGTGTTTTTACCGCAAACTTAAAACGACAAATCTCACAGAGAGAATGTAACGACTATTTTTCGATCAGGACGATCGCCTGTACCGCAATCCCTTCTTTGCGTCCTTCAAAGCCGAGCTTTTCGGTGGTGGTCGCTTTGACGTTAATGCAGTCTACGTCCACATGCAGATCCTCGGCGATATTGAGGCACATGGCAGCAGTATGCGGCGACATTTTTGGGGCTTGAGCAATAATAGTTATGTCGGCGTTAATCAGTCGATAGCCTTTTTCCTGCACAATCTTATAAACATGACGCAATAACACGCGACTATCGGCGCCTTTAAACTCAGGATCGGTATCGGGAAAATGCTTGCCGATGTCGCCCAAGGCCGCCGCGCCCAAGATGGCGTCGCATAAGGCATGCAACACCACATCGCCGTCGGAATGCGCCTCCAGGCCTTGTTCGTAATCTATTTTTACGCCGCCTAGAATGACCTCGCCGCCGTCTTTGAAGCGGTGCACATCGTAACCTTGACCTACTCTAATCATTGTTGCTCCATATAAAATTGCGCCAGCGCCAGGTCTTCCGGGCGGGTGATTTTGATGTTGTCGGGTCGGCCTTCGACGATTTTCGGCTGTAACCCTTGTAATTCCAAGGCGCTGGCATCGTCAGTGATGGCCGGATTGCCTTGCGTCTGTTCCAGTGCGTTTTTTAACATGCTGTAACGGAACATCTGCGGCGTTAGCGCCCGCCATATATGGCTTCTATCCAACGTGCCGGTAATGGCGTTACCTTGCACCTGTTTTAACGTATCCGGCGAGGCCAAGGCCAAAATCCCGCCCACGTCATCGTTAACCAGTGAATTGATCAGATAGTGAATATCGGTCGCGGTAATGCAGGGCCTTGCCGCGTCGTGCACCAACACCCAATCACCGTCTGATGCTTGCTCCCTGATAGTTTTTAAACCGGACAGCACGGAATCGGCCCGTTCTTTGCCGCCGGGAGCGGTGATGATGTTTTTATGCTGTGATATGGCCAGATCGGGCCAGTAAGGGTCTTCTTCGGAAACCGCAACGGCGATGGCGGCAAAAACATCAGCCTGCAACAAGCGCGACAGGGTATGTTCTATGACCGTTTTCCCGGCAAGTTCCAGATATTGCTTAGGCCGATCGGCCTGCATGCGTTTGCCGACACCGGCAGCTGGGACGATAGCCCAGAATTTTATTGAGTGGGTCATGGATAAAAAAGGCGAAGGGCTAAAGGCGAAAGACGAAAGGCCGGTGCTTTTTTCGCCCTTAGCCTTTCGTCTTTCGCCTTATTCAAGCACATGAAAAAACGTCTCATCTTCCTTAATCATCCCTAATTCATCCCGAGCCCGTTCTTCAATGGCTTCCTGCCCTTTCCTTAAATCCAGCACTTCGGCATACAGCGCTTCATTGCGCTGTCTTTTTTCCTCTGCCTGTTTTTTCAGATCGTCAAGACGCTGTTGATAGGCATCAATCTGCGCAAAACTGCCGTCGCCAACCCATATCCGATATTGGAAATGGATAATTAACAGGATGATAATTGCAATGATGACTTTCATAGATGAGACAAAAGGCTAAGGGCAAAAGACGCAAGACTCATGATTTCCACCCTTCGTCTTTCGCCTTTCGCCCTTCGTCTGCTTTTTTACAGCATTTTAAACGCGCTACGGCCTGCGTAAACCGCTAAGTCGCCTAATTCTTCTTCAATCTTCATCAGGCGGTTATATTTAGCGACACGGTCAGAACGGCTCAAAGAACCGGTTTTGATTTGTCCGGTGCCAGTCGCAACGGCTAAATCAGCAATGGTGGTGTCTTCGGTTTCGCCTGAACGATGCGATACAACAGCGGTGTAACCTGCCGCGTGAGCAGTGTTAATCGCTTCCAAAGTTTCGGTCAAAGTACCGATTTGGTTTACTTTGATCAGGATTGAGTTAGCAATGCCTTTCTCAATGCCTTCTTTTAAAGTAACGGGGTTAGTCACGAACAAGTCATCGCCAACTAATTGGATTTTGTTGCCCAATTTTTCGGTTTGATCTTTCCAGCCAGTCCAGTCGTTTTGATCCAAGCCGTCTTCAATAGAAATGATCGGGTATTTGTTAACCCATTCAACGAAGAAATCGTTCATTTCAGTAGAGTTAAAGCTTCTGCCTTCGGCTGACAACTCATAGCTGCCGTCTTTGTAGTATTCGGAGCTGGCTGCATCCATACCTAAGAAAATATCGACGCCCGCTTTGTAACCGGCTTTTTCGATCGCTTCCAGAATAACTTCAATCGCTTCTTCGTTAGAAGACAAGTTAGGTGCGAAACCGCCTTCGTCACCGACTGTAGTTGCCAAGCCTCTGCCTTTTAAAACTTTCGCCAAGTTGTGGAAAACTTCTGCGCCGTAACGAATCGCTTCACGGAAAGTCGGTGCGCCAACAGGCAGGATCATGAATTCTTGCAGGTCAACGCTGTTATCAGCGTGTGAACCGCCGTTGATGATGTTCATCATCGGTACCGGCATAACGAATTTGCCGCTGGTGTTCAAGTGACGGTATAAAGGTACGCCCGCTTCTTTAGCCGCCGCGTGAGCCGCTGCCATAGATACCGCTAAAATAGCGTTAGCGCCTAAACGGCCTTTGTTTTCAGTACCGTCCAGTGCGATCATTTTTTTGTCGATACCGGTTTGGTCGCTTACTTCCATACCGACAATGGCATCACGAATTTCGGTATTAACATTCTTAACTGCGGTTAATACGCCTTTACCCAAATAACGACCTTTGTCATTGTCACGCAATTCTATTGCTTCGCGCTCGCCAGTCGATGCGCCGGATGGCACCATGGCGCTGCCGATCACGCCGGACGCCAAAATTACGTCCGCTTCCAGAGTCGGGTTGCCGCGTGAATCTAAAATTTCTCTTGCACGAATATCTACTATTGCAGTCATTATTTTTCCTTATTTAGAGAGTTGTTTCGATTAGGCTGGTAGATTTAACAGCCTTGTCGATAGTTAATAAAACTTCCAGTAATTCTTTCATTCTGTGTAAAGGCCAGGAGTTAGGGCCGTCACTTTTTGCTTCCGCTGGATTTGGGTGGGTTTCCATAAACAGTCCGGCAATGCCGACTGCAACGGCGGCTCTGGCTAATACCGGCACGAATTCGCGCTGTCCGCCTGATACCGTGCCTTGTCCGCCGGGCAGTTGCACCGAATGAGTCGCGTCAAAAACAACGGGACAACCGGTATCGCGCATGGCCGCCAATGAGCGCATGTCGGAAACCAAATTGTTGTAACCGAACGATACGCCGCGCTCGCAAACCATAATCTGTTGGTTGCCGGTGGCCTTAGCCTTGTTGGCGACATGCACCATGTCCCAAGGCGCCAGGAACTGGCCTTTTTTGATATTCACAGGAATGCCATGAGAGGCAACCTGCTGAATAAAGTTGGTTTGCCGACACAAAAACGCAGGCGTTTGCATGACATCAACCACGGCTGCGACTTCGGCTAAAGGCGTGTCTTCATGCACATCGGTCAATACCGGCACGCCGATTTGTTGTTTGACTTTTTCCAGTATCTTCAGCCCCTCTTCCACGCCGGGACCACGATAACTTTCGTGCGATGAGCGGTTGGCTTTATCGAACGATGACTTGTAGATAAAGGGAATGTTTAACGCTGCTGTTAATTCTTTTAACGCACCCGCAGTATCCAGTGCTAACTGTTCACTTTCAATAACGCAAGGACCGGCTATCAAAAAAAACGGCTGATCCAGGCCTGCTTCAAATCCACATAACTTCATTTTACTGCGCCTTTTTTATGTTCAACAGCTGCAACTACAAACCCTGAAAACAGCGGATGGCCTTTTCTGGGTGTTGAGGTAAATTCCGGGTGAAACTGGCAAGCCAGGAACCACGGATGATCGGAGATTTCGACCACTTCAACCAAACGGCCGTCAATAGACTTGCCGGAAAAGCGCATACCCCCCTGTTCCAGCTTTTCCAGATACTGGTTGTTAAATTCGTAACGATGACGATGCCTTTCGGTAATCACATCTTTTTGATAAAGCTGGAAAGCCAGCGAATCGGATTGCAGTCGGCATTGCTGTCCGCCCAAGCGCATGGAACCGCCTAAGTCGGAATTTTCGTCGCGCACTTCCAATTGACCGCTTTCCGCCATCCATTCGGTAATCAAACCGATCACCGGATGCGGCGATTTTGGTAAAAATTCGGTGCTGTGGGCGCCTTCCAGGCCAGCCACATCACGGGCAAATTCAATAACGGCAACCTGCATGCCTAGGCAAATGCCCAGATAAGGGATTTTATTTTCCCGTGCATATTTAACCGTGGCGATTTTGCCTTCGACACCGCGCTCGCCGAAGCCGCCCGGCACCAGAATGGCGTCAACGCCTTTCAGCTTAGCAACACCTTCATCCTCTATCGTTTCAGAATCGATATAGATGATGTTGACCTTGGTGCGAGTACGGATACCGGCATGAATCAAAGCCTCGTTCAGCGATTTATAAGCATCGGAATGATCGACGTACTTGCCAACGATAGCGATAGTCGTTTCATTGACAGGATGCTTCAGCGCTTCAACAACGGCTTTCCATTCGGACAAATCAGCCGGGGGCACATCCAGCCGTAATTTATTAACGACAATATCGTCCAGACCTTGATCGCGCAGCAACAACGGAATTTGGTAAATCGAAGCGGCATCGACCGCAGAAATAACCGCTTTTTCTTCTACGTTGGTAAACAAGGCAATTTTGCGACGCTCACTGACAGGTATTGCTTGTTCGGAGCGGCAAATCAAAATATCCGGCTGTATGCCGATACTGCGCAATTCTTTGACTGAATGTTGGGTCGGTTTGGTTTTTATTTCACCGGCTGAACGGATATAAGGCACCAGCGTCAAATGAATAAACAACGACCGGTCTGAGCCCAATTCAAAACGCATCTGCCGGATAGCTTCCAGAAATGGCAAGGATTCAATATCGCCCACTGTGCCGCCGACTTCAATCAAGGCGACATCCACATCTTCGGCGCTCTCATAAACGCGACGTTTAATTTCATCGGTAATATGCGGAATGACCTGCACCGTCGCTCCCAGATATTCGCCTCTACGCTCCTTGCGCAGAACGCTTTCGTAGACCTGTCCTGTTGAGAAACTGTTGCGTTTAGTCATCGTGGTTTTAATAAACCGCTCGTAATGACCTAAGTCGAGATCGGTTTCGGTGCCGTCTTCAGTAACAAATACCTCACCATGCTGAAAAGGACTCATGGTGCCCGGATCGACATTGATATAGGGATCAAGCTTGGTCATGGTGACCTTAAGACCGCGAGATTCAAGAATAGCGGCAAGTGAAGATGCAGCAATGCCTTTGCCAAGAGACGAAACAACGCCACCGGTAATGAAAATGTATTTTGTCATGTAGGATTTTTAGACTTCAGTGAAAACTGATGAAGTTAGGTAAAACTGGTGCATTTTAATCGACAATGCGCTTTTCGTCATTGTCTTTTGGGTTTAATTCTTAACTTTGCAGACAAAAACTGATGCAGCCCTGTGCTTTTTCGCTATAAAACGCCGTACTGATCCAAAGATCGCCTACGGCGGCGAGCTGACCATTCAGGTAAATCAACGGCATAACATCCCTTTCCCAAGGAGGAATACCGGCTTCCTGAAACAAGTTTTTTAGTGAATGATGACCTTCACGCCCCGGCAGGCAGATCTTTTCACCGCCCTGGCGAAACCTCACCTCAACATTGGCAGTCTGCCACTGCTCATAAGGTATTCCCTTTGAAGACAATTTATAAGCCAATGTCTGCTTGTTGATGATATTTATCGACGCTTGCCCAACCGGCCAAACTCGATTTTGGGGTACTTGCAAGGCTTGGTTTATTCCAGGCTTTTTTGTTCCAGGCGGACTTATCACATCAGGCTTCCCTGCCTGATGCCCTTCGGGTGAATGCAAATCTGCTCCAGGCAGATTTGCCACATCAGGCTTCCCTGCCTGATGCCCTTCGGGTAAATACAAGTCGGTTCCAAACAGGTTGATCAGGCAGTACAGCTTATTTCGATAACGGCGAATGCTGTATCCCTGGCCTGACAATACCGGATCACGATGCCCGGCTGCCGCAACCACCTCGCTCAGTATCCGCCTGACAAAACTCTGACTGGGCATTTTTAGCCCTCTATGCCGGAACCAATGCCTGATGATAAGTTGTTGCTGATGACGGTGATGTTCCAATAACCGGCTAATACACAATGTCCTATCTGCCGGATTAAAAACCGCGTCGAATAACTCATCGGCGACCTCGTCAACCAACACCTGGGCATCCGCACAATGTTTTGCAGAGCGCGATAAAGTCTTATCGAGTGACGGCCAACGCTGTTTTAGCAACGGCACAACCGCATTGCGCAAAAAATTACGGTCATAATCATTGCTTTCGTTACTGGGATCTTCAACCCAGCTTAATCGATGCGCCCGGGCATAATCGCTAATCGCCTGTTTGGATGTGTTCAACAAAGGCCTGAGCATAACCCCAGCCCCAAAAGCCTGACGCTCCGGCATTCCGGAAAGACCGCGTAAGCCGCTGCCGCGAAATAATTGCAGCAGCACCGTTTCCAGTTGATCTTCTCTATGCTGCGCTAGCAGCAACACATCATCAACATTAAGTAACGATTTTAGAGCCGCATACCGGGCGTTTCTGGCGGCTTCTTCAGGACTTTCACCGGGCGCCGCCCTGGCATTAACCCGTAGCGTTAAAAACTCAACACCCAGGTCTTTAGCGGTCTTTTCGCAATGTCCGGCCCAAGACTCAGCCTCTGCCTGCAAGCCGTGATGCACGTAAACTGCGATAATTTTACCTTGGAGTTGAGTTATTGATGCGCAACAATGCAGCAGAACATGGGAATCCACACCACCGCTGTAACCGATATAAAATCTTCGTTGCGCCTCTCCAAGATCGAATTTTAGAATGCAGTCCCCACAGAGAGACGAACCTTTCGCCTTTCGCCTTTCGCCTTGCACCTATGCCCTACTTCCCGCTTTCCTCAAAAACGCCAAAATCCATAATCCGCTGATAGCGTCTTTCCAGCGTAGTTTCCATAGGTTGCTGCATCAATTCGTTCATATGCCTAAGCAGTGTTTCCTTTAAATTCGAGGCAATGACTTTAAAATTTCTATGACCGCCACCTAAAGGTTCCCTGACAACTTCATCCAGAAAACCCTGCTCACGGATACGATCCGAAGTAATACCCATCGCCTCGGCAGCCAATTGCGATTTATCCTGGCTTTTCCATAGAATAGATGCACAACCTTCCGGAGAAATAACGGAATAAGTGCTGTATTCCAGCATGATTAAGCGATCGCCGACACCGATAGCCAACGCGCCGCCGGAACCGCCTTCACCGATGATGGTGCAGATGATCGGCGTTTTCAGTCTGGCCATTTCAAACAGGTTTCTGGCGATGGCTTCACTCTGACCGCGTTCCTCCGCGCCGATCCCCGGATAAGCTCCCGGTGTGTCAATCAGGCAGATAATCGGCATTTTGAAGCGCTCCGCCATTTTCATCATCCGCAATGCCTTGCGGTAACCTTCCGGACGCGGCATGCCGAAGTTGCGATAAATTTTTTCTTTGGTATCGCGTCCTTTTTGATGGCCAATCACCATAACCGGCTGACCATCAAGGCGAGCCAAGCCGCAAATAACCGCAGGATCATCCGCATAAGCCCGGTCGCCGTGCAGTTCATGGAAATCGGTAAAAATATGCTCGACATAATCCAGCGTATAAGGTCGTCCCGGATGACGGGATAACTGGGAAATCTGCCAATCGGAAAGATTGGTAAAAATCGATTCGGTCAGCGCCTGGCTTCGATCTTCCAATTGCTTAAGCGCATCGGAGATATTAATGTCGTTGTCGAACTGCACATTGCGGAGTTCTTCAATTTTCGCTTCTAATTCAGCGATGGGTTGTTCGAAATCGAGAAATTTTAGGTCCATGTAGACTTGATCTGAAGGGTTGTTACAGTAACGGGGGATTTTATCGAAATTCAGAAATTTATTCTAAATAAATTACCGGTTCCAATTGACCTAAAAACCGCAGCTTACCCGAAAAAAACACGAAAGACATGAAAGACACTAAATGAATCAGCATGTTGCATGAACCGACTGTTTATCCAGCTCCGTTTTCATGCCTGTTGCGTTCACTGCTATTAAGCACGATTAAGATGAACTGAGTACAATTGTATCCTGTTGCCCCACTAACAAAACAGGATAAAAAATGACCGAAAACCTACCACCTACAAACAAAGCTACCTACTGGCAACCGTCGGCAGGCGAAACAATTACAGGCGTAATTCAAGGCAGCGGCACTTTTAAAGATTCACTCTATGACGAACAGAAAATCATGTTTTTACAAAATGATGACGGCTCGGTTGTGAGTATTGCCCTAAACCGTTATTTGATACACAGCTTGAAACAAAATAACGCAGCACTGGGGGATTTAGTGACAGTGACCTTTCACGGCAAAGAGCAGAAAAACAACGGGCGTTTTTTCAATCGCTACACTCTGCTAGTTAATAAGATTACTGGCTCAGTATAAAAGCACAAAGGGGACAAGAGCGGTTTCACTTCGCGCTCAAACGGATCAAGAAGCAAGCGGCAATCGTCGCCGAAAGTCAACATCTGGTGTTTACCGGAAAAGCTTCCGCTCCTGCTCACGCCCCTTACCTACATCCATGTAGGCAACACCAGTTCTCGCTGTCACTCAAACCGGCTTATTCCAGCCTACCGGACTGTAGTCGCTGTAGTTGTCGGCCATGTTTAATTTTTATATTGTTAGAGCGTACAAAGCGCAGAATTTTAAGAGTGTATACGGCAACTCCGGCAAGCAAGCCATCGAGTTTTTTTCACAAGTGCCTGATCCATTATGTCAACTGCAATAAGGTGAGCGTGTATAGGATGCTGGCGAGGAAAGAGGCGCATCTTACGCGAACTGTGCGCCTCCTTCCTCGGCAACGCCCTGAACTTCTCAACCCGTACAACTCGCCAATCCATATCTATGACAAATTAAAGCCTCTAACCACTTTGTCTTAAAGCGCATTTTTGTCCATAGCTTTCAAATGCTTTAATTTTTCCTTGATCTTGATTTCCAGCCCCCTGTCCACCGGCTGGTAATATTGCCTGCCCGCCAACTCATCGGGAAAATAATTCTCCCCAGCGGCATAAGCTTCCGGTTCGTTATGGGCATAGCGGTATTCTTTACCGTAATCCAGCGATTTCATTAACTTGGTCGGCGCATTCCTTAAATGCACCGGCACACCCAAGCTGCCGCTTTGTCTGGCATCGGCCATTGCCGCGTTGTAGGCCATATAAACGGCGTTGCTTTTCGGCGCACAGGCCAGGTAAACAACGGCTTGCGCCAATGCCAGCTCGCCTTCCGGGCTGCCTAAGCGCTCTTGGGCTTCCCAGGCGTTGATGCAAATCTGCAAGGCTCTTGGATCGGCATTGCCTATATCTTCGGAGGCTATTCTGACAATGCGCCGGGCCAAATAGGATAGATCACAGCCGCCGTCCATCATCCGGCATAACCAATACAGCGAGGCGTCGGGGGAGCTGCCGCGCACGGATTTATGCAAAGCGGAAATCTGGTTATAAAACTCTTCGCCTTGGTTATCAAAGCGCCGCACGCCACCTGACAGAACTTCTTTAGCAATGGCTTCATTAATTACCTTCCCGCCTTTTGCGGCAGCTAGTTCTACGGCAATTTCCAGCAAGTTCAGCAATCTTCGGGCATCGCCGTCAGCCGCTTGGGCGAACAGCAGTCTGATGTCGTCGGCCATTTCGATAGTTTGTTCGCCTAAACCGCGCACCTTATCGGTCAAAGCCTTATCGATCACCGCCAATAAATCATCAGCCGTTAAGGCGTTAAGCACATAGACTCGTGCCCTGGACAATAACGCATTGTTCAGCGCAAAAGACGGATTTTCAGTCGTCGCCCCAACAAAATAAACGGTACCGTCTTCGACATGCGGCAGGAAAGCATCTTGTTGAGATTTATTGAAACGATGTACCTCATCGACGAATAAAATCGTGCGCCGGTGTTTTTCCAGCTGGATTTTTTTGGCTTCGGCGACTGCCGCTCTGATTTCCTTAACACCGGATAACACTGCTGAAATCGGCATAAATTCGGCATCGGAATGTTGGGCAATGAGTCGTGCCAGCGTGGTTTTTCCGGTGCCCGGAGGCCCCCAGAAAATCATCGAATGCAAGCGCCCTGAATTAATGGCTTCATATAGCGGCTTGCCGGGTTTCAGGATATGTTGTTGACCGACATAGTCGGCTAATTCTGTCGGCCGCATCCGGTCGGCCAAGGGCTTGGTTAAATCATCGAAAAGCATAAGAGCGGGCTAAAGGCAAAAGACGAAAGGCTAACGGTACATACAGCTTGCGCCTTTTGCCTAAATTCAATCAGAAAAAACATCAACACCTTTTGGCGCTTTAAATTCAAACAAAGTCTGTTTTAACGGCGGATTCAAGATAACATTGGAAAAGTAAATACGTGTAAGCTGGCCGAAATTATCGCTCAACTCCATGCCACCCAAAGAGCCGTTATTCAAGCCGATCAGCACATATTTAAAACTGCTTTCCTGGTTCTTGGGCAGCAATTTTATCCATACCAAATCACCATCCACGCCCTGCTGCTCCATCGTAAAATTATCATCCAGCGATATCTCTCCGCTTAACAGCAATGCCGGTGTTGAACCCACGGACTCATCAAGCTTTTTGACGGTAACCTGTTCCAGATCGGTATCGTAAAACCAGACTTTTCCTGACGTAGAGATAATCTGCTGTTGGAAGGGCTTTAAATAATCCCAACGAAATTTTCCCGGACGTTGCAGATAAAAAACGCCATAACTGGTTTGGGTGGGATTGCCCGCCTCATTAATCAAGACCTGTTTAAAGTCAGCGGTCAGCGATGCTGTATTCTTTAAAAACGCTTTTAACTGCTTGACAGGCTTATCTTCCGCATAGCCCGAAGCATTAAAAAGCAGCATTGCGATTAATCCTGCGAAAATTGTAATTTTTTTCATAAATAGCCTTTTAATTATTCGGTAACAATTCTTTAACCAGCGTTTCTAGCTGATTGACGGGTGAATCGACACAGGGTGAAAATTCTTCGGGCGCAGAACCGGCAATAAAGGGGTATCGCCTCGCTCCCACGCAGTATTCGTTCGCCAACAGGCCGTTGACCGGGTCAACCCAGGCCATTTTGATATTGTCGGGCGGAATCAATGTTACTGGCTGGGTTGAAATCTGTCTCATTAACGAGGTCCAGACCTGCAAGGCGCCGCTAGCACCGGTCAATCCGGCCGGTTTGTTATCGTCCCGGCCAATCCAGACCACGGATAAATAGTCTCCTGTGTATCCGGCAAACCAGCTGTCTTTTGAGTCATTGGTGGTGCCGGTTTTGCCGACTAATCCATAATCTGCAGGGAAAGCCGAATAGGCCGAACGTCCGGTACCCTCATGCATCACTTCCTGCAAAATGGTATTGACGATATAGGTAACTGACGGATCAAGCACCTGCCTGACCGTAAACGGATAGCTTTGCAGGCGCGTGCCGTCGGCGGCAACCACTGCCCTGATGCCCTTTAACGGTGTTGAAAAACCGTCGCCGGCCAGCGTTTGGTATATCTGGGTTACTTCCATCGGCGTTAATTGCGCAGCGCCAAGAAGAAACGACGGGAACAGGTCAACCGGCCGGTTGATACCCATGCTTCTTAATGTTTTGGCGACCCGGGCCACCCCGACATCCATCCCTATCCGAACGGTAGCCAAATTGTAAGAATGCGCTAGCGCGGTATGAAAACCCACCGTGCCATGCTCCTGGTGATCATAGTTTTTAGGACTCCAGTCGTTACCGCCCGCGCCTTTAACCAAAATGGCCGTATCGTCAACCGGCGTGGCAATAGTGTACTTGTCCGGGTATTCCAGCGCTGTCAAATACACGACCGGCTTTATTAATGAGCCGATCGGCCGAACTGCGTCCAGGGCACGGTTAAATCCCGCATCGGCTTGATCACGGCCACTCATCAATGCGGCTATTTCACCGCTATCCCTGCGCGTTACTACAGCGGCGGCTTCAAGATCATTAGCCTTAGGCAGTTTTTCCAGCTGTCCCAGCTTCTTGGACATCGAGTCTTCCAACGCATTCTGAACCCGCGTATCCAGCGTGGTGAAAATCTTCAAGCCTTCGGACGTTAAATCTTCTTCTTTATATTCCTGTCTTAATTGCCGCTTGACCAGATCGAGAAAACCGGGATAACGATTAGTCGAACGATGAGCGTTGGCGACCACATTGATAGGCTTGGCTGCCGCCAAAGCTGCCTGTTGTTTTGTGATATAGCCTTCCGCCTCCATTTGTTCCAATACCAGATTGCGACGTTGCAGTGAACGGTCAGCATTACGTCTTGGATCATATTCGGATGGCCCGCGAACCAGCGCAATTAAGGATGCTAGATGCTCCAATGGCAGATCCTTTAAAGAACTACCGAAATAAAACTCACTGGCCAAGCCAAAGCCATGCACAGCGCTGGCGCCGTCCTGTCCCAGATAGATTTCATTTAAATAGGCTTCCAGAATCTCGTCTTTGCTGTAGCGATATTCCAGAATCAGCGCCATCAAAGCCTCTTTTACCTTACGTCTCAAGCTGCGTTCTGACGTCAAATAAAAGTTTTTAACCAACTGCTGGGTAATCGTACTACCGCCTTGCACCATATGGCCTGCAAGCACATTCATCCATACCGCTCTGGCGATGCCTTTAAATGAAACGCCGATATGCTGATAAAAATCACGGTCTTCCGAAGCCAGCAGCCCTTTAATCAGCGCATCCGGCGCTTCTTCCAGTTTAATTAAAATCCGGTCTTCTTTTATGGTGGGATATAAACTGCCGATTTGCACCGGGTCCAGGCGCACAATGGCAAGGTCTTTGTTTTGCGACGCATCGACGATGTTGGCAATGCCGGACTGATTAAAATTCACCCGGATAACGCTGCTGGGTTGCGCCTGATCCCAGAAAGTAAATTCCCGGGTTTTTACGCTGACTTGTGAGCCGGTTTTAAAATAGGTACCTTCCGAAGACAGATGGGTATCCAATCTATAATGAAGCGCCTGCAACAACTCTTCAAACTTCGGGGCAGTCAGGTTGTAACCCGCATAAAGCTCAACCGGACTGGCATATACCCGCGCCGGAATGGCCCAGCGTTTACCCTCGAATTGAGTGCGTACGTTGTAATCCAGGTAGCCGAGATAACTCACTAACGCAAACGCAAACCCGAACATAGAAATCAGTAGTAAATTTCTAAACCAATGAGAGCTTGATTTAGTTGCCTTTTTTTTATTGCCGTATCTACCCGATCCGCGTTTTTTTGTTTTTTCTGCCATAACCTCTTACAACATTATCTTAAAATTAACTTTTGCCATTATACATAAATACAGGGCTGTCTGAATTAGCAACCATCTGTTATCAACGCAAATAAGCGCTATGCGGCCAGCACAATTTTTCCAGTGCTATGCCCTGTTTCTATCAGCTCATGAGCCTTCGCGGCTTCTGCCAGCGGCAACTGTTTACTGATATGGGTTTTCAATAGCCCTTGTTCAAGCCATTGCGCACACTGCTTTAAAATTTCAACGTGCTTGTCCCTTTCTTCATGTAAATCCCTAAGCATCGGCGTTAACATCAGTTCAAAACCTATCAATAAATTACGCATTCGAGCCTCAGCCAGATTCAATTCGCCCGGATCGAGCAAGGTTACCAGTCGACCGAAGTGTGCTGTTGCTGAAATACTTTCTTTAAACACCTCGGCGCCCACGGTATCGAAAACCAGGTTAGCTCCTTTGCCGTCGGTTAGTGTATTAACCGCATCGACAAAACTGCCTTGCGTATAAAGGATTGCTTCATCAGCGCCCATTGCCTTGGCAAATTCGGCTTTTTGCTCGGAACTCACGGTGGTAATCACTCGGGCGCCTTTTAATTTCGCCAACTGTATCGCGACATGGCCTACGCCTCCCGCTCCGGCATGAATCAACACGGTTTGCCCTGATTGCAATCCGCCGCGATCGAACAGAGCGCCCCACGCGGTAATCAGCACCAGCGGCATTGCGGCGGCCTCGATAAATGAGCTGGTTTGCGGCATCAAACTGACCCAGCGCTGATCTATCACTGTATATTCGGCGTAATTGCCCTGCTCGCGGCCCAATCCGCCATGACAAAACCAGACTTTATCGCCCGGCTTGAATTGGCTGACCGCACTGCCGGTTGCAACAACCTCCCCGGCCCCGTCGCACCCCAATACCGCAGGCAAAGGGTTACCGAAAAGCAGACCGTTACGCCTGATTTTGGTATCAACAGGATTGACGCCTGCGGCTTTAAGCCTGACTTTGATCTGCGTTGCCGTGGAAATTTCCGGCTCGTCAATATCGTGCAACTCCAGGACATCAGGGTTGCCGATGGCTGTCATCATTATTGCTTTCATATTCTTTTAGCCCTTTTGAAAATAAAAATGTACAGGTTGATGCCTTAATGAGTGATGAACCACTCAAGTCACTCGCCTACCCTGAACCTTAATCAGCCAGCCATTGCAAGCGGAAACTTTGATAATCGTAATGCTTCATTTTTTTCACTCGTAGCGGATTGCTCAGGTATATATCCGGCAGATTGTAACCATTAAACCGGTTCGCCTTGATCAATGTGTAAGCGCCAACATGCTTAAAAACCACTTTATCCCCTACTTGCAAAGGTTCCGTAAAACGATATTTACCGAATACATCGCCGGCCAAACAGGTACAGCCTGCCAAAATAGCAGTGCATTGCCCCTCAGGATCATGCTCGTGCAATTCAGGCTGGCGCTGATATTCAAACACTTCGGGATTATGGTTAACCGAGGTGTCCAGTATGGCAACGGTTTCACCGTCACTGACAAAAATATCAAGCACCGTCGCCACTAAATACCCGGCTCGGCCTACGACTGCCTTGCCCGGTTCAATATAAACCTCAAGACCATAATCATGTTTCAGCTTCTTGACCAGGTCTACAAACGGGCGATGATCTTCAATTTGACCAAACAAATAGCCACCACCCAGATTCAACCATTCAAGCTCAGCCAACCCCACTCCCAACAACTGTTGGAATTTATCGACGGTTTTAATTAGCGGGGTAAAGTCGGTTGCCGAGAAAACATTATGGACATGCAACCCTTCGATTTGATCAAGACAAATAGACTTGCTTAATTCCTCAATATCGATACCCAACTTTGAATGCTGCCGACAGGGGTTAAATCGATCGTCTGGCAGAAAGGATAGCTTGGGGTTAACTCTTAAACCGATTGAGGCCTGTGCTTGGGCCGCTTCGGAATGCTGGTTATACTGCGTTAAGGAATTGAAACTGATATGCGAACACAGCGAGCTTAGTTCATTCAGTTCATCGGGCCTTATGCCGGGCGTGGTCAAATGAATGCTGCCCTGTCCTGCCAGAATTTCATCGGCCAGCCGCGCTTCAAACAAGGAGCTAACCGAAAATCCATCAACAAAAGGATTCGCCATCTGCATGACTGCGGAAAAAGGTAATGACTTAATCGAATACAGAACCTTGCAGCCGCATTGAGATCTCAGCTCGGCAAGAATTTCCAGCTGCCTGGTGATTTCCGTCTCATCCAAAACAAAAGCAGGCGACGAATAAACACTGTCTTTTAATACCAGAAAATCCATCAGCTAGAAAACCTCCGTCCTTTACCGGCGTAAATATTTTTTTCTGTTATAACGTAATCCATGGCTACATCATGAGCATCCATAACAACTTGCTCAACCAACTGGGACTCAAAACAAACACCTATTAATGTGGCGTCGGCCCGGACATTTTTAAACAAGCGGTCATAATAACCCGCACCATTCCCCAAGCGTCCGCCGTTTCGATCAAAAGCCACGCCTGGCACCATAATGCAATCGAGTTGCTCAGGAGCGATTTCTTTTCCGGGCTTGCCCCAGCGCTGTTGGGGCGGCTCTAAAATCCCCCACATTCCCGGCACCAGCTCGGAAAAATCTTCCAACCGCCATAACCCCAGTTTATTATGCCCCCGCTCATCCTGCGTGCAGTAAGGGATGACGACATGTTTGCCGGTTGCCAACTCGTTTAACAGGGCCGTTTGAGTTCTTACTTCCGAGCGGCAGTGGATATACCACATTACGGTTTGGGCTTGCCGGTAAATCAACTGAGCTATAAATTGATCGCAAATGATCCGACTCAATACATCCTTATCGGCTTGCCGATTACGTGCATCGAGGGCTTTGCGCCGTTGCAGGTTTTTCAGATCATTCACGCTTAACTCTCAATAAAATTATTAATATGCATTGCTCAATGCCGAAATATAAAATTGCCTTGATAATACACAGATTGGTCTTTGCTTTAAAAGCAAATAGGCAAGGACATTTTTATTCTGCGGTATTTTCTTTTATACTTGCTGGATAAATACATAAAGGAGATACCATGGAAAAGCCATTTATTTTACACATGCTAACCACTGCTAAAAACCTTAGCCCGTTTGATGTCAATATGGCATTGGATGCGGGCTGGGTTTCTGCAGTGCCTTATATCAATGTTGAACCCAGCGAAGTTCAAGGCTTGGTGCAGGATGCCATTTTTTCTCGTAGCTCTAAGAACCTGAAAAGGACCGGGATATTCATCGGCGGACGCGATACGAAACAGGCAATGGACATGTTGAATACCGCTAAACGCTCAATGTTTTCTCCTTTTCAAGTTTCCGTTTTCGCTGACCCAAGCGGTGCATTCACCACTGCGGCGGGTATGGTAGCTGCCGCTGAGCGTGAATTAATAACCAAGTTTGATACTACGCTGGAAGGAAAAAATATTCTGGTACTGGGAGGAACCGGCCCCGTGGGCCAAGTGGCCGCTGTGATTGCCGCTCAAGGCGGTGCAAACGTGAAGCTTATCGGTCGTCAATTGGACAAAGCTCAAGCCATTGCCGACATGTGCAACAATGAATTCGGCGACGGCAAGATTAATATTCTAGCCGGCGCGGATGCAGATAAAGCAGAATATATCAAAACAGCTGATGTTGTCTTTGCAACCGGCGCCGCAGGCATTGAACTATTAAGCGCAGAACTTGTCGCATCGGCTCCTCAACTTAAAGTGGCTGCCGATGTAAATGCCGTACCGCCATCAGGTATCGCGGGTGTTGATGCATTCCATAACGGAACGCCCATTGCAGGCTCAAACAGCGGCGCAGTCGGTTTGGGCGCCATGGCAATTGGCAACATTAAATACCAGACTCAAATCATGTTATTAAAAAAGATGCTCAGTTCCGAAAAACCTGTTTATCTGCATTTTGAGCATGCCTTTGAAACCGCAAGAGAATATATTAAGTCAAACTCTTGAGTCTAAATTTTTGGATTAACCTGCACAACAACAAGGAGCTCTAATGGCGAAACGTAGCATTCTTCATATGCTTGACCCCATGCCGAACAATAGTCCATTCGATATTAACATGGCATTGGATGCGGGGTTTGACGTGCTTATTCCGTATAACAACGTCAAGCTGGATAGCGTTTATGGACTGACTCAGGATGCTACTTTCTCCCGCAGTCCGTCGGGCGTCAAGCGCACCGGAATTTTTATTGGCGGCCGCGACTTAGGCTTAGCCATGGATATGCTGAACACCAGCAAGCAAGCCATGGTTTCGCCTTTTGAAGTCTCGGTTTTTGCCGACCCCAGCGGAGCTTTTACCACGGCTGCGGCACTAGTGACTTGCGCGGAGAAAGAGCTAAAAGCAAAGCACAACAAAGAACTGAAAGATTGTTCAGTTATGATTTTTGGCGGCACTGGCCCTGTTGGTATAGCCACGGGCATTATTGCCTCATTAGCCGGCGCTGACGTGACATTGACCGATCACTTGTCAATTGATACAGCTTTGGATGTTGCTAAAGCTTATAACCGTCGCTTTAATTGCATCCTCAAAGGAGCTTTAGCTAATTCTGAAGCAGATAAGAGCCGACTGGTCGCCAATACCGACATTATTTTTTGCACCGCAAAAGCGGGCATTCAAGTTTTAAGTGCCGGGGTACTAAAAGAGGCAACTCAACTTAAAGTGGCTGCTGATGTTAATGCCGTGCCACCTGTCGGTATAGAGGGCATCAAAAACGACGATTGCGGCACCCCGCTCGTCCACGCAGTCAATGCTCAAGGCGCAGTAGGTATTGGAGCTTTAGCTATTGGAAATGTTAAGTTTCAGCTGCAACATGAACTACTGGAATCAATGTTAGGCTCTGAGCAGCCGCTGTTCATTGACTTTAGATATGCATTTAACAAAGCAAGAGAAATGCAGTTCGATCCCGTATAAATCAAAATAACAAACAGAGAACTCAAATCCTGTTCACGCCTCAGGTTTCCACAATTGATTGTGGAAACCTGAACAGCTCGTTTCTGGCTAAATCAAGGCATTATCGATATAACCGAATTTTATTGCCAGGCGGATTAATTCAACGTCATTTTTAATATGCAGTTTGTTGTAAAGACGGTAGCGATAAGTATTTACTGTCTTATCGCTCAAGACCAACATATCTGACATTTCCTTGATGGTTTTTCCCTGAAGAATTAAAGTAACAACCTCCGCTTCTCTTTGAGAAAGCAATGCAAACGGCGACTCATTGCTTCCTGGCAAGCCTTGGAAAGCCAGATTATTAGCAACTTCGGAACACAAATAACGCTTACCCTCCATGACCTTCCGAATGGCATGAACCATCTCATCCACCGGCGACCCCTTGGAAATAAAGCCCAACACGCCCAGCTTGAGCAATTGATGGGGGATAGGGCCGTCATTGTGAACAGATACAGCAATAATCTTTACTTCAGCATCCTGTTGCAGAATCCTGCGACAGGCTTCTACACCACCAATCCCAGGCATGTTAATGTCCATCAACACAACATCCGGCGACAGCGAGACAACCACATCAACAGCCTCTTCACCCGACTTAGCGACACCGACAACCTTAATATCATCAGCATCATTCAATAATGATTCAATCCCGGTTCGAACAAGCTCATGATCATCAACAAGCAGAACACTAATCATAACTTTTTATCCCTTTATCAGTTAATTATAAAACGTCAACTGCAAAAAACTTTCACATTTCTATTTTCAATAGACTACTAATATACATTATATCCGTGTTTATACATAAGTAGATTTACCTTTATTGATGTAATATGATTTTGTTGCACAATAAGCCGTTACAGCCAGCATAATCAACATATTCAATATTATTACAAAATGAAATTCAGCAAATCATTAATAAGAAAATTCCCTAGAAAAATTAATTATTCAACAGCCTTAGGTATTTTGCTAAGCATCATACTATTCATTTTCATTATTATATTTGCTGCAAATGATCCATCGTCTTTTATCAATTTGACAGGACTTGTGATTGTTATTGGCGGCACGGCGGCCGCTATTTTTTTGAGCTATCCCTTAAGAGACATTAAACATAGCCTGAAATCGCTTAAGCTCATTTTCTTTTATGAAAGCTTAAATCCTCAAAAGGAAGCCGACGAAATTATTGCAGTTTCCAGGATGTGGTTTAACAAGGACAAGCACGCCATTGAAAATATTATCGAGACCATCAACAACCCGTATTTAAAAACCGGCTTTCAGCTTGTCGTAGACCATACGCCGATTGAAGATATTTTATCGCTACTTAAATGGCGCATTGCCCGCTTGAGAGCCAAAGAAAAAGCCGAAGCCAATATTTTTTATAGCCTAGCCGCTTACTCCCCTGCATTCGGCATGCTTGGCACCCTGATTGCCATGATGAACATGTTACAAATCATTGAGCTTAAAGATATTGCAGGCATTAGTTACAGCATGGGAACCGCCTTGATCACAACATTTTACGGCCTCATCATGGCCAACCTTATCTTTAATCCTATTGCTATAAAATTAGAGAGACGCACCGAACAACGCATTATGATAATGAGCATGGTCATGGAGGGCATTACGCTAATAGCAGATCGCCGTAGTCCGTCATTTGTAAGAGAAACACTCAAATCATTCATTATGCACTATGACAATGAATTAAAAGACTAAAGAACTCACGCACTTATCAATCCGCCTGATGCGTCTTCAATAATCTGATTACATATTGCAAATGAATAAACATCCATTTTTAAAGTTACAGTCGTCTCAGTCTTTAGAGGATTTACTGGCCCAACCAAGCACTCGCAACTCACAAAACTGGCTACTAACTTATCTGGATGTATTTGTGCTTATCGTCATGCTGGTGATCACATTGATTACAATAAGCAATATAAATACGGAGCATCAAGCAGACGCTGATAAACCACAAGCAGTTAAAGCAAAGAAAAATCCTGCCGCAACATGCTTGCCTGTAGCCACATCTGCCGTTGCAACTGCCCCTTCTCCGGTTGTTAAAGATGAACATGTACAAGAAATTGTACCTACTGAAAATAAAGCTAAGATCAACCCCGACATATCTAACGCCAAAACCGGTTCTATTGAAAACAATAGCATTCTTCCTGCACTTGCCACGGCGCCGGAAAATAAAGTTACGCCTGAAACCACAACAGACTCCATCGCCAAATCAATTGACAGCAAACAAACTGCCGTCAATTCAATAGAAGAAAACGAACTGCAACAACAACTAACGAAAACAGTTGCTGAATTTGGTCTTGATAAAACCGTCAATATAAAAGTTGCCCAAGGCTACGCGCAGCTTGAAATTCAGGATAACGTATTGTTTAAATCCTCAGAAGCAGACCTGACTGCTTCCGGCGGAGCCTTGATAAAGCGCCTTATACCTTTATTAAAACAATCGGTAGGCTTAATTCTGATTGAAGGGCATACAGACAACATCCCCATCAAGACAGCCCAGTTCCCTTCTAACTGGGAGCTGGGCGCTTTAAGAGCCACCAGCGTTCTACATTTCCTGGTCCTGCAACAACTGGACAGTAACCGCTTGCGTGCCATCACTTACGCCGACACCATGCCCATTGCCGACAACTCAACGCCGGAAGGAAGAGAAAAAAATCGGCGCGTTAATATTTTAATAAAATTCTCAGAATAATAATTTTAATTATTATCTTGAAGCCATCTCTCCGATTATTTAACAAGCATGTGCCGGTGCTGTATTATAAAGCCTTAACAACCGTTTACTTTTGCCTTTATAGTCAAAAGAGGCGACATCTTTGAATAATAAATGATCGGGGAAATTAATGACTGTTGCTGTTGATGAATTTAAAAAAGCTATGCAACTATGGGCCAGCGGTGTCACCGTTGTTACGACTCATTCTGAGAAATTCGGTCTTCAGGGGATGACAGTGACCGCATTCTCAAGCGTTTCGATTAATCCACCACAAGTATTGGTTTGTATTAATGAGTCTGCTGACACCGGCATGGGAATTCAAGAGAGCCAGCGCTTCGCTGTTAATGTTTTAAGTGCAACTCAACAAGATGTTTCTAACCAATTTGCCGGCGGCAGCAGTCAACAACAACGGTTTGAAAATACACCATGGACAATGGGCATTACAGATATCCCTATACTAGACAACAGCATCATGTCCCTGGAATGTAAAGTCATAGATAAAGTTTTTGCCGGTACCCATTGGATTATAATAGGTGAAGTACAAGAGAGCGTCTGTCGAGCAGGTGTTCCTCTTTTATATTTTCAAGGCGCTTACCAGCAACTTCTGATTCAGCCATAATTCCTGACTAAAGTTAACTTGACGCCTTTCACATTGCATACTGAATCAATAAATCGGCATAAGTTTTGAAATAGTTCTCCCTCGGTTAAGGCTTTTTTGATATTAGCATCTTAACCACTACAGAATTATCTTTGAACCTAGTTAAAATATTTTGCTCTGCTCACATCTTAATGCTATTATCTGACGTAATTAAAGTTTGAGCCGGCTTTATTTTGAAGCTGGGATTTGTAACGCCAACAAAAATTGGCGAATTTTTTAAGTAAGAGTGTGATATGTCAGAGCAAGTTGTAGGTACCGTTAAATGGTTCAATGATGAAAAAGGTTTTGGATTTATTGAACAAGAAGGTGGCAAAGATGTTTTTGTTCACCATAGTGCAATTAACGGCACCGGTCGCAAGACCTTAAGGGAAGGCCAAAAAGTTACCATGGAAGTAACACAAGGCCAAAAAGGTCCACAAGCCGAGAATGTAACCCCAGCGTAACAAACTCATAAAAACTTGACCCGGAAGTTGATTGGCTTTTGGGTCAAGTTCGTATTTAGTCTCGAGGTCATGGATTAAAATAGTAATCCCATGAAATACGCGACTACCTTATAAGAAGCCTTTTCAAATGGAAAATTTATTGCATTTGAGCCGCTAGCCTCATCTCCAAGCATAATACCTCTGCTGTATATCTGCCGCATACTTTCTGTATTTCTTTATCTGAAGCCGTTAAGTACACTAACGTTTTGATAAAACGCCTCTCTCCTTGTTTTTTAGATATCTCTATTTCCATTTCTCAGAGCTATCAATAAATACACCATGAAAGTAATTTATATTCGGTCTTGTACATGGATTTTATGAATTCGACTAATCAGATTAAATTCTTTTCAAATATCCAGCGCTTCATTATCGCTAAGATGTCTCCTTAGATTTATAAACAATAGAACTTAGTAACCATCACAAGGCCGCTCTATATACTTACGTTCGACAACTCATCATTAACTGTCTCTAGTACTTTTGCTAACAAATCCTTTTGTCCAGTTTGAAAGCTTGCTGCATCAACTTCCCTGCGCAACCAGGTAAACTGGCGTTTGGCCAGTTGCCGGGTGGCAACAATGGCTTTTTCGATCATTGTTTCAAGATCATATTCACCTTGCAGATAAGACCAAGCTTGTCGGTAACCTACAGCTCTGACCGAGGGCATTTTTTCAGTCAGATCACCACGCTGATACAGCGCCACCACTTCGTCAATAAAGCCCTGTTCCAGCATTTGCTTGAAGCGCCGAGCGATGATGTCATGCAAAATGGCGCGATCTTGCGGAGCGATAATCAGCTTTATTCGTTGGTAAGGAATATCTTGCGCCTGAGCTTCGATGAAAAAAGAAGTTAACGGCTTACCGCTGATTTCGTAGACTTCCAGGGCGCGCTGTATACGTTGCGGATCATTGGAGTGAATTCTCGCCGCCGATTCGGGATCTACCTTAGCAAGCCTTTGGTGCAAAGCTTCTTTGCCCAACTTCTCCAAGTCTTGATCGAGTTTGGCTCTGATGTCGGCGTCGGCTTCCGGCAATTTAGCAAGACCACTATTCAAGGCATTAAAATACAGCATGGTACCGCCGACTAGTATCGGAATTTTCCCCCGACTGGTTATGTCGCCCATTATATTTAGTGCCTGCCTCCTGAACTTTCCGGTAGAAAATGATTCGGCAGGATCGAGTATATCTATTAAATGATGCGGAATACCGCCTCTTTCTTCCTGCGTGGGTTTGGCAGTGCCTATGTCCATGCCTTTAAACACAAGCGCTGAATCAACGCTGATGATTTCGCCGTTGAGCGCTTGGGCGAGCTGCACGGAAAGAGCGGTTTTTCCTGAGGCGGTAGGCCCCATCAGAAAAATGGCGTGAGGCTTGGGCTTATCTTGCATAGTTTTGAATGTCTTAATGTAAAGGCGAATATCCAGAAGATCGCATCTAAGAATGTAAATTTATTGACCGCGCAAAAAGAATTTATCGAGATCATTAGTCGACAATTCTACCCAAGTGGGTCTGCCATGATTGCACTGCCCTATTCTTTCGGTCTGTTCCATATCCCGCAACAACGCGTTCATTTCGTCAATAGTCAAACGGCGATGCGCACGGACGGCACTATGACAGGCTACCGTGGCTAATATTTCATTGGATTTTTCCTGTATCCGCTGACTCATGCCGTGCTCGGTAATGTCGGCCAGCACATCGCGAATCAGGGTTTCCATATCGATATTATTCAATAAGATGGGTATAGAGCGGAGGACAATAGTTTCCGGGCCGGAACGGTTGATTTCAAAACCCAAAGTATTGAAAAATTCATGCTCCTGTTCGGCTAAATCCGCTTCCGCCGCACTGACTTTTATTTTAATCGGCAGCAATAAGGGCTGACTGGGCACTGCGCCGTTTTGATATTGCTGTTTTAATCGCTCATAGGTAATCCGTTCGTGCGCCGCATGAGCATCGACCAGAATGATCCCGGTAGGCGTTTCGGACAGGATGTAGATATTGTGCAGATGCGCAATGGCGTGACCCAAGGGCTTTGCTTCCGATTGCATCGGTTGCACTACAGGCTCAGGCTTTGGATACAGCGAAGCATAAGCTTGCATGGATTCTTCTACCTGCATAGGCAATGAGGCTTGCTGCGGCGGCCTTGGACTGTAGACTATCTTTTCACCAAAGCCGGGCATTAATGATTGTTGGCTTACACTATCGATTAGCCAGCCTGCATTGTTTGGCTTGGCATCCAAATCAGATTGTGTTTGCAGCGATGGTTCAGACACCGCTTGCTGGATTGCGTTGCGTCCCGGCCTTAAATCAGCAAGCGACCGGTGCAAGGCAGAAAACAGGAAATCATGCACCAGACGGCCTTCCCTGAACCTGACTTCAAGCTTTGCCGGATGTGCATTGACATCAACCAGTGTGGGATCGAGCGTCAGGTATAAAACAAAAACCGGATGCCGCCCATGAAACAACACATCCTGATAAGCCTGTTTAACGGCATGAGAAACCAGCTTATCCTTGACCAACCTGCCATTGACATAGAAGAACTGCATATCCTGCTGGCTGCGGGAAAAGGTCGGCAACCCAACCCAACCACTTAAATGCAGGTCCGACGCTGCAAAATCGATTTTTACTGAATTTTCGATAAAAGAAGAGCCGCAAATACCGGCAATTCTTCGCTCTTGCTCGCTATCCGTTGCAGCAGGCTTCAGATTGAGCATTTCCTTTTGGTTGTGCGAAAGAGTAAAACCGATATCAAAACGGCTCAGCGCCATACGCTGAATCAAGGTTTCTATATGGGCAAATTCGGTTTTTTCAGTTTTTAAAAACTTGCGTCTGGCGGGGGTGTTGTAAAACAGGTCGCGCACATCAACCGTGGTACCTTGAGGATGCGGGTCAGGCTGCGGATCAAAATCCTGCTCTGAACCGTCAGCGTTAACGCGCCAAGCGCAATCGGCGTTGCTAATCCGTGAAATCAGCGTAAGCCTTGAAACGGAACTGATACTGGGCAAGGCTTCACCTCGAAAACCCATGCTGACCACCTGCTCAAGATCTTTCAAGCTGGCAATCTTACTGGTCGCATGCCGGGACAAGGCCAGAGGCAAATCTTCTTTGACGATACCGCAGCCGTTATCCCGGATTTTAATCATCCTTGCGCCGCCTTGCTCTATCTCGATATTGACTTGACTGGCTCCCGCATCAAAGCAGTTTTCAACCAGCTCTTTAACCACGGACGAGGGTCTTTCGACCACTTCGCCCGCGGCGATCTGGTTAACAAGTTGAATGGGGAGTGAATGAATACGCATCAGCATGCCTAAAGCAAAGAACGTATTTTATATGACTGGGCTAATTATTCACACTTTACTTATAGCTTGCGACAATAGCACCTTAACTTTAACTCCAGCCCTTACATTTCTAAAGCCGCGACATTGCTTTCTGCAACAATGTCTTTACTGAAATAACTGCGCACGCCATTAAAGATAGCGTCGGCTATTTTCAATTGGTGTGCGGTATTGACTAACTTAAGCTCTTCCGATGGATTAGAGATAAATGCCGTTTCCACCAAAATAGACGGCACATCCGGCGACTTCAATACCAGAAACCCGGCTTTCTGCACTGAGGCATAGTGCAACTCACCGATATCTTCGAAATTTTTCAATACCTTCCTGGCAACTTTCACACTGGCATCTTGTGTAGCGGTCTGTGACAAATCCAGCAATACTGAAGCTAGCACATCTTCTTTGTCATTAAGACTGACGCCGCCAACCAGGTCTGATGCGTTCTCACTGTTCGCCAGCCATCGCGCGGCCTCACTGGTTGCACCTTTGTTGGACAAGGTAAACACCGAAGCGCCTTTGACTGTTGAATTCTGAAAGGCATCAGCATGAATTGAGATAAACAAATCGGCCTTGGCCGCCCTGGCGATTTGCATTCTTTTTCTAAGATCCACGAAATAGTCGCCTTTGCGGACCAATACAGCCTTCATGCCGGGTTGTTTATTGATTAAATCTGCAAGTTTTTTGGCAATCGCAAGCGTAACCTTTTTTTCCTCGGTACCATTTTGCCCATGCGCACCAGGATCATCGCCACCGTGCCCCGCATCAACCGCAACAACGATGTCTTTACTTCGTTTGGCAACTTTGGTCGGTTCAACCGGATTGGTTACGCTGTTTTTTGTTACTGTCTTTTGGAATCCTTTAACCGTTTTTTCCGCAATAGCTTTGCTAGCCGTTTTGACAAGAGTCGTTTTATCTTCAGTGGTTTTAATTTCCGGCTTTTTTGCAACTTTCACAGATGTGCCCGGCGCTTTGTCTAACAATTCGATAACCAAGCGATGGCCATTCATGCTATTGGTTCTTAAAGACGTGTTTCTGGGATTAATATCCTTTTTTAAGTCAACGACAATCCTTATCTCGTTTTTATTTTTTGGCGCAACGCGTACTTGGGAGAACAGCGGGTGAGAGGGTGCCGGCTGGCTTAATGCCTGCTTTATATTGGTATTGCGCATATCAATCACTAACCGCGACGGGTTCTTCATCAAGAAAACCCGGTGTTCAGGCGCGGATGTTACATCAAACAGCATTTGAGTTTGATCAGGCGTATTCCAATAACGCAATGCACTGATATTGATCTGCTCCGCATAAACGGGCACAGCCAATAACTGCAACCCAATAACAAACAAGACCTTCCAGTATCTTCCCATCGACCTAACTCACAAAGTGACAATCTAGATGAGATTATAGCAGTATGTATTTGTTTTTCTACGGCAGTTAGAACTATTTTTTAACTATAGGTAATCATACGTACTCTATTGACCTGCCAGATCCATCCACAACCAAAGAGATAACCTTATCCGGCTCAGGCAAAAAGCCCTTGCCCATATCCGGCCACTCGATAAAACAGATGCAATCCTGGTCGAAATAATCTCTTATTCCTATCCATTCAAGCTCTTCTGGATCTGCGACCCGGTACAAGTCAAAATGGAAGATCTTGCGATCGCCTACCGTATATTCTTCCACCAGCGTATAGGTCGGGCTTTTAACCGAGCCTGTGTAACCTGCCGCCCTGAGTAAACCTCTGACCAGCGTTGTTTTTCCTGCGCCTAAGTCGCCATGCAAGAATATCAGGCATTTTGATGGCAATTCCGCCCAGAGTTTTGCACCGAATTGCTCTGTTGCTTTTGTGTCTTGTAGATATGTCTTCATTAATTTACCAATTGTCTGAGATAAGGCATTAAATCGCTGGCCAGTAAACCTCTTTCTCCGTCTTTTTCTGCGGCCAAGTCGGCCGCCAGTCCGTGAAGGTAAACCCCTTGTTGCGCCGCAACCCGCAAAGATAAACCTTGGGCCAACAAACCGGCAATCACGCCGGACAAGACATCCCCCATGCCGCCGGATGCCATGCCGGGATTACCGGTATTGGAAACAGCGAGCTGACGTTCGGAGGCAATTAACGTTCCGGCTCCTTTAAGAACGGCAACACCGCCGTAATTCGCCTGAAGAGACAAAGCCGCTGCAAATCGGTCGTGTTGTATGGCGGCTGTGGCACAGTTCAATAGCCGGGCCGCTTCGCCTGGGTGCGGCGTTACAATCCAGTACGGCTTTGCTGTCGGTGCAGCGGCTAAAAGATTCAAACCGTCTGCATCGACCACCGTCGGTTTTCCAGCGCTTATCGCGGCATGAAATAACGCTTTCGCCCAGTCGGTCTGCCTTAACCCCGGCCCGACAACAACAGCATCGACCTTGTCCAACAACGCTGATAACTGCTCTGGAGTTTCTACGCCATGGCACATCAATTCAGGTCTATTCAGGTTCAAAAGCCCCGCATGCTCAGCCCGCGTTGCAATGCTGACCAAGCCTGAACCCACGCGTAAAGCCGCCTCTCCCGCCATTATGGCAGCACCCGAGTAGCCAAGCTCACCGCCTACGATCAGCACATGTCCGCAGTTGCCTTTATGGGCATAGCGGTGTCGACGCGGCAACGGCACTTTGACAACCCGTGTCGCCGTGGCTTCAAGGCCGGCAAACACATCATCAGGCACGCCCAATTGCGCATAATATATCTCTCCGCAATACTCAGCCGCCTGCCCGGTGAACAGGCCTTGTTTTAACCCGATAAACGTAACCGTGCAAATGGCGTTTACCGCGCAGCCCATCGCATTGCCGGTATCGGCGTTTAAACCGGATGGAATATCCACTGCAACGACAGGGGCTGGATGAGCATTGATGACTTGTATTGCTTCGGCGTAAAGCCCGGTTACCGGCCTATCCAAACCGGTACCCAGCAATGCGTCAACCAGCACGTCGGCATTAATCGTCTGCTCATTCTGAAACGGTACAACCGTTCCATGAGCTTCACTGTATTTACGATAAGCGAGCAACGCGGCGTCGCCGTTGAGTTTTTCGGGTTCTGAAACCGCATAAACGCAAACTTTCAGCCCCGTATCCAATGCCAACCTGGCAATAATATAGCCATCGCCCGCGTTATTGCCTGAGCCGCAAAAAACAGCTACAGAGCGGGCATGCGGCCATTGTTTTTTAAGGCGCTGGAAAACTTCATGCCCGGCCCGGCTCATTAATTCAAATCCCGGGATGCCGCGTTCTTGTATGGCGATTCGATCCAATTCCCTGACCTGTGCCGCACGATAGAGTTTTATTGGTAAATTTTGCATGGTATTGTGACGATGTTATTTTCTAAGCACTCAGCAGTAAAAATAGAACACAGATGATACGGATTTAACGGATCAACACTGATAAAATAGACGAAAGGAAAGGGTAAAAGGTGTTTGTTGCCCTTTGCCTTTCGTCCTTCGTCTTTTTTATCCTTCGTGCAGAGCCATCTTTTATAAGCGCATTATATCCTTGTCATCAGTTATGGACATAAACAGTCAAACAATGGCCGCCCTCGCCTCGCAAATTAAACAATGGGGGCAAGAGCTGGGCTTTCAACAGATCGGCATCACCGATGCCGATTTGCCGGAAGCGGAAGCGCATCTGCACCGCTGGCTGAACAATAACTTCCACGGTGAAATGGACTACATGCAGCGCCACGGCCTAAAACGCAGTAGACCCGAGCTATTGCACCCGGGCACCGTACGCATTATTTCCGTGCGCATGGATTACCAGACGGAAGCCACTGCTACGATGCAGCAACAACTGGATGATCCGGCTTCCGCCTATATTTCCCGCTATGCGCTGGGCCGCGATTATCACAAACTGATGCGCAACCGCCTGCAAAAACTGGCCGATAAAATTCAAGCGGAAATCGGCTTTCACCATCCCGAGTCCATGCGGGCTTTTGTCGATAGCGCTCCGGTTCTGGAAAAAGCCCTGGCCGAAAAAGCCGGGTTGGGCTGGATAGGCAAGCATTCGAATGTCATTAACCGTAAAGCCGGATCATGGTTCTTTTTGGGCGAACTATTCACCAACCTGCCGCTACCGGTCGATAGTCCAGCCACAGCGCATTGCGGCCAGTGCCGCGCCTGCCTGGATATTTGCCCAACCCAGGCAATTGTTGCGCCTTATCAGGTTGATGCCAGGCGCTGCGTATCTTACCTGACCATCGAACTGCACGGCTCAATACCTGAAGATTTACGGCCGCTGATCGGCAACCGCATTTATGGCTGCGACGACTGCCAGATCATCTGCCCGTGGAACCGTTTTTCCAAGCCAAGCGGCGAGCAGGATTTCCATCCCAGACATCGGCTTAACACCCGACAATTGCTTGAAGTATTTGCCTGGACTGAAACGGAATTTCTGGCAAAAACCGAAGGCTCGGCGATACGCAGAATCGGACATCAGCGCTGGCTGAGGAATATTGCCGTGGCTTTGGGTAATGCACCTCCATCAGCGATTATTATCGAAGCCCTAAAGCCGATGCTTGATCATGACTCCGACATGGTCAGGGAGCATGTGCGTTGGGCCTTGGCTCAACACAGTAGTGCTGTTTGAAATAACCGAAAAGCGCACACAGTACACATAAGGTAAGTAAGTTCCCCAATCTTGCTAAATAATCGGGATTATTTGTATCATTCTTTTAACGTACACTGATTAGGTATTCAATCATGAAAAAAATATTTTTTATTCTATTGACCCTATTCACTGCATCTGCCCAAGCTGCTGAGGTTTTTAAATGCCATTTGAAATCGGGCAAAACGGTTTATCAATCCACGCCATGCAAATCTTCCGTAAAACAAAAAACCATTGAGATTCAAAAGATTGATCCGCGTAAAGTGGCCGAAGAAGAAGCCAAGCTAAAAGCCTGGAAAGAGGATTTTACCCAGCGCGAAGCGGAAAGACTCAAGGCCGAAAAGGAGCATCAAGCCGAACTGGACAGAAAAGCGTCTGTCGAGGCCTTGAAAAAAAGCGCTGAATATCAGCAACAGCAAGCCATTGAAGCAAAGCGGCAGGCCGATGCACTGGAGCGTCAAAACATGCCGCCATACCTGCAATATCAATTTCCGCCTTACTATCCGGCTTATCCATTGCCCCCTGTTCCTCAATCATACCCTGCTTATCCGCCCATAGCGCCTCAACGGCACCATACTATTATTAAAGAAAGAACCATTAAAGCTCCCCCGCAAACCGAAATAAAGCCGGGAGAAGCCAGATATGCCAATCCTCCCCCTAAAAAATTTATCCATCCATTAAAAGAAGCGCCGTAAAACATCACTTGCTGCCAAAAGCCTTAGATCGTCACTTCAATAACCCTTTATCAATATCGAATATATGAAAGCGCAACCCGGCCAAAAAGCCCCACTATTATCCATTTCCGATTGGGTTCAGGGAACGGAGGTAAATTTTGATCAATTATTAGGCCGAGTTGTACTGGTCGAAGTATTCCAGGTAAATTGCCCGGGCTGTTTTTTATATGCATTGCCTCAGGCGGTAGACTTGCACCGAAAATACTCGGAGCACGGTTTAACGATATTGGGTGTCGCTACCGCGTTTGAGGATTTTGATAAAAACAATCTTGAAAACCTAACCCGACTGGCTGCGCATGGCGAGGTCGTCGGCGAAACATTACGGGTACTCAGCCAGCAAGGCAAGTTAAACGCAGGCCGCCTGCCCTATCAAATTCCTTTCCCGCTAGCGATGGACCGTCTGGTCAGGCATCGCGGCGAGGTGACCGATAACGAGATTGCAGACTTCATACAAAACCGTATTCCCGATTTTGATCGGCAGCCCAAAGCGCATCAACAACAGATCAGGCAGCAAGTACTGAATTATCTTCAGTCTCTGGATTATCACGCAGAAACTTTTGAGCTTTTCGACTTAAAAGGCACTCCTTCGCATATTCTGGTCGATAAACAAGGCGTGCTCAGGGATTGTGCAATTGGCCCTTATCCCAAATTAGAAGCACAGATACAGAGTTTATTACAGGAATAAAAAACGGTTTAAACAGGTTCGGCGAGGCAAACTAACCTACGCTGGAATTAATTAATAGACAGCCATAAAGGATTTATAAAATGCCTATCCATGTCAACATACCCCATCTCTCCAGCCGCAAAACAAAGATCATTGCCACGCTGGGCCCTGCTTCGAATAGCCATGAGGTTATCTCTGATCTTATTAAAGCCGGGGTGGATGTTTTCAGGCTGAACATGTCTCATGGCGAACACGAGAGCCATCAAAAGCTGTACCGGATAATCAGGCAGTCGGCTGAAGCATCGAGTCAGCACATCACCATTTTTGCCGATCTTTGCGGCCCAAAAATCAGAGCCGGGAAATTTGTAAACGGCAGCATTATCATCAACAAGGGCGACCAGGTTGTGGTAACAACCCGCGATATTCTTGGCGATGACAACCTTATTCCGTGCCAGTATCAAGCCCTGGTTGACGACGTCACCGCGGGGGATCGGATTCTGTTCGACGATGGCAAACTCGAAATCAAAGTGCTTAAAAAAGAGGCTCACGACATTACTTGCGAGGTCATTCACGGCGGCGAGCTAAAAAATAACAAAGGCATCAACCTGCCCGGCGTTAATGTATCCTGCCCCTCATTAACCGATAAAGACCGGGCGGATGCCTTATTTGCATTGGATTTGGGCGTTGATTATCTGGCACTGTCCTTCGTAAGAAAGGCCGAAGACATTACCGATCTGCGCCAGCTGATTAACTCAAGCGGTTACGATACCCATATCATTGCCAAAATTGAAAAACCGGAAGCCTTGCTCAACAGCCAGGAAATTATTAGCGCCTCCGATGCGATCATGGTTGCCAGAGGCGATCTGGGCGTAGAGCTGAACCCCGAAGATGTACCGATTGCCCAACACCAGCTTATCAAAAGCGCAAGAGCACTGAATAAGCCGGTTATCGTCGCTACCCAAATGCTCGAATCCATGATAGAAAACTCCAGGCCCACGCGCGCCGAAGTGACCGATGTTTCCAACGCAGTTTATTCTTCTACCGATGCAGTGATGTTGTCGGGCGAAACCGCGTCCGGAAATTTTCCGGTTGAAGCGGTTGATATGATGTCCCGGGTCATCAATCAAACCGAGGCGTTCATGAGGGAACAGGATGTTTTCGGTAAAATGGTGCGCCGGTACAACGACCAAAACCCCCTGCCGTTTGGCGTTGCGGTAGCCGACGCAACTGCGCAGCTCTGCTTTGACCTGAATGCAAAAGCCATCGTCAGCATTACCAGCGGCGGCATGTCCGTGGTTACATTGAGTTCCGCACGGCCTGCTGCACCGCTGATAGCCATCAGTGCCAACAAATGGGTTTGCCAACGAATGAATCTATATTGGGGGGTTATACCGGTCTATGCCGAGGATACAGGCCATGCCCATCCCAACAAACTGGCTCGTCATCATGCAATTGAAGCCGGACTTGCAAACGAGGGCGATAATGTCATTGTTGTTCGGGGCTTTCATCAAGACGACCAGCTGAGCTCGCCGACAATCACCATGATGACGCTTTAATGGTCTACGCTTCGCCGGTTCGCCTATAGCCTGTGCCCTTGCCATCCATAATAAGCAATGTAGGCATAGCAAAGAACCGGGATAAAAAAGGCTTGTTGAATGCCGGCCCAGTCAGCAAAGGCTCCTTGGACAACGGGAAGAATAGCGCCGCCGACAATGGCGGAGCATAAAATCCCCGATCCCTGACCGGTATGCTTGCCCAGGCCGCTAACCGCGAGCGAAAAAATGGTTGGAAACATGATCGAGTTAAACAAGCCGACCGCAAGAATCGCCCACGTCGCAATATGACCGCTGCCGAGCATGGCCATTAAAACCAACGCCGCCGCCATTACCGCGTTAAAGGCTAGCATCTTTCCGGGCTGGATTTTCTGCATGACTGCCGAACCGATAAACCGTCCGACCATAGCCCCGCCCCAATAAAGCGACACATATTTTCCAGCCTCTTGTTTCGCCAATCCGGCAATGGCAGGCTCACCCAGAAAATTGATCAAAAAACTGCCGATGGACACTTCGCCGCCAACATAAACAAAAATGCCGATTGCGCCGAGTACCAGATGCTTGTAATCCCAGGCGCTATCATGAGCATCATCATCTTCACCACCCAAATCCCGGGCTTTGGAAGCTTCAACTTTTGGCAATTTGATCAACGCAAAAACGACCGCAATAAAAAACAAAATCGCGGCAAGCAGCAAATAAGGCGTCTGCACGGCAGCCGCTTGAGCCGCTTGGTAAGCCGATAATTCGTCGGCATTCAGCAGCTTGACTTCATCAGCCGCTTTAACGGCAGTGCCAAGGATAAATAGCGCACCGAAATAAGGGGCGATAGTCGTACCCAGCGAGTTAAACGCCTGGGTCATGGTTAACCGGCTGGAAGCGGTTTCCGGATTACCTAGGATGGTGACATACGGATTTGCAGCGACCTGCAACACGGTGATTCCTGAGGCCAGCACAAAAAAAGCCGCCAGAAATAACGGATAAGAATGCGCGCTTGCGGCCGGATAAAACAGCAGACAGCCAAAACCCGCGATGCTTAACCCGGCGATGATACCGCTCTTGTAACCGATTTTTTCGACCCAATAGCCGCTGGGAATGGAAACGACAAAATAGGCGGCAAAAAAGCAAAACTGAATAAACATGGCCTCGGTGTAATTCAGCGTAAACACCGATTTCAAATGCGGGATCAAAATATCATTCAAACAAGTTATGAAACCCCAGATAAAAAACAGCGAGGTTAATATTGTTAACGAACCTAAATAGGATTTAGAACCGCTTGTCGAATCGGCTGTATTGATCATAAATTTATCGATGTCAGATTAAAAACATAAAAGAACTTTCAATCTCCTGGCTTAAACGTCATTTCCTCAACGTAAAGCTAACTGTTTCATTGCCCACCATCACCTTAAAATCCCCTGGTTCCACAATGCGCTTCAGATCAACGCCAATAAACGACAGATCATGCGGCGTTAAGGTAAAACTTAAACTCTCGGCTTGCCCCGGATTCAGCTCGACTTTCTTAAAGGCTTTGAGTTGCTTGTTGGGCCGAGTCACCGACGCCGCCACGTCATTGATATAAAGCAGTACAGCTTCCTTGCCTTTTAACGTACCGGTGTTTTTGACATTAACGGTGACCTTGATATTTTTACCCATGCTGATTTTGTCTTTTTCGATTTTCAAGCCGTTGGTTTCGAAAGTGGTATAGCTCAAGCCATGCCCAAACGGATACAGCGGGTTATAACTGTTCTGTTCAAACGATTCGATCGGTTTGTAATCGTACGGGGTAATCCCGTTGGTATTTCTCGGATAGGTAATCGGCAGTTTGCCGTTGGGGTTGTAGTCGCCGTACAAAATGTCGGCGATGGCCTCGCCGCCCTCCATGCCCGGCAAGAAACCCAAAATAACGCCCGAAGCCCGTTCTGCAATTGACGTGATAATGCGCGGACGGCCTCCCAAGGTCAGCAAGACCACCGGCTTCCCAGTCGCAAGCGCGGCATTGGCAAGATCGACCTGAGCTTGATCAAGATTCAGCGTCTCAATATTACCCGGGGTTTCGGTATAGGTATGCTCGCCCAGACTGAGCAGGATAACGTCGTGATTTTTGGCTTCATCGACAACCTTTTGAATATCGATAGGTGCATCAAAAGAACCGCCACCCACATAAGTCACTTGGCCGGTCGACTTCTCCTGTATGGCTTCCAGGACGGTCAATTTTTGCTGAGGATATAGTTCCTCAGCAAAACCTTGCCATGTAATAGTCCAGCCGCCGTTCATCACGCTCAACAAGTTGGCGGTAGGCCCGGTTACCAGGATATTGGCGTCCTTTTTTAACGGCAATGTGTTATGGTCGTTTTTGGCAAGAACAATCGATTCCCGTGCAGCTTGCCGATTGGTTTCTATCGCGTCCGCCGTAGCAAAATTGCCTTCAACCTCCAACAGCGGTTTGGGATCGAATAACCCGGCCTGATACTTGACTTTCAGTATCCGGGACACCGCTTCATCGATTCGGGACATCGGCACTTCGCGGGATTTGACCAACTCGATCAGCAAATCATAAAAAGAAAAATCGAACGGCACCATGCTCATATCGATGCCGGCCATCACCGCAATTTTTACCGCTTCTTTTGGGCTAGAGGCCATCTTGTCACGAGTATAAAGACGCTCGATGTCCGCCCAGTCGGACACGGCAATGCCCTTAAAGCCCAGTTCTTTGCGTAAAATCGTGGTCAGATAGTGATGATTGGCATGACCCGGAATACCGTCAACTTCGGACGAATTAACCATCACCGTCGGCGATCCGGCTTTTATGCCCGCTTCAAACGTCGGCAGGAAATATTCGCGGAGTGTTCTTTCGCCAAGCCAGGCCGGTGTCCGGTCTTTGCCGTTAAGCGGGTAGCTGTAACCGACATAGTGTTTCAGGCAGGTGGGCGCTTTATCGGCAGCT
The DNA here is from genome assembly GCF_023227905.1 of Methylobacter sp. Lineage (GTDB taxonomy): Bacteria > Pseudomonadota > Gammaproteobacteria > Methylococcales > Methylomonadaceae > Methylobacter_A. The sequence continues at coordinate 2,986 of NZ_JALOCF010000037.1, read as the reverse complement.
GAGAAATCATCGCCCTGATGACCTTTGATATAGGACGTGCCCATTACCGTCGCCAAATGCACATCTTCGCCGAAAGTTTCCCACAAGCGCGGCCAGAGCGGTTGTCTGCCGATATCCATGACCGTTGAAAAGTTCCATTGCTGGCCGGAAGCCCGGACTTCCCTTGCGGTGATTTCGCCTTCCTTGAAAGCCAATTCCGGATTGAATGTCGCCGCCATGCTAATGGCCTGCGGAAACAACACTGAGTTTTGCGTGTAAGTTGCGCCGTGAATGGCGTCAATCCCGTAAATCACCGGAATTTTCAGGCGCGTCCTTGCCGCCGCATCTTGCACGGTGCGCATCATTTTCCGCCATATCTCAATCGACTGCGACTTATTATCGGGCGTAAAAGGCGTATTAAGAATGGAGCCGACATGATGGTTTATTACCGCATCTTCCAACTTGGCCGGATCGATCTGATCCTCTGCGTTTTGCTCCTTTGGAACGCCGATCACCGTGAAGTCAACCTGAGTCATCTGCCCTACTTTTTCCTCAAGCGTCATTTGGGACAGCAGATGCTTAACTTTATTTTCTATTGTCTTGTTGGTTTCTTGTGCACTCACAGAGCGCCCTGCCATCACAGATAGCATGATAATTAAAATAACAGGTAAGGTTTGCAAATTAATACTCTTCATGTGTTGGTTGTTTACGATTCAGCTTACGGCATATGTTTACGCATCAAGTCAGACCCCGCCCGTATTTTAAGCTGCACCGTAATTTTTCTACAAAAACATTGTTGATCTGATTGCGAGGATGCGCTGTTTAACGCTCTCCAGATTAGAAATACAGGAGAGGCAAGGTAGACTTTACTCTGAAAGAATTAATCATTTGACATGTATTCTGTTGCAGCGTAGTTTTTTGATTAGAAAGTGGCACTGAACATTTCACTCATTAACCAGCCCCTTGAGGAGGAGCCGTGAAACCCAAGAATTCTATCTTATTAACCGTAGCTTATAGCGTTTTTTTACTGGTTCCCGCGGTGGCCGTTGCAGATACCGATCCGGCAACGTTTAATGCCGATAAAGAGCGCCAAATAGCAATTGTTCTGGAAAAGGTGCAAACCGCCCAAAGAAATTTAAGCTGTGTGCAAGAAGCTCAAGATCATGCTGCGTTAAAAATCTGTGAAGAGGACTTTAAACAAAAATTTGCTGTTCCAGAAACGGAAGCAAAACAACCATGCCCCGATAAAAAAGTGCAAAAAAGCGTTAAAAGCAAGAAAAAGCAATAGCGCCCGTATTCCGTTTGTGACCGTTGCATCTTAAATCCTTGAAACACCAGCCGTACGCGGCCGGTGTTTTCAGGCCGTATACATTGGCTTGCAGTCATTAAGGCGCAGCCAGCCCTTGACTATGCGGTAAATGATCCAGATGCCGTTAGCAATAAGCACAAACCACCCGATAATGAACATCATCGTGATTGCTCCCAGCACACCCCAAAGCATCCCAAACCAGAAAGTCCTGATTTGCCACCGAAAATGGCTCTCCAAAAATGTTCCGACCACGTCATCCCTTTTGACATAATTCATCACGATTGCCACGATAGCTGTGACGCCTACAAAATAAGACGCAGCATACAAGGCATAAATGACTGTGGTAAGCGTTTTTGCTGATTCTTCGCTTGCTGTGGTTGTTATGTTATTCATCAATTTTTCTCTTTTGGTATTATTTTTATTGTTCGTTCTTTGGAGTGGGAACGATCTTACACTGATTTGTGCTGGTTCCCAATCTCCAGATTGGGAACCAGCATGTAGTGGTCTAATAAAAACGGACAGCTGGTAGGTTGATAAAATAACTCAACCAAAGCAAGGGGAATCCAGCAATAAATCAAAATCGTCGAACGTTTGATGGCAACTTCAAGTTGCAAGTGGTACACATGATTAAAAACCAAGACCTGAGTATTAGCCAGTTTTGCCTGGACATGAGTCTGGATGAAACCGCTGTGCGTCGTTGGTTAAAAACAGGTCAGGGTCGAACAAACAGGACAGCCTGCCGTTGGTAAGGCGCTTACTGCCGACCAGCGGCGAATTCACCAACTGGAAGCTGAAGTTCGTCAATTACGGCGGGATAACAATAGTTTAAAAAGGCTTCCGCCTTCTTTGCGCGAGAACTGAAATGTACTCAGTGGCAGCCAATATGCCAACCAGGACTATCGGGATTAACTGAATCGCTATGCGTTGCAAAGCAGCATGAGCCGTAAAGGCACCTTCCTGAATCTGAAAATGGGGCTCGTTTGGCGGCGAGACTATACAATCCCCAAGAAGAGCAGCTTGCGATATGGCTATGAACGGAAAATGGCAGATGAACAACCCATTTTGCTGTCCGAAAAAACTTGACCACGACATATTACACAGCTATTCATCCATAGGGTGACAGGTATTTTCGTACTTTTCGCACTGCATAGAAAAGACTACCGTGATTTCTTGAATCAAAACAACCCAGCCTCCACGAAGCTGTGAAGGCTGGGCCATCCATTCATAGAGTTACATTTTATCCGGCATAACTTTGACAACCAGACTGTTTTGAACCGATTTAACATCCAACTGGGTCTTGGCCACTTCTATGGCCCGGGCAATGTCCGGCTCTTCATTGACGGTGCCGCGCAGCGTCACGACGCCGTTGACCGTGGTCACCTCAATATTCGAGCCCTTAAGCAGGGGGTCTGTCAGCATCGCCGCCTTTATCCTGGCGGTAATCGCCGCATCGTCGACCGCCTCTCCGGTCGCCGATTCCTGGGCGGCGCCAATCTCCTGCTGGGCCTGGTCTTTCGCCTGGTCGATCTTTTGCTCGGCCGTCTCCGCCGCGCGCTCGACTTTCTCTTCGGCCCGTTCGGCCGTGTCTTTTTGCTGGTCGCAGCCGGCCAGCCCGACAGCAGCGGATAAACAGGCGATGCCAAGCACGTGACGGGCTAATCCGGTTGACGGGGCTTCATGGGGTAGTTTCATCGGTGA
>NZ_JALOCF010000055.1 GCF_023227905.1 Methylobacter sp. | reverse complement strand
CGCGGCGCTGAGGTTGGTCGCGGTCGGGGCGTCGTTAACGGCGGTGCCGGTGATCGCCTTGCTGCCGGTCAGGGCCGGGGCGATGCCATCGCTGACGCTGGTGGCGATCGAAAAGTTGCTGTTGACGTTCAGGGCCGGGGTGAAGGTCAGGCCGGCGAGCAGGGCGTTGACGTCGGCGAGGGCGCCGCTGGCGCTCCAGACCCCGGCCGCGAAGGTCGAGGTGACGGCGCCGGACGTGCCGGTGTTCAGGCTGCCCGCGGCCACATCCGACAGGGTCAGGGTCGCGGTGACGCTGGCGCTGTCGACATCGCTGATGACGATGGCGGTCAGCGCCAGCGGTGTGTCTTCGCTGTAGCTCTGCGCGGCGCTGAGGTTGGTCGCGGTCGGGGCGTCGTTGACGGCAGTTATGGCGATCGTTGTTGAAACAGCGGTACTGCTGCCGCCATAAGGGTCGGTCGCCACCACATTAATGACTCGACTCGTTGTGCTGGGGGCATTCGAAGTGTTGTTGTAAGTGACTGTGCGCAATACCGTCTGATAGTTCGCTGCGGTGTCCGAGCCTGACAGTGTTAATACTCCGGCGTTATAAGAAGCCGTGATGGATGTTCCTGACGTCGTTGCAGTCAATGATTCGGCGGCACCGTCCAGTAAATTGCTGATTGTAATTGTCATGCCCGAAAGGTTCGGGCTGATAGAGTTGGAGCCCGCAGTCACGGTGGCATCGATGTCGGCGACCTTGACCGCCGGGCCGTCTTCTGTGAACGAAGTTGTGTAATTGCTGCCGGTGGCGCCTGAGCTATTATCAGCGTCCAGGTCCATGGATGGGGGCGTGGGTACAGTATAGGTAATCGATAATTGTGGCCGGTAAGCGATTGTCGCTTCCTCGGACGAATAGAATTGCACTGAGGTTATCCCGGCAGTCAGCAACCAGCCGTTATTGCTCGCAGGGTTGTTAATCCAGGATTGCACTGTCGAAGCCATAGACGCGCTGCTGAACGTTGCCGTACCGTTTAATCCTAGCAATGCACCCCAACTGGCATCGGCAGTGCTTGATGCTTCGCTGTTGTCGGTGGATACGCCGCTGCCTAAACTGCTCCATGTCGATGTGCTTTCCGACCAAGAGCTCAGCATCTTATACATATCAACGCTCGGCAATAACGCGATAGCGCTCGACGCGGTAAAGGTAACCGAAGCACTGGTTACAATGGAGCCTGCAGGAATACTGCTGAGATCGAAGCTTATCAGTGATTGCTGCGTACTACCCAACAGCAGCGGAGTAATTATTTGCAATGTGCCGGACGCCCCATAATTCGTGCCGGACAATGTGGAATCGAGATAAGTATCCGTGGTTCCGGTATAACCGCTCACGCCTTCCTGAAAAGTCGTAGTCGCCAAGATACCTTGCCAGTTAGCTTGTGCGGCTGCACTCGGGGCCACTAAGCTCTCAATACTGCCTGTGCTGAATTCCAGGTCCCAATCGCCGCCTAATGCCGAGTTGCCGGTCGCATCGACGGAAGCGGCGACATCGGTACTGGTTAGTTCGGATAAGTAGCCGATGAAATTTTGGCCGGATTGCGTTTCGGCAACATCACACCCGTAGATACGGATGTCGCCATTTTCAGTAAACGAGTTGCCCCAAGCAATGATCGTTTCCTGGTTGCGGGTCAGGCTTTCGATGTTGAGTTGGCTGTTGCCGATATCGATGCTGCCGTCGCTGCCGTGGGATATTAAATGCACGGCATCGAGATTGCTGTATTGGCTTAATGCCTGGGTGATTTGCTGTATGCCATCGCGGTTATTGTCCAGCAGGATGACTTGTATGTTTCGTTCGGCATCGCTTTGCTTGTAAATGTCATTGACCAGTTCTTGATAGTTTTCGACATCCGTATCGACAAAGACCAATTCCCGGCTAGCGCCGTCCTGGACTGGATTACTTGCAATGGCCGTATCGCCTGATTGCGCGGTTGAGTTGGTGCTTGAATCTATATCGACATAAGTCGCAGGCTGTGGCGACAGCTCTTGTACCATCACCCCTTCAATGCCATCGGAAAAAAGTTGTCGTGCTTCCAACTCTTCCATAATCAGTTTATGACTGAATTCACGCGCAATCTTGTTATTCATGACTTTACCTGGCTATCGGCTGTGCATGTTCTGACTGCTTGAGTGATCGACGTGTCATTCATTTATCAATTATGAGGTTTTGATGACGATGGCTCGGCAGCGGTTTTTTTGGTGTTGGCGGTCGGGAGCTCCGAAGGAAAATTAAATTTGGCGACGCAATTAACCCCGCCGACCAGCTTATCGTTGGGATTAGGCAGCGCCAAGCGCACGGTAAAGCTGCCGCTGGCCGGATCAATCAATTTATCCACTGTCGTTACGGTTGCCTGATAGGTTTGGTTGGCCGGCTTTTCAGGATGGATTTCAGCTGACATGCCTTTGCTTATTTGCCCAAACAACGCGGCCGGAGCCACCAGTTCAACCCGTAGCGGGTCGATCTGGGCCAATTTCATAATGGGCCGGTTTTCTACTGTTTCACCGGGCATGGCATAGCGCTCGATCACGATGCCGGTAATGGGGCTTTTGATGGATTTTTGTTCCAATTGGGCCGTCGCCAGTTTGAATTTGAGTTCCGCTATTTTCTTATCGCTGATGGCTTTATTTAACGCCAGCCGTGTCAAGTTCGCTTCGGTATTGGCCTTGTCGTCATCAGCCCATGACCCTGCCTGCTTTTTGTACAATTGGTCGAAACGGTCTTTGTTGCGCTTTGAAAATTCCGATTCAATCCTTTTACCTTCTATGACGTCGATAACCGACGCTTCCTGTTTGGACAGATTGACTTGCGCCGTTTCTACGGAAGACTCCAGTTTGCCAAAACCTGGCCTTTCTGGACGCTATCGCTGGTTTCCACCAACACGCTTTCCAGCACACCATCGACGGGACTGCTCAGTTCTACATACATTTCCGGCTTTACCATGCAGTCCAGCTCTGTCGTTTCAGCGGCCTGGAGTGCGGCAACATAGCCGCTGCCTAGTATGAACATAATCGTTATCAGCTTAGGGTTCATTGAAAATAACGGGTGGCTGTTTTTTTGCATGGGTTTTAATTTATTTGGTATTGATGAGCTACAGTATAAGCCTTAGCTCCAAGGTGCATAGCGGCAGGAAAAGTTTTTTCGGCCAGCAAGCTGTAGTTTGTAGCGCTTGCACAGCATTAATGGTTGCAAAATCATTCAAAACGCCCTGAGAAAGCCAATATTCTGGCTCGTTGCTTATCTTGCTTCATTAACTGATCGCGTATTTCGGCCTGTTGGTTTTCGATCTTTTTCTGCGGCCATCTCAGGATTATTCTTGCCAGCCTTTCAGGCACGAGTTGCTCATTTCCAGCAAGCCGGGAAAAAATTTTAAGCAAGGATTCCGGGTAAGCCTGCGCTATTCTTTCGTCTTGCAGCGAGATAAAGGCTTCCGCGCTGCCTGGGTCGCCTTGCCTGGCGCACCGGCCATATAATTGGCGATCTATGCGCAGGGCGTCGTTCCGCGCCATTGCAATCACATGCAGTCCGCCGAGCGCTATAACGCGTGCATCCAGTTCGATATCGGTTCCGCGCCCCGCCATATTGGTTGCAACCGTTATGTTTCCCGATTGTCCGGCCCTGGCTATGATTTCGGCCTCATGCTTGTTTTGCTTAGCGTTAAGCACTTGATGAGGCAGGCTATGCGCTGTCAGCTTTGCACTGATTTCTTCTGATTCCGCTACCGAACAAGTGCCGATTAAAATGGGGCGGCCAAGCCGGTTGAGCTCTTTGATGCGCGTTATCAAGGCTGCCCATTTGGCATCGGCGGCCAGATACAGCCGTTCCGGCAACATTTTTCTTCGGCAGGGTTTATAGGTCGGAATGTCAACGACGTGCAAGCCATACACGGAATGAAGCTCCGTTGCGACTTCCTTTGCAGTGCCTGAGGTTCCCGCCAGTTTTAAGTAGCGACTGAAAAAACGCTGGTAGCTGATACGGGTCAGCGGTTCCCGTTGATGGGTGATGGCGCAGCTTTCTTTGGCTTCAATCATCTGGTGCAGCCCCTGTTCCCAAGACCTGTCCGCCATGACCCGCCCGGTAAGTTGATCGATCAGCTGGATTTTGCCGTCGCTAACCAGGTAGTGTTTGTTAACGATAAACAGGTATTGGGCGGTCAGGGCCTGGGTTATCAAGGCGTTTCGCTGCCTTGTGCTTTGCCATAATTCAGCCATCGCCTGGGCCGCTTCAAGCAGATGTCTTTCGCCCGCTTCGGTTAAGGTGAGGGTGCGCTGGTCAAAATCTACCGTAAAATGTTCGTTAATGATGAGCCTTGACGCTAAATGCAAGGCATCGACATAGACTGCCTCGCTGTCTTCGGCAGGCAGGTTCTTTGAAATAATCAGCGGAGTCCCCGCTTCATCTATCAACACGCTGTCCGCTTCATCAATAATTGCAAAACATAAGCCGCGCAAGAACAAGCGTGATGAATGCCGGCGTTCTTTTTGTATCTGTTTAAATTGCAGCCGAAAAGGCGTCGTGTCTTCGGCCATTGCAATTTTATCCCGCAGATAATCGAAGGCTATCTGTTTATGGGTGGTGTGAACAATGTCGCCTGCATAGATTTTACGGCGTTGATCTGTTTCCATGCCGTCAATGACCGAACCGGCAACCAGGCCCAAACGCTGATAGAGCGGTTGCAGAAGCTCGGCATCGCGGGCGGCCAGATAATCGTTGGCCGTTATCACGTGCACCGGTATCCCTGCCAGGGCAGCGGTGCAGGCGGGCAGTGTTGCCGCCAGGGTTTTGCCTTCGCCGGTTTGCATTTGCGCGACCATGCCGTGAATCATCACCCAACCGCCTAACAGCTGCGTGTCAAAATGACGCTTGCCCAGCGTGCGGCCGGCGACTTCCCTGATGGTTGCAAAAGCTTGGATAACCCATGGCTCCTGTAAGCCTGACCGTTGTAAGTTTTCTTGGATATAGGCAATCTGGGCGGTTAAATCAGGCTCGGATAATTGCTTTAAGTCGTGCTCGTAGTCATTGATCCGGCTGACGATGTAGTTTTGGCTGTATTTTTGCCGGGTAAACAGGAATTTTGCGTCGGCGGCCCAACGAGCGATCAGCTTTTCAAAGTCGGTGTTTCGGGTTTCTTTTTTCTGCGGATATCTGCCGAGCAACACGCCGGGGCGGGGTTTATTATCCGGTCCGGCCGGTTTGGTAACATAACGTTCTACTGCCGTGTAAGAGGCCATATCCGCTGTATCGAATCCAGTATCAGACATTGAACTGCCTCAGAAATAATTGCCGCAAGCTTCTGTACCACTGCTTGGCCAGCGCTTGTCCGCCATGATCAAAACGCACATAAGTTCGGGTGCCGATCAGTATGGTCGGGTCCAATGGTGAGAACTCAACATCTACCAGAAAAAAATTCTCCAGGGTTACCAAGTCCTCTGTCCGGTCCGGGTCCAGAATCATTCTGCCACCGGCTGAGGTTGCAAGCGCTGCGCTGGGAAGGCGATTGGTGGCCTCTGGGATTATGCGGATAATTTTTGCCGGTATAACTTGATCCAAGTGATTGACCAATCTTATCTGCACGCGCTCCGTACCCGCTTGCAGTTTACCCATATCGTCTTGAGTGACCACGGTGCGAACGATAGGCAGGGAGTTATTAATTACATAGCCGATCAAGTCGCCCTGTTTGAGGAATTGGCCGGGTAAATCATCCGCATCCGGTATTAATAATTGGCCTTGCGTTGCACTTTTAAGCTGCATGGACTGCACGTTTTTTTGCGCGTTGGCTAACTCTGCCTGGACTGCCGGTATCTGTTCTTTGAGTATTTGCGCTTTTATCAGATCGTTAAATTTTTCTGCCCGATAGTTGGCTTCCAATTCCTTTAACTTTGCCAGCTGAATTTCTACCTGGGTTTGCAAAAAAGGGTCTTCCAACTGAAGGATGTCCGTGCCATTGTCGACCTGGCTGTTATTTCTGGTTAACAACGGCCCGGAAAAGCCGTCGCTTTCCGCCCTTAACTGGGCGTTATCGGGCACCCACACAATGCCCTCTGCCAAGGTGTAGGACGGAAAAGGCACGATAGAGATCAGCGCCATTAAGACAGCCAGCAGCGCGCCGCAACTGCCGATGACTCGGCAGCGTTTTTTCTGGATACTGGGGCTGGCGGCAATAAAACGCAGCATGTTGAATAGCGGCAATACGATTTGGGCAATCACTAACCATAAAGCCAGAACTATGCCGATAGCAAAAAACTTGTCCGTGACGTAAACGATGATGAACCACAGCAAGGCCATTCGGTAAGTCATCGACAGGAGGCTGTACAAGATAAACCAGGACGATTCCCACGATGTGTAAGCCGGCGATGCCAGCTGCTTCAAGCCGAAGAGATAGCGTTGGCACAGATAGCCCCAATATTTTGCCGAGCGCTGGAAAAGGTTGGGGATATCGATCGCGTCGGCGAGGACGTAATAGCCGTCATATTTCAGTAAGGGGTTGCCGTTAAAAAATAGCGAAGAAACGCCGCCGATCAGCATGATGTTGAAAGCAATATCCCGCACTATGCCGGGCTCGGCCATCAACCAGATAAACAGGGCCAGGGAGGCGAGCAACAGTTCAACGATAATGCCGGCGGCCCCGACCAGCATGCGTTTATATTTGTTCCTGAAACTAGTTACGGTAGAGACGTTGATGTAGGGGATGGGAATGAACATCATAAAAATGATGCCCATTTCATGCACTTCCCCGCCTTCCAGCTTGGCCGTAAATGCGTGGCCTAATTCATGCAATATTTTAATGCCCGGATACAGGATAAACAGGAGGGTCAGGTTATAGGGCGACAGCGTATTAATAATTATATTGTTGCCCAGCTCATGCCAGTGCATTGCCGCCAGCAAGGATGCGGTCAATACGATGGACAGCCATGCCAGAGCGATTGTCCAGTTGAATAACCCGCTTACTTTGGGTAAATGCCGCTCAAGAAAATCATCCGGGTCCCAGAGCGGAAATTTTTGGGAAAGGGGATTACTGACGCGTTGCTTGATCTTTAAATTTTGATGCTGTTCTTGCCGATGAAACAGCTCGTCTATATCCGTTGCCGCATTCGAGAGCAGTAGATCGGCGCTATGAAGCTGGCCCAGCAGTTGTATCACTTCATCCTGGGTCGGTGCGAAATCGCCCTGCTGATCGTTAACCAGTTGCCAGGCTTCATTGACGGTGCGCTCGCCATCCAGCAGGCCGATAATCCTGAAAGCTGCGGCATTGAAGCGATGATGCCGGCCGGAAGACTTATCTTCAAGAATAAACCAGATCTGCCCGCGATAATCATGGCGGTGCACTTCAATATGCTTACGCAAACGGGGCGTTAACGCTTGAACACGGTACCACTGCGGGCTTAATAATGACTCACTCACGACCCATTCCTTAAACTGATGCCATTAGGGCCACCAGGACCAGAACCATAAGCTTGCCCAGTCGACCAGCTCATGCGTCCAAATCCATAACAGCGGCTTTTGGCCTGCGTTGATTTTTCCTACGCCCGCCATGCCCGGTCTTAAAAGATCGGAATGGTTATGCAGGCTGGCTTCTACACGGAAAATATTGTTGCCGCCTTCTACCCGGGATACCGCGGTGATTTTTTCGACGGTCAGCGGGATGTGCTGTTCCGGCAGGCTCGATAAGGCCAAGGCGCCGGTCTGCCCGGCTTGCACATAGGAAATGAGCCGCTCGTTAACATTGAGCACAACCCGGTAGCCTTCCAACGGCGCCATTTTAAACAGACTGGCGCCCCGTTCGACCGGCGAGCCCAGCGATTGGCTGAGATCGCCTTCAATCACCACGCCATCGAATGGGGCCACAATTGATGTGCGCTGCAATTGCTCATGAATGAGCTGAAGCTGTGCTTTAACTTGCTCAAGTTGCGCGCTGAGCACGCTGACTTTTACCAGATCCCTGTCGGACATCGCCTCCCGGTATTCCCGGGCAATTTGCTGCTGTTGGCTGGCTAACTTAACGGCTTCCAGCTTTAAATCGGCATCGTCCATCATGGCCATCAACTCGCCTTTTTTTAGCGTATCCCCGGCGCGGGCATCCGCCGTTAATATGAAACCCTGCATAGGGGCGGCAACGACTCGTTGCACTTTGCCTTCCAAGACAGCATCAGCATGGATTTTAAAGTCGCCTTTGATAGTGTTCGTTGCGCCCAGCAGTAAAATTAACGCCACAGCAGACAGTTTCAGGCCCAGATGGTTAAGGCCAAATAGCCCGGAAAGCTGTTTTTTCAGGCTGCTGCCGATTTTGTAAGGCAGGCCTTGTTCTTCTGTACGCTTCAGATGCAAAAAAGGGCTCAGCAGCGACAGGGTTTGTTCTAGCAGCAGGACTGTTGCGGGCGCAAACGGATTTTCTTCGCTACGTTCCAGTGTCATTGCCGCAAAAGTCGAGTCCTGGTAAATCAGCGGCAGCGTGCAGATTGAGCCTGAGCCATATTTTTTCGCCAATTCCAGATGGGCTCGACTAATGTAGCCGGGCTTCTGTTTTGCCGGCGGATGAACAATGATCCTGTCCTGGTCAACGGCTTCATCCATTGCATTGGCAAGGGTTCGCATCAGGTTGGCCCTGGAATCAAAGTTGGCGCTATTGGACAAGGCAATAATTTCTGCATGGTTGCGTTTAACTTCGCCTATCGATACGCGCTCACATTGAAATTGCCGGGTGAGCTCTGTTATCAGCGCTATTAACGTTTCGTTGTAAGTGTCTTGATCGAGACAGGCGGCTGCCAGGCTTACGACTGTTGCATAAAAGTCCTTGGAACTGCCGGTTTGTGGTTGTGCTGTTAAAAGTTCCGAAAGTTCCAGCCATTTCTTGCCTTGGTCCAGAGCGGCGAGAATTTGCTGTTGATTTTGTTCTGACTGGAGGGCGGTTTTTACGGCGATAACGCCGACTAAATGTGTATCGATAAAGATAGGAGAAGCAAAGTAATCGAAAGCCTGCTGATCCGATTCGGGCGCCAGTACATTTTGGTTGATGACGGAGACGCCCTTTTTGAGCGCCAACTGGGAAATGGTTAACAGCTCCAGAGGCTCTTTGCTATTAGCGGGCCATTGTGCCAAAGGCAGCAAGGCGCTGCCGTCGGGCTCTATCATCAATAATAAAGCGCAACAACAACCTGTAATTACTTTGCACTGAATATCCAGCCAACTTTGAGCAAAGTTATCCATTTAAAAATCCTTACACTGCTGCGGATCTTGCTGGGCAAGACGCTTATGGTAGGGAGATTCAACAACAGGCCGTAAGGCATGAAAAACCTTCTGAACATTTTTCGGCGTATCGAGGCTGGCAGGATATCGGTCGTCTTCATGGCGCTTAACGATTTTCAATGCCGGCGAGGAAACGGCAACTTGTTGTTCACGAGCGTCGATAAAGCCGACTTCGACCTGGGTTATAGTGTAAGCCAGGTGCACGATGGCTGTTTCCAGTGGGTAATGTTGAGCTTTCTCAGGCTCAAAACGGCACTGGGCAATTTCTTGAAAATTTCCGCTGTTAAATTGGAGTTTGCGAATCCAATTTTGGGAAAGCCGCCAATACCGGAATTCTTATCGGCCACTAACGTGTGAAGGTAAGTGTCAGGTAATGAGAATAAGCAAGTTACCTTGCCGATTGCATTTTGAATAATAGCTGCATTTAGCTGAGCGTGAACCATTGTTGACTTCCTTTTATCCAATGCCGAGGCATTAAATTATTTTTATTATGAGTGATAAAAGTACGCATTTACTTACAGTATAAACTATTTTCACTCATCCCCTAGAAAAGGGAAAACATTTTTTAATTAGGCTTGTTTTCAACAGCTTGGCCTATAAATCAGGCTGTTATGCCGAGCGGCGAGCGCCTCAATATCGACGTTTGAGGTTGCCGCAATAATCCGGTTTCACCGATCGGATGGTAAGTAAGGGGCGAAGTGCTGTTGAAGCTGATGGTATTCTGGTTACCGGCAGCAAGGGTTTCATTATTGCACATTTTCCATTTTGGCGCGGAGCTTGCCGGAATTGATATAGAAAATCACCGGCTGCGATTTAAGGACATTTTGAATGTGCCGCTTGAGCACTTGGACATCGAAGAAGTTGAGGGCGTGAAGCGGTCGGCCAATATTTTCCGGCAAAACCGTTTTCTACAGGCTTTAAAAAATATCGTTTTTTAGCAACTGCAAGGCCAGTTTTTTAGCGCCGCTTTGCAATAGCTGTTGTCTTGTTTCCATTTCCTGTTGCGCTGTTTGCTCTTGTATGGTGCTTGATCTTTCGTTTATCTGAAGTTCGGCTGTTAAACGTTTTTTCTTTGTTGAATACACTTTTGCAGAGATTTTAACCCTATGTTCTGTTGCGACATCTTCGCCGCTATAGAAGTCGTATTGGGGTTTCTTGGAAGAGCTGTCAATATCGTGCCAAATAACGACCTTAATGCCTTTTTTATAGCAAGTATCAAGAAACTTCGAAAAGTCTGGCGAGGGAATAGGGCTGGCCGGAGGTGTTAACTTAGCGGTATTCATAACTTCGTACATGCCGCTGTTGATCAAGGCGTTTTTAATCGCCTGGTCATTTAATGCAGACCTGTCGGATTTACGACTGCCGAAAACTCCAATTTCTAACGGGTCGTCCAGCCGTTGAATCCATTTTTTTGAATCACGGGCTTCCGGACCGTAAGGTTGCTTTTTAATGATATTTTCGAATTGTTTTAGCGCCCTGGACTTATCGCCGGTATGGGTGTAGCTCGCCCCGGTATAAAATAATGCTGCCGGCTCGTCAGAGGCTATGTTTGATGCCTTTGCGAATAAATATAAGGATTGGTAATAATTTTTTTTATCGTATTGAAACTGCCCCTTTTCATAAAGATTTTTAAAAAGCTCAAAATCAGGCAAAGCCCCCCGGTTCCTCAAATTTTCCGCTTTTTTGATTTCAAGAAGGGAGAGAAGCTCCTGCGGAGGCCGGGCGTAAAAATCATTGATAATTTGGGTGGCGGCGGAAAAAGCAGCCCGATAGCCTGTTTTTCCGACTTCTTCCATATCCGTAAGCCAAGTCTTTACGAAATCCATGTGCTTGCTTTTACTTTCGCCGATGGCTTCATCCTGCCATAACGCATTGCCGCCTAAGTCATAGGCAGTGACACGTAATTTTGTTTTCGCTTTTATGTAACCTGAAAAAGCGCCAACAGCATCGCCATAACAAGAAAGGACTTCCGGTCTAATGACGGCTTCAACATCCGGCCTGTAGTTACCGTCATAAGGAGGCAAAGAGTTAACCAGCGTCACCTTGTCAAATATGGCCGAGCCCATCTTCATGGCGATCGGGAGCAAATATTTCCCTACATTCATTTGAAAGGTCGTGCCCATTCTTTGCTGCTCGTAAATGTAGTTTTTAAGGTCATCGCTCAAGTACATGCCAACCTTGATGGGCATCTTTTTCCTGACAAGCCGGGATTGACGCATATCCTTGACGGGGTCAGCCACGATAGGAACATTGTAGGCGCAACCCGATGCCGCTATGGCAATAACTAACACAACATAAAAAGCGCAACGGTTAAATAACATGGGTTCTCCAAGGCTTATAGGTCATCTCGGGAAGGCGGCGCAAAACTGCTCGTTTTGGGTTTCCACTTTTTACTCTTGGCGATGTTTGAAGCGAGACGCGTGTTGCTTCGCGAAGCCGTGACGTATCCGGCATTTGCGCCCGGACTCCTTAAAACCCCAGCTAATGGCTGCTTTGGTGTGTTTTTTATATTCGCATGGGGTTCAACAGCCAGGGCAGGCGGACAAGCGATGCCATCGCAGCGGGAATCTTCAGGAAACTTTAGGGCAAAGTCCCAGTCCTGAGAATGAAAATGCATTGCGATGAGATGTGGGGGCGGTTGGGTTGCCGTCCAATCGGCACAGTGGCTATTAATGCGAAAACCCAGTTTGTCTTGGTCCCTGCATTCGAAACCGTAGTGCGTCTTGCCTTTCAACGACTTAAAGCCGTCTCCCCAGAACGCTTCGGCACTTTTATCGAGAATGCCGTCTACCCGGCTAAATTGCTGATAGTGAGCAACCTGATCCGCATTAACGGGCCTATTTTCGGCTTCAGCCGGTGTTTGCAATGGTTCTGGTTGCGGCATTGCGGGGACATACGGCTTTTCCGGAACAGACGACATATCGAGCTTTTCTTGCTCAAGGGCGTGCTTAGTCACTGAACTGCCGAACGAATGGGACAGAATGGTTAAAACAACCACGCCCGCTGTCGCGCCGTGTATCAAATTAGAAGGTGGCTTGAGTATATTCAGGCCATTTTTTAGTGTTGTTTTAACGATAAATTCAGCAACGGAATAAAAAAGTATTCCCGCAAAAATGGCGCTAATCAGGAAGTATAAAAACGGTGAATGGCTAAAGGAGCCGATAAAACCGGCACAAGCGGCCGCAAGGGGCACATAAGTCCTTCTGAAACTGGCGGCAGCTTCAAAGTTATTCAGGATAACCCTGAAAGATATCAAACAGGGAGGGCCGCCATTGGTGTCAAGGGTAATTGTGCCTCTGGCATCATAGGTATTGGCA
Organism: Methylobacter sp.; assembly: GCF_023227905.1. Classification (GTDB taxonomy): domain Bacteria; phylum Pseudomonadota; class Gammaproteobacteria; order Methylococcales; family Methylomonadaceae; genus Methylobacter_A. The sequence goes on along the minus strand of NZ_JALOCF010000055.1, from coordinate 18,395 downwards.
GGCATCTTGGCGGTAAGGATGGAGATATCCAGGGTTTGTTCGGAGTTACAGGCGAGATTCCCTCTCTCAGGCACTAGCCATTCGGCATCCGACTTTATCTTGCCTTGCAATTGGCCTTTATGGTCGTTTTTGATGACGATCGTTTCAGTCAATTGCGAACCTTTTTTTACATCCTTGTAAAGATAGCCATCCATTTTGCAGATGACTTTCAAGACCGGAACACCCTCTTCAATCGCTGGTTTTGGCTCGTTTATCTTTTTGTCATAGGCTTCTCTCTTTTTGCGGTCTTTCAGGATTTCCCAGCCGTCTGAAACCCTGTCCCATCGCGCCTTATCTTTTCCATGTACATACCGGTTATATTCTTTTTCATAGACTCTCAGTATTTCCGAGTAGTCCGCATCCTGGGGAATCCCGAACAGTTCATAGTAGGTCTTACCGGAAAATTCATCGTGCGGCACATAAGCGGACGTTGACGGCATTTCAACCGCTTTTACCTCATCGGCCTCCATCCACAGGGTAATCATGTTGATGATTTGCGTTTCGGACAAGCCAATTTCCGTGCCTTCTTCGATGAGGTCTTTTTTCTGTTGAGCACTCAGCTCTCGATCAGCGCGTGTAAGAGATACAAAACGATTGCGCAGCTCCTTTACGCTGAGCTCAAGCAAATGATTGTCATATTCGGATCGGCATTCACATAACAGAGATTCAATGGCCCGTCGTGAGGAAATAAACTCTTTTGTTAAGGTTTTCCAACCGCTGACGTATTGCCTGGAGAGATAGAACTTGTAATTCTCGTCAATGCCGGCTTTTATCTGTTCCTTGGTCGCTGTTTTGTCGATATCAAGAAAATCGTACAAAGTAGTGCTGGCGGTATATTCTCCGCAAATTTGGGCGGTCATCAGGAGCCGTTCAACCTTCTTTAAATTTTCTTTAAATTCGGACATCGTTTTTCCCTTGGTACGGCTTCTGTTGGGAGATTACCGTGTAATCATTATCAACCAGGCTTTGTATCGGTCGTGAGATGCTACGACTTTGCCTGAGTGTCCAGGGCGGTTTTGATTCCCTTGGCTAAATCGTTGACAGAGCCTGTTCCCCAATAGTGTAAAAAAACGATTTTCGGCGTTTCATTGACCATGTGATGATGAATGGCGACGATGTTGATGTTCGCGCCTCGCAAAGCTTTCAATACGCCTTGAAGTTCGGAGTCGAGCATCGCGAAATCACCATCAACGACAGCTTTGTCATTGCTGCCGGCGAAGGCCGCCCAGGTATTAACGCCCATCGCTTTACCGGCGCCGTGACCGCTCATCTGAGTCGTGCGCCCCAGTGTCACTTTATAAATAGGGCCGGTTTTTTCGGCCGATGCGCCGAGGATGGTTTCGATGGGTTTGGGGTCCAGCGTCGTTTTAGCGGTATCGAATCCGGCTGCCGGAGCTTGCTTTTTATCGCCATGCTTTTCCTTAGCTTTAGCAAAGACTTTTCCGACCCCGGCCGCAAGTGTCTCCAGACTGCCCATGCCGCCGATATGCATGAACATGATCCTGGGTTTATCCCAGAGAAAATGGTTGTGCAGGCCGGTGACTTCCAGCCCGTTATCCAAAGCGGCGCTCATCACCGGATTAACCTGATCTTCCAGTAACACGATGTCGCCCATCACCATGACCTGATCGCCGACAGCCTGAAACCCCGCCCAAGAGGTCAAACCCATTTCCGGAATCATTTTAACGCCTGCCACGGTGGCGTTCAGGTCTTTGCGGGGTTGGCTGACCTTGAAAACAGGCTCCGTCTTATCCAGCCCGCCTTTCATGCCGGTGAGCTGTTCAATTTTGGCGCTATCCAATACAGCCGGGCTATCGGAAGGCTGCTGCGCTACGGACTGCCCGGAGGAAATCCAGGCGCACAAAATAATCATGCTAACTTGAGGCCAACGCGTCATATTCATAAAAATTCCTTAGCACTATTAGCTATAGGCTTCAGCCAGAGCCAGCAGACTCTAAATCTGGTAGCCTAAAAAATCAGTCGGAAGAAACAGAGTCAAATTAGAGCAAACGCATTGCCTGCACAATATGCAGGAATACTTATGGGGTAAAGCCAGTCGCCTTATTGCCTGTGGCTGAATTTAGGCTACAAGTCGTGATCGGCTGCTGGATGGCGCGCTTTATAACAGTTGCGGCAAAGCCTTGGACTTGAATGATTTGCAACCAGAAGTCAGCATCAAATGTCCGGCATTTTGGTGCTTAATGAGCTGAGTTATTTGTCAGCCTGTCCGGGCGGACATTTTTAACCACTACATTTCACGGACACCGGTTATATTATTGCAGGCATCCCGCTGGATGATTATCAGGGCGCAGCGGGCAGAGCAATACACCTCTTAAGCGATCAGTATTAAACAAAGGAAGAAAGCAAATGGATCGATTTGACAGAATATATCGATTGCACAATCTATTAACCAACCGTCGCACACCGATACCATTAACAGACATCATGAACGAACTGGAATGCGCCAAGGCAACCGCGGCGCGTTACATAGAAGACATGCGTCGTTATCTTGATGCCCCGCTGGCATACGACCGGAAACTCAACGGCTATTACTACGACCAGCAACATGCAGAAAAGCCCTACCAATTGCCCGGCCTCTGGTTCAGCGCCGAAGAACTGAACGGCTTGCTGATCTGTCATCAAATCCTGCAAAACATCAGTCCCGGCCTGCTCAGCCAGCAGATAAGCCAGCTGCAACAAAGAATCAACCAACTGTTCAAATTACAGCCGCACAGCCCAGCCGATATTTCCCAGAAAATAAAAATCCTCTCCATCGGAAGGCGCTTAAAAGACGATGCCCAGTTCAAAAAGATAGCCACCTCCCTGTTCAACGGCAAGCGAATCGACATTGAGTATACCGCCAGAGGCGAAAGTGCAGCACAAACCCGGAGGACAGTCTCGCCACAACAGCTGGTTTATTATCGGGATAACTGGTACCTGGCCGCCCACTGCCATCACCGCGATCAATTGCGCGTATTCGCCGTAGACAACATCGGCTCAGCAAAAATACTAGAGCAAAACGCCCTGTTAATTGAGCCGGAACTGTTGGAGCAATTCCTCACCTCGTCCTACGGCATCTTCAGCGGCAGCGCGCAGCACACCGCCGTACTGGAATTTAGCAAAGCCAGAGCCAAATGGGTCGCCGATGAAAACTGGCATCCCAAGCAACAGGGGCAATGGCTTGATAACGGCAACTACCAGCTGAGCATCCCGTTCAACGACAGTCGCGAATTGATCATGGACATTCTCAAGCATGGAGCGGAAGTGGAGGTTAAATCGCCTCAGTTTTTGATTGATGGAGTCAGGGAGCAAATAGAATCCATGCAAAAAATATATAAAAAATAAAGCACAACCTCACCGAATGAGGTTGTGAGTGTGGATAATGGGCTTAAGTTAAAAGCTAGGGGATGAAAATGTACCGATATTGGGGCAAGGCCTGTGCGAGTGACGAACAAGGCAACAGCTATCATTTGTTGCCGTATCATTGTCTGGATGTGGCGGCGGTAGCGGATGTTTGGTGGCAGCAAAGTCGCGATATTAGGCGCTGTTTTATGGAGATTGTCGGATTAAATGCAAAACAAACCCGTGCTTGGCTGCTGTTTTTTATCGCCTTGCACGATTACGGCAAATTCGATTTGCGTTTTCAGCGCAAAGCCTTGGAAGCATGGAAAGCAGTCAATGTCGAGTTATGTGCAATTCCAACTCAACTAAACGGGCAATCGATTAAAGAGTATAACCACGGCCCGGCCGGGCTGTACTGGTTTTATCAGGATTTAAAAGAACGATTTTCGTCAGCGGAAGACGATTTCTATGCCGATGACAATGATAATTGGGTAGCATGGTGCAGTTGGCTAGCCCCGGTAGTCGGGCATCATGGCGTTGTGCCGCAAGATCATGAAAAAGACAATCCGAAATACCAGCTGCATAGTGCTTCGCAACTGATTCTGGACGCATTTAAACAATCGCGGCGGCAATGGCTGAGCGCCTTGGAGTTGTTGTTTCTTGCACCAGCCGGATTGTCGCTAGACGATACCCCGCCATTGCTCGCAACTACTAAAGCAACAATGCTGGCCGGGTTCTGTTCAGTCAGCGATTGGCTGGGGTCGTCCGAACCGTTTACTTACGACGACCAGTCTTGCGACGATTTAACGCAGTGGTATGAATGTCGATTGAAGATTGCGAAAAAGATGTTACAAGAAGCGGGCGTTATCAGCCAAATAAAGCCGTATCAAACTATTGATGCGTTATTAAATGGCTTCCCTCCGAGACAAGTGCAATGCCTTGTTGAACAGTTACCCAAAGTACAAGGCTTAACGCTGATAGAAGCCTCGACAGGCTCAGGGAAAACCGAAACCGCTTTGGCATACGCATGGCAGTTGTTGGCGTTGGGTCTGGCTGACAGCATTGTGTTTGCCTTGCCGACTCAGGCCACCGCCAACGCAATGTTGAAACGCTTGGAAAAGGCCGCACCTTTGTTGTTTGCCAATCAAACCAATATGGTACTGGCGCATGGCAGAGCGAAATACGAGCAAAATTTCATAAACTTGAAACAGGCCTGTCAGCCGAATACAGCCCAAGGCCATGAAGAAGCCTGGGTGCAATGCGGAAACTGGCTGGCGCAAAGCCGCAAACGGGTATTTCTAGGCCAAATCGGCGTTTGTACTGTCGATCAGGTTTTGGTGTCGGTGCTGCCGGTCAAGCACAAATTTGTACGCGGCTTCGGTATTGGCCGCAGTATTTTGATTATCGACGAAGTTCATGCTTACGACAGTTACATGTACGGCTTGCTGGATGCTGTGCTGGAGCAACAGCGCCTTGCCGGAGGCAGCGCGATTTTATTGTCGGCGACTTTGCCGTTCCATCAAAAAGCCCAGTTGGCGAAAGCCTGGGGCTGTGAATTAGCCACAACCAATCAAGCCTATCCGTTGATCAGTCATTGCAGCGCAGGGCAAACGGCCTTTTTCGATTTAGCGGAACGACCCGATCAGCAACCCAAACCAACATCGGTGCAACTGGAACTGATTAAAACATCCCACTTATTGCCCGACGATGACTTGATTCAACGTTTGCTTGATGCAGTAGCGCAGGGCGCTCAAGTGTGTCTGGTCTGCAATCTCGTCGCGGTTGCACAACAGCTTTATCAGCAAGTATTGGCTCTAATCGAACAAGACCAACGATTCAGTGAGGATCAGTTATTACTGTTTCATTCCCGTTTTATCTTTGCCGATAGGCAAGAGAAAGAACAAGCGGTTCTGAATCTATTCGGGGCGAAGTCTGAGCCGCTAGAGGCCAGAAGCAAAGGCCATTTACTAATCGCGACTCAAGTAGTCGAACAGTCGCTGGACCTGGATTTCGATTGGCTGATTACCCAGCTTTGCCCGGTGGATTTGCTGTTTCAGCGCATGGGCCGTTTGCACCGCCACTTACGCGGCAGGCCGGAGCACTACCGGCAACCGGTTTGTACCGTTTTATTGCCGACTGAAGACGATTATGAATTGCATGAATTGATCTACGGCAATAGCCGGGTGCTGTGGCGGACTCAGCAATGCTTGCAGCAAGCGGAGCAAGAAACGGAATCCCAAATCAGTTTCCCGGCGGCTTATCGGGATTGGATAGAACCGGTTTATAACGAAGAGGCATGGCCGGATGAACCGGAATGGGTATTAAAAAGTTACGAAGCTTACGAAGAAGATTGTTGGGTCAGTCAAATGACGGCCAAGCGACTGATTAGCAACAACATGAACGAACTTTCCGACAACGACAGCAATGTTTCCGCGTTGACCCGTGACGGTGACATGAACCTGAATGTGATGCCTTTCTATACCGAGAAGCAGGGTGAACGTTGTTTGTTAAGTGGCGAACTTATAGACAAGCTGGATGAAAGCAAACGCTTGGAAGCCATCAATCTGAATAGCGTTGCTGTGCCGAAAAGTTGGGGTAAACACGGCAGGCTACCTGAAGCCGATAAAGACGGCCTTATCTGGCTGTCCATGAAGGCGACTACAGACGGCCACTTTGCCGCGCAACAGGGTAACTACACCTACTTTTATCACGTCAATACAGGATTAACCCGAATGGATAAGCCCAAGGAGAACTCATGAATTTACTCACGGATGCCTGGATACCAATCCAACATCAAAGCAACTACCGGAAAATAAGCTTGCAGCAACTCTTGTGCGAAGAGCAAACCGGCGAACTTTGTTTGCCGCGCGACGATATGGAACTGGCCTGTTTGCAGCTTTTATGCGCCATTACCCAAGCGTTATTTATTCCCAAAGACAAAAAAGTATTGGTTCAGTTGGCCAAAGAGCCGATAACGCCAGAAGATTACGCCTCTGCCAGTCGGGAAAAAATGGATTGGTTCGATTTGAATCACCTGGTAACGCCGTTCATGCAAATACGAGGCGTAAAATCGACGCAGCCAACCCCGATGGATAAATTGCTGGCCGGGGTTGCCGACGGCACCAATAAAGCCTTTGTCAATCCGCAAGGTTTGGCGGAAGCTTTATGCGGCGGCTGTGTCGCAATTGCACTGTTCAATGCCGCCAATAACTGTCCGAGCATGGGCGGCGGTTTCAAAGGCAGTTTGCGCGGCAGTACGCCGATCACGATCTTGATTAAGGGCCGCACACTCAGGGAAACAATCTGGTTGAATGTGTTGGCCGAAGATACGGCGGAATCCGTCATGCCTTGGTATTCAGCGACAAAAGACCAGTTGCCCAATTATCTGGACAGAATAAAAGCCGACGCCAAAATACCGGCTTCCAGAATCGGCCTGAATCGCGGTTTGTTATGGCAACCTGCTCATTTTGAACTATTGCCTCCCCAAACCTCGGCTAATTGCAGTTGCTGCGGATGTTACGGGCCAGTTTATAACGGCTTCAATAAAGCCAAATTTAACTACACGGTAGAAGGCGTCTGGCCGCACCCATTATCTTCACGAACATTCGCCGTTAAAAAAGGCGAAAGAGAAGAAAAATTCCCGTCTTTTACCACCACCGCACCGACCTGGACGCATATGGGCCGGTTGGTGGTTGACCGGCAAAACGACAAAGAAGGCCAGCAAACCGCGCCGGTTATTCAGCAAGCCAGAACCTTTATGGCAGCCGATAAGATTCAACTGATTATCGGCGGTTATCGCAACAATCAGGCAACCGTATTGGAGCGCCGCCATGAGTTGTTTAGCCTGGCGCAAGGTTGGGCTGAACATGGCGACGTAATTCAACAAATTATTAGCAGCGGCTTGGCGTACAAAACAGCGTTAAGAAAATCGTTGTACCTGTTTGCTGTCGGCATCAAGGACAAAGTGAACGGTTCCGGCGTCAATCTTTGCGATCCGGTTGAAGCCGTCTATTACCAACAAACGGAAAACCTGATGCATAACAGTTTGGCGGCCATTAAATTTGAAGCATCGCAAGATGAGTTGCAATTGCTGAATAAGCAACTCAAGGCCATTGTTATTGACTTGTTCAATAAGGCAACCGAGTCTTACAGGCAAGAACCGAAAATGCTGAAAGCCTTGGCATTGGCAAGGCGGTCTTTACATAAATCTTTTAAAGAACTGGAACCCGAAGGAGGAAATCCATGAGTGAGGGAGAAAACAAAATGCCCGATTTTCTGGCGTTATATGAACGCTATCAGGCATTAAAACCCGGCCCACAAGCGGAATTGAAACGAGTCATGAATCCCGGTGATTTGATTGAAGTACCGGCTTTTTATCGGGTAGTGCTGGATAACAAAGCCCACAAAGGTATGCGGCGATTATTGTATTGCTTGCCGTTGGTTAAACATCAGGAAAACGGCGATTCATTGGGAAGGGCATTAGCCAAGGCCGACATCAACGAAAAACGCCTGTTCATGGTGATTCGTTCGCAAGAACCCAACGACTTGATTCAATTACGCCGATTGTTAAAACAGGCCAATCCGACGCTGGATTGGCAGACGACAGCAAAGACTTTGTATTACTGGAATGATCAGGCTAAGCGCCAGTTACTGGAAGACTTCTTCTATTACCAAAACACCAAATCAAAAGCTACCGCTTAAAGGAACCAAACCATGAACGAGAACTTTATCAACTTTCACATCCTGATTTCCCACAGCCCTTCTTGCTTGAATCGCGACGACATGAACATGCAGAAATCAGCTATTTTCGGCGGCAAACGGCGGGTGCGGGTTTCCAGTCAAAGTTTAAAACGCACCATGCGTCACAGCGATTATTATCGCCAGCATTTAGGCGAACCCAGCGTGCGCACCAAACGGTTGGCGGATTTTCAAAACGACGCTATTGCCGCATTATCCGGTCGCTACGATGAAAGTATTGTCAAGCAAGCTATTGACTATATCTCCGGTAAAGACAGCAGCGCTGACGATGCCAAAGACGATGCGGTTGCTCCTTGGGTGTTGGAAGAAATCGCCTATTTTTGCGATCAAATCAAAGCGCTGGAAGCGGATGGCGTCGATGCGAAAAAGCTGCAAAAGCAGATCGAAAAAGACGGCCAAGCTTTTAGGCAAGCTTTAGCGAATGGTTTGGATATAGCCTTATCGGGGCGTATGGCAACTTCGGGATTGATGAGTGCGGTCGGCAAAATCGACGGTGCGCTGGCTGTAGCCCATGCCATTACCACTCACGCCGTCGATGCCGACATCGACTGGTTTACCGCTGTCGATGACTTGCAGGAACTGGGTTCCGGCCATTTGGATACCCAGGAGTTTTCATCCGGTGTTTTCTATCGTTATGCCAGTCTTAATCTTAAACAATTGCAGGTCAATCTTGGTTTGTTGCCGGACATGAAAGCCGATGAAGGCGCAGAAAGCAGAGCAAAAGCCTTGGACGTTGCCGCACACGTTTTGCACATGCTGGCAACCGAAGTGCCCAGTGCCAAGCAGCAAAGTTTCGCCGCTCATAATCTGGCCGATGTGGCATTGGTCGGTTTTTCTCATCAACCGGTTTCTTTGGCGAATGCGTTTGAAAAACCAATCCAGGCCGACAATAAAGGCGGGTTTAGAGAGCCGTCAATCAAAGAACTAAACAGCTACTGGGACAAAGTCCATCAAGGTTATGGTTTAATCGAGCGTTGCGCGGAGTTTGCATTGGATAACGTGGCATTACCGGCCGGAATAGTAACCAAGCCTTCGCTGCCTGGACTTGAAAATTGGCTAAGAAGTAACGGCCAAGCCTAAGCGGAAGAGATGTCATGCGTGAACATTTAATCTTAAAACTGCAAGGTCCGATGCAGGCCTGGGGGCGGGAGAGCTTCGAGGGCTTGCGCCCTTCCGAACTGTTTCCCGGTCGGAGCGCTTTATTAGGTCTGCTGGGTGCTTGCTTAGGCGTGGAGCGTACCGACCAAAACCGGCAGCAAGCTTTGGCCGGTAGCGTGTCGTTTGCGGTACGGGTTGATCCTGTATTTGATAAAAAAACTCAAAAGAGGATTGCTACTCAAAAAATGACCGACTATCACACCGTCAAAAACGCCAGAGAAGATTATCGCGGCCTGAAAAGCCACGATACCATCCAGACTTGGCGCGAATATTGGCAAGACGCCAGCTATACCGTTGCCGTGTGGAATAATCCCGAACCGGCTGTGTTACTGGCTGAAATTGCTCAGGCAGTTAAACAGCCGATTTACACGCCGGTATTGGGGCGGCGAAGTTGCCCGCTGGCAAGGCCGTTATTTGAAACGTTGCTGTCTGCCGAGTCGGCGTTGTCCGCTTTGGCGCAAATCGGCCGCAATCAAGGCACTGTCTATAGCGAAGAAAATAGTGCTAGAGCAATACCTTTGAAAAAGCGAGATGTGCCGATTATTCACCAACCCCGGCAATTTGCCAGCCGAACGCTGTTTATGACGGCAGGAGAGTCGTATGTACCTGAGTAAAATCCATATCCCTTGGCAGCAAGCGCAAAATCCTTATCAGCTCCATCAGGCCTTATGGCGGTTATTTCCCGGTTTGGAAGACGCAGACCGGGAATTCCTGTTTCGCGTTGAACAGCTGCAAAAAGGCATGGGCGCTCAGGTGTTGATGCAGTCGGCCATACAACCGCAAAGCGGCGAACAAAGCCCGGCATTACTGGCCCAACGCGAATACGTTTTGAATGTTCAAAACGGCCAGCGCTTGCGCTTTAGGCTACGTGCCAATCCCATTAAAACCATCAAAGACAGCAGTAAAGGCAGCGTCGAGAAAAAAGGTAAAACTTTTACTAAAACCGTGCGTGTTCCCTTGTTGCACGAAGAGCAGCAACAGGCTTGGCTGGAGCGCAAACTGCAAGCCTTTGCGCAACTGGATACTCTGATTGTGCAGCCGGAACCGGTCTTGTATTTTCGTAAAAACAAAGAAGGCCGGAGCGGCAAAATTCAGACGGTGATGTTTGATGGGGTACTGACGATTACCGATGCCGAGGCTTTTAGCAACCAGATAACTCAAGGCATAGGCCCCGCCAAAGCCTTCGGTTGCGGCCTGCTTTCTTTAGCAAGAATTTAAAACAAACCGAATTTGGTTTATATTTAGGTCTTTGCAAAACGCGCGAGAACACTATGAATTTATCAAAAAACATTAAACCCATTAGCTATCTCAAGGCCAATGCGGCGCAGGTTGCTTTGGAATTAAAAGATTCCGGCGAGGCGATGATTATTACTCAAAACGGCGAAGCCACTATGGTGGTTCAGTCCGTTGCCGAGTATGAGCGCATGCAGGAAACCTTGGCATTGCTGAAAATTTTGGCGCAAAGCCAGCAAGCGGTCGGTTTAGGCAAAACCGCCTCCAGTGCGGATGTCTTTAGCCAATTGCGGGCGCGACGCGGGTTGGCATAATGCGGGAGGTTGTTCTAGCGGAACCGGCGCTGGCTGATTTGCTGGATATTAATGATTATTACCTTGTGGAAGTCAGCGATCGTGTTGCGGGTAAGATCATTGATGGTTTGGAGGCAGCGGTAAATAATTTAGCCGAGTTTCCCGATAGAGGCGGCATCCCCAAAGAGTTATTGTCTTTGGGGATTCGGCAGTATCGGCAGGTGATTGAAAAAAAGCCGTATCGGATTATTTACGAAACGTTGGCCGATAAAATCGTAGTCCATGCAATACTCGATGGACGGCGCGATATGCAAACCCTGCTTATGCAGCGTATTTTTCGTGTTTGAGTAGGACAGGTGAGTGCCTTGTTTTGCGCTCCTAAACCTCGTAAACCAGCATAAGGTTCAAAGCCAGCTTTGAACTCCTGTATTCACGTTTTCCGGAGTCCAAAGCTGGCTTTGGCTGTATTTCCGTTCGATCCCAAGCAGGCGCTTGGGATCGAACAAACCCTTGGATTAAAATCATGTTGCCACCCCTAAAACCCATCACCATGAAAGAACGCGTCTCCATGGTCTTTATCGAAAAAGGCCAGGTTGACGTTAAAGACGGCGCTTTTGTCGTTATCGACGAAACCGGCATTCGCACCCATATTCCAGTCGGCAGCATCGCCTGCATCATGCTGGAGCCGGGGACCCGCGTTTCGCATCACGCCGCCGCGCTGGCGGCAAGGGCAGGGACTTTGCTGGTCTGGGTCGGCGAGGCCGGGGTTCGGCTTTATGCGTCCGGCCAGCCGGGCGGGGCGCGTTCGGATCGCTTGCTGTATCAGGCCAAGTTGGCGCTGGATGATGAGGCGCGGTTAAAAGTCGTGCGCAAAATGTACGAAATCCGTTTCGGCGAAAAGCCGCCGGAGCGGCGAAGCGTTGAACAACTGCGCGGTATTGAAGGCGCTCGCGTTAAAAAAATCTACCAATTATTAGCCAAGCAGGCTGGAGTGGAATGGAACGGCCGCCGGTATGACCAGACCGACTGGGATAACGGCGATATGCCGAATCGTTGCATCAGTTCGGCAACGGCTTGTCTGTACGGCATCAGCGAGGCGGCGGTGCTGGCGGCAGGATACGCGCCCGCCATCGGCTTTATTCATACCGGAAAACCCTTGTCATTCGTCTACGACATCGCCGATTTGTTTAAGTTCGACGACATTATTCCGCATGCTTTTAAAATCGCCGCCAAGAATTATCACAACCCGGAACGGGAAGTGCGCTTGATGTGCCGCGACATTTTCCGGCAAAGCAAAATCCTCAAAAAAATCATCCCCACCATAGAAGAAGTCCTGGCGGCCGGGGAACTTGAACTGCCAAAGCCTGCTGAAGAGAATATCGCCCCAGCCATTCCTAACTCTGAGAGTATCGGCGATGTTGGTCATCGTAGTTGAGAACGTTCCGCACCGGTTAAGAGGGCGATTGGCGGTTTGGCTGATCGAGATTCGTGCAGGCGTTTATGTCGGCGATTTATCGGCCAAAGTCAGGGAAATGATCTGGGCGCAAATTGTAGACGGCATTGAGGATGGCAATGCGATTATGACCTGGAGCACCAATACCGAATCGGGATTTGATTTTGTCACATTAGGCGAAAACCGCCGTCTGCCGGTCGAGTTTGACGGACTTAAACTGGTTTCTTTTTATCCGGTTGAAGACCCAAAGGATAAAAAGGCTCTTTAACAATTTAACGATAAAAAACCGGCGTTTTTTTGGTGAGAAAACCGGAGTGGTTATTTCTCTTGAGTAACAATATGTTATGATCAGTGTGTTCCCCACGAGCGTGGGGATGAACCGTTGTTGTCGACGCATTGCCGAGCTGAACTTGGGTGTTCCCCACGAGCGTGGGGATGAACCGTTTCGTGCGCGGCTTTCCGCTTAACACGGCGTGTGTTCCCCACGAGCGTGGGGATGAACCGGTTGCTTTCTTGCCGTCACGCGCTACTGTTAAGTGTTCCCCACGAGCGTGGGGATGAACCGCGGCAGAGGAAATTGAGCGGCTGCGAGAGCGGTGTTCCCCACGAGCGTGGGGATGAACCGTAGCGGAGTTATTTGCCGAGAAAGACTGGCACGTGTTCCCCACGAGCGTGGGGATGAACCGCCCCTGATTGATACCGCTCACATGTTAAATTCGTGTTCCCCACGAGCGTGGGGATGAACCGAGACGCAAGACTCTTGCTCAACCAGTGCTGCCGTGTTCCCCACGAGCGTGGGGATGAACCGCACGTAGTCGAACCGTTAACGATAGCCTGTGCGTGTTCCCCACGAGCGTGGGGATGAACCGGGTAAATAATGGACTTGAGGGGGCTCGCCAATGTGTTCCCCACGAGCGTGGGGATGAACCGCCGTCAGTTTCAAGCGCAGTGAATGCGGTAGCGTGTTCCCCACGAGCGTGGGGATGAACCTGACGGTTCCGGTACAGGTCGCGGTTCCGGCGCGTGTTCCCCACGAGCGTGGGGATGAACCGCCCAGGGCGACGAATCCGGCATTACCCAGCCGGTGTTCCCCACGAGCGTGGGGATGAACCGAAAAACAACAGACAAATTTTTATTAATTTCATGTGTTCCCCACGAGCGTGGGGATGAACCGCAGGGCTAACGCAATAACTATGCCGACAGAATGTGTTCCCCACGAGCGTGGGGATGAACCGACAACGATTCGATTGACCGTGAAACCGGCGAAGTGTTCCCCACGAGCGTGGGGATGAACCGTCATCCCGAACCGTTTCAATGTTAGCCATTTTGTGTTCCCCACGAGCGTGGGGATGAACCGGATTTTCTCAGTTCAACCAGAAAGATGCTGGAGTGTTCCCCACGAGCGTGGGGATGAACCGTCACAACGGCCGATGCTTCTATTGGCGCAACTGTGTTCCCCACGAGCGTGGGGATGAACCGGCAACACCTTTCAGGTGCAACACCATACCCTCGTGTTCCCCACGAGCGTGGGGATGAACCGTCGGTAATGGTGGCGGTGGCTTTCCTGGATGAGTGTTCCCCACGAGCGTGGGGATGAACCGCAACGCTGGCTAAATATTCCGGCTTGGGCGGCGTGTTCCCCACGAGCGTGGGGATGAACCGTGTTCGAGTTCCCTAAATATCAATCCGGCATCGTGTTCCCCACGAGCGTGGGGATGAACCGTATGCGGAACGGTGCGCGTAACAAACGACACAGTGTTCCCCACGAGCGTGGGGATGAACCGATATCGACCCGACCACCAGACAACCGCGTTTAGTGTTCCCCACGAGCGTGGGGATGAACCGCATGTAAAAAACAGAATCTAATGTCATGGTTTGTGTTCCCCACGAGCGTGGGGATGAACCGTTCTCGCCATAGCCTTCGGTCGCCATGACCTTGTGTTCCCCACGAGCGTGGGGATGAACCGTAACCCACTTTACCGGAGTCTACCGCCAGGAAGTGTTCCCCACGAGCGTGGGGATGAACCGACAATCGGATGTATTGCGGCAATCATGGTTGCGTGTTCCCCACGAGCGTGGGGATGAACCGGCCATGCTGTAACGCAATGGCGTCATGACCATGTGTTCCCCACGAGCGTGGGGATGAACCGATATTAGCACGGCCCGGGGGATGCGCGACAGCGTGTTCCCCACGAGCGTGGGGATGAACCGTACGCGAGTGGGACGAGGCAAACGCGAAATGGGTGCTCCCCACGAGCGTGGGGATGAACCGCATATAAGCCATTTGTGTGGCATTGGCAGATTGTGTTCCCCACGAGCGTGGGGATGAACCGTAGTCGTTGAATAGTTGATTGATAATGGAGGGGTGTTCCCCACGAGCGTGGGGATGAACCGTTCCAAAACAAAACTTATTTCTTTGGTGTTGAGTGTTCCCCACGAGCGTGGGGATGAACCGTTCTTGATTTGTCTGGTTATCACGGCGCATCTGTGTTCCCCACGAGCGTGGGGATGAACCGCCCCAAAATATCCCCCACCACGGCTCATAAATGTGTTCCCCACGAGCGTGGGGATGAACCGAAAAACAACAGGCAAATTTTTATTAATTTCATGTGTTCCCCACGAGCGTGGGGATGAACCGCGGCGATATCGGTTGACGACAAGGTGAAACGCGTGTTCCCCACGAGCGTGGGGATGAACCGATCGTGCGCCCCTGGTTACACATAAAAAAGACGTGTTCCCCACGAGCGTGGGGATGAACCGGCTGACGGGTTACTTGCATTACGCTGCCTGATGTGTTCCCCACGAGCGTGGGGATGAACCGACCGCTGAATTAGCGTCTGTTGCCGGGGTTATGTGTTCCCCACGAGCGTGGGGATGAACCGGCGTGGTCACAAACTTCATGGGCTACGTGATCGTGTTCCCCACGAGCGTGGGGATGAACCGGCGGCGCGGTAGGATTTTGAACAATACGGTGAGTGTTCCCCACGAGCGTGGGGATGAACCGCAGCTCATTGACTGCGTCAAATACCAGAGCATGTGTTCCCCACGAGCGTGGGGATGAACCGTTTGCTGACGTACACGGCACCGATAAGAAAACGTGTTCCCCACGAGCGTGGGGATGAACCGCCAGGATGTGGAGGAGTTTGTCGAATGATGGTGTGTTCCCCACGAGCGTGGGGATGAACCGAGAGATCATGATTTGTGGGGCGTTATTGTAAAGTGTTCCCCACGAGCGTGGGGATGAACCGAAATAACCGCCCGCCTCGTCTTGCAGGTTTAAGTGTTCCCCACGAGCGTGGGGATGAACCGGCAACGCCCACGGCAACGCAAACGACAAGAGCGTGTTCCCCACGAGCGTGGGGATGAACCGAGTTCTAAACGATGTGGCCATAGAAAACCGTTGTGTTCCCCACGAGCGTGGGGATGAACCGCAGTGGCGACACAAGCAACGGCGGGGCCGTATAGTGTTCCCCACGAGCGTGGGGATGAACCGGCGGCATTATGGCGATTACGGACGCATGGCTCGTGTTCCCCACGAGCGTGGGGATGAATCATCAATCGCAACCGTTTTTGCAATCCCGCTATTCAGTCGTATTGGCAATGATCTTATGAATCCGCTTGATGCTGATGGCGATAATTATCCAGATAAAAGGAATCGAAATACCTTCAATGATTTCAGGATTAACTTTCCAACCGATAACATGCAGCGCTTCGGCTATTTTGCCGATCAGGCTGGCGGCATAATAGGTAATGGCGACCATCGAGATGCCTTCCACCATCTGTTGCATCCGCAATTGCATTTTTGCGCGCAAGGCCATTGACGCGAGCAAGCCCTGGTTTTGTTTCTCAATGATGATGTCGACGCGCGTGCGCAGCAATTGGCTGGCGTTGCTGACCCGTTCGGACAGCAGGGTAAAACGGTGCGAGACTGATTCGCAGGTGTTAACCGCCGGTTCCAGCCGCCGTTTGATGAATTCGCCCAGGGTCTGGATGCCTTGAATCCGGACTTCGCGTAAATCGTTGATGCGTTGTCCGACCAGCTGGTAATAAGCACTGGCGGCCGCAAAGCGAAAGTGGTTGCTGGAGATGTAGTTTTCAACTTCAGCGGCCAGCGTGGTCAGCTCATCCAATAATTCGCTGTCGTTATTGTCAGGCCGCGTCATGGCGCTGGTGATGCTGTAGAGCTGCCGGTCGGAATTGTTCAATGCCGGGCGCAGTTTGCGCGCGATGGGGAAGGCCAGTAAGGCCATAACCCGGTACACTTCAATTTCAAACAGCCGTTGCAACAAGCGCCCGGCCTGTTCCGTTCTCAAGTCGTGGTTAATAATCAAAAAGCGGCTAAAACCGTCAACATGAATGCGAAAATCGGTAAATACCGAGGCTGCGCCGCCGGTGACTTTGGAACCGATAACCGGGTTGTTGGCGAAGTAAGCCGACAGGGACGCCAAGTCGGCATTTTCGTTATAGTTAATATCGGCGGGCGAGACAATGGTTGCGTGAGCCGCAACAATGACTTGCCCGGTCAGCTGCGACATCCAATCCACCGGAACCTTTTTTAGCGCGGAATCCGCAAAAGGGTCTTTGGGCATGTCATGCACATAAAAGCTGTAAGTACTAAACTCGCCGTGCTGCTCCCAGCGTATCTTAAAAGAATTAAAGGTGGCGCTGAAATGATCGACTTCTTTTTCAGGCGGAGCGACCCCCAATCGTTCGCAAAGTGTCGCCAAATGTTTACGCTCCTGCATTTTTTCATCGCTGGACAGCAATAAGGCAAGATGGCTCGCTCTGACCGGCAGGTTGCCGACAGACGGCGCTCGGGCGTGGACTTCGTTGTGAAGCACAAAGCGTTGCGGATGGTTTTCAGGAATCGGGAATAATGTCGTCACAAGTTTTTAAAGTCTCTATTAAGCTGATGAACCGGATCAATTTAAAAGCGCAGTTGCCGGGTTATGATTTTGCGGTGGCTTCTTCCGCCGCTCTCCGGTACCAGTAGGCCGCTTGGTTATCATCTTTTGCTATGCCTTGGCCCATTTGATATTTAAGGGCCAAGTTGTACTGCGCATTGGCATTGCCTTGTTCTGCGGCTTTTTGATACCAGGCAACCGCTTGGGCATAGTCCTGTGCGACGTATTGTCCCCGGTCATACATCACGCCTAAATTGAATTGGGCTTTTGTGTGGCCTTGATCTGATAATTGGTGATAAATCGAAAAGGCTTCCGCCAACCGGCCCCGGTCATTCAAATCACAGGCATACTGAAACAGGGTTTCGCTATTGGCGCTTGAAGGCGGCGGTTGTTGTGTGTGTTCCGGTTGCGCGTTGTGCTTTTGATGAGGCTGTGGCTCGGCTGCTTTGCCGGTTTCATGGACGTGCGTTTTTTCGCTTTGGCGTTTAGCCTTGGCTTTGGCTTCTTGCTCTCGAATCCAGGCATTATGTCCTTCGCGCTTAACCGGATCTATTAATACGGCATAGGACCTGTTTACCAGCTTGATGACTCTCTCTGCTTCTTCGCGGTTGCCTTGGAATTTATCAGGATGAAAAGTTTGACAGAGAGCTTTATACGCGGCCTTGATGACGCTGGCGGGGGCGTCTCTGGTAACTTTAAGGTTGTCGTAATGGGTACGTATGATGTTATCCATAGAACTTGTTTATTGGTTTACCGTGAACAAAAAATCCCGGCAATTATAACCGGTTCTGTCGAATTAACTGCAAAAACGCACGCTTCGGCTATACAAATTAGGATAGTTTCAAACCGGGCGGATTTACTCGGTAATAGCCGGGATTTATCTGCGATGTGCCTGTTGACGCTGCGTTTAAGGGCCAAGATTGCAATCGCGCCAGTATCCAAAAAGTTATTTTAAAGTTAGCCGGCGTACATAAGACCAGAGGGTTTTCGCGTATAAGTAATTATAAGCTTGCGCCAATAACCTTAACCGTAGCGCAAAAGACAGGGTTGAATCGTGTTTAGTTATTAACTGATGTTACGCATTCAGTCGAATTTAAATTTAAGGCGTCGCTAACGCGACAGTTTATTTGAACCGGGTTCTCGCACCCGAGGGCGAGATACTTTTCTTTGCTCCGCCAAAGAAAAGTATCCAAAAGAAAGGCGGCCCGGTTGCCG
>NZ_JALOCF010000073.1 GCF_023227905.1 Methylobacter sp. | reverse complement strand
GAGGGTCGGCAGAAGGGGCTCCTGCCCCTCTGCCAACGTGCGGCCTCCCTGCCGCACCCCTCACGGGCCATTCTCGGCAAAAGCTCCGGTGCTCGGCGCGGCAAACGGGAGATGTACATCCTGTGGGTAACATCAGTTATTAAGCGGTTTTCCGAGGAGGAGATCATGGCAACTGTAGAAAGCAACCTGACGGATCAAGATCCAATCTATTGCGCTAATCCGGCCTGTAACTGCAAAGTAAAGCCGGACGATAAATACTGTAGCGTTAGCTGCGAGAAAAAATCGAACGGCGGCCCGTGCGTCTGCGGACATCTGGACTGCCAATTCGAGCAAGAAGAGGATTCGCTATGAACACCGTTAGCGATTTTCTGGTGCAGCGTTTATCCGACTGGGGGGTAAAACGTATCTTCGGTTATCCGGGGGACGGCATTAACGGCATTATGGGGGCGTTAAACCGTGGCTCCGACAAGCTTGAGTTTATTCAGGTACGTCATGAAGAGATCGCGGCTTTTATGGCTTGTGCGCATGCCAAGTTTACCGGCGAAGTCGGCGTTTGCGTGGCGACTTCCGGCCCCGGCGCGATCCATTTGCTGAACGGCTTGTATGACGCAAAACTCGACCATCAGCCGGTTGTCGCTATCGTCGGGCAACAAAAGCGGGCCGCACTGGGCGGCAATTTTCTACAAGAAGTCGATCTCGTCTCCTTATTTAAAGATGTGGCGCACGAATATGTGCATATGGCAACTACCCCGGCGCAAATGCGCCATTTGATCGACCGCGCGATGCGCATTGCCCAATCCGAACGCACCGTGTGCTGCATTATCGTACCTAACGATATTCAGGAAATGGAGGAGGAGACGCCGCCCCACGAGCATGGCACCCTGCATTCAGGGATAGGCTACCAGGCGCCTCGCACGGTGCCGCATAGCGAAGATTTACAGCGTGCGGCCGAGGTGCTTAACGCGGGCGATAAAGTCGCCATGCTGATCGGTGCCGGGGCGCTGCATGCCACGGCCGAGGTGCTGGAAGTCGCCGAGCTGCTCGGCGCCGGCATTGCCAAGGCTTTGCTCGGTAAAGCGGCGGTACCCGATGATATCCCGTTTGTGACTGGTTCTATCGGCTTGCTGGGCACCAAACCCAGCTATGAGATGATGATGAATTGCGATACCTTGCTGATGGTCGGATCGGGCTTTCCGTATTCCGAGTTCTTGCCGGAAGAAGGGCAGGCGCGCGGCGTGCAAATCGACATCAATGGCCGCATGCTCGGCATCCGCTATCCGATGGAAGTGAACCTGATCGGCGATAGCGCTCAAACTTTAAAGTCCCTGATTCCGTTGCTGGACAAAAAGGAAGACCGCAGCTGGCAGCATACCATTAAAAAACAAGTGGCCGAGTGGTGGAAAACTTTGGAGGAAAGAGCCATGGAAGCGGCTGAACCGGTCAATCCTCAACGCGTGTTTTGGGAGCTTTCTCCGCGCCTGCCCGACAATTGCATTATCAGCTGCGATTCCGGCTCGGCGGCCAACTGGTATGCGCGCGACCTGAAAATCCGCTCGGGCATGATGGCGTCGTTATCGGGCGGTCTGGCTACAATGGGACCGGCTGTGCCTTATGCGATTGCCGCCAAATTCGCCTATCCCGAACGGGTGGCCATCGCCCTGGTTGGCGATGGCGCGATGCAAATGAACGGCATCAATGAACTGATCACCATCGGCAAATATTGGCAGCGCTGGAGCGATCCGCGTTTGGTAGTCATGGTCCTGAACAACCGGGATTTGAATCAGGTAACCTGGGAGCAGCGCGCGATGGTAGGCGATCCGAAGTTTGAAGCCTCGCAAGATTTACCTAATTTTCCTTATGCGCGGTTTGCGGAAATGATCGGCTTGCAAGGCTTGTGCATCGATCGGCCGGAACAACTCGCCGAAGCCTGGGACCGCGCGCTCAGTGCTGACAGGCCGATGGTGCTGGAAGTCTACACCGACCCGAATGTGCCGCCGCTGCCGCCGCATATCACTTTCGATCAGGCGAGAGCTTATACCTCGGCGATATTGCAGGGCGATCCGGATTCGGCGGCTATTATCAAGGCATCTTTTAAACAGCTCTTTACCTAGCTGCACAGAGCGTAGGGTACGCATCGCGTACCATTTCCAATTATCACGCTCGATAAAGGTACGCGATGCGTACCCTACGTTGAGTTGTGGAAATAAAAAACCTGACTGTCAGAGTAGATTCAAGTTGGGAGATTTCTTCATGAACAACCGGAACTTGAAAGGAAACAGCAACGCAGGCAGGAAAGGGAAAGTCGTCATCACCGGCGCGGGAGTCGGCCGCGCAACAGCGCAACGATTCTAGCGGCACAGGCGGCAATGAGCGTAGGGTACGCATCGCGTACCATTTCCAATTATTACGCTCGATAAAGGTACGAGGCTGTGAAAGTATTATTCAAATTAGGTTAAAAACATTTTTCACCACGAAGACACGAAGGACACGAAGTTTTATTTCTTCGTGTCCTTCGTGTCTTCGTGGTGAATTCTTTAATGTTTTCTAAAACGAATATTTTCACAGCCTCGTGCGCGATGCGTACGTTGTATTGCAAAAACAAAAAACCTGACTGTCAGAATAGATTCAAGTTGGGAGATTTCTTCATGAACAACCGGAACTTGAAAGGAAACAGCAACGCAGGCAGGAAAGGGAAAGTCGTCCTCACCGGCGCCGGTGCGGGAGTCGGCCGCAAAGCCATTTTTTGGCGAGCCGTCACAAACGCCGCGAAATCTATGTTGGCTTGCCGACCTGCAAAGCAATAGTGACTAGCCAAGGGATATTCAGCCGCCAGCCCTTTCTGTTCGCCAAAATTAAAAGCAAACGGCCGGTTCTTATCGCTCCGGCATCAGTCCGTATTTGCCGTACACGCATACCCTGATGCCGTTAAACGCCTCTACCTTGAATGACTCGCAGCAAAATTACAATGATTGCGATAACCAGGAGAACGTGAATGAATCCGCCCAAGGTGTACGAGGACACTAAGCCCATTATCCATAGAATAATTAAAACGATCGCTAAGGTTTCAAGCATGAGTAATTCTCCATCAGAAAGAGGCCGTTAAATAGCGGCGATAAAATTAAAGACAAACATAGGCAACGGCCGAAGGACAACGCGGTACGTGTTCATAGGTCGGCAAGTTTGATGTTCATCTCTCGCGAGAAAATAATTGACGATGCTTTGTTGCTGCCGTGCAGTGTCGGTCTACCCTTGATGCAACGGCACAATTCAGCAGTGCGCGTTTAGTGGGCTTTCCTTAAATCACCAACTCCTTCTGTCTTGTTTACGTTCTTTAGGGCTTTTTCTTCTATCGGTGTGCCCTTTGCGATCCAATATTATCCCAGTGGCTTCCTTGGCTTTATTTTTGGCTTCTTCGACTCGATTTTTTACTTGATCTTTGTTCATGAGTGTCTCCTTATGGTTAATTAGGCGTGACTGGGTGGTATGACCAAAGCGTAAAACAATATTCTTTACCGTCCACTAAAAGGGTATATGCAAAGCTGAGCTTGGTCGGTGCGGTAACAAACATATGCACAAACAGATACAGATTAAGTCTAAATGTTCGGTTGATTCTCAAAGCATTCCCAATTTTAATTAGCAACAAAATACGGGGGAGTTTTTTCCGGAAGCCGGGAATCGGGTATCAGTTGTTGCCGGTGCGGCCTTAAAACGGCAACTTGTATCGGAGGTAGCGATTGAGAAAACCGGTCGGCTTTTGCAAGCGGAGCGCACCGCCTTGTTCAAGCGGCGCTTTGGGCTTGATCGTGCTATGGGGTGACGCCGGCAACCGCTAATTTGGTCGCCTGCCGTTCAACGGTTTGCTGCCGAATCAGCATTCGCCGCTTAGCAGCGCCCGCCGCTTTTTTCGCCAAGCGGCGGGACAGATTGCGTTTAAGAGCCGCAGTTTTGACGAGTACTTCAGCCATTTTCCAGGCGGCGGTTTCTTCTGCGATGGCTACTTGCTGTTTGGCCAGGTAGGCCAGATGGTCGACGAAGTCGTCGCTGGCATGTTCGCAGAAGGCGTGATCCGCCTTGTTCAGATATTCGCCGGCAATCTTCAATTCAAGCGCGGCCAGACGGGTAACCTTGGGGTTGGCTCTTGCACTGTCGTAACTGTTTTGTGCTTCTGCGAGAGGTGAGTTCTGCGGCATCGAACCGCAACCGGAACCAATCACGGCGGCGAGCAGGGCCATGGGAAAATAGAGATTATTTTGCATGATCAATTCCTATTGGGCGTTGCGTTCGATTTCTTGTTGCAGTGCGCGGTTATCTTCCTGCAACTTGTATGCGGTCTTTTGCGCCCTGGCTGAACGCGCCGACAATGCGGCGAGTTGCGCATCGACCTGTGCTTGTTCCGCCAATTGCCAGGCGAGTAAATAATCTTCGTCGGTCATGGCCCGTTCGGCGGCATTCATCTTCGCCATCGCAATCTGGAGCTGTTGCGGCGCAAATTCATTGCTTCCCGCATTGATGGCATCGCTAACTGCTGTCTTGGAAACGGCCATCTGTGCCGTAGGCGCCGGAATATTTGCGCAACCGCTTAGAATGATTGCAACGGCTACGCCAAGGCTGCGCACCATTGGATAGCGTCTGAGGTGGCAAAGTTTGTTCATGATTTTATCCTTTGAGTTAAATGTCGAGCGCAACTATCGCAATACATAGCTATTGTGGCGGCAACGATCTCCAACTTTCTTGCCGAAATCGGGATAAGTTATTAAGTTCCGGTTCCAGGAAACAGCAACGATAAAAATGCCTCCAGATACCGTCGCCCTTCAAAGGTTACGTGCACCGCTCATGCGTTTTAGCGGTAGCCGTGCTCTATATTTGGCTTTAGATTAGCCGTGTTTTTTGTGGTTGTTAATTAGCGTGTTTACGTAGATTGATGTTGCAGCATCGTTATCGGGGTAAGGATCTGTTTTACCGGAAGTCATTTTTTGTTATTTCATGCAGAAAAAGGTCTTGACTAAAATAGGGGGTGTTGTCAGTTCGGTAGCCCACACAAAGCGTTGCCGATGATTTGAAACAGCGAATGAAAATGCACGCCGTGACGATTGCTTAAATGATCCGCATTCAGCAATGCTGCGCCTTGCAGGGTTTTTTAATGCCTATTTTTTCTTTCTGACAGAGTTCTTGGGCAATCAAAAAATCATTCGAGATTTAAATAAAATTTAGCGGTGTTTCGCCCAATAGTAGCTTCAGTTGCTAGGTAATGGCACTTATTGATAGAAGATGAGTAACTATCTATCCTGACGGTTACTCATACAAAATCAACCGATTATTTAGGTTAATAGAGATGACCGATTTTAACTCGCAAATATGGTGTTGCTTATGACTGATCCGAATAGCCCTTGGCAAAACCACCTTCTCAACTCTCTGGCTGTATCGAAATATGAACACTTTTTCCCCCATTTAGAACTGATTGAAATGCCGCTGGGCGATGTTCTTTACGAGTCAGGGGACGAGGTACGGTATGCTTATTTTCCAACCACTTGCATTGTTTCACTGGTTTACGTGATGGAGAGCGGCGCGCCGGCCGAAATTGCCGTAGTCGGCGATGACGGGATGATTGGCGTTTCCCTGTTCATGGGCGGAGGCACCATGCCTAACCGGGCCGTCGTGCGTAGCGCGGGCCAGGCCTATCGTCTACGCGCGGCTCTGCTTATGCAGGAGTTCAACCGCTTTGGGGGCTATCGTAATGGAGCACTGCATGATTTGTTGCTGCGATATACTCAGACGCTGCTCACTCAAATAGCGCAGACGGCGGCCTGTAACAGGCATCACTTCGTGGACCAGCAACTCTGCCGCTGGCTGTTGCTAAGCCTCGACCGGCTCCATTCGAACGAGTTGATCACGACCCAGGAATTGATTGCTAATATGCTCGGCGTGCGCCGTGAGGGTATCACAGAGGCCGCCGGAAAATTGCAGCAAGCGCATTTGATTAATTGCCGCCGTGGCCGCATCACTGTCCTTGATCGAAAGGGACTGGAGGAGCGGGCCTGCGAGTGCTATCAAGTGATTAAAGCGGAAGCCGATCGCCTACTTCCTTCTACCCAACCTATTTCATCGGCAACACATTTTCCCGTACAAAAATGCGAACTTGTTAAAAGCCATTCATCAAACAGCTTTCGTGAATAGACGGGATAAGCCTGAAGTCGCATTCAAGGTGTGCCGGCAGTTCATTGGAATAGTATTGATTCAATAGTATTTACACACAACAACAATCAGTCACTTAGCGTTGCTTTTGAATGAACCGTAAAAGACAGGGTAGGTAACTGTAAGTTGTTGATAATGTAAAGTAATTGTTTTGTTGTGTTTTTGTACAATTTAACAAAACACCAATAAAAACCGCAGCTAAGAGATGAATAGAACAATCAATCCACAGAGTTATCCACAGGTTTTGTGAATAACTATTGGGCAGGAGCCTTATCAGCTAATAACAGCAATTGATCGATAATGGCTTTATAACTCTGCTAGTAAGGATGATAACTCATCAAAATTCAACGGCTTGAGCAAGTGATGATTAAATCCTGCCGAATGTCCCTGGTTTTCAGACTGCGCGTAGCCGGTTAAGGCGATCAAGGTCGCATCCTTGGTTTCCGGCAATGCGCGCAGTTGCTTGGCGGTCTCATAACCATCTATATCGGGAAGACCGATATCAAGAAGCACAACTTGCGGACGGAAAACCTGGGCCTTCTCTATGGCTTTCATGCCGCAATCGGCTGTTTCGACTTCATGCCCTTTTGCCTGCAACAGCATCATCAGGCTTTCGGCCGCATCGGCATAGTCATCCACAATCAGAATGCGAAATTTAGGCGTCGGTGATTCACATTTTTTTAGCGCGGATTTGGCGGTAGGCGATTCTCCCGGCGATATGGGCAGTCGTACCGTAAATGTACTGCCTTGGCCAATGCCTCCGCTCGTTGCGGTGACCTTGCCGCCGTGGGCTTCTACCAGTTGATGCACCAGCGTCAAGCCAATCCCCAGTCCACCCTGAGAATGAGCCAAAGTATGGTCAGCCTGAGAGAAGAGATCGAATACATGAGGCAGAATGTCAGGGGCGATGCCGATACCGGTGTCCTTGACCTCGATGACGGCATCGGAATCTTCTTGCATTATATTTAGCATGATTTTACCTCCTTCATGGGTGTACTTGGCGGCGTTGTTGAGTAAATTAGACAGCACTTGCGCCAGCCTGACGCGATCGCCTAGCAGCCACTGCGGCGGAGCAGATTGGGAAATAATCAGCTCCTGCCTACGCGACTCAATCAGCGGACGGCTGGTTTCTAGCGCATTATTGATAATGTCGTTAAGCTCGAAACGCTCGACCTCCAGCCTGATTTTGCCTTGCATGATGCGGGCGACATCCAGCAAGTCGTCAAGCAGATGCACCATATGCGTCACTTGCCGGTCAATGACCTGATAACTCCATGCCAGCTTAGGATCAATCACCTCCTGTATTTTCAGCAGTTGCACGGCATTACGAATGGGGGCCAGCGGATTGCGCAGTTCGTGGGCCAGCATCGCCAGAAATTCATCTTTACGGCGATCCGCCAAGCGCAGTGCTTCTGCGGCGCGCTTGCGATCGGTAATGTCGGTCGCGACAACGAGCACTTTGTCGCACTTATCGTCATCGATCAGCGGAATCTTGACTGTGTTATACCAATGTACAGAGCCATCGGCATGGGTGACTTTGACTTCCGGGATAACTTTGGAGTTGCCGGTGTTTATCACATCGAGGTCATTTCGATAGAAGTAAGCCACTTCATCGGTGTTGGGATTGAAGTTCTTCTCTGTCAGACCGACCAAACTTTCAGTGCTAGTGCCGTAGGATTGGGCCAAAGCCTCATTCCCTAAAAGAAATCGCCCCTCCCGGTCTCTGACAAAAATCACGCTGGGCACCGCATCGATGACTTGCCTGAGGAAGGCCCGTTCATGTTGCAATGCCTCCTGGCTGCTTTTGATGTCGGTAATGTCGTCAGTGGTTCCGAAAGCGTCGAGCAGTATTCCCTGCTCGTCAAATTCCAGCTCAGCCAACTCGCGCACCCATTTGACCTTCCGGTCTACGATAATCCGGTGTTCGATATTGTAGGGCTTGCCGGTCAGGGCGTCTTTCCACGTAGTTTTGACCAACTCCCGGTCGGCAGGGTGGACAAGTTCAAGAAAGGACTGATACGTTATCGGGGCGCCTTTAGGTAGGCCAAAAATTCGAAATTTTTCATCAGACCATTTCAAGAGATTATTGTGGACGTCCAGGCGCCAACTGCCGATATGGGCGACTTCCTGGGCGCGGTTCAGGTCCCGCTGGCTTTCTCGCAAAGCCTTCTCGGCCCGTTTGCGTTCGGTGATGTTGACACTCACTGTGCCCAAGCCGCTGATTTTGCCGTTTGCGTTCTTCAACGTGAACACGTTATAGATCATCCAAATCGCTTCCCCGGTTTTAAAATGGCGGAAGCGGATTTCGATCTCGCCACGGCCGTTTTGTAACGCCGCAGGAAAAAGCTCGTTCATGATGAATCCTTGATCTTCGGGGAAAAAGAATTCCTTGACGGGAGTTTTAAGGGCCTGTTCGAAACTATCAATGCCTACCAGGCGCAGTCCGGCATCGTTGATGAAAAAGGGCATGCCTTCCGTATCGCACATGCCGATGAACTCGGTGCTGCTTTTGGCGAGCAGGATATATAAATCCCGCTCCGCTTGCGTCCGATTGCGCTCGGCGATCTCCTGCTTAAGCTGATTCTCCCGTTCCAAGGCCGTATTTAAGGCCCGTTTTTCCTGATCGTGTAAGCGTGCAATGAACAAGCTAAATATGGCGCCTATGCCGGTCAAAAACACGAGGCGTAGCATTTCCGCGGTATGGGCAATGTAAAGCGAGCCGTAAGGCTCGACTAAAAAATAATCGCTTGCCGCTGTGCTTAACACTGTAGCGAAAAGCCCGGCTTTGTATCCCCCGCACCAGGAAGCAAAAGCAATCACGACTAAAAACAGCAATAGCGGTGACGAGCTCACGAAAATAAATTGGAGATATTTAAGAAGAAACAAGATAGCCGCAATCCCCAACATTGAGGCTATATAGGCATTGCTGAAAAAATGTTTAATGTGAACCTCTAATTTAGCTCTTTCCATGGACTAATGCGGGTTGCCAGACATTAGTCCAAAATTGATTAAAGGATTCCGGTCAAAGATTCGGCAAATATTGGGGCAGGTGCTGACGGATATCGGCGGCACTTAAGGTAGTGATTTCTTTGTCGAGTTCGAAACGAACCGTTTTTTTAATCTGTTCCGGCAGATTGCTGCGCAGCAAGCCGAGAAAAGTGGGGCCGGCAACGATTAGCAGTTGTTCAAACCGGTTTGCGTTGTGGGCATCTTCCAGATACTGGGCAATAGTATGCGCAAAAGCCTCGGCCTCGTATTTCTTGGGATCGGTAGGTTGCTCATAAGCGTGTCCGCCTCCGCCGACGCTTTTGATCTTTCCCGGCAGGTCGGAGGTTATTTCCCGGTCATGCAGACGGCTTTTCGAATGGGATAAATCTTCGATTTCCTCTAAAGGAGAAGAAGGGGTGTCAGCAGTAAAAATGCGGGCGCGAGTGGTATCAGCTACAAGTATCCAGGTTAGTTTCATGATTCTTCCCTCTGTGGCGATTTTGTTTAAACGCTGCTTGCAAAAAACATGGTGTTTCATACTGCTGCGAGTTTTTAGAATAGAGGGGTTACAGTTCTGAATCAATAAGTAGTAATACTAGGACTACAAGGTGTGCAGGGAGTGTTTTAATAGTTGGCCTCTAGTAACTCAGTCAAATTTATCATGTCGAGTGAGAAGGCTATGGTGGGAGCGGCTTTAGCCGCGACAATCGCGGCTACCAAAAGTAGGCGCTTTAGGCGAAGCCGCTCCCACCGTTAAATTATCAGCAGGCAAAAACAAGATTGACTGATTACTAGGTCAGACTAAATTGTTCAGACAGGGTAAAATAGGCCGCTCACACATCATCAAGTAGCGAATCAACTTTCTAATCCGATGCAGCCGGCATTTGTCCATTTAAGACTCCACACCGAATTTTCCCTGGTAGACGGGATCGTCAAAATCAAGCCTCTGGTCAAGCGCTTGGCCGAGTTAAACATGCCGGCCATTGCGATTACCGAGCACGCCAACTTGTTCTCCTTGGTCAAGTTCTATAAAGCGTCGCTAGGGCAGGGCATCAAGGCAATAGCCGGCGCCGATGTGTTGATCTTTAATCCCGACGATCCCGCAACGCCGTACCGCTTGACCTTGCTGGTCAATAATCACGCCGGTTACATCGCGTTGACCGAGTTGATCTCAAAAGCCTATCAGGAAGGCCAGCATCAAGGCGTGCCGATGCTCCGGCAGGAGTGGATAGTGGCTAACCATAACGGCCTGATTGCGTTGTCCGGGGCGATGAGCGGGGAGATAGGCAAGGCGCTGCTGGCCGAAAACCATGATGCGGCCAAACGGTTGGCCGAGTTTTGGGGCGGACTGTTCGAGCAAAGCTTTTACCTGGAATTGCAGCGGGTCGGCAAGCCGGATGAGGAGCGTTATATCGCCGCCGCCGTCGAGCTGGCTTTGGCGACCGGCTTGCCGGTGGTAGCGACCAACGATGTGCGTTTTGTCCATCAACGGGACTTTGCCGCGCATGAAGTGCGGGTCTGCATTAATCAGGGACGGGTGTTGGACGATACCCGCCGTCCCAAGGATTACACCGACCAGCAATATTTACGCAGCGTCGAGGAGATGCAAGCGCTGTTTGCCGATATACCCGAGGCGCTGGAAAACACCGTAGAAATTGCCAAACGCTGCAATTTGAAACTGACACTGGGCAAAAATTTCTTGCCGGATTTTCCGGTGCCCGAAGGCATGAATCTGGGCGAGTTTATGGCCGAGGAGTCGATGAAAGGCCTGGAAGAGCGTTTGCAGCATCATCCGGCGGTGGGCAAGGGGACGGACGAGGAAAACCGGCGCGTTTATTACGAACGCCTGGATTTTGAGCTGAAAATGATTACCCAGATGGGTTTCCCCGGCTATTTCATGATTGTTGCCGACTTTATCCAGTGGGCGAAAAACAATTTAATTCCGGTAGGTCCTGGGCGGGGTTCGGGTGCGGGTTCGTTGGTGGCTTATGCGCTTAAAATTACCGATCTTGACCCTATCGAATTCGACCTGCTGTTTGAGCGGTTTTTGAATCCCGAGCGGGTTTCGATGCCCGACTTCGACGTGGACTTTTGCATGGATCGCCGGGATGAGGTGATCGATTACGTCGCCCGCAATTACGGCCGGGATCATGTCGCGCAGATCATCACCTACGGTTCGATGGCGGCCAAAGCGGTTATCCGCGATGTCGGCCGGGTGCTGGGTTTCGGGTACGGTTTCGTCGATCGGCTGGCCAAGCTGATCCCGTTTGAAATCGGCATGACGCTGACTAAAGCGCTAAGCGACAGCCCCGAGCTGAAGCAGCTTTATGACACCGAGGAGGAAGTCAAGGCGCTGATCGATATGGCGCTGTCGCTGGAAGGTACGTCCAGAAACGCCGGTAAACATGCCGGGGGCGTGGTGATTTCGCCGACCAAGCTGACCGATTTTACGCCGCTGTATTGCGATCAGGACGGCAATAACCTGGTCACCCAGTTCGACAAGGATGACGTGGAAGCGGTCGGTCTGGTCAAGTTCGACTTTTTGGGACTGCGTACGTTGACCATTATCGACTGGGCCTTGCAGGACATTAACGCCAAGCAACAAAAACTGGGCAAACCGCCTGTCGATATAACGACCATTCCCAGGGATGATCCGGCTTCCTACAAACTGCTAACCGCCGCCCAGACCACGGCCGTGTTCCAGCTGGAATCGCGCGGTATGAAAGAGCTGATCAAAAAGCTCAAGCCCGACTGTTTCGACGACATTATCGCGCTGGTGGCGCTGTTCCGTCCGGGGCCTTTGGAATCGGGCATGGTGGACGACTACATCAACGTCAAGCACGGGGCCCAAGCCTCGTACGCGCATCCGTTGCTGGAACCGATTTTAAAACCGACCAACGGCGTTATTTTGTACCAGGAGCAGGTGATGCAAATCGCCCGTGAAATGGCGCTGTACACCTTGGGCGGCGCGGATATGCTGCGCCGGGCGATGGGCAAGAAAAAGCCGGAGGAAATGGCCAAGGAGCGGGATAAATTCATGTCCGGCTCGGTGCAAAATCAGGTCGAGGCAGAAACCGCCACTTACGTGTTCGACTTGATGGAGAAATTCGCCGGTTACGGTTTCAATAAATCGCATTCCGCCGCTTATGCGCTGGTCGCCTATCAAACTGCCTGGCTGAAAGCCCATTATCAGCCCGAGTTCATGGCTGCGGTGATGTCCGCCGATATGGATAACACCGATAAGGTGGTGATCTTGATCGAAGAATGTCGGCAGATGAAGCTGGACATTCTTCCGCCGACCATCAATGTTTCCAAATACAAGTTCACGGTTAATGACGAAGGCCAGATCGTCTATGGCTTGGGTGCGCTAAAAGGAGTAGGCGAGGCGGCCATTGAAGAAATGCTGGTCGAGCGGGAAGCGAACGGGCCGTTTTCCGGTCTGTACGATTTATGCAAGCGGGTGGATTTGCGCAAATTCAACCGGCGAGTGCTGGAAGCCTTGATACGCGCCGGAGCTTTCGATGAGTTCGACGATAACCGGGCCGGTCATTTGGCAGAATTGCCGACTGCATTAAAAGTCGCCGAACAGCACGGCAAGAATGCGCAAACCGGCCAGAACGATTTGTTCGGCCTGGCTGTTAATGTCGAAAATATCGACGATGCCCATGCTTATGCCACTGTGGTTGAGCCTTGGTCGGAAAATGAACGGCTGGCTGCTGAAAAGCTGGTTCTGGGTTTGTTTTTAACCGGGCATCCGATAAACCAATACGAGGCCGAGTTAAGGCAGTTTACCAACGGAACCATAGAATCGCTGCTGTCCAATGTGGAGCGATCCAAAAGCAGGAAAATGGAAGCCCGAACAGCCGGTTTAGTCGTTGAGGTGCGCACCCGCCAGACCAAGAGCGGTAAGACCATGGGCTTTGCAACGATTGATGACCGAACCGGCAGGCTTGAAATTGCGGCTTTTGGTGAGGTTTATGAAAAATATCGGGGTATTTTCTCTCGCGACAGTCTGTTGATTGCCGAAGGGGCAGTGGGTGTTGACGATTACTTGGGAACGTTACGCTTAACGGTCGAAAAGCTCTATAACATGGAGCAGGCTAGGGAAGTTTTTGCCAGGAGCATCCGGCTGGTGTGGAGTGCGGCAGACGATGAGCCTGAATACCTTGGTTTTGTGACGAAGTTGATTGCGGTTCTGGAGCCTTTTAAGGGCGGCGGCTGTCCGGTGGGTATCGGTTATACATCAAAGGTTGCGAAAGCCGATCTACAACTGGGTGATGAGTGGCGCGTCCATCCCACCGATGAATTGGTGGCGCGGTTGAGAATGTTATTGGGAAAGGATGCTGTAGAGGTTAAGTATAGGTAGAAGCATTTAAAAGTAATTCGCCGCGAAGACACGAAGTTTTAGCTTCCTCGTGTCTTCGCGGCGAAAGATTTTAAGCTGATGCGATCAGTTATTCCGTTTCTTGTCTTACCGCTTCAACTGGTTTTGGTGCCGCTTCAACTGGCTTTGGCGCTGGTTCAGCGGGAGTAGCCGGTTTTCTAGCTTCCGAATCCTGATGGCTTACAGGGTTGGCCTGGCTGGAATTATCAGCCTGAGGCTCCGGGCGCTCTGTTCTTTCCGCAAAGTCATTGTCATAAGAACGGGGGGCTGGGCGCGATTCATCATTGCTTACGCCAGTTGCTTCATGCGAATTATTTGAATCGCCTTCCGTTTCAGGTTTTTTGTAGTTCGGGTTGCGCGGTCTTCTACGATTCGGCCCTCTTCTGGCATTGTTTCTTTTGGGGTGT
The DNA here is from genome assembly GCF_023227905.1 of Methylobacter sp. Classification (GTDB taxonomy): domain Bacteria; phylum Pseudomonadota; class Gammaproteobacteria; order Methylococcales; family Methylomonadaceae; genus Methylobacter_A. The sequence continues at coordinate 3,606 of NZ_JALOCF010000073.1, read as the reverse complement.
TCGCGTTCTCCGGCAACCGCAGTAGTAATTGCTTCCGGCGCAGTTGAAATAACCTCAACAGCTTCGACCGCTTCACTCTTAACTTCTTCGGTTTTCGTTGCGGGTATATTGCCCGGTTCTAGGTTGCGCTTTACGTTTCTGCCTTGGCCGCGTGGAGGGCGGTTTTGACGAGGCGACTCTGCATTTTGTTCCGGTTTTGGTTTTGGTGCTTGTCCTTGTCCTTGTTCCAGTGTTTGAACTTGCTCTTTATGACCGTTTTGGCCGCGTCCACGGCCACGGCCGCGGCCGCGGCCGCGTCCTCTTTCCTGGTTTTGTCCCTGACCTTGTCTGTTGTCTCTGCTTTTGGCCTGTTGGCCCTCGTCAGTCGGCCTGGTTCTTTCAGTGGTCTGCACTGCCGTTGCATTTGGCGTTGCGCTGGAACCTACCAGTTTATGCCAGAAGCGTTGAATCAGGCTGGCTGATTCGCTTTTGTTTTGTACCGGCGCAGGAGAGTCATGCAGGAATTCCTTGACTGCCGCTTTTGTTGCGCTCGGTTTTACCTGCTGGGCAAATTCAGGAATAGTGATGTCTTCCGCTTTGATCTGTAAGTAGCTGGCTTTGCCGTTCTCGCCAGCCTCTTTTTCCTTGATGCGTTCAATGTCGTAGGCTGGTGTTTCTAAATGCTTGCTGGGCAGGATCACGATGCCGACTTTCAGCCTGTTTTCAATCTGCTCAATGGCGCTGCGTTTTTCGTTTAACAGAAAGGTCGCGCACTCGATGGGCAAGTGGGCAATCACTTTTTCCGTGCCTTTTTTCATCGCTTCTTCTTCGAGAATGCGCAGTACGGAAAGTGCGACCGATTCTACATTGCGAATCGTGCCTTGGCCTTTGCAGCGCGGGCAGGGCAGTTGAGTCGAGTCGCCCAACGAAGGACGCATTCTTTGCCTGGACATTTCCAGCAGGCCGAAACGCGAAATGCGGCTGGTCTGAATGCGGGCGCGGTCGATTTTAAGCGCGTCGCGCAGATGATTTTCAACGGCTTTCTGGTTCTTGTTAGACATCATGTCAATGAAGTCGATAACAAACAGGCCGCCCAAATCGCGCAGCCTTAGTTGGCGGGCAATTTCATCGGCCGCTTCCAGGTTGGTATTCAGCGCGGTTTCTTCAATGTCGCTGCCTTTGGTGGCGCGTGCGGAGTTGATGTCGATCGAGGTCAACGCTTCGGTGTGGTCGATGACGATCGAGCCGCCTGACGGCAGTGAAACTTCACGACCGTAAGCCACTTCAATTTGGGATTCAATCTGGTAACGGTTAAACAGGGGAACGGCATCCTGATACAGTTTTGCCTTGGGCAAAAAGTGCGGCATGACTTGCTTCAAGAAATTTTGCACCAGTTTGAAGGCGTCTTCGCTGTCGATCAGAATCTCGTCAATATTGCCGCGCAAATGGTCGCGCAAAGCCCTGATGATAACGTTACTTTCCTGAAAGACCAGGAACGGCGCCGCGTGCTCTTCGGCAGAGCGTTCTATGGCTTCCCAGAGTTGCAGCAAATAATTCAAGTCCCATTGCAATTCTTCAACGTTTTTGCCGCATCCGGCCGTTCTAACAATGAGTCCCATGCTTTCAGGAATCTCAAGCGCCGCCATCACTTCGCGCAGGTCGCTACGGGTGTCGCCTTCTATGCGCCGCGAAATACCGCCGGCTTTAGGGTTGTTGGGCATCAACACCAGATAGGTGCCGGCCAAACTGATATAGGTGGTTAAAGCTGCGCCTTTATTGCCGCGTTCTTCTTTTTCAATCTGAACAACGATTTCCTGGCCTTCTTTAATCAGGTCTTTGATGGCAGGGCGACGGCCATCGTTTTCGACGCCATCTTGTAGTTGACGGTAGAGCGGAGAGATTTCTTTGAAAGGTAAAAAGCCGTGTTTTTCAGCGCCGTAGTTTACAAAGGCGGCTTCTAAGCTGGGTTCTACATGGGTTACTATCCCTTTGTAAATGTTTGACTTTTTTTGTTCTTTCGAAGGTACTTCTATGTCAAAATCATATAGTTTTTGACCGTCTACCAAAGCGACTCGCAGTTCTTCAGGCTGCGTAGCGTTGATAAGCATTCTTTTCATTCAATATTCCTTGTTGTGTCCTGCTCCATGGCCAGATTTTACTGAACAGACTGGTTTGGGTCATCGTGTTTGTGTAGGGCTACTAAAGCACTTCTACATATCTTAGTTTTTACGGTTTTGTGTTCCGTTTCTGCGTGTTGTTATTGGTATCCCGCTCTTTACTTAGGCGAAGATCAGGGATAGCTGCACGGGCAGAGTCTAAGCAAATAAATATTCTTTTTCAGTCTTGGTTGTAAATTCCGTCTTAAACAGGAGTTATAAATCGTTCGTCTAGGGTCGAACGATGAACCCGAAAATCTTACAATGATGAGTCAGCCTGGTGATCCAGCGCCGTTTTAATCATCATCGAGTAGTGCTCAAGGCAGTCTCGTTAGCGAAAACAGCAGAGCAAAAGCATGTTTTTTTATATTAAAAACTTACTTAATATAGCAACCTTATTACTATACATCAATTTAAAGAATCAATCATAAGCAGATGCTGGTATTATTTACACTATGAATAGTGAAGAAAAAACCGTAACCCCCAAAGTTCAACTGATAGAAATTACCGAAGAGAATTGCGATCAACGATTGGACAACTTTTTAATTGCCCGCTTAAAGGGCGTGCCTAAAAGCCGAATTTACCGGATCGTCCGTAAAGGCGAGGTAAGGGTCAATAAAGGCCGCGTCGATGTCAAATACCGTCTGGCTACAGGCGATATCGTCAGAATTCCTCCGGTCAGAGTGGCCGAACGCAGCGAAGAATCGTATGTGCCTCAGGGTTTGCAAGCGGCATTGCAGCAGGGGATTTTATTTGAAGACGAGGGCTTTTTGATCGTCAATAAACCGGCCGGTTATGCCGTGCATGGCGGCAGTGGCGTCAGTTCCGGCATTATTGAAGGGTTGCGCTTGCTAAGACCCGAGGCGCGCTTTTTAGAGTTGGTGCATCGACTCGACAAAGATACCTCCGGCTGCCTGATGATTGCTAAAAAACGTAGCACTTTGAAACTCTTGCATGAGCTGTTTCGCGACGATGACATCCACAAGACTTATCTGGCCTTGCTGGCCGGGCAATGGGCCAGGAAAAAATTGATAGTCAACGCGCCCTTGCTAAAAAATGTCAGCAAAGGCGGTGAGCGTATGGTTGTGATCAGCCAATCCGGCAAAGAGGCGGAGACGCTGTTTCGGCGCTTGAAGTTATTTAACGATTCGACGTTGGTTGAGGCTTCGCCCAAGACCGGACGCACCCATCAAATCCGCGTTCACGCCGCCAGTCTTGGGCATCCGATCGTCGGCGACGAGCGTTATGGACTGGATGAAATCAACCGCAAATTTAAAACCCGAGGCTATAAGCGAATGTTCCTGCATGCGGAAAAGTTGAAGTTTCAGCACCCGGTTACCGGCGTGCAGCTAACCATTCTGGCGCCATTGCCGCAACAATTGGAAGATTTGTTAAAACATGAAGAACAGGTTTGATTTAATCATATTCGATTGGGACGGCACCCTGATCGACTCGATAGACTGGATCGCAC